>CAZSHG010000025.1:24863-41112 GCA_964606695.1 uncultured bacterium
TAGATTGCGAATGGGTTCCGCCCGATGCTACGTGGTCGGAATCAATTACTAAAATGCTTTGGGTAACCAATACGGGAGACGAGGTTTGCGACACAACGACTTTACAGCTCGCACTTGCCGCCTGGGGACTATGGCTGAACTGGGAGGATGCCGAAGACTATACTCTCCCCTTCGTCGCCCCCGGCGATACCGTCCTCATTACGATGCAGGAGATGAGAGCTTGCAACGAGGAATATTATCTTGAGGTCGATTGGTTGAATCCAATATTCGTTGACCATTACGATTATGTCGAAGCGCCGGCGGATAGCGGAATGTGCGACACGTTTTATATCGGTAACCCGACAACCGGGCCAATAACAGTCAACGTTACAATAGATTCGGTCGTGGGCACAGATTGGGACGTAATAGTATCGCCAACCGTGTTCACTCTTGCGCCGGGAGATTCTCAGGCGATTTCGATATGTTCGGGTTACTCAGGCTGGTTCGACTATGACACATTGGACTACGATTCGCTCTGGATCGATGGCGGCGGTGCTTTAACATTCGTTTCCGCAACCGCAGAGGATTCTTCCCGAAGACCGCTTGAATTAAGTGATTTTCAGCTTAGACAGGGCAGGTTCCGCCATTATGTCAACCTGTGGTCAGGGTTACCCAATATGTATGGCGAATTCGTTACGATGATTCAACTTGACGACATTGATCGAGCCGGTGAACCCCATTACAAGAACTGGAACATAAGAATGGAGAATTCCAGTCCCTTCGAGTATAATATCGATTTGACCGGTTATTGGTATGGGTCGGATAAACATCTCGAAAAGGTAAGTTTCCGCGCGGTAAATCCCGATAATCCTTATATGGTGACATACCCCTCCGATGCTAAACTGCTACACTGTAGCTTCACGGATGCTTCCGGTATAGGCGATTCCGACGCGGCTGTTAATATCCAGGGAACCGACGAATTCTACGCCAAACAGCTACTCATCCAATCGGCGCACGGTTCATATGCATTGAAACTCGAATCGCCTTCGCATATCGAAGGACTTATTATCAATGACGCCGAGGGCGGTGTTAAGATTTTCAACGAGGCTGTTATCGAAGATTTCACTTTCGATGACATCTCAGGCAGTGCAATCGATCTGATGGGCGGAAACGACCTCGATTTAATTGCATCTCAGGCAGTGCCGGAGGATGTAAGTATTTATGGCTCAGGCATGATATCCTTCTATTCGCGGGGTAGAATTCTCGTCGAAGATACATTAGGCGAAGGCTTAGAAGGCATAGCTTTTTCGGCTTATTGGGGTCCTATAACCAGCTTCAGCGGAGTTACTAACGATTACGGCGGCCATTCTCCTTTCCCAATAAAATGGGCCGAAATCAAACTAGGTCTTGTCGAGGAGGACAAAGACGTCCGTTTCGTGTTGGAGCATCCCGATTACATTATAATCGACACGGTTATTACTATCGACGGGATAAAGGACTGGCTGAGGTTTATCATGTATCCAAACACGGGCATCGACGAAAGATTGCCGGGACAATTCGCTGTGCACGTAGTCCCCAACCCCTTCAATAGCTCGGTCGCTATCCATTCACCGTCGGGCAGTGATATCGAAATATTCGACATCAACGGCAGACGCCTGGCGGCGTGGGAAAATATTCCCGAAGATAGAATCGTCTGGAAACCTGAGCGCGATATTACTTCCGGGCTTTATTTCCTCCGCGCCAGGTTCGGCGACAGGGAAATTATAAAACGCACGATGTATCTAAAATAAGGTTTTTATTGAATGCAGATCAATTGGTCGGTGAAAAGCCAAAGAGGGATCTTTGATCAAGTGACAACGAGGACAAAGATCCCTTATAATCAAATATTATATATCTCCTGTCCAGCGGAGGGCAATTGTGGAGAGAGCTATCGCGGCGGTTTCGGCTCGAAGGCGTCGAACTCCGAGGGAAATCGGGATGCCGCCGGCGTCAGCGACAGCTTTGCGTTCCTCCGCGGAGAATCCGCCTTCGGGGCCGACCAATAGTGAAACTCGTTCGCCCAATTTGGGGAGTTTGTTTGGCAAATTCGGCAAGCCCTTTTCGTCGGCTATTATGAGATGTTCGTATTCCTTTTCGACAAGAATTTCGTGGACGGATTTTGGAGGTTCGACGGTCGGTAAAACCGCGCGACGGGATTGTTTCATCGCCCTGATCGCGACCATCTCCAGCCGTTCGAGGAACTTGCCGTCCGGGCGGATGCGGTCGATGCCGTAATCCGTGTGAATCGGAATTAGTTTCGATATGCCCAGCTGAATACATGCGTCCCAGGCCCATTCGAGGCGTTTGGGTTTTATCGCGCCCAGGCAAAGCGTAAATTCGATTACCGGTTCGGGCGCGGGTTCGATTTGCTCTTTTATTTCGCCTCGTGAATATTCCACATCCGCCCGAGTGATAATTACCTGATACGCCGAACCAACTCCATCGACCACTGTAACTACGTCGTCGATATTGGCGCGCAGAACTTTCGCCAGATGCTGGCTTTCGTCCTTTGGGAAAATTACTCGCCCGTTCTGAATACTTTCCGGGGGGATGTAAAAATTCGTGGTGGTGTGTTTCATAATCAAAAAAGGGCGGGGGTTACCCGCCCTTTATTGTCGAGATTAATCCGATCTTCGTTTCGATGTGCTCGTCGTGGTGCTTTTCTCTCTGCTATCGTCGATGCCGTTGCGGTTTTCATCGACGAAGACGTCGCGCGACTTGGAACTTTTAACCTTAGTTTCGGTCGATGAGGAGGGTGCCGGCGCCGAATATGACTTTTCGGACATCGGAACGACCGCCTCGTCGGTTTCCAGCTGGACGGCATCGCGGCGATAATATTCGGACGAAGAACCGCGTTCTTCGCTCTCCTCCCTTCGCTTGCTTTCGTAAACCTCTACCGCGCTTCGAAAAAGGCCTTCTATAATTCCGCCCAGGCCGTTGCCGTCGGAATCGTCCAGATCGGAATCGTGCGATTCGATAACTTCCTTTTCGGATTTATCGAGGGTGTCCTCGGCTTCGGCTTCCTGCGCCAGGAGCGGCGTTATAGCCAGAAGGCAGATGATTAATATGTATGCGAGTCTTTTCATTTTTCTAATTATAGGGCGATGAAACCCTATTGTCAAGAGTTACCTGCTCCTTCTCGAAGACGAGCTTCCGTCGCGTGTAGTCGTCCTTGCCGAAGATCTGTTTGACTTGCCGGAGGAGCTTCTCGACGAGTTTCGTGTGCTTGTTCGAGACGTCTCCCTCGTTACTGAAGGGGGACTATCCGAAAATTTCGAGGAGGATTTCGATTCGATTCTTTCGCTCGATTCACTTTCGGACTCCGAAGATCCCTCTCTCGTCGAGAGTCTGGTCGAACCAGTTCTACTCGATATATCGTCGGATTCCGAACGAGCGGAAGTGAAATCCGCGATACTGCCCGATGGATTTTCCACCGAAGTCCCGCGCACGGAAGTCGATGGCGCAACTGTCTCCGAAGAACTACTCCTTCGACTTATCGACGAACTCGCCTCCGGTGTAGATGTGGTGCTCCTGCTCGTCGTCGAGGATGCGACGTCGGTAGAAGAACTGCTTCGCCGCGAAGCCACCTCGCGATATTCGGTCGATGTCCACTCGGCGGGCGTTTCACGAACTCGATATTCAGATCCTCTCGAAGATAGGTTTCGTTCAACAGTTTCCGGCATTGGCCGCTCGAAACCGTTGCGGCGTGGTATCCTGTCGTAAGTCGAATAAGTTCTGTCCAATTCCACCGAATATCGGTAGCGATATCTGCCGTCGATGTAGACCCTGCGAGCGCCCGGGACATAGTAGTCATAATATGTATAATAGTAGCGTCCGCAACTGCTATAATGAATGCTTACCCACCTTCGTGCCCACCAGGGCCACATCCAATAAGGATGGCGATGGCACCACATCCAGACCTCCCAGTAAACCGGGCATTCCCACCATGGGTCCCACGGGTCCGGGACGCCCCAGCAACAGTCGCAGTCATATCGGACATCGCCATGCCATCCTGCTTCTGCCGTCTTTGGTGTCAGCGAGAGTATGACTCCCGCGATAATGATTACAAATATTAGCTTTTTCATCTTAAATCTCCTTCTCGGCGGATTTGATGTCCACGCATTGTTGAGGGTTTCTCCCTCGCTATCTTTAGCTCCGGGTTGCCGGGATCAGTCTGATAAGCCCAGTCGAAACTGAGCCTTTCGCCGGTTATATCCCGAACAAGCACCGTCGCGAAATGATTATCGGCAGTCCATATAATATATGCGTATCCCTCGCGCGCTTCGACGTCGGCATACATGCTCCAGCCGCTTTCCGGTGCGTAATCGACATCGGCCAGACTGGAGGCGTAGCCCCATTCCATGATGTCGGTGTAATCGTTGGCGGCGTTGAGATAATACCCGATGGAATCGTATCCAAAATAGAAATCGCAGGTCGGGTAATCGTAAGCCACCGCGGAATATTCCGAAAAATCGTAACCGGCATCGTTCGGGTAAACTTCCGCCGACCATAGGTAATAGCTGTAACCCTCCGGGCGCGGTGTGTCGTAAACCAGATCGACCGACAGTTCGCTGGCGTTGCCGCAATAATCGTAGCTGGCGATGGCGTAATAATAGGTCTCGCCGTTATCCGCAGTCCAATCGGTGAAGGAAGCGCAGTGGGTCGAGCCGATATAATCGTAATACCCCGTGGGTCCGTATCCTCGATAAACGTCGTAACCTTCGATATCCCAGCAGGATATCGAGTTCCAATAGATATAAACCGAGTTGTCGCCCGTCACAGAATGGACATTGACCGGCACCGGCGGCGGGGTATCGTCGCACCAGCAGTCTCCGCAACCGTCGTAGTATGGATCGTCGTCGATTATCACGACATCACATCCCGCGAAAATAATCGCCAGAACCGAAATCGTTATTGCTATTGTCTTCTTCATTTTCGATACCTCCATCGGTGTTTTCGCAAATAGGTAATGCATTGGTCATGCCAAAATGTAAGTTATTATTAATCAATGAGTTATCGAATCGAGCGGTAATATAAAATGCACATTAATCTTATTTAATGCACAAAATTTGTGCATTCATTGACCGGGGCGTCGCGCCTTTTGTATGCAAAAGGCCGGCTAAATCGGCTCTGAAAAAACAGAAAGTTTGATTCATTATCGGTCCTAAGTTTGATTGGGAAAACTATATAAAATTATCTACCGCCGATTTAGCCATGCGCGTTTTTCACCTTTGAAAAATAATATATTTAAAACGCGCGCGACGCCCCGGGCATTTGCAAAAAGTGTTGCCGCAGTAACCGGAAATGATTATACTTTGAATAACTTTAATAAGAAAGGTATCGTCATGAGAAAATTTGAATTCATATTACTTTTAGTTCTAACTCTTGGGACTATGTTAGCTCAAACAATCACAATTGAGGAAACATACCCCGGTTTCACGAACATGCAGGTATGCAAGGCAAGCGGCGATTATGTCTATATCCTCGACCACTACAAGGTAATAACCTACGATTTATCTTCCGGGGATTTCGCGGATACCCTCAACGTCGGAGAATACGTCAGGAACATCGATTTTTCGGGTTCCAGTGCCGTTCTTGTGGGCATTACGACGCTATATCTCGTCGATATTTCGGATCCCTCGGCACTGACCGTCCTCAGCGAACTCCCGGTTGGAACTGGTAGTATGGGCTGGGATGTCGCAATCGACGGTTCGATGGCATATATTGCCGCGCAGAATAGAGCTATTATTGCGGAAATTTCGGGAACTACTCTTATTCAAAGGGGTTCTTATTTCCCGCTAAGCGGATTTCCTATGGTTCGTTCAATCGAGATTAAGGGCGAGACTATGTATGTCGGGGACGCTAATGGGGGGATATACGCTGTGGACGTTTCCACTCCGGCTTCGCCCGTATTGCGCATGACGGCTTCCACGCCGGGCAATAAGGTCGGCCTGGAGATTATTCCCGGAGATAAACTTATCGTCGCGGACGGAGCATATACCGGAGTCGATTCGACCAGTGTGAGGATTTTCGATGTCCCATCGGCGACAACCTGCATCGAGGTAGGCTCATGGGTGCAACTCGGCGGGGACGCCATAAAAACTCATACCCCGTCACCATACGATAGACTCGCTCTCGCGGACGGCGAAGGGGGAGTCAAAATTCTGGATGTATCCGCCCCGGCAACGCCCTATCTGGTCGTGGAACAGCCGACTTCCGATATTGTGAACGGCGTTACAGTATCGGGCGATACGATTTTCGTCGCCGGAAGAAATAATTTTTATATCATGACGACGGACGCCTTCAGCGCGGATACGGATACGGTAATAACACATGTCCCGGCTTCGGTCGATTCGGTCTGGCCAGACCACTTGATTATCAGCGCCTGCGACGAAGTAGTATTCGATTGGTATTTCACGGAAGGCACAAATGCAATCGTCCCGGAAAGCACGATAATAATAGTTAACGGGATCACATTTACTGGAATTGACCCGGAGGTCGAGACCGATGAGGGGGGTGTAAGTTTTGAATCGGGAACTTACGATACCGGTGATACTATAGTCGCAGAACTTAGTTATATGATCGACGAAGCCGGTAGCATCGCTGTAGGTTTGGGCCTTTCTGCAACGATAGTCCTCGATCTCGATCCGCCACGGATCAGCGATGTTTTCCCCGCAGACGGCGATTCGCTTCCAGAGGATTCCGTGGTAATAACGGGCGAACTAATGGATGCCGGCCCCGCAGAATTGGCGGATACCGAATTTCGCGTCATAGTTGATGGAGTCAGCTATAGCCCGACTGGAGCTTATCTCGATTTCACACCGCCAGATTTCATATGTACTCCGATGGGTAGTTTCTCTCCCGGCGACGAGATTGAACTCTGTTTCCTGGCAGAAGATATGCCCGACGAATGTATTCCAAATATTCTGGATACCTGCTGGAATTTCTATATCTCGGCAACTGGCATCGGCGAGGCGGAAATGCCGGGGGATTGCTCGATAACCGCCTATCCCAATCCCTTCAATGCCGCAACGGTTTTCCATGTCAACGATATGCCAATCGAAGATTCGCCGCTGATAATTTACGATATTCACGGTCGAATTATCGATAGAATAGAGCAAAACGAATTTAACGAAAATCGCGTCGTGTGGGAACCGTCGAATGAAATATCTTCCGGACTGTATTTAGCGAGAATGCCGGGAGGTAGCTTAACCAAAGTGGTCTTATTGCGATAAAATCGGTCCGAAACCAGGTTCCCGGGGAAATTTAGCCTCGGGGTTTTTTTATCTTGAAATGCGGTTTTATTTCCGTATATTCCGCGGTTATGACCAGGCAGTCATATAACTATGTCGAACACGAACGAAAATAAACGCAGGACGATTATCCAGATAGCCAATATCGCAGTTCCACTGTTAATTGTGGCGGTATTGCTCGCGATTTATTGGGTTCCTCTGCTTCGCGAATTCTCCGGTTTGCGGGAAATTTTTAAACAGAGAGGCGGCGGCGTTTTCTTCGTCGTAACCGGAATTACCCTGCTATCGATATGTATCGGGTTGATTCAACTGCTCTATTTATTGATAGTCAGCCTCCTTCGCAAAGTCAGTGTCTTCCGAACGCTGAAGGAATATCTCTGGAAATATTCGACATATTACAAGACCGGACTTTTTGCGCTGATTTTTGTTAACGGTTTCCAGCTGGTGATACCGCAGATCACGCGTGCCGCGGTGAACGAAATGACCTTCGGCACTGCAACGCAATCCGGCCTGTTACGCTATGCCCTGATAATCGTTGGATTGGCTCTGGGCGTCGGTTTGATGAGATTCTTCTGGCGATACATGATCATCGGGTCGTCCAGAAAGATCGAATTCGACCTGCGCGAGCGGTTTTACAACACCCTTCTGAACATGAGCGTAGGTTATTTCAACAAGACCAAGGTCGGGGATTTGATGGCACTCGCTACCAACGACCTTAACGCCGTCCGTATGATGGCCGGAATGTCGATAGTCGCGTTGTTCGATGCCTTTTTCATGCTCATAGCAAGCCTCGCTCTGATGGCGACTATCAACTGGAAATTGACGCTATTTGTCCTCATCCCGATGCCTTTCCTCTCGCTCATCATAATGAAATTTGGCAAACAGCTACACGACAGATTCAAACTCGTCCAGGATAGTTTCGCAAAACTCACAGACAAGGCGCAGGAAACTTACAGCGGCATCCGAGTTATCAAAGCTTATGTTCAGGAAGATGCGGAGTTCGACAATTTTCTTGATCTGAATGACGATTACCGCTGGAAAAACATGCAAATGGTGCGTATCTGGGGGCTATTTGACCCGCTTATTGGATTCGTTATTGGTATCAGTTTTGGAATAGTCCTGCTACTGGGCGGTGACAGAGTCATTCTCGCCAGTATGTCAATGGGCGATTACGTCGCATTCACTGCATATCTGGGCATCGCCATCTGGCCGATGATAGCCATCGGCTGGATAACCAACCTTTACCAGCGCGGTAAGGCTTCTATGGACAGATTGAACGAGGTCTTCGATCTCGAAAAAGATATAACAGAGGTCGAGAATCCCGTGAAACTCGATCCCCTAACGGGCGATATCGAATTCAGCGACCTGACTTTTTCATACGAGGATGAAGCCGAGCCAGTCCTGAGAAATATATCCTTCAAAATCGACGCCGGTAGCACGATAGCAATCGTCGGAAGAACAGGTTCGGGTAAGACGACCTTGCTTCGAATTATTCTTCGCCTGTTCGACGTCCCGGACGATACCGTCTTCATCGACGGACATGATATTAAAACCCTCGATCTCTCCAGTTATCGCAAACAGGTGGGCATGGTGCCACAGGATACATTCCTTTTCTCCGAGGAGATTATCGACAATATCAAGTTCGGTCGCCCTGACGCCAGCGACGCGAAGGCTATCGAGTGTGCAAAAATTGCGCAGATATATGATAGCATAAGCGACTTCCCGCGAGGCTTTAACACAATGGTCGGCGAACGCGGAGTGTCGCTGTCCGGCGGGCAAAAACAGCGTGTCGCTATCGCGAGGGCATTGCTCCAAAAACCACGAATCCTCATGCTCGACGATGCCCTCTCTGCGGTCGATACAGAGACCGAGGAAAATATACTCAAGGGCCTGAAGAAGTTTATGAAGGACCGAACGAACATCATCGTCAGCCATCGAATAAGCACGGTTAAAAACGCTGACCGCATTCTTGTCCTTGACGAGGGTAAAATCGCCGAAGAAGGCACCCACGATGAGCTTATCGAAGTAGAAGGCATCTACGCCGATCTGAATAGACGCCAGAAACTCGAGGAAATGCTTCACGAAAACAACGGAGGGAGCAACTAATGCCACGCGGCGAAGGCAGAGGCGGCGGTTACGCCGATTTCCACGAGGAAAAGGAACTGGGTAAATTCTACGATTCCAGGCTCGTGAAGCGGCTTATGAAGTATGCGAAGCCTTACGCGAAGCTCTTCATCCTGACCATCTTCGTCGTGCTGGTGATGTCTGGCTTGCAGGTGCTTCGACCGTATATCACCAAAATCGGGATCGATCGGTTCATCATATTCAACAACGCCAAACTCGACCTGTCTAACACCGAAGACCCCGTTATTAATCAGGTTAGAGATAAATATTCCGACGGCATGCTCCCACTGGCCCAGAAAGACTGGTTCCTGTTCGACCACAACGAACTCGACCCAAAAGACGCCGCAAAGCTGGAAGAACGTGGCGTCCTGGGACGAGAAAAATATTATATCGTCGATCTGGACGACTACCAGGACGAGAACCTCGATTCAGTTCGGGCAATTTTATCGCGCCATCCGAATAAGTTCGAGGACACAGCGCGAGAAGGCCAGTTCATCATCAGTTACAACAACCTGCAGGACATCCCGCAGGAATCGCTCAAACGACTGCGTGCCCATGATCGGCGTGGCATTCTGCACATCGGGCTGATTTTCTTCGGCGTGCTGTTGCTGACCTTCGGGACACAATACGCGCAGATTTACCTGATGGCGTGGATCGGCCAGAGCATCCTGTTCGATATCCGCAATGCGGTCTTCAAACATATCCAGAAATTATCGCTCAAGTTCTTCGACAGCAACCCGGTCGGCCGGCTGGTAACGCGAAGCACCAACGACGTCAACGTCCTCAATGAGATGTTCACCAGCGTGGTTATCAACCTCTTCTCCGACCTGTTTATGCTCATCGGCATCTCCGCCGCATTGCTCTACATGAACTGGCGTCTCGGCCTGATTCTACTGGCGATCATGCCGATAATCCTTGTTGTAACACTGCTTTTCCGAATCAAATTCCGCGACGCCTACCGGAAAGTCCGCAGAAAGCTAGCTCGAATAAACGCCACGCTGAGCGAACATTTCAGCGGCATTCGCGTAATCAAGATTTTCGCGCGCGAAGCGGAAAACATCAAGCGGTTCCGCGAAATCGACCACGACTACTACAAGGCTAACATCTACCAGCTCATTATCCACGGCCTGTTCTCCCCGACGATTGTGCTGTTCCGCAACATAGGGCTGGGGCTAATAATATGGTATGGCGGCGGACAGGTCATTCAGAACCTTCTGCCGTTGGGCGCGCTGGTGGCGTATCTTAGTTACGTCGAGATGTTCTTCCGTCCGATAAACGCCCTCGCCGAAAAATTCAATATCATGCAATCAGCGATGGCCAGTTCGGAACGCATCTTCCAGATAATGGACACCAAACCGGACATCCCGCAACCGGAAAAGCCGGTGGCTATCGAACCGGTGAAGGGCGAGGTCGAGTTCGAGAACGTTAGTTTCGCATACAAAAAACTCCCCGACGACAGCAATTGGGAATGGGTGCTTCGCGATGTCAGTTTCAAGGTGCCGCCGGGCGAATCGATAGCGCTGGTCGGTGAAACGGGCGCTGGCAAGACCACCATCATTTCGTTGCTGTCGCGCTTCTACGATGTGCAAAACGGGCGCATTCTGGTCGATGGCGTGGACGTCCGTGACTGGGACAAGGGCGGACTACGCAGGCATCTGGGCGTTGTGCTACAGGACGTCTTCCTCTTCGCCAGCGACATCAAGAACAACATCCGATTAAACAACAAAGACCTCTCCGAAGATCAACTCCGCAGAATCGCGAAGGTCGTGAACGCGGAGGGCTTCATCGACAAATTGCCGAACAAATTCGACGAACCGGTTACGGAACGCGGAAGCACGCTATCCGCAGGCCAGCGGCAACTGCTCTCTTTCGCGAGGGCGCTTGCCTTCGATCCTGCCATTCTCATTCTGGACGAGGCTACCGCGAACATCGACACCGAGACCGAACAACTTATCCAGGAGGCACTCTGGCGCCTGATGGAAGGCCGCACCAGCATCGTCATCGCACACAGGCTTTCCACTATCCAGCATGTGGACAGAATCCTGGTGATGCACAAGGGGCGCATCGTGGAAGAGGGCAACCACCAGGAACTCCTCGCCCAGGGCGGTATCTACTACAAACTCTACCAGCTCCAATACAAAGGGCAAGAAATTTAGGGAAATTACAAAGCCCAAATGACAAATGTCAAATGATCGAGCGCATTAGGTTTGGTTATTAGTCGAAACGTTCGCACCGCGCAAACGGTTGTCACAGTTCTTGCTATCGATTCTATTGGGATTTTCCATAATTTGTAGCAGGCAAGAACTGCGCCAACCTGCGACCGGGCGCTGTCACGCTGTTTGCTGAGCTTTTTCCTAATTTAGAAGTCTTTCTATTGTATGCAAACATCGCGCCAGCGCCCTTTAATCACGATACGCTTAGCCATTTCAATCGATGCTAATACAGAATTCCGCTTTGTTATGCCTTGCAGGTGGAACTTCGCTTCGAATTTCGAAAAAAGCCACGCCCTTCAGAGCGCGGCATTTTCTTGTAATAGTTAATGTTGAATGTATCTCTAAAACTGCTCGATGAAACGCAGATCGTTGGAATACAGCAGGCGGATGTCGTCAATGCTGTAGCGGATCATTGCCACACGTTCGACGCCCATTCCGAAGGCGTATCCGCTCCATTGATTGGGGTCGTAGCCCACCGCGCGGAACACTTCCGGATCGACCATCCCCGCACCGGAAATTTCGATCCAGCCGGTGCCCTTGCAAATACTGCAACCTTTCCCACCGCAGATACATGTGAAGTCATATTCCACGCTCGGTTCGGTGAAGGGGAAGAAATGTGGGCGGAAACGAATTTCTGTCTTTGGGCCCATGAGTTTCTTTGCGAATGCCGTCAGAACGCCTTTAAGATCCGCCATGGTGACGTTTTTATCGACGAACAACCCCTCGCACTGCCAGAAACTGAAATAGTGCGTGGCGTCGGGTGTGTCTTTGCGGTAACATCGTCCCGGCGCGATAATTCGCAATGGCGGTTTCTGAGACATCATTGTGCGAATCTGAACCGGACTGGTGTGAGTGCGTAATAGGTATGGATTCTCGTCGTCCGGGCCGTTGCCCTTGATATAGAAGGTGTCGCCAATATCCCTGCTGGGATGGTCCGGTGGCGTGTTCAGAGCGTCGAAATTGTTGTATGCCGTGTCTATATCCGGACCGAGAGCCAGCGAGAAGCCCATCCCGAAAAAGATATCGATTATCTCGTCCAGCATCTCACGGAAAACGTGGCGTTTGCCCACAGTAGGTGTTCTACCGGGGAGGGTTGTATCCTTTGGAGTCGATCGTCCACCTTTCGGCACAGCCTTCTTCGACGATAAAGCACCCGATTTAACCGCTTCGAGACATTTCTTGAATTCGGTTTCCAATTCATTCTTGATGCGATTGGATTCCTTCCCGACGACCGGTCTTTCCTCTTTCGACAGGGAGCCGAGCGAACTCATTATGTCTGCGAGTTCGCCTTTCCTGCCAAGATATTTCGCGCGGATAGTGTCCAGATCGGCCTGCGAAGAAGCTTCCTTCAATGCGGATAACGCCTCCTCGCGAATCTTTTTAAGCCTATCGATCATGGCCTAAGCGGCGTTTTTGGCTACTTCGACCAATTTGGCGAAGGCCTCGCTATCGGTTACCGCGATATGCGCCAAGGCTTTACGGTTGAGTTCGATATCGGCGACCTTGAGGCCGTGGATCATTTTGCTGTAGGTCAAACCCTCATTGCGTGCCGCCGCGTTGATTCGAGCAATCCATAGCCTACGGAAATCGCGTTTCTTGGTGCGACGGTGCTTGTATGAGAACTGCCACGCACGTTCGACTATCTCGCGACTGGTGCGATACAAACGGTGCCGAGACCCCCAATATCCTTTCGCGGCTTTGAGATATGTCTTGCGCTTGTTACGCGCCGCTACTTTGCCTGTACTTCTAGCCATAATTTACCCCCTATTTGATTTTCCCGAGTGAGCGGCGGATCGCCTTGCGATCGCACGGTTTGACAACGCTTGGCGTTCTGAGAGCGCGTTTGCGGTTGCCACGTTTACGTCTTCCGAAATGGTTTGTGCCGGCACGATGATGCATTATTTTACCGGTGCCGGTAACCTTAAAACGTTTAGCCACGCCTTTACGCGTCTTAATCTTATTCTTCTTGCCCATAATTATCCTTCCTGTTTTTCCGCTTCCATAGCGGTTTCTTCTTTTGCTTTCTTTCTTTCGTATTCCTTTATTTTTTTAGGATCGGGACCAAGCATCAGTGTCATGGTGCTTCCCTCGAGTTTGGATTCCTGTTCGACACGCGCAATGTCGGCGGTATCCCTCTTGAGTTTTTCCATAATCTCTTTACCGAGTTCCACATGAGTTATCTCACGTCCTCGAAACCGAATGCTAGCCTTGACCTTATCTCGATTTAACAGAAACTCCCGAATATGTTCCATCTTGTAGCCGTAGTCGTGGTCAGAGATTTTAGCGGTAAATCTCATTTCTTTGACTGTTTGCGTATGTTGTTTTTTCTTAGCCTCTTTGGCTTTTTTCGATTTTTCGTATTTGTATTTGCCATAATCCATAATTTTCACCACCGGCGGTCTCGAATTCGGCTGAATTTCGACTAAATCGAGTCCGCGTTCATAGGCAATAGATAAAGCTTCGTTCGTCGGGACTACACCGATTTGTTTTCCATCTTCGTCGATCAACCGCACGGGCGAAATACGAATCTGGTCGTTCACTCTCTCGGAGTTCCTGTTCTGTCTTTTGATAGTTAACCTCTCTCTTAAAAGTTATTATTCAGGCGGTTTGCTTTCCGCCGTTAGTTTTTCGATTATTTGCTCGATAGGCATCGCGCCGAGGTCGCCGTCCGCGTGGCTTCTCAGACTCGCGGAATTGCTTTCCTCTTCGCGTCCGCCGACTATTAGCATATACGGCACTTTGCCGGTTTCCGCGTCTCTTATTCGATATCCCATTGTTTCAGGGCGATTATCCAACTCGACCCTAATACGCCTTTTACGAAGCTTCGAATGAACTTCCCCGGCGTAATCATCGAACTTCTCAGAAACCGGAATCACAATAGCCTGCACCGGAGCAAGCCACATCGGGAAATTGCCGCCGTAATATTCAAGCAGGCACGCGAAAAATCTTTCCAGGCTTCCCAATAACGCCCGATGCACCATGAAAGGCCGCGCCTTTTCGCCCTTTTCGTCAATATATGTGATATCGAACCGATCCGGCTCGTTGAAATCGAACTGTATCGTGCTGGTCTGCCATTCACGTCCCAGAGCGTCCTTGACCTTAATATCAATCTTCGGGCCGTAGAACGCGCCGCCGCCCTCGTCTATTTTGTAAGGCAAACCTTTTTTGTCGAGAGCCTCCCGAATGGCGGTTGTCGCCTTTTCCCACCAATCTTCCTCGCCGACAGATTTCTCCGGGCGAGTCGAGAGGTATATTCCGAATTCCTCGAACCCGAAACTCTCGAGCATATCCAGCGAGAAATCGTAAACCTTCAGTATCTCATCGACCATCTGATCCGGCGTGCAGAATATATGTGCGTCGTCCATTGTGAATCCGCGAACGCGGAGCAAGCCGTGCAATACACCACTACGCTCGTAACGGTAATCCGCGCCGAGTTCGCAATATCGAATAGGCAGGTCGCGATAACTTCGCAACTGCGAATTGTAAATCGCGATATGGAATGGGCAATTCATCGGACGGACATAATACGCCCCGCCTTCCTCGAACTCCATCGAGGGATACATGTTCTCGGTGTAAAAGCCCAGATGCCCCGATGTCTCCCATAGCTTTGATCGTCCGACCAGCGGGGTGTAAACCGGCTCGTAGCCTTCCTCCCAATGGCGACGTCGCCAGAAATCCTCGATTACCTGTCGGGTGATCGCGCCCTTCGGATGCCACAACACCAGTCCCGGTCCGATATCCTCGTTTATCGAGAACAAATCCAGTTCCTTGCCTAATTTGCGATGATCTCGTTCGCGTGCAATTTCAAGCTTTTCGAGATAATCATCCAGCATGGATTTCTTCGGGAAACTGATCCCATAAATCCGCTGGAGCATCTTCTCGTTCTCGTCGCCACGCCAATATGCGCCCGCAATCGAGAGAAGCTTGAACGCTTTGATCATCTTCGCGTCCGGGATATGCGGGCCTCTGCAGAGATCGGTGAATTCGCCTGAGGTGTAAAGGCTAACTGTCTCCCCAAGAGGAATATCGCCGACCAACTCGACCTTATATATCTCGTCTTCCTTCTCAAAACGCTCTATAGCCTCCTCGCAGGTCAATTCACGACGCTCGAACGACCGCCCTTCACCGATCAATTCCTTCATCTTCTTCTCGATAGTCTGGAGATCCTCGGGAGTGAACGGCTCCTCGCGGTCGAAATCGTAATAAAAGCCCTGTTCGATAGCCGGGCCGATAGCCACCTTCGTTCCGGGGAACAACTCCCTGACAGCCTCCGCCATGATATGCGAACTGGAATGCCAGAAAATATACTTGCCTTCGTCATCGTCGAAAGTGAAAATACGGAACTCCCCCGAACTCTCGATAGGCGCTTCCATATCGCGACTGACACCGTCGAGTTCGTATGCGAGAGCCGCTCTGGCCAATCCCGAGCCGATCGTTTTCGCGACTTCCATACCGGTAACGCCGCTCTCGAACTTGAGAACGTCGCCGCCGGGGAGTTTCAATTCTATTTCATTCGCCATAATAGCTTCATTAAAAAAGAGCGCATACGCGCCCTCGAATCTATGGTGGGCGATACTGGATTCGAACCAGTGACCTCTTGCATGTCAAGCAAGTACTCTAACCAACTGAGCTAATCGCCCA
>CAZSHG010000026.1:0-38111 GCA_964606695.1 uncultured bacterium
CTTCATCTGTTGTAAGTAAAGTAAATATTGTATCTCCGCCTGCTGAATTTTCAAAGGCAAACAGCTCATCTCCTCTATCTGTTCGTGTGTAGTGGGTGGCTAACAATAGTGAATCTGTTTCTAAACTATCTGTGAAGTAAGACCACCTTTTCTGCCCTCGAACGTCCTCGACGCTGTCCGGGTCGAAGGGAATGGCTATTGCGGCGGTCGCAGTAAGCAATAGGGGGAGAAGAGCTATTTTGAAGATTGTCGAATGTCTCATTTTGGTCCTCATTTCAGATAGATTATGCGTTTTGTTATCGATTGTTCGCCGTCGGACGTTTCGGCTCCGCTCAACGACCGGGAGTCCCAGCGCGCGCGGACGAGGTAGATGCCGGACGGGAGAGATGGGGCGGGTTGCCAGACGAATAATCCCCCTAAATCCCCCTTTGACGAGGGGGACTTCACGGACACTGAGCTTGTCGAAGTGTCTTTGGCTAACCTGCCTACTGTCACTTCGACAGGCTCAGTGACCGTCTCCACCACCCGTCCATTCACATCATAAATCTCCACGCTAATCGGGACGGGGGAACCGTCGCCTACGGGAATATCGACGGCAATCGTTACAGCCGAATTGAAGGGGTTCGGATATGCCCGAATATCGAGCCGTTCCGGAAGGGCGATGTTCCGTTCCGCTACTGCGACCAAGCTGGAGGTCGGCAGTATCAGCGCCGAGGGATAAACCGCACTGCGATGCACGAAATTCGTGGCCACCGTCGTGTCGCCATCCTCATACATCGGGCCGCCGTCGTTGATGTTGGAATCGAAATGCGGATAGATCGCCGAACTAATCACCACCCGCAGGCGATGCCCCGGCAGAAAGGTCTGCGCGAAAACCTCCGTCTCCACCTCAATCTCGTAAACATCGCCGGGCACCATCAGGTTTTCCACAGCGAGAGTGTCTCGCAAACGCCCTCGCAGTATGCCCTGAGACAAAACCATCGACCTGCCGTCGGGGTAAACGTCCGAAATACGAATCGCGAAATCGGTGTCCATGCAGTTCGATTTGACGAAAAGACGCGCGGTTATCCTGCCCGTAACCGTCAGCGGCTCAGTCAGGATGTCCGTCGAGTAAACCAGATTATCGTCGCGGGCCTCCACCGAATCGCGCATGTCCAGCGGCCCGGAAATAACCCCCGGATCCGCCGGATTAAAGCGGTTCGAGCCGTATGCGGGTGAGGGGTCGCGGGGATCGTAGATGAAAGAATCCGCCGTGCCCCCCGCAGGCGCCAAAACCGAGCTCAAAAGCCCATCGGGATGCAGATACAGCGTGTCCGCGCGGTCAATCATCGAAAACCAGTCGTCGGTCTCAATCCAGAAATCGCTTCCCATCAGAAAATACTGCCCGACAGGCTCGCCCGCGTAGCCGTTGTCGGCATCGCGGAGATAATAATCGAAAAATTTCTTTGCGATAGGCACCTGGAAATCCTCCGCCGCAGGGTATTCCAGCTCCCCCTGCACGAGATCGCCGACATTGCTGTGAGTCCACGGCCCCATAATCAGTTTGTGCTCGTCGCGAACGGCAATGTCGCTTCTGTCGCGTATCGCGTTGAAATCGGAGATGATATCCGACGGGAAATGATCGAACCATCCGCTCACCATCAGCATTGGCACGTGGAAATCTTCCGGGTGGTCGGAATTCGCCTCGACAATCTGCCAGACATAAGAATAGAGGGGATAGGAGAGGATAAAATCTGACGACGTGAACCCCAGAAACTCCAACGCCTCGTTGTGTTCCTTTCGAAAAACTCCGCCGTAAAAATAATCTGTGTAATTCGTTCGGAAATCCTTTATCCATGGTGCCGCGCAGACCAAATGCGGCGGGTTCTGCTGAGCTGTCAAAAACTGAATCGCGCCCAACGCCGACCCGCCGTAAGTTCCGACTTTGCCGTCAGACCAGCTCTGGGAGGCTATCCACTCGACGATGTCGTATCCGTCCTGACCTCGGTCATAACCTGTGCTTCCCGCAGGCGTGGAGGCGTAAAACCCTCGCCAATCCACGGCTACGAAGTTGTAATGCTGAAAATTCCAGATGCCGGAAGTGTCCTCGAGGTCGGCGTAGAAGGCGAGTCCTCTGTAACTGATTTTATTGTAGGGGGTCTGAATCAGAATCGTGGGTTTGGCGACGGTCGTGTCGAGGGAGAAGATGTCCCCTGCGAGGGAATCTCCGGTGCGCACGGGTATCCATGTTTCGGTCCAGATGGTATCGGACTGGGCGAAAAGCCCCGCGCACAAAATTATTGCGATGACGAAAAATCTCATATTATCTCCTTAAAAGAACGACATTTACACTTCATAAGATGTCCCATCGCCATCGGAAAATCAAGCAAAATCAATTATTGTCGTCGCTGAAAACCCTTCCCAATTGCAAATTGCCCATTGCCGTCGCTTTCAACTGACGGATACCGGAGCTATAAACTTTCCCAAAAAACGTCGTCTCAGGAGCCTCGACTCGGCACTCAGGAGACTCGACAACGCTTTTGGAAGACGCGACTCGGCTCTCAGGAGCCTCGACTACACTCTCAGGAGAGGCGACAAGCTTCTCAGGAGAGCCGACAACACTCTCAGGAGACGCGACAAGCCTCTCAGGAGAAAAAAATGCGCTCTCAGGAGAAAAAAGTAGGCTCTCAGGAGTCAATTCTTAGGTCTCAGAAGCCATTTTTTGTCGATTTTCCCTCTCTCAGCCGAGTCATGGTTAATATAACTTGTTAAATAACAACATCTTAGAACGTATTGGGGATTTCTCCCCATTCTTGTTTCGTTATTCGAAAACCTCCTTTCATTTTCGGTTCCGTAGGGGTCAACCGGTGGTTGACCCGTTTTTGGAATAACGAACATTGCCGTTGATCCGTGCGCGGGCGTATTCAATACGCCCCTACGAACAACCACCGCGAAACCAATTCCGCCCCGACGCGGCACCGGGGGTTATATGAACCCGCGAGGAAATGGCCTCGGCGTTCGTAATCCGTAGGGGCAATCCTTGTGATTGCCCTTTTTGTGGGTCGTTGCGCCTCTTTGGGCGAATACGAGATTCGCCCCTACGGTTCCGCATTCGACGCAGGGGCGCGGGCTCCGCGCCCCTAAACAACATTCCCCGCGCGGGATAACATGAATTAAATCTATTTTTTCGCATGTTTCTTGTGCAATGAGAGAAGGCCGCCGAGCGCTACAAGCATGAGGACAACCGAGGTTGCCTCCTCGAATAGCGGGATACCGCGACTCAACAGAAAGCACTCGTGCAACAGGCCGACGATGCCGATTATAAAAACTACTATTGCCCAGAACATTTCATTGACTCCTTTTTAATGGCGCATTTGCGCCTGTTTTGTTTTATTTCTGAACCCGCGAGGCAATCGAACTCTCCACTCTCAACTCTCACTTCCGCTTCCCCGCGCGGGATAACATGAATTAAATCTATGTCCAAGAACGAATCGACGCCAAAAAAAGTTTTTATTAAATTGGCATTTCACTGTATACTTTCCCGTCAATAGTTCTACCGGCCTTTTTCTTTTGTATCCCGCCCCACTGCTTGAAAAAGAATGCGACATTTGCTTCAGTGCATTGGTCTCTGATACTCGTAACCCATTTTTTTTCTATCGGTCTGGAAGCGGGACCGGATTCGCCGCCGACAATTACCCAATGGATATTTCGTAAATTTAGATACGGCAAATCAGATAACAATGGTTCAGCTGAGATAAACTTAACTTTAGCGGGTGTATTTCGAAGGTCGTCAATCCGATATACATATTTTGAATTCTCAACCGTAACACCAAGCCAAATATTATTTGGCCAGGGCAGTTTATCGGCAATTTTCACAAAGCGTTCCGATCTTTTTGTCAAAACTTGGAAAGTGTGATCCGGATTTTTCTCCATCACATCAAATACTTCTTGAATATATACCAATGGGACTTCGTCGTGGAATAAATCGCTCATCGAACAAACAAAAACCAAACGGTCTTTAGTCCAATGATTCGGCTCGTCGAGGACATCGGGATGGATAGTAACCTCGAAACCGTTTGTGTATTTTTTCTGTCCCATAGCTTGAAGCCTTTTCGACATGCGCTCTGCGTAGCAATTGAGACAACCGTCGCTTATCTTAGTGCAACCCGTCACCGGATTCCATGTTGTTTCGGTCCATTCGATTGATGTGTTATATGCCATTTATATACCTAAAGTTAACTTATCGGTTCCATATTTCCTTGCTTCGTCCCAAAATTTATATCCTAATTTATGTTTTGAAAAAAAAGCAAGATGATAAAGGTTAATCGAACCCTTAGTATTAATTGCTTTCATGCGTTTCAATGGCGTTTTTAAATACCCGATCATTCCCATTTGGGCAGCATATTCTTTCATTAAAAATCTTCTAAACTCATTATCCTCTTTAGCACCTTCGGAAAATCGTTCTCTCCAATCGCTAATTCCTAAGAATTTATCGACTTTTTCATTTTCTATACACGAATAAAGTTTTTTATTTCGGTTCGCGTCCATTCCTATCGCCAATAAGATAAGAAAATCCATTGCTCTATTTTCACTAAGACTTTTAATAGTATTAAAATCAATATCAATGCCGAAGGGATCAACGAAGCAGAAACTTAACACTTTATTCCCTTTTGGGACTTCTGAAGCTATCTGGTCTACTATTGAATTACTATCACCTAATAAATAAGAAACATTAGCGTTCGGAAAGTCTTTGTCGACTCTTTGCTTTAATGCTTCGATATTATTTTTATTTCTTTCGCAGAAAATATATTTATCGAAAGGAGTTGTAACTGAAAGCGCAATTGTTGCTGATGTGCCGACTATCGCATTAGTATCTCGGATTTTTGCTCTACCAGCTCCTGTAAAAAGATCGATATATATGCGTTGAGACATCTTTTTTTTCATACCCTCGGAAAATATGTCCACAAAGCATTTAAGGGTGTTATACTTTTCTTCGCCCCATATACCAATAGATGGCGTTTCTAGTCCGTCATCTTCAAAATGTAATAGCTTATCTGACGCCATATCACCTCCGTTTCTTATGCTCTGATACGAAATTACGCATCTGAGTTTTACTTGTCAAGGACAATATCGAACATATGTTCTTTTTTCTCTCATATCCCCAGCTCCGGTTTGGTTTGGGGCGAATCGAGTTGAGAGTTGGGGGTGTAGAGTTGAGAGTTGAGGGTGTAGAGTTGAGGGTTCGAATGTCCGGCAGAGGACGCCTCGGGCAGTATCCCTTTCGTCGGCGGTTCGAAGGCAATGTCGCAATTCACCGCGAACAGGCCGTGGCGCACGTCGGAAACGCCGTTTGAAACGGGTATGTTTGGGGTGATATTTTGCGTTACCTTACGCATAGTAACCTCAATTTACATCGTATTTTGCCGGTGCGCAAGGGAATTTCCGGGGATTTGAAAAAACCCTTCGACCCAGGCGGGTCTTCGGCAAGGCTCAGGACATCGCCCTCGCAATGACGAATAGGGTTCGACAGGCTCAGCCAGCGTTGGGAGGTGAGAGTTGAGAGGTTAGAGTTGAGAGTGGAAAGGAGGCCGTCAACTACCCCGCCTCGTTGCACTCGGCACCCCTTCATTCATGAAGGGGAATTTGGGGCAAGTTCAGCCGCAGGAGTAGCAGTGGAGGGTGATTTCTACTCTGCGGTTGGCGCGGCGTTCGGTCTCGTTGGAATTGGAATTGAGCGGATACATCTCGCCGAACCATGAGACATCGAAGGAGACGTTGCCGTTGAAACGTTCGTTGAGATATTCGTGGACGCTATTCGCACGTTTTTTTGATAGGAGCATATTCGAGCCTGTGGGGCCGATGTTGCATGCGTAACCCTTGATTTGAAGTTCCAGGTCGAGCGTGTCCGGCAGTGAATTGACGGCGGCGGAGATAGCGTCGAGCATCATTTTGGCTTCGGGCATTAGACTCGCGTTGCCGGGCAAGTGGAAGGGGATGGATTTGGTCGATAGCAGTTTGTCGGGCAGGACGAAAGGCACAGGTTCCTCGACGAGCTGTAACTCGCCTGGCGCGCGGTATTCGCCGCGGTAGATGTCATTACCGGGGTTTTGGAATACAACCTTGTGCAGGATGCCGTTTGTGTCGGTGTGCGCGGGCGTGTAGGTTACGAGGTAGCTTCTGTCGAGCACCGCCGCTACCATGCCTGGAGAAAAACCTCCGGGCGGCTGGACGAGATAAATGCCGCCGGTCTTTTCCGCGATTTCCGCCAGCGCTCCGGGTTTGCTATAGCCGTGCAGGAGGATGTTTATCGGGACGCCGTATCGTGTCGCGCGTTCGACGAGGTGGTATGGGATTGATTCCACGGTGAAGTCGCCGTCTGAGAAAAGGACGATAATCGCCGGGCTCGATTGCCGTTTCGCCACCAGATCGAGGGCCTCGGATAACGCGCCGGTGAGGTCGGAGCCGCGTGTGTTGGGGTAGGCCAGGCTCTCCGGGTTGGTGGTCAGTGCCTCCGAGGGCAACATCCATTCCAGCGTGCGATGGACTTCGTCGCCGAAACGCACCATGGATACCTCGCAAGGTCGATCCTGCAGAATGGAGATATAGCCCCAGATGAGTTTGTCGGTGAAGCTGACGTAATCACCCATGCTGGCGGAAATGTCCTCCACGATGACCACGTTGGCGCCATCGTGGCCGAATTCGACGTAATCGAAGACGCAATTCTCCGCCCAACCGTGGATATCCTCGATGACGACCGCTTTGTCGATATCGAAATTATCCTCGACCGGCACGAAGAACTCGATGCTGTCGGGGAAGCCCGATGAGTCCAGGTAGAGGAAACGCGACTTATCCCACTGGAAAGACGGGAACTCGATTGTTGGCAGGACGACAATGTTCTGGACAGGTTTTTCCTCCACGACGGGTTTGTTACTCGCGCAGGCGATGAAAAGCGTCATCGCGATGGCAATCAGAAGGGCAATATGTGCTACTCGACGTAACATATCCACAATATATTGTGTTTTTTCTAAGAATGCAAGAGCCTAAATTATTTTATCGAAAAAAAATTATTGAGTCTTACATCATGCTAAAGGGAACGGGTGTAAAGGTGATTATGAATATCACCAGCGCGGCTATGGCCAATCGTTTACGGGCTTTACCGAGAGGTATCCAGTCGTTGATTGTTGGTGGGTGGCGCAGTTTGATTAAGAAGAATATGACCAGCGCCCATATCAGCCAGCCCATCCACAGGAGGCCGAGGGGGAGGAGCGCGAACCAAACTACGCGAGCGACTTTCAACGCTTTGGGGCCGAGGGCGGCGTAGGAGATATGTCCGCCGTCGAGCTGACCGATAGGGAGGAGGTTGATGCTGGTTACCCATAGGCCTATCCATGCGGCGAAAGCTGTCGGGTGAAGCCAGAGTTCCATGCCCTCCGGGATTTTACCGAACATGATTCGCGATGCCAGCCATACCAGAATGGAATCGCCTAACTGGATACCGCCTTCGATGGCACTGTCAGTCCCGGGTGAGACTTTCGATAAGGCCAGTCCCACGAAAAGCAATGGCAATGCGACAATGAATCCTGAAGCCGGTCCCGCGAACCCGATATCGAACAAACTCTGCCGTTCGGGAATCCTGCTTTTAATTTTAATAAACGCGCCGAAGGTGCCTATTATAGTGGGAAATGGAATGAAGAAGGGGAGAGTGGCATCGACGCCGTGGCGTTTGCTGGCGAAATAGTGCCCAAGTTCATGGATGCCTAATATGCCCAGCAGTGCCATCGAAAAAGGGAGGCCTTTCACTAACCATCGCAAGGAAAACTCGAATTCCACGCCAGTCATCAGCGCACCCGCCACAGTGGTAGTTATAACGGTAACGAGGAATAAGACCAGATGTATCCACTTCTTCTTCATAGGCAATTATTATAAACATCGAACGAAAATAATCAATAAATAAGATTGCGTATATTCCGATTTTACATTATAATTTTATTATGGAATCTGAAGATAAGTCATATTTGATGCCCGGATTAATTATGCTGGCTCTAGTGTTGATACTCATCGGTTCGTTTTTCATCGTGCCGAAGATAACAGGGCCAAAGGAAACGGAACCGATTGATAAAAGCGGTTTTGTCGATAGGGTGAGTGAATTAGCATTTGCTAATCGAAGGCAGGGAAAACCCAAAGTCGGTATTCCTTACTATGGTGCGGATGCCGAAGATGCTGAAGAGATGCATGAACAAGCAATGCGCGACTGGAAAGAACAGACCTTCGGCGACCCCGATAAGATCGTGCGGCCAACTCATGCACTGGGGGCCACAAAACGGGCTACCGCCATGTCGACGTTGAAAAATTACTACACCGCCGAGATGCAATTTTTCGCCGAGCACATGAGGTTCACCGGGAGTAAGGATTCGCTCTACACGAACCTCCGCGATCCGGAGCCATACGAAATCGAGATATATGTTTTCGACGATGACAGCCTTATTATTCTTGCTAAGGGTAATCTCGACCGTGACGAGGAGCTTGATATTATACAGGTAAACCAGTCGGGTTATATGACCGTTCTCAATAACGATTTGGCCAAATAACTATTCGTCGATAAATAGGCCGTCGCCAGTGTTTTCGTTGTCGTCATCGTCGGTCAGGTAAACCTTGCCGTTCTTGCGTTTGTCCTTAACATCGGAATAATCGTCTTTATCATCACCAAGATCGAAGAAAATCCCCAGACTTTTCGCGTTATATTCAGGATGATAGTCGTTACCGCCGCTCATCCCCACCGATCGGCTCGAAGACACGTTGTAAATGTCTTCGCCGTCCCTGTCGATAAACACCGCGAAGGCGTTCTGTGCCGCTCCGCCGAGTGATAATCCCGATCCGGAATAGCTGTCATTGCCGGAATCGTCGATGAAGTAGGCGGTCGTGATGTCCCACGTGCCAGCCTGGTTTGTAGCCTCATGACCGATATAGACGTCGTTTCCGGCGCGATTGCGGAAATACCCGAGCGCCTGATGCGCCCCCGAACCCTGCACGTAGCGATTGCCCTTAAATATATCGTCGCCCTCGCCATCGTCCAGAATCCCAAACCCGAAGAAATATCCGCAGGCCTGGGAGAAATTTCCGGCGAGATAGTTGTCGTCTCCCGACCTATCGATTAATAATCCGATTCCGCCTGCCGCGAGGTTTCGGAAGCCCATGCCCACGCCCTGGCTCCAGCCGTCCCAGGTGTCCTCGTTGCCGTATCCATTGGGGATCTTGTATGATGCCGTGTAGCTGTCGTCGCCGGAATGATCGATCATCATTCCCAATCCCTTCGGCATTCCGACACCCTGAACATATCGCGTGCCTGTGTAATTATCATTGCCGGTAGCGTCATAAAGCAATGCCGTGCCGAAGACAGCGAATCCCTGCGAATTCTCCTGCGCGAGATAATTATCCTCGCCGTGTGTATCTATCAACATTCCGGTGCCGAAAAACGCCGCTGACTGACAGAGTTTATCACCGTAATATTTGTCGTTGTCTTTCAAGTCGATAAGACATCCGCCGCCGCAGTAACCGGAACCGATAGCTCCCGGCGTGTTGCGAATGTATGTGTCGTTGCCACCCAGGTCGATATGAACACCGACGCGCCCTTGTTTGAAGATATGCTCATTGCCGCCCGTTATAACATAGGGCGTCCCGCCGCAGAACCCGCGATATGTGTCGTTGCCGCCAAGGTCGATCCAGATTGCGGCCTGCTCGTCATAAACGCCGTTTCCTGTTCCTGTAACTATCATCCTACCGTAAACGGGGAAGCTTTTTCCCGCGCTGTCCTTAGATGCGACAATAACTTGTTTATCGATTAAAATGTCTCTTTCCGGATTGGAACCGTCGCCGGGTTGAATATCCGCTAGTTCGAGGAGCCTTCCCGGTTGATACAATCCCGAAAGCAATTGTCCGCTTGTTATCAGATTGTGGTAATCGACCTTCTTGGACGCCGCAATCATATCGATATACTCATCGACCAATCCTTCGTCTGGGTCGTTGTCTATGTAAACTGTGGCTTCGAGGATGTCCAATAGATAAGGCCCGATATCCGCGACGTCATTGAGTTCCTCCTCGCTCAATTCCATGAATGCCGAATCGATTTGCGCGTTTGCGCGGCGCACGCATTCGATAATCCCTTCGATAGTGCCCGGTTGCGGTCGAATCAGACCGTGTGTCGTATCGACATCCAGTGCGAATGGCACGCCAGCCCAGATATTAATCGGGTCGCCGCCACGGGCGGAAAGATCGGATAACACCCTTTCCGCGGAAAAATATGTCGCCGCCGGTTGCAGGAGGGGTAGAGCCACAGCATCCAGTGTATAGTAACCGTGGTATTCGTCGAGTTCGGTCCGGAAAGCTATCGCAAGGCTGTCGTATTCGTCGAGTAAGCCGTTCTCTTCGAGTGCGCTTAAAACCATCGCAGTAGTCGAATCGTTCCGCCATTCCGGTATTACAAATGCGCTGTCGGTTGGGAAACTCTCCCTGTCGCCCTCTTTCATACTTCCCTGGAAAAAATCTCGATTGGCAAGTATAAGCGGGAATTTCTCAGCTCTACCGCACCTGTCGATAGTTATTTTCACGAGGTCTCCCGCCGAACAGCTATCGAGAAAGACGTTAAGCGAGTCCCGATTCGGGATTGCTATCCCGTCGATATGTGTGATGACGTCGCCGACCTCGATACCGCTGATCTTCGCGGGTGAATTCCGAACTACCTGTGTAACCTCTATCCCTGGAGGATCATCGTTATTCGATGTCCCTATGCCGATAAAAGGTTCCGCGCAGAAAGCAATACAAATAATTAATGTCAAGCATAATAATATATAACGCATAACAGTTTGTTTATTAATTAATTAGCTCTTATCATCTATTGTAATGAGTCAGGTAATAGATCATTAAATAAAGAAACAGAATCGGTTATAACAATAGATGTGTCTTTGGGAATGTATTCAGGTAATAGGATATCCACTCTTCCGATATGTTTGCCGAATCGATCCCAGCGGAAACCGCCGCTTTTTTCTTTCGAGATAAGAATGACCTCGGCTTTGCCGATAATGGCTTTAAGAAAAATCGGGAAAAATTCCTGAGAATTATCCACGAGGAATAGTTCGTCCTTCGGGACGACTATGGGGCCGAAATCGGCACCTCCGGAGAATTTGCTGGTTAATGGCAATTTAACCTGCCGACCGTTTACCGTAATCTTCCCCTTTGAAGAAACAAGAGTATCCCCCGGCGAAGCCAATACTATATGCACTGACCTTTTTTTCTCTTTGGTATTTTTGGATTTCGTTTCGTGGCAAACGATATCGCCGACTTCTACCATGGCGCCGGTTATCTTGATACCGGGAGTTCTTATGCCGTATGCATCGAGATCGAATATTACCACGTCGTTCGGGAAGAGAATTGGTTCCAGCTGGGTTTCGTTGGCTTTCAGACGATACATCTTATAGCCGACGATATTATAGAGAAAATGGAAAGGGCCGAGCGTTAAAATATAAAAGAAAATAAAAAGGAAAATACTCCGGACTATCGTATCGGCGTCTCCGGGATTGGATTTATTCAACAGCGCGTCGAAAAAAGCCACGACGGAAGGCAACGCAAAAAATGAAAACATCACTATAGCTAAACTTATTCCCCGGAAAAGGTGTATGGAGAAGATCAGCGAGGCCACCATGCAGGTTCCGTAAAAGATCAGGAAATCGAAAGTCCTGAGGTAACGTTGCTGTAAGGCCTGTCCCAAACCCGGGATGATAAACGACAGAAGAGCGCAAATGAACCTAGTAAAGAAGCCCGCCTCCGTATCCAGGTTCCTCTCGATTTCGAAGACGTTCTCTGTATTATTGGAATTATTGTTTTCCATTTTCCTATCTAAGCCCCTCGGGCGGCGGGGTCTCTTCGTCGATCGACCGCCCATCATTCTCGACCTCGATTCCCCTCGTTCTCAACGGCGGCGGCTCGATAATCGTATCCGATTCCTCCGGCGGCGCGCCGATAATATTAGGTCTGGGCGGACGTGGAAGACTGACCTGTTCGGCTCCCTCTAAGAGCTGGAGGATATTCGCGCGAGTTATATCGAGGTCCATAGGGTAGTTTCTATCGGGCCATTCCGCCAGATCGAAACCGTTGACCATAAGGTGCATAGCGTTTGGATCGCCCATAGTCAGGAAAAAGGAATTCCTGGCGACAAAATCCATCGCATCCCCTCTTTCGATATCACCCTTGAAAGCTCTTCGATAGTCGGTTTCGACTAGAATCCAGCTATCCTGCCTGGATATTACGGATAAGGTCAACGAATCCGCTCTGCCAAGCGCCC
This sequence comes from uncultured bacterium, assembly GCA_964606695.1. Lineage (GTDB taxonomy): Bacteria > UBP14 > UBA6098 > UBA6098 > UBA6098 > CAZSHG01. The sequence continues at coordinate 12,314 of CAZSHG010000026.1, forward strand.
ATGCAGGGTTGATTTCCCCGAGTTGAAGACGTATTTCCTGCGTAAGATCCTCCCGCGTTAGCGGAGATACGAGTTTGTTGCCGTTACTACCGTTCGTGTCGCTCACGACGACGTCGTTTATATTCGTTATCGGAGGGCCGGTCTGCCCGTTTTTATCCAGGACAGTTCTGAGGATAATGACAATAATAATGATAATCAGAAGGATCACGATTATCGAACCGGTATTTAATCTGATTCTTCGCGGTATTACCCTCTTCTTGCCGACTGAGGACTTTGGAATGGGTGACTCATAGGGGAGTTCCTCTTTGGGTTTGCCGGAAAAGATTCGTCTCGCTTTGGGTTTGGGTCTCGCTTCCTCGTAACGTGCGTTGAGTTCATCAAGGTCGGCGTTAAGTAACTGCCCGTAACTCTTGATAAACCCCCGGACATATATATCTGCGGGCAGTTTTTCGTATTCGCCCTTTTCGAGAGCTTCAATATATCCGATGTTTATCTTGGTGGCCCTGGCGACTTCCTCGACTGTTAGCCCTTTAGCCTCCCGCATCTGACGTAAGTATTCGCCTAATTCTCTCACAATAGCTTTTTTTCGGTCAATGGTTATTAAAGCACTTATAAGACGCGAAAAAAATCACCCGCGAATTATAAGTTCACGAATTTCTAAGTTAAACTTATCGAGTAAAAGTGTCAAGCGGAAAAGAGGTAAACCCACCACATTGAAATAATCGCCTCGAACCTCCCGAACCAACAAAGCCCCTTTCTCCTGAATGCCATAAGCGCCGGCCTTATCCATAGGTTCGCCGGTTTCGACGTAGGCCGAGATTTCTTCCTTCGTTAGCGGACGGAAATGAACTTCGGTTAGTTCCACCGCGGATTCGATTACTTCCTTCTCCTTATCAAAAAGCGCTATACCGGTATAGACCGAATGCCACCTGTCCTGGAGTCTTGATAGGAAATTCACTGCCTCCGCTTCCGAATGCGGTTTCTCGAGAAGTTCGCCATCGAGAACGACAATAGTATCGCACCCGATAATAAGCTTATCCGATGGGCATCTTGCGGCGCGAGCCTTCCTTATAGCCAATTCTTCGGCGTAAGCGCCTGGATTGTGCGAATCGAATTCTGGAAGACACACCGTATCGCGTTCGACGACCTCGAAAGTTATGCCTACCGCTTTCAATAATTGCCTTCTTCTAGGGGATTTAGAAGCGAGATAGATCATAATAGCTCGATTAACTCTTAATATTACCCCTACGCGATTCCCTGGAGTTCAAGATAATCGTAACCGGCCCTTCGTTTGTCAATTTAACGCTCATACTGGCTCCGAACACCCCCTTTTGAACTTCGATCCCGTATCCGGAAACCTCGTCGCAGAATAATTCATACAATTCGTTAGCCGGTTCGGGGGGCATCGCGGGCGCGAAGCTTGGTCTTTTGCCTTTGCGGGCGTTTGCGCAAAGCGTGAATTGACTTACCGCCAGTATTTTACCGCCGACATCCAATAGCGACAGATTCATCGCGTCATCAGGATCGTTGAAAATCCTTGAATTGGGGCATTTATAAGCCAGAAACTTAGCGTCTTCCGGTGTATCGTAATCGAAAACGCCGAGTAAAACGACAAGTCCTTTTTCAATTTCTGCGACCAGATCGTTATCCACCTCGACCGAAGCCGAGGAAACCCTCTGCAAAACGGCTATCATGTCGTAATCCCTCCCAACAGAAGTGCGGCGAGACCTCCGATAATTATCCACTTCATATCGCGGGCAAATTTCTTCGCTTTTTCCGGCGAGATATTCCCCGGGAGCAACCAGGCCAACAATGCTACGGGCAAATCCACGAAGAGAATTACCGCGCCTAAAAACCACTCATTAAAGACACCGGCGAAATAAGGGATTATAGTCACAGGAATTATCAGAGCCATACATAATGAAGCCAGGTTAGCGGAGCGGCGGTCGCCGATTACCACGGCAATCGTCTTAATACCCACGGACGCGTCGGCACGTCTGTCAGCTATATCTTTGACTATTTCCCGGGACAGGGTTATCAATGAAGCGAAACCGGCCGCGTAAATATGTTTATGCGTCAATCCCTGCGCAGTGCCCACGAAAATGAAAACCGTCCCTGCCAGCACCGCGATGATGAGGTTACCGAGTAAAGGTATTCTGCTTCCGAGAAAATCGTAAAATAGAAGTAGCGCCGTGGCGAAGACGGCTATCAAAGTGGGAATAAGCCCGTAAAATCTCAATCCTGCAAAATTGAGGATTATCCCGAATCCGGTGAGCATCAACCCTAATATTAATGCCGATTTGCGTGGGATAGCGCCTGTCGGAAGCGGCCTTCGCGGGTGAGCGATTTTATCCGAGGCGACGTCCACGAAATCGTTCAGAACGTTGCCGCCGGCAAAAATAAGTCCGACGACAAGATATACGATTACTCCCGCGGGTTGCCCTGGAGGAATATCGCCCAACGAAAACGCGACAAAAACGCAGGCGAGGGCTACAAGACTGTTTTTCCATCTGATGAGATCGCCCCATTCGCCAAAAATCCCCGTATTTTTTCTAGCTCTTGTCATCGATGAAAAAGATACTTCGGAGAAACTCGAATGTCAACCCTTCATAGTAATTAGCCAATTATATTACGGGATGTCTATTCCTGCGCTTCGGATAATGGAGGTTGCATTTATCCACATCCGGGGGTTGACAAAATCGCCTTTTATCCACAATTTATTGGGGGAAGAGAAAAAAATTCCCCAACATATTGTGTTTTTTCTCTTGACATTCCTCAAATGCCGCATTAGATTGCACCTCGCATTTAATACGATTTTAACAATTTCCGTTATCCAGGAAGTCAATGATGAGCGAAGAACTTAACAAATCAACCCACGGAATGCTGGATCTATCCATTAGCTTTCCAGACGAAGAAAACCTGCTTTCAAAAAAGGCGAAACTGAGCGAGAACGCCGTAACGGTGCTGAAGAAACGCTATTTAAGGCGCGACTTGAACGGAAACGTCATCGAAATGCCCGAGGACATGTTCGCTCGTGTGGCCAAGACGATAGCCGAAGTCGATGGCAGATACGATCCGCACGCCGATCTCGCCGGAACGGCCCGCGATTTCTACGAAACCATGGTTTCCCTGGATTTCATGCCCAACTCGCCGACGCTTATGAATGCCGGTAGGTATCTCGGCCAGCTCTCGGCTTGTTTTGTCCTTCCGGTCGAGGATTCTATGGAGTGCATTTTTGAGACATTAAAAAATACAGCTCTCATCCATAAATCCGGCGGCGGAACCGGTTTCTCATTTTCGAGAATTAGGCCCGCTAATGACGTGGTTCATAGCACAGTAGGTATTTCGTCCGGTCCGATAAGCTTCATGCAGGTTTACGATGCCGCCACGGAGACGGTCAAACAGGGCGGGACGAGACGCGGCGCTAATATGGGCATCCTACGCGTCGATCACCCGGATATCCTCGAATTCATCGAATGCAAAGCCAATTTGAAGAAGTTGAATAATTTCAACATCTCTGTCGCATTGACCGAGGATTTCATGAAAGCCGTCGAAACCGATGGAGAATATGACCTAAGAAACCCCCGGAACGGCAGGCCAATTCAAAAATTAAGAGCGGGGGAGGTGTTCGATAAGATCGTCCGTCATGCGTGGTCAACAGGAGAACCGGGGATAATATTCCTCGACAGGATTAATAGAGACAATCCAACTCCGCATATCGGCAAAATCGAAAGCACCAATCCATGCGGAGAACAGCCCCTGTTGCCCTACGAGAGTTGCAATCTCGGAAGTATAAATCTATCGAACTTTGTCAGGGAAGATAAAACCGTCGATTTCGACAACCTTACGCGAATAACAAGACTGGCCGTCCATTTCCTGGACAACGTAATCGACGCAAACCAGTATCCGTTGAAGGAAATCGCCGATATGACGCGCGCGAATCGCAAAATAGGGCTTGGAATCATGGGATTCGCGGATATGCTTTACAAGATGGAAATCCCGTATAACTCCGATAGAGCTGTTAATCTGGCGGAAGAAATCATGTCCACCGTCCAGGTCGAAGGCCGAAGGATGTCTGCCGAATTAGGGGCCGAAAGAGACGTGTTTCCGAATTTCATTGGCAGTATATACGACCATCCCGACGGAATCTCCGTTAGGAACGCTACCGTTACGACAATTGCTCCAACCGGAACGATAAGTATAATTTCGGGTTGTTCGAGCGGCATCGAACCGGTTTTCGCACTTGCCTATGAACGTAACGTTATGGATGGCACACGTATGCTCGAGGTTAATCCGCATTTCGAAAAAGCCCTGAGAGATAGAAATCTCTATTCGGAAGAACTGATGCGTGAAGTAATAGAGAAGGGAAGTATCGCGGATATAGATGAGATTCCCCCGGAATTAAGGGAGGTTTTCGTAACGAGCCACGATATTTCTCCGGAATGGCATGTCAGAATACAGGGCGCTTTCCAGAAATATACGGATAACGCCGTGTCAAAGACGGTCAACTTCCCTAACGAAGCCGAGGAAGAGGAAGTCCGTCAGGTTTACAGACTCGCATATGAACTTGGGTGCAAGGGCGTAACGATCTATCGGGACGGTAGCCGCGCCGAGCAGGTTCTCAGCGTGAAGAAGAAAGAGGATAAAAAAGGCGAAGAGATACAGGCACAAACACTGCCGTCAAAAATCAGAATTAAAAAACGGCCGAGGCCGGTTGTTACACAGGGCGCGACCTTTAAAATCGCTGGTGGATGCGGTAACCTCTATATTACAATCAACGAAGACGACCATTCGCCGTGCGAGCTGTTCACACATATAGGCAAATCCGGCGGGTGCGCGCAGAGCTGGTCGGAAGCCGTGAGTAGAATGATAAGTCTCGCATTGAGAAGTGGCATCGACCCGGAAGAAATATTCGAACAGCTCAAGGGAATAGCGTGTCCAAGCCCCGTATGGGACCGAGGCGAAATGATAAAATCCTGTTCCGACGGGATATCAAAAGCTTTGCGGTGGTATATCAAGGCGCGTAGAAAAGCGGATAACCCGGAAATCAGCGAAGAATCCGAAATGGATTCATTGGTTCTGCACCCCAAGGATGAAAAGGGAAATTCCTTCCAGTTGCCGGATACAGACGATATACCTGAAAAGGAAAAGGAGATGAGCGCGAAAACCGAGCCGGGAACGATCTGCCCCGAATGCGGTTCCAGGATGTATTACGAGGAAGGTTGCCAGAAATGCCATTCTTGCGGTCACAGTAAATGCGGCTGATTAGCGTTGTCGTATTAATTCGATTCGGGCGGTTTTTGCAACCGCCCTTTTTAATACGTGGCACGCCATTTGCGTTTATCCTGTCGTCCGCCGAGACTATGCAAGGATAGTGATATTATGAAAAAAGCATTGCACTTTCTATTGTTGTTGTGCATGATAAGCGGCACGTTTGCGAGTTCCTTCGTAAACGACTTCCTCCAAATGGATACCGATATTCGGTCGTCTGCGATGGGCGGGTGTCCCTTCGCTTCGCGGGGAGCGAGCGCGATTTTCAATAATCCCGCAGTGATCGGTTCCGGGGATTTTCTGTTCTTCGGACACGAACAGCTCTATGACGGCCTTCTGATATCCGATGCCGCGGGTATCGAGATTAATATCGGCGGGCCCGGCGATTTTGCGTTGGGAGCGCTTTATACCGGCGGTTCGGGAATCAAAACAACTGAATTGCCGGATCCGGGCGCGCCGGTATCCGCGTCTAATAGACCCTTAGAAACGGGCGAGGAAAGCCACCACGATATCGCCCTGGTTCCAGCTTACGCAGTTCAATACGGCGATAACCTGCGGTTTGGCGCATCGACAGGATTGATCTTCCGCGATCTCGTTGAAACCACCGGTTATGGCGCTCTTGCGTCGCTCGGAGCCGACTGGACACCACTACGGAATTTCCATCTCGGTGTTATTCTCAGTAATGCGAGTTATACTACGTGGAGTTCAGGCTCTTCAGAGTTCGGCGCTCCTTCGATGGTCGTCGGCGGTAGTTATGGAATGCCAATCGCCGCGGGTTTCAATGCGGAATTATGTGCCGGCGGATGCTATTCCCTTCAAGAAGAGTTAATCGAAGGCTCTACCGGTCTCGAAATATCGTATAAAGACCTTTTTGCTGTTCGCGGCGGCATTTCGGACAACGATTTCAGTGCAGGCGCCGACCTGCGTATATTCAAAGGCTTCAGAGCCGGCGCGGCCTTATCCGTGCATGAGGACCTGCCGGTTAGCTATAGAATCGGTCTTTCTATGTCGAGGGGTGGGGAAATTTCCCCGGAAAGCTCCGAATAAAGCTTATGCGACTTAATTATATCCCCGGACTCCTCCTCTTAATCATCCCAATATTAGCAAGCCGGCTTTGTGCATTGCCCGATACACTATTCGCGGGAAAACTATTCGAACTCGGGCTTTATGACGACGCACGTCTCGAGTTCGAGAGAATTGATACGCCACCTATAGATGAAATAGACTATTATATTGCTAATTGTTATGTTAAGTCCAATAACTTAAGAAATGCTATTAAGCAATATGAGACAATCATCGAAAAGACAGATGATTATGACCTATTATTAAACGCGGCCATTGAATGCTCAGCTGTTGAATTGTATCGCGGAAATCCCGAAGGTGCGCTGGGATGTATCGAGAAAGCTATCGATAGGGGCGCGGAAATCGACACCGAAAGGATTCAATATTTACGGAAAATCGCCCATAACCGATGGGAGGGGATAGATATCCGGCCACCGAGGAGAAGATCGCCGGCTCTCGCTCAGGTTATGTCCGTCGCTTTACCCGGAAGTGGCCAGCTATACGGCGGGGATATACTCAACGGCCAGAAGTCTTTGGGAGTAAATACAGCACTGTGGTATCTGATTATCTCCGCTATCGACGGCGGTTATTATGCACGAGCAATTACCGCATTCTATATTCTCGCGCCGAGATATTGGCTGGGAGCGTCTTCTAAAGCGGTGGAAATAACGAGGGAGAATAACCTGCAGGATTATATCAGAGCGTGCAGGCAGGCGGAGGAACGATTTTGATGAGGAAGGTTGTCACCTTGATAATCGTCATATCGTCTCTTGTCCTGGCGAGGGATAGCCTGGCCGCCCCGGATACTACCGAATTGCAACCGCCTTCAAATGCAATACAGGTAATTCTTAAAGGACTTTTCGATATATACAAACACGGAATATCGGTAACGGAAACTCACCATTGCCCGATGAAACCCGGTTGCGCGGACTTTGCGAGAAAAGTTATCGACGAAGCAGGTATAATAAAAGGAACCCTTCTAACTGCGGATAGATTGTTGAGAGATAACGTGTTCGCGAGGAAATACTACCCGAAAGACGAGAAAGGGAAATTAATCGATCCGGTGGAGAGATATACCCAATGGAAAAAACCTGCACGGCCATACTGATTCTATTGTGTCTGACGGCTTTTGGCCAGGACGGTTTCCCCGGGCGTCTCGAGGACCTCGGCGAATATCGTCGTGCCGCGGTCGAATATTTGCGTTTAGCGCACGAGGATTCCACGACCGAGGGATCTTCGAAAGCGAGTTTCAAGGCCGCGTTGTGTTTTGAGAAAACCCGAGATTATTCGACGTCGAAGAAAATATACCTTGAACTGGATAATCCCGTAAATTCCGTAAATATCCGTGAAGCCGCTTATTATCGAGCTGGGGTTTCCGATTTTTTCCTCGGAAAATTGAACCTTGTCGTCGATCGTGCAGATAATGCCGAAGGTTCCGACAGCCTGATCGACGCATTGACTTACCTGAGCGGATGGTCATATTTTTTTGGGCGCGAATACGCTATTTCGAAGAGCGTATTCGAAGGTTTAGAACCATCGCTTTACAATAGTTCCGCGGGATTCATGTTTACACAAAGCGATGATGGTCTCAATCTCAAACGCCGTTCCCCCTTCCTCGCGGCGTCGATGAGTGTGGTATTGCCGGGAAGCGGAAAAGCCTATTACGGTAGATGGGGAGATGCTCTGGTCAACTTCATTGTTATCGGTTGCTCGGCTGGCGGCGCAACCGCGCTCTGGGAAAAGGATAGAGATTTCGCCTTGACATTAGCGGTAATTGGAGCTTTTTTCTATGGCGGCAATGTTTACGGAAGTTACGTTGGCGCGAAGTGGTTCAATGAACAACAGCATAGAGAACTGTATCGATATGCCAGACAAAACGTTAATAGACGACCTGAAGAACTCTTCGACGACTAAAAGCTGTCTTCTCGCGGAATTCCGCCGAAAAAGCGTTCACCTTTTCGCGCTCGTTATTCCCATAGGCTACGTCATAGTCCCCGAAGGCCCGGCTAAACTTATTTTGGCCGCATGCGCGTTTATCGCTATTCTGATCGATATACTCAAATATTACGATAAAGGGTTTCGCCGGATATTCTACAAAATATTCGGTAATATGTTGCGTAGCAAAGAGATAAAACGCTTCACGGCGTCATCGTATATACTCGCCGCGGGCCTGATATGTGCCTTCGCGTTCAGCAAATGGGTGATGGTTACGTCTATGGTGTTCATCATATTAGGAGATGTGGCAGGCGCAATTTTTGGCAGGAGATTCGGCAAACATAAAACGATAGGGAATAAAACCCTCGAGGGAAGTATGGCGTTCTTCCTAACGGCTTATTTTGGAGCGATTATCTTCAAGTTAATTGCGTTGCCTGTGGTGCCGTGGTCGGCTATTTTCATGGGCGCGTTAACCGCGGCCGTCCTCGAAGCGCTTCCTCTGGGAATAGACGATAACCTGTCGGTTCCGGTTTTGACGGGATTGTTACTTCAACTCATGTATATAGGACATTTTTAGGAGGATAGTATGGGAATCAAAATCCACAACGCTCTTATTTCCGTGTGGGACAAGGACGGCGTGGAAGCTTTTGCGAAAGGGCTTATACGTCATGGCGCTAAGATATATTCTACGGGCGGCACCGCGAAAATCCTGGACGAAAACGGAATAAAAGTTACGCCACTGGATTCGCTTACGGGATTTACCGAGCTTATTGGCGGTCGCGTGAAGACACTTCATCCGAAAGTCTTCGCCGGAATACTTGCAAATCGGGAACTCGAGGACCACATGGACGCCATCCAGGAACTCGATATTCCGGCTTTCGATCTGATCGCAGTGAATCTGTATCCCTTCGAAGATACACTCACAAAGACCTCCGATTTATCGGAGTTAGTTGAGATGATCGATATAGGTGGCGTCGCGTTACTTCGCGCCGCCGCTAAGAACCACAACGGCGTGGTTACGGTTTCAACACCGGACGACTATCTCAACACCATCGAGGAATTAGATGAGAAAGGAGAAATCTCAATCGAAACAAGCAGGCGATTCGCGGGCAAGGCTTTCAGGACGACATCCTATTACGACGCTTTGATAGCGAACACCGTCGATGATAAACGTTTCCCAATGGCTTATCCGCTTCCCCTTAAGCTCGTTCGGGAACTTAGATACGGCGAGAATCCCCATCAACGGGCGGCTCTGTATGCAAATTCGCTCGAAAATAAAGGAGTCCCTTATGCCGGGCAATTATGGGGCAAGGAACTTAGTTACAACAATATTCTCGATCTGGACGCCGTTCTTACCACTATCCAGGAGTTCGAGAAGGAAACCTCGGTAGCAATAGTGAAACATCTCAGCCCCTGTGGTATCGGCACGGGAGATACGCTTGAGGAAGCCTACAAATCGGCGCTCGAGGGCGATCCTGTATCTGCCTTTGGAGGAATTGTAGGTCTTTCTCGTAAAGTGGACGAAGCTACCGCTCAAAAAATGTCCAAACATTTCTTCGAGGCCGTCCTCGCGCCGGATTACGAACCCGAGGCACTGGAAATCCTGAAGAAGAAAAAGAACCTTCGTTTGCTCTCCATGACTCTGGAATTGCCGTCGCAGAAGCTCCAGTTCAGAGGTGTTCAGGGCGGTTTACTGGTTCAGGATATGGATCTGCCATACGTGAACCCGGAAAAGTGGGAAGTCGCTACGAAACGTAAGCCATCACCGGAGGAAGACAGGGCGTTACACTTCGCGTGGCGCGCCGTAAAATGTGTCAAGTCGAACGCTGTCCTGATTGCCGGGGAAAAGGCGGTTTACGGTATCGGCGGCGGATTACCCAGTCGTGTAGATGCCGCCAAACTCGCTGTCGAAAAGGCGGGAGACAAATCAGGGGGCGCGGTCGGAGCCTCAGATGCCTTCTTCCCATTTCCGGACGGCATGGAAGTTTTAGTCGAGGCTGGCGTGACGGCAGTCGTCCAACCGGGCGGTTCCATCCGAGACGACAAGGTCACCGCGCGCGCCGACGAATTAGGTATCGCCATGGTGCACACTGGCACGAGGCATTTCAAGCATTAATATTGTCGTTAGTCGTTAGAGGAAATTTAAGAGTGGATGGTTGAGAATTGAGAATGACTGATGCTGTATCTCGAATCCCGAACGATCCATGTCACACTAATTATCGATCTTAATCTTAAATCACTTAAGCTTAGATTCCTCGCAGGGTACGACGTCGTCTTCTCATTCGAATGAAAAAGACTGTGAGGAGAACCAGGATTGTCAATGCGAGTATTATTCCCAGTATCGGCAAAACAACCGATAGAACAGATATGACAACAGATGCGATGTTCTCCACCGTCGAGAACAGGGGGTTGCCCATTCTTGCTGTCGTTGCGGTTGTCACTGTCCGTGCCCCAACAGTAGCGGATTGAACCAGGCCTGCGGCGCCCCGCCACCCGCTATTACTGCAAGTGTCCATTTCAAAAGCGGATGCATACCGGTGATGAATGATGCCGAAACCAGAATGCCGGCAATTATGGAGGCAGGCGTGGCGATTGTATCCAGAAGATTATCCAGCCAGGGGACATAATACGCTACAATCTCCAGAATTGTGGCCACAGCGAAAATTATCAACGCGGGGAGACTGGCCACCCAGCTGAAATTTGGGGCAAGCTCGATATAGCCGGAATAACTGGCTATACTGACTACCAGAAGGGGAATGAATACACGAAATCCACAAGCAACCGCCAGAGCTATGCCGAGTAAGGCAAGAAGAAGATATTCCATCGAGATTCCCCCTTATCGTCACGGATAATCGAGCACCACTACTACTCGGATTTTTCCGCCTTTTTCTTTTCTTTTTCCCTGGCCTTTTTCTTTTCCTGAGCCGCCCGAACTTTGGGCGCGTCGTTTAATATCTCGCCGGATTTTTTTGTATGAATAGTCCCGGTGGGGCAAACAACAACGCATATCTGGCAATTTTTGCATTTCTCGTAGTCGATATGGGCAAGGTTATTTTCGAAAGTTATGGCGTCGAAAGGGCATTCCTTAACACATCTCTGGCAGGCTATACAGCCGGTTTCGCATACCTGTTTTACCTCTTTACCACTGTAAACATTGTTGCACGCTATCCAGACATGGTCTGCCGTGGGCATAAGTTCGAGGACGTCGTTGGGGCATACCGTAACGCACGCGCCGCAACCGGTGCACTTATCACGGAAGACAACCGGCAAATCGTCGGCACCCATCGCCATAGCGTCGAAGGGACAGGCTTCCACGCAGGTTCCTAATCCTATACATCCGTTTGGACACGCTTTTGGGCCGCCCTGTATAAGAACTGCCGCCTGACAGTCGCGGATTCCCTCGTATTCGTATGCGTCCACTGCGTGATTTTTGCCGCCTCTGCATTTTAGCACCGCTATCGTCGCCGTAGAAGCACCGGCCTCCACGCCGAGGATACTCGATATCGCGGAAGTCACGCCTTCGCCACCGGGAATACAACCGGCGATAGGCGCTTCGCCTTCAACGACAGCCTTCGCAAAACCCGAGCAACCGGGATAACCGCAGGCACCGCAGTTTGCACCGGGAAGAACGTCTTCGACCTGTTCGACTCGAGGATCGACCGGAACGTGGAATTTTTTCGCCGCGAATCCCAGGAATGCGCCAAAACAGAGAGCCAGAAACCCAATTTCCAATATTGATCCAAGAAGTGTTAAATCCATTATTTACCCTTACCTTCGAGATCGGTCGTGCCCATCAGGAAACTTATAATCACGCTGTCGGGCGGGGTATGACCGGGGATTTCAATTGTCTCGTATATCATTGTTTCGACAATATCGTCGGCTTTATTAAAATAATCACGGCGTTTCGGCGCGATACTCATTCTATCGGTGATATAGAGTTCATATTTAATCATATCGGCGCCAGGAAAGGCGTGATTGACCGAATCAGGCCAGAATAACGTCATGCTGTATGGCTCGTAGATATTCCTATCGTAAACCATGCTGATATTCGGTTTTTTGGGGTCTCTGGATAGATAATCGGCCAGCACGAAAGACGCCGAATCGCCTATGAATTGGATGTCGTAAAAATGTTCGCGGTTAAATGGACTTCGTTCAATCAGGATGAAGAACCAGGGGTCGTCGTATTCGCTCATCGCAACGAATTTCACCGTATCGTCGGCGGTAATAAAAGTCCCGTGGGGAGGCATAAGGAAGTATTGCCCCGACGTCGTGTCCTCGCCCTCAATAAAAGTGTAATCGCCATAGAAGGATTGGGCGGCGGGGAGATTGAAAACAACCTCCCGTAAATTTTCGAAAAATTCTACCGGATCGGTTTCGCCTAAAGCGCTAAAAGCAATAAAGATAATTGTCAGGATCATCATATATTTCATATTTCTCCTAAAAAAACGGATTCAATTATAATAAGCGGTCTGATTTATTGCAAGTATAATTCTATAAAAAGGCGAGTTTTATCTCGCCTTTCGAAATGTTCTTTTAACGATATACTAACTGCCGAAACCCTCCGGGCCGATTACGGTTATAACAGGATTATTCAGGTATTCGACAGCCCAGTCGATGACCTGCTGTTTTGTAACCTTTTCGATTTCCTCGAGATATTTCTGGTCGTAATTGTAACCAAGGCCGTATAATTCGTCCAATGCCGCCGAGACAACGTGGTTTTCCTGTTCCTGCCGTCCCCTGTTGAAGGATTCCCGAATCGTCCGTTTGGCCTTATTCAAATCCTCCTCATCGAAATCTCCCTCTTTTATTCGATCGAGTTCGTGCATGATGACGGTGTAAACGGAATCGTAATTTTCCGGGCTGGTCTGTGTCATGATATAATAAGTTCCCGCTTCCGGGCCGATGAAACTGCTACCCCATACAAGATAGACTAGGTCGCGGACTCCCCGGAGCTGGTTATGCAATCTTCCCTTCATTCCGGTCAGGAAACCGTCCATTACTCGCATAGGGTATATTTCATCGGAATCGAGTTTGGGGGCGGGGAATCCTATCATAAGCGTTATTTGACTGCGATCCGTTTCCTTAATAAATCGAGCCGGTTCATTATTCGCCGTAAATTCCTGAATTTCTGGAAGCGAAATCTCTTTCGGTTTATAGTCGCCGAAATACTCGTTTATAAGATCGAGCATTTTTTCGGTTGGCATAGGCCCGGAAATAGCGAGGGCACAATTGTTGGGCGAGATATATTTTATGTGGAACGCTATGGCGTCCTCACGAGAGAAAGAAGGTATAGATTCTTCGGAACCGGTGGGGTTGCTGGCATATGGATGTTCTCCGAAAAATTTCTCGCGAAAATAGTAATAGGCTTCGCTGGACCAGTTATTCTGCTGACTGGCCAGTCGCATAAGCGCCTGTTGTTTCAGTTTTTCTTCGGATCCCTCAGGGAAGGTTGGTTCGAAAGCCATTCGCCCTATTAATTCCATGGTCGGTTCGATGTCCATTGGCAGGAAGGTTCCCTCCACGGAAATAGTGTTATTCCCGCTACCCGTCGAAACGCGATAGCCATTCCAATCCATATATTCCTGCAATTTATCATGTGTAGGATATCCTTTAACACCCTCGGCCATATAGTTAGCGGTGAATTCACTAAGTCCCATTTTGCCTTCCGGTTCGTAGCGAATTCCGGCTTTGAAGAACATCTGCAAATTGTAATGGGGAACGTTGTGGTTCTCGGATAATAGCAAAACCATACCGTTATCCAGCACATGTTTTTCGAACTCGATTCCGCTACGCCCCTTGGCGGCCATCACGCCTTTTTCTTTCTCGAAGGGTGGATGAAGCACACTTACTGTCATAGTCCGCGGGATGAGGTAGTCTCTCGTAACCCGCTGGATATCTTCCGGTTGAACCGACATATATGGCTCGATCATGAAATCTATGGAGTAGGGGCGGCCATATATCATGTAATAATACTGCATTGCGGAAGTCTGGCCTTCGACAGTTTCATTTTCATACATCAGGTTCTTGACCAATAGCCTCCGTTGTCGTTCCACTTCCTTTTCCTCGACGCCGTCCTCTTTTATCTTCTCAATTTCCTCCCAGATGATATCCAGGATTTCGTCGCGGTCCTCGTAGTCGAAATTTGAGACGTTGATCGTGAAAAGCGCCGGTCTGTCATTTGGATTTGAGTGGTAAGCGTAAACCGATGTGCAAAGCTGTTCGTCGGTTACCAGTCTTTTCTGAAGCCGACTGGTGCGGCCGTCTGTGAGAACATCGGATAATAAATCCAATGGCCAGCTATCGAGGTGGCCCTTTTCGATACCGCGCCACGCGACCTTCATCTCGGATGACTGCACGGAGGCGGATGCCTCGGAGTATCTCGCAACTATTTGCGGCGGTTCTTCCGGAAGAATATGAACCGGGTGAGTCGATCTTTCCCAGTCGCCAAAGTAGCTATCGACCGCAGTCTGAACCTGCTCGAATGTCAAATCGCCGGCGATACTGAGAATGGCGTTATCGGGCGAATAGTATGAATCGTAATAATCCTTGAGTTCTTCCGGTGTTATCGCCAGAAAATTCTCTATGTAGCCAATAATCGGGTATCTAGCAGGATGGACCTTGAAAGCTGTCTGGTAGAAAAGGTCCCACATAATGCGGCTGGGTTCTTCGCGTCCTTTGTAAATCTCCTGCGTGATAACTCCCTTTTCTCGGGCTAATTCGTCCTCGTCGAAAGCGCAATTGCTAACGTTATCGGAGAGCATTTCCAATTGTTCCTCAAAAGCCTCGCTGGTGCCTGTAATATAATAGCACGTAACATCGCGGCTGGTATATGCATTGGATGTCGAACCGAGACCTGCTAACATATCCTCGTATTCCTTTTCACTCTTTTTAGTTGTAGTTCCTCCGGATACAACGTGCTCCAGGTAATGGCTCATTCCCGCGCCGAGATATTTGCCTTCATACATGCTACCGGTTTTAACAACAACTCGCATACTTACCACAGGCGCGGTATGATTCTCCCAAAAAAGGCATACGAGGCCGTTATCCAGAGTCCACATCCTGACGGGTGGATAATTGACCAGACTGTCCGGGACAATATTGCGGAACAGGTCCGGTTCGTTATTTAGAGTAAAAAAGTCGGACGCAAACAAGCCCGCCATAAAGATCAGAAAAGCGATTGGGATTATTTTTGCTCTCATGTTCATCTCCGTTTATTAAACGTAAATCAATCTAATATATCCATGAACGCCGATAATTCAATAGTCGATGAATGTAATTTTCGATAATTCAGAATAAATCGCCTTAAGACGGTATCCCCTTTACAACGGAAACGTAAATGCCCTGCGTAGATTTGGTTTGTCGAATCTCAGTCTGGACGGCGATTTCTGTTCGTTCTCATTTCCGTTTTTTCTATTTTCGTCGTTCTCTGCCATTTGAACTCCTTTGTTATTTCATTCAGTGATTTACTTTCATCAAAGAAGATAAATATGATGTGGTAAATGCCAAGAACTTTTTACATAAAGTCAGATATTTTATTCGTGACCGTAAGGTCATATTATTAAATAAGTTCAGGTTATTTGTTATGACTGCATGGTCATAATCTGGAAACGCTTTTTGAACCCATAGCCTCAAAATCCCATCGTTATGGAAACAAAAAATCCGGGAATCGATCGATCCCCGGATTCAATAGATTTCAGAGTTTATCTAATTTAGAGCTCTTTTTCGACATATTTAAGAACGATCGACGCACTGCCTTCCGCACGGAATGCCATAATAAATTCCTTTGCGGAAATATAGGCATCTTCGGCGATTTTATCTTTATATTTATCGTCGATATTATCCAGTTCGGATTTAAATTGTCGAGTAGCTTTCTTTATATCTACCTCGTTTTCTTCTGCCCATTTCTTCATTTCTTCGAACAGGTCGGTTGGGAGATTACGGTGGGCTATATTCTGCCAGTTCGTTCCGACGTTGCCTTTTCGAATACCGAAGTCGGCGAATTTGCCTATCATCGACAATGGTGTTCCCGTAATACCATGCTGAGCAATAGCTACGCCGTAAGGTCTTATTGCGGTAAATATATCACCGGTTCGTTCCAGATCGATATGAACCTCTTCGTCCGGGCGGTAATTGCCGTGTTTTGAGCCATTAGATATTGCCAGAAGGTTGGGTGAGTGGCCGGCGTCGGTTAATGCCGTTATGAAAGACAGGGCTTCATCGACTGTAGTTAGTTTTCCCAGCGCGCCCGCGATCTCACCGACCTCGACTTCGAGTCCGAAGTTGTGTTCGGTGATCTTCTTGGCGAGCCTTCTGGTGATATCCGTATTATCCGGAAGGGAATTATGCGAAGCGTCTATTGCGAAACTCGTGTAACCAGCCTCTATTTGATCGTCAATTAATTCCCCGGTATCTTCGATAGATTTCTCTTCGGTATCTTTCACAGTAAGATGGTCCGCGTGGACGAAAAACGGAACTGTTAGCCCGGTTTTTTCGGCATAATTGAAACACGTTTCGGCATACATTTTCGGGGTTTGTCCCGTATAACCGCCATCGATACTGCCTTCGGTTTTAGCAAGTTCATAACCTACCACTGCGTCCAATTCCTGGGCGGCACGCATTATGCCAGGAATAACATAAGGAATCCTACAATTGGCGGCCATGATAATCGCGCGTTCGTCTATCAGTGCGTCGAAAACGTGCCGCGAATTTATTACTGGTAATCTCCGTCCATTCAAAACCGCGCGGGCGTTTTCGGGAATCATGTTTAATAACCTGTCATATCCATCCATTAAAAAACCTCCGTAATAAGTTGAAGGATGTAAACTATAATATAAAACGTCCCTTTAAAATGTCAAGCTATTCGATTTTCCACAAAATGGGGCGTCGCATTCCGCGGTAAATCGGGATAGAAACCCCCATTGCAGGCAGAATCTTCCACTTCCGATTTACCGCGGAACCTGGCCTGCCTGTTATAGAAAGGAAACAAACTCGAAATAGTAAATCGATTTCGCTTGTCGGAGATTATCCTCAGTTATCGAAAGGCAGGCCAGTGTCGGTCGCATCCCCCTATAACTATATGATTAATGAAGGCGACCGACTGCGACGCCCCTGACACGTGGAACGAGATTTTGCGTTGACATTATGAAATCGACTCTATATTATAACAAAATGATGAGATCGGCTTTTTATTCAGGAAGGTTAAAATCCGATGGCTAACGAAATGGAAAAGATACTGGTAATTGGCGCTTGTGGGCAAATTGGAACTGAACTTACGGTCGCTTTAAGGGAACGATATGGCGAGGATAATATCGTTTCCACGGATATTCGCCGTCCGACGGACAGGAAATTATCTGAGGGTCTTTTCGAGATAGTCGATATTACGGATATCATTACTATCGAGGATGTTATAGAGAAATACGATATCGATACGATCTACAACATGGCGGCGATTCTATCCGCGACTGGAGAACAGAATCCGTTCAAATGTTGGGACGTCAATATAAACGGCGTGTTGAACGTCCTTCAATGCGCGTCGAAATACAAACTCACGCGGATAATCATGCCGTCTTCGATAGCCGTTTTCGGCCCGGATACTCCACAGGTCAACACTCCTAACGATACGATATTGCGACCGACCAGCATGTATGGCGTAACCAAAGTCTGCGGCGAAAGGCTCTGCGACTACTATGTCCAGCGATTCGGTATCGACGCCCGAGGATTAAGGTATCCCGGAATTATCTCATCTGAGACGTTGCCTGGTGGAGGAACAACCGATTACGCCGTGGAAATATATTACAAGGCTATCGAGGAAGGCAAATACACCTGTTTCCTCGGCCCGGACACACGATTGCCCATGATGTATATGCCGGATTGCATCAAAGCGACCATCGACCTGGCGGAGGCCGATTTCGATATGCTCAATCACCACAACGATTTCAACCTTGCCGCTTTTAGTGTTACTCCAGCTGAAATAGCCGAATCGATAAAGAAACATATTCCGAATTTTAAGGTCGAATATGAACCGGATTATCGACAGGAGATAGCCGATTCCTGGCCGGAAAGTATCGACGATTCCGCGGCCCGTGAAGAATGGGGATGGCAACATCAATGGGATTTGGATTCCATGACGGAGGATATGTTGAAGAAGCTGAGGAAACGATACGAAGAGGGCAGGCTCTATAACTAATGATATTAGGAGTCGGTATCGACATAATCGACATTTCGCGCGTGAAAAATATTGCGGAGGAATACGGCGATGATTTTATTTCAAAGCTGTTTACTCAGAACGAAATCGAATATTGCGAGTCTAAGAACTGTCCTGAGATCAATTTTGGCGCACGTTTCGCGGCTAAAGAAGCCTTTTTGAAAGCTCTCGGAACAGGCCTTCGTGGCGAAATTCATTGGAAGGATATCGAGATCATTCACAATAGCATGGGAAAACCAACTATCAATCTAAACGGTCATGCCGCCGATTCTGCGGATGAACTTGGAGTGGCCAGAGTAAGCCTATCCCTTTCTCATACAAAAGAATATGCTGTAGCCGTGGTTATTTTGGAAGGTAATATTTAGGTTTAAAAACAAATCAGGAGGAACGCAAATGCCGAATATGGGTAATTACGATGAAGTTTACAAGAACTTCACATGGGAGAAAGCCAAAGAAATCCTGGGTTACAAAGACGGCGATCCGATTAATATCGGATGGTATTGCTCGGACAGAATCTGCGAGCAGGGCAATGGCGACAGAAACGCGCTGATCTGGGAAGGTTACAAGGGCGAGGTCAAAAAATACACCTTCGACGAACTGAGAATCAATTCGAATACTTACGCCCAATACCTTCGCGATCTGGGGATTGAGGAGAAAGACCGTGTATGCCTGTTCATGGACAAGATACCCGATCTGTATTTCGCATTCCTGGGCATTCTCAAGCTGGGCGCGATTGTTCAACCACTGTTTTCTGCTTTCGGGGAGGAATCGTTGCAGACACGCATGGAAAGCGCAGGTTCGGTAGCTATCCTGACCACCAAGAAACACTTCCGCAAGGTGCGAAGGATAATCGACCAACTCCCGGAACTAAAACATATAATAGTTGTGGACGACGATCAGGTGAAACTGCAGGGCATCGAAAAATCGTTCATACTGGGCAAGCAGGAAAAAGTCATGGAATTCGATGCCGTCGAGACCGGCCCCGAATCACCGTCTCTGCTTCATTACACTTCCGGAACGACCGGCAAGCCCAAGGGCGCGCTTCATGTCCACAGTAGCCTTTTCTGCCAGCATATCACTTCCAAATGGGTTCTCGACCTTCGCGAAGACGACATCTACTGGTGCACAGCCGACCCCGGATGGGTAACCGGCACGAGCTACGGCATTATCGGCCCGTGGAGCCTGGGAGTGACGCAGGTCATCTACGACGGCGGTTTCGGTAGCGCTAAATGGTATCAGGTCCTGCAGGATCATAAGGTAACGGTCTGGTATACCGCACCGACCGCCATTCGCCTTCTTATGAAGGACGGCACCGATTTGGTGAAGAAATATGACCTGTCCAAGCTTCGCCATATGTGCAGTGTCGGCGAGCCTCTCAATCCGGAAGCCGTGACCTGGGGCGAGGATGCCTTCGGAATGCCCTTCTACGATACCTACTGGCAGACCGAAACCGGCGCGCAGGTAATCTGCAACTACCCCGGTATGAAGGTCAAACCCGGATCCATGGGCAGACCTTTCCCCGGTATCACTGCGGTAGTCCTCGACCTGAAAACCCACGAGGTTATCAACGAGACGCACAAGGTCGGCCTGATCGCCCTGAAACCCGGCTGGCCCAGCATGATGAGAGAATACTGGGGAGCGCCGGATATCTACAAATCGAAGTTCATCAAGGGCTGGTATATCACAGGCGACCGCGCCAGCATCGACGAGGACGGCTATTTCTGGTTCGTAGGCCGCGATGACGACGTCATCAACACCGGCGGCCATCTTGTAGGCCCCTTCGAAATCGAATCCGCGCTGGTGGAACACGAAGCGGTCGCGGAAGCCGCCGCGGTTGGTAAGCCGGACAAGGTCAACATGGAGGTCGTGAAGGCTTTCGTCGCGCTGAAACCCGGCTATGAACCTTCGGACGACCTCGAACTCAAAATCATGAACTTCATCCGCAAAAGGCTTTCGCCGCTGGCCATGCCTCAGGAAATCGAGTTCATGGAGAAACTTCCGAAGACCCGTAGCGGCAAAATCATGCGCCGTCTCCTCCGCGCACAGGAATGGGGCGAGGAAATCGGCGACACATCGACGCTGGAAGACGATTAGGGAGGAAAAATGACATTGGCATTAGAGCCCGAAAGAATTTGGAAAAAGCTGAATAAGCTTCAAGCTTCCTCAAAGCGTGAAGTATTTGATTATATAGAGTTCAGGCAGAATCTAAAAGGGTTTCCCAAGACACGAGAAGAAGCGATTGAATGCATTGCCAAAATAGACAAAGACGAATTGCATGATATTCTTCGATTCATTGAGTTTGTCGATCAGAAGCATCGATACGAAAGGAAACTAAACTCAAAAGGGTTCAAATTCGATTGGGCCGGCGACCTTGCCGAACATAAACACGAATTCGGTTCGGTTGAACTACAACATAAGGCATCTGAATGGCGATGAATACCCTTGTGGACACGAATATATTCCTCTCCATCCTGCTTGATGAGGATAAGGCCTCGATATGTAAACAATACCTCATTGATGCCGAAGGGAAACTCTTTATATCAGATTTTTCCCTCCATTCTATCGGTGTTATTACGTTCAGGTTAGGGAAAAAGGATACATTCGATAAATTTGTTGCCGACATATTGCCAATGGTCGAAATTGCCTCTTTGCCGTGGAATTCTTATGATAGACTGAGAAAAAACTCAAACGACTTCAGTCTGGATTTCGACGACGCTTATCAGTTCGGAGTCGCGATTTCGAACAATCTAAGCATTGCGACTATGGATAAGGACTTTAGAAAAGTTGAAGAAATAGTCCCAGTTGAGTTTTTATAAAGAAAACAACAAGGTCTCGAATGCAAACAGTTGAAAATATAGCAGAGTTTCTCTCGAACAGGCTCACTTCAAGAGGCATCGATGTCGAAAGACTGATCATCTTCGGTTCGAGAGCTGATGGGGGTGGAGATAGCGATAGTGATATTGATTTCGCTGTCGTTTCGTCTTCCTTTGAAGGCAAAGACCTTTACGAAAGAGCCGAACTGACGTCAATCCCGGTCGCCGAGACAATCTGGAAGTTCGATGTTCCCATAGACCTCATTGCCCTTACTCCCTCGGAGTTTTTAGCCGAGGATAGGATGATTTGCGTCTCGATAAAAAACGGAAAAACACTTATTTCAAACTAAAACGAAAAGATAGGAGCACAAAATGGACGAACTCGAAAAGACAATCCTCGAATACGTAGTCGATGAATACCTCGAGGAAGAGGACGAAGAGGAAATCGGGGTCGAAAGCCCGCTGATTTCATCAGGTATCGTGGACAGCTTCAGCATGGTTAGCCTGAAAACCTTCCTCGAAAGGAAATATAGCATTTCCATTCCGGACGACAAAGCTACGCCGGATGATTTCGACACAGTCAAAAGCATCGCCGCGCAAGTCCGCGAAATCAAAGGAATGTAATTGGGATTTGAGATTGACGATTGCCGATTTAGAATTGGCCATCCTTCAATCGAAAATCACAAGATGTCTAAGAAATGGGGATTGCGCTGAATTTCCCCAATCCCCATTTCCTCAAGTTTAATGAGAGATTCGAACGCGCCAAATTATGCGTATTAAGGCAATATACATCTTGCTAATTATTCTCGCGATGGCAATAACAAAGACAGCTTTGTCTGGCGAGAGTTACCGCGGGCGGTATAAACTATCGTATGAAAGAGAAGGTTATTCGGGTCCGGGGCACTTAGTCATTACCGATACGACTGAGAATACCATCCTTGTTAATCTAATTGGAGAAGAAAAAGTTGATTTTTACACCCCATTTGGAAGCTGGATAAAAGCCGAAAGTCCATGCGCGGCTATTGCTTGTTTGGATACCGAATACATTCCCCCAGTTTTGACTACTATCACACGAAAAGGAGATACAATTACTCATTCCGATTTTCAAAAATATCGGAGAATCAAAATTTATTTGTATTATCCCAAAACCGAAAGGTGGGAACTATTCAACGACGTATATACTCATTGCGATCAAGCTATCGCGGGTATTTTTGACATATCGACACAAAATGATATTTTTGTAATTAATGATGTAAATAATTGGTTTTACTCCGCACATTTGAAAAGAGATAGCGATAAGTTAGCTTCTATTGGCTCATCTGAAATATGGGGACCTTTAGATAATGGTTATCTGATATCCCGTAATATGGATCCTGAAGACTGGCCAATTTCTTTGTTCACAACTGAAGTTGTTATCTATAATCCCGAAACATTTAGTAAGGATGTCAATACAATTTCGGAAACATCACAAGTAGTATATGTTGTCCCTGCTGGCGAGATCATTGTGTTCGATAAAACAAGGCATAATAAAGAAGATTCGTCTTTTACAGATCTAATCGACTTAGGATGGTTAGAATCAGAGAACGATGAAACTGGATATCTTGTGAAATCATGGAGTATCCCAGATCTTCATTGTGATACATTGGGCTATTTTCACCTTGGATATGTCAGAGGGACGAAGGGCAGTGTAATGAAAGTGCATTCGGAACCTGAAATAGAAGCAAATCCACTGTATCCTCGTTTTGGTTATCCCTGTAGCCTCGACTACATCGAAGTCTATGATACCTTCTTCTTGGATTTAGAACCTCGTGTTGTTTACGACTCATTAGGGGCTATAGCGGAAACTGGAATTGACACGTTTTATCGGCATACAACGATGAAATTCGACTCCCGTCTCTACATCGACCTCGAAAACGAACCGCATCTCAGATCCCGCCGTTTGGGAATTCATGAGGAGAATTAAAAACCGCTATTGAATTTTGAGAAATATGTGTTATTTTAAAACTCGTAGATTTCGATATATCGAATCTGCGATACGGTCATTTATAATAAATCATAATTAGCTGAAAGCGGAGACGATATGCATTTACTTGTCTTAGTCCTCGAAAAAAACGATATATTACCCGATATTCTCGAAAAACTCTATGAAGTCGGAGTCAAAGGCACAACGGTTCTAAATTCGGTGGGGATGGGGAAACTACTGGCTCAATATGGCAAAGATATCCCCGTCGGCAAGATGGTCAAACAGAAACTCCACAAGGGCAACTACACGAACAAAACACTATTCGCGGTCATCCGTGCCGACGACGTCCTATACGACGCCATCGATGTGATTAACGAGACTATCGGCAATCTGGAAAATCCGGATACGGGTATTATGTTCACTGTCCAACTGGACAAGGTGTTCGGCTTAATATAATGTAGCGATGAACTGGCAACTCGCCAAATACGAACCGCTTCCCTTTCTGCCGCCATGGCTCTATATTAGCCTGCTTGTGGCCTTTCTGGTGACATGGTTGCTCTACAGCCTTTTCAGGGAAAAATACAAGCTTCAAATCGAGCCTTTCGCAATCGATGTTCTGACGATATGGCCGCTAACAGGCAAAAGGGCGAAAGAAATCCCTGAAGTGCAGGATTTCATGGCCGA
This sequence comes from uncultured bacterium, assembly GCA_964606695.1. Lineage (GTDB taxonomy): Bacteria > UBP14 > UBA6098 > UBA6098 > UBA6098 > CAZSHG01. The sequence continues at coordinate 36,246 of CAZSHG010000026.1, forward strand.
ACTGACCGGTCCCGAGCAGAATTTCCTGCAGATGAATATCGATCGATTCGGCAACGGCGGAATTATAGCCGGTGACAGCGAATCGACTTCCGTGCTGACTTACTTCCCGGTGAAATTCTACGAGAACGAAGATTTCGGCTTCGAGATCGAATGGCTAAACAGGTTGAGTTTCATTCGACCGGATTTCGAAAACCTGGCTCTGGTAATCGACCATGCGAAACTCGCGGAAAGGCATTTTGAAAGCGACATCTTCAGTTCGATAATCGACGGAATGATAAAAATCGCGGACGAACTGAATTTTGGTAAACTGGTGTTCTGGGAGTCTGTGTGTGGAGTTATTAGACCTGAATTGGTAAGCGAATGCGGCCACGATCCGATCGTATCGGAAGAACGATTTTATCTGGACATCAAAAAGGAAGAGATCAAAAGTTAACAAATAACCAGCGGAGAAAACCGTGAAAAGGAGGCATAATGGCCTACAGCGACAAATCGAGAGAACATTATCAGGATGAACTCAAAGAAATTAAAGAGAAGGGGCTTTTCAAGGAGGAAAGATATATCTGCAGTCCGCAGGACGCCGAAATTAAAGTGGAATACCCGGAAGGCGCTCCATGCAATGAAGTTATCAATATGTGCGCGAACAATTACCTGGGGCTTTCCAGCCATTCGGAGGTGGTCGAAGCGGCACATAAGGGACTCGAAGACCGAGGCTACGGGATGAGCTCCGTCCGATTCATTTGCGGCACTCAGGATATTCACCGTGAGCTGGAAAACAAGCTTACAACGTTCCTCGAAACCGAGGACACCATCCTCTTCCCAAGTTGTATGGACGCCAACGCCGGCGTTTTCGAAGCGGTATTCAATGACAAGGACGTCCTCATCGCCGACCGCCTCGTGCACGCCTCGATAATCGACGGCATGCGCCTCTGCAGTGCGCTCAACGAGAGCTTCAAGCATTCCAACATGAAGCATCTCGAGAAAAAACTGAAGATCTACCAGGACGCCCGCTTCCGATGCATCGTAACAGACGGCGTCTTCTCGATGGACGGCGATTGCGCCAAACTCGACGAAATATGCGACCTCGCCGAAAAATACGACGCCATGGTCTTCGTCGATGATTCCCACGCCAGCGGCTTTTTGGGCAAAAAGGGCAAAGGCACCCACGAACTAAAAGGCGTCCTCGGCAGAATCGATATCATCACGACCACGCTGGGCAAAGCCCTCGGCGGCGCTTCCGGCGGATGCGTATCCGGCAGGAAAGAAATCGTGGAGATGAATCGTCAACGCGCGAGACCGTATCTATTTTCCAACGCCATGCCGCCCGTAGTAGTAGCCGCGGCGAACAAAGTGCTCGATGTCATCATGGCCTCGACCGAACGTCGCGATAAGCTCGAAGAAAACACCAAATTCTGGCGCGCGGGCCTCGAAGAGGCGGGCTTCGACCTGGTCGAGGGCGAAACGCCAATCGTCCCAATCATGCTCTACAACGCCAAACTCAGCCAGGACATGTCCCGCGACCTCTACGAGAAGGGCATCTACGCCATCGGATTCTTCTTCCCGGTAGTTCCGCAGGGTAAAGCGCGAATTCGCACTCAGATTTCCGCCGCCCACGAACGCCACCACCTCGAAAAAGCACTCGATGCCTTCACCGAAGTCGGCAAGAAATACGACATCCTCGGCAAAGGCAAAAAGGAAATAATCGAAATGTATGGGATGTAATCCCGGCTAACTACTCCCATACGACAAAAGGGCGGCCACCCAGCCGCCCCATTTGTCATTCCCGCGAAAGCGGGAATCCAGTAGGCCGGCCACCTCACCGCCCTAAAATAAAAAAGCCCCCCTTGTCAAAGGGGGGTTGGGGGGATT
>CAZSHG010000027.1:0-34848 GCA_964606695.1 uncultured bacterium
TGTGCCGACGTTGCCGTCGTCGCCGGGGGAAGTCCATTGGACGTGTGCACGTGTCGCCTCGACATCGAGAACTTCAAGATCGACGATATCCGCGGGAGGAATAGTATCGGGAACGTCCGGTGTGTCAATCTCGAAAACCGCGTCGCTCATATCCATAATCGTCGTATCGGCCTCATCGCGAACACGCATCAAGCACTCGACCGATGGCGGTCCATCAACCGTCCAGCCGTATGTTCCTCTTGCCGCAAGTCCGCCCTGCACGAATTCCCATGAACCGCCATTGTCGCGAGAGAGATGCAGTTCGACCGTTCCAACCGGTCCTGTAGCTGTCCATGTTACGGTTTCGACGTCGCCGGTAAGCAGGATTTCTCCGCCGTCAGGATAATCCATCCTCAAGCCGGGTTCTTGATTTATGGTAGTATAGCCGTCTGAAATATCGAATAAACCGGGGGTTGCGACTTCGGATATTTTGAAGAGAACCAGAGTTGACGTAATATGCGGTGCAGGCCAATCGAATGCGCCGTCATTTGCAGTAGAAAGCGAAATCGGGAACCAGCTTCCGCCGGCATCGGGTGAGTATTCTATCTTGACGTTGCCGACGGTGCCGACTGTCGTCCAGGTGATGTGAATATTCTCATCCCAGTAGAAATGGTCTCCGCCGTTTGGGAAGGTTACGGTAATTTCGCGTGTTTCGGGAATAAGCTCAAACATTCCCCAATATTCTTCTGCTCCCGGTAAGGTAACAGTCCCGGAAATAGTAAGCGTTTCCGCGGAACAGATATCATGGAATTGGATATTCAATTCCTGTCCGTCTTCCGGCGGAGTGGGGAAACTGCCGATATTAACGAACCAGGTAGTATCCAGATAACCACAACCGTCCGAATCCTGTGTAAGTATTTCGCCCGGTCTAAGCGTCATCCAGGCTTCGAACTCGATACATCCCTCCGGCGGATTCCCGCCACCGGAATTATGCAAAGACCCCATAACAACATGAGGTTGCGCCAGGGTCAAACTCGAAAAGATCAACATTATCGAGAGTAACATCAAGGCTCTCTTTACCATACTATCCTCCTTGAATAGGCAATTTTGTCTTAAATATCGTCAAAAATTAGAGCCCCGCCGAGGCGGCGGGGCCCTGTTTGAGTTATTTTATCAGGAGCATGCGGCGATTTGCCACATCATCTCCCGCTTTGATGCGATAGAAGTAAACTCCGCTGGGCACTTCTCTGCCGGATGCATCTCTGCCATCCCAGGTAACCCTGTAACTTCCGGCTCTCATCTCTTCATCTACGAGCATTTCGACACGGCGGCCAAGCAGATCGTAAACTTCAAGGCTAACGTCGGCTTTCTCAGGGATGTCGAAAGTAATCGAAGTCGTCGGGTTAAACGGATTTGGTGCGTTCTGGTAAAGCGCGAATTTTCTAGGCAGAACTCCTAATGAGAGTTTATATGTTCCAGGAGTTATTTCCCTTTCGCTATCGATCGGTTCGTTGTCGAGATATATCGATATATCCTCGGGCAAGTTCTTTATTCTAATCGTTGCCTCGTCGGAGATTTTTAACTCGCAATCCACCGTCGATTCGAACAGCGCGCCAGTAGCTTTCCATCCGTCCACGAAAAGGTAAACCCGGGGTGAATTACCCTCTATCGAGGGCGGAATGGGCGTTACCCTATCCATATTCGCCGTTCCGACAGTAAGCGCTTCGATACCATTTTCGAATTCAAATTCCATAATGGCCTCGAATTCTCTGTCGGGTAACACGGCTTTATAACCGGAAACGCCGGGAACACTGAGCAGAGCGGCTAAATTCGACGCCGCGAAATAACCCTTGCCCGGTTCCAATTCGTTGCCGGAAACGTAATTACTGATAGTAACGTCATACCAGAAGACATGATCAGGCGCGCCAAATATGGCTCCCGGAGGATTCGTTGTCGGCGATGAGAAATCAACCTCTTCGTATGTTGAACCGATCAAATTCCATCCTCGGTGAAGGTCGTAAGTATAGCTCTCTACCGGCTGTCCCCAAATCGTGTAATGGGTTTCCACGAAACTGAGAACGACATATCCTATTCCAGGTTCGATATGTTCGGCCTCGACCCAGGATTGAATCTCGGAATCGAAGTAGTAGAACTGCTCGCCGTCCGGGTAAACCTCGCCCGGAGTGTCGCCTGTTTCGAGCGGGACTATGGGTAGTGAAACCATGTTCCATCCCGGATAAAGATCAATATAGAATGGTCCTTCGCCGGTGCGGCGGTAAACGATTTCGAGTGTCTCACCAGGTTCATAGAAATAGACCGAAGAGGTCTTCATATCGATATCTCCGTCCAGGAATAGGCTACCCATAACCGCTAATGTATCCTCGTCTCGGAAACTCCATTCGACCTTACCTGCCGAATCGCCGACCGGAATATACCACACGACTTCATCGTCGTATGCGCTTCTGATATCCCCGTCGAGTTCTGGGTTTTCCGGATCGAGATCGGAAACGTCGCTATATGGATCTAACCAGGTTGTCGGTGGGTCGTTGATCAAGTCAAGGTCGAGATCGTAAAGGTCGGTTCCCAACGGATTGACTCCGAAGTAGATATTATCCTCGAGATCGCCGTGCGTGAATTTCATCCAGACTGCCCAATCCATTTCACCGGCTTCGACCATAACCCTGCCGTTCACGGTTTGGATTTCCTCAACATACGCATCGTCGTTATATTCAATGTCCGATATAACGATGTTGCTTATAGAAGCCACAGCCGCAAGTTCAGCCACTACGAATTCGATTTCGCAGAGTATTCCGTTAGGTATCGGGATATCGTATGTAACTTCGAATGTGATATGATCGACATCGTAATCCGTAACGAGGACATCGTAATCGCTATCGATTATATCAGGCGATATAACCGCCTCGTTTGTCGTAACGGTCATGCTGATAGTATGAACTCCCGCCGGCACAGCGCCCTCTATAGTAAGAGGTAGTGCGATTCTCTGACCCGGTCGGACGTATTGCAGTTCCTCCGGGAATGCCAGAGTAACCAATCTATACGACGGCGCTCTTACATGTAGAAGACATGGCACCGTAATCACCGGTCTCGCCGGATCTGTCGAAGTAGCCATAATAAATCCTCTGTAATCGCCTTCGATAAGCTCCGTCGCGTCGAAAGTAACCGTAGCATCGTCGGTTTCGTGGCTTGAAAGATCGCCGGAATCGGGAGCGACCGAGAGCCACGGAATATCGTCGAGAGCCACGAGATAATACAATTCGTTTATCAATAACTCGACGCCGTCGGCCATTTCGTCTCCATCCTCGTCCCGGCTATCGCTCATCACGAAACTATTGAGAATTAGATTCTCATCTTCTGAAAGAGTAATCGCGCCGTTTGCCGGATAGGGGAACTCGTCGAAACTGGCCAGAACCGTAGCTCCGGCTGAGAGTATAGCGTCGCCATAGTCGTCGAAGGTTTCATCTACGGTTTCTACCGAGAATGGAACTTCCCGCGGTGTGAGGAACACTGGATGTTCCGGGAGATCCCACGTAAGAGCGCTCGGCGTTCCCGCGAGATCGGCGTAAATATCCATTCCAAGAACAGGCCAGATTGTATGCGTAGAAGTGCCTTCGAGGTCTGGGCAGGCTATGATTGCCTTGCCGCCCTCGCCAATGAAACCTTCGATTATGGCCAGTTCGGCGGCACTGAGGGCTTCTTCGAGAGTGATAAGAACAGCCTCGTAACTCTCTGTGCTCATCGCCGTAACGAAATCGGAGGAGGTATTCACGACTTCATAGGGATAGCCAAGGAATCCAAGCGCTTCATATCCGATTGTCATATCCTCGGTATATAGTAGGATTGGTGAATCCATATCGCGAGTATCTTCGCCCCAGAAAGGCAAATAAGATTCATATAGTTTATAGTCAATCATGCCGTTACCAAGATTGGATACCCACATGGGTCGAGTGCCGACTTCGCCTTCAAGTAGTGTTACTTCGTAGAAATCGCGCCAGACAGAGAAGATCGGTCCGCCGATTCCGATTCCCAACATAAGATCGCCGAAAGATGCCGGATCGGTAGCGTTGCTTCCGCTCAGCCACATACTTGTCCAGGAGAGTGCACCTGCATCCCAAGCCGCGAATCTGAATCCGACGACATTACCCATCGCACTATTGATAGCGGCACGAACGGAGGGGTCGGGATTAATCTCGATCGATAGCTCGTAAACTAGAGCTTCGCCATGACCTCCGCCAATCGCGCCAATAACTTCCTCGCATGTTATACGATCATCTCTTCCGATGGCACCTGGGAATGTTCCCCAGATACCCTGGAATGTGGATCTGGATGTAGTATCGCCGGTCGCTCTAACCCGGTATTCGCCCTCGTTACTTCCTCCAAGTGCCGGCCATCGAAGGTTGTGATTATCCTCTATCTCGACGTAGAACGCATCATTAGAATCGACTGAAACGTCCGCTCCATCTACAAAGGCAAGATACAACATATTTTCGGTATTCTTTATATATAGTTTCTGAGTGCCAAGATCGAAGAGAGTGGCATCGTTCCATTCATCACCATCTATTACACCGTCGATTTCAGGCAATGGATTATATGTGAACGTCGAATAGAGCTTGTTAGAATTGAAGGTGCCCGGCGTCGCGTAATCGACATTCGACCAATCGCTTTCGCCCTCTTCATATACCGCGCGGACTCGATAATAATACATCGTTCCGCCGGAAACCCCAGCATCGACGAATCCCGCTCCGGGAACGGTGCCAATCAGCGTCCATTCGGTCATATCCGTAGAGCAATATACCTCGTAATGTAGAAAGGTCAATGGTAACCTGAGAGCCGTATCGAACAACCCGGGAGGTAACCAGCTCATCGGAACGCTAAGCACATACCCACTGAGGGCGTCAAGGCCACTGGGAGCGAATAAATCGTGACCCATGGGATAGACGTGCAGGTTGAATAGAACCGGCGTATCATCCTCGCCGTCGGTAACGATCATGCTAACCTCGTGAACTCCGAGAGTTTCAACATCCTCGAAATCCGTCCAGAGGAGTTCGCCGGTAAGTGTGTCGAGTTCAAGCTGTTCCGGTCCGTCGATCAAACGCCAGATAATCCTGTCGGCGTCCGGGTCGAAAGCGCGGATTGTAGTGCGATAACCGATACCGTAAACGACAACCGTCTCCTCGATTGCACTAACGATAGGTGGCGTATTTAGAATCGTTACAGCGTCGTCTATTTCCGTAACGCCGTCCATACCGTCGTCGGCGGTAACCAGACATCTCCAGACCTGGTGTTTGCGCGTCATGAAAGGTGGCACGAAATCCTCGTCCCATTCAAGCGTATCGCCATTCCTGAACCACTGATAATTAATACCTATATCGTCGTCGTCTGCATCATCAACGTCGATAACAACATCCAGCCTATCCGTCGTGTATGGCGGATCGGGTTGGATGAACATATCGGCGAATTGCGGCGGAGCGTTGAGAATCTCTACCGTATCCGAAAGAGTGTAATCTCCGGGTTCTTCGTCGTCGTAAACGGTAACGTCGAAGAACACTAGGTCTCCCCTTGCGAAATCATCGCCGGTCAGGCGGAATTGGTCAACGGGGCCGGGAGTAACTATAGCGTCGTTAACATACCATGTAATATCGTAAGTTATATCGTCGTCGTCCAGGTCGCTATCTTCAACAATAGCGACCAGATCGGCCAATTCGTTGAACCAGCCATCGGGATCCGATTCAATATAAGCGTCGCTGATAGTCGGCGGCGTGTTAACTATAGCTACCATATCGGAATTCACGGCAGTGCCGTATTCCCAACCGTCATAGGGAGTAACCTCGCACCAGACAGTATCTCCCTTATCGAAATCATCCCCGCCTATAGAATAAGAAGACGCTCCGGCAATCATACCGTCCATATCATACCATTGGTAAATGAAGCTTACCGGGTCGTCGTCGTCATCCTCTCCATCGACCGTAACTTCGATAACATCCGCCTCCGTAGCGGTTGGATAAGGATCGATAGAAATTTCGGTTATGTATGGCGCTGTATTGTCCTGCACCGGACCTTCACGTGGCGTTTCCTCTCCGAAACACTCGTTATCTTCGGCGTCCAGACCGGTGAAGTAATATGTATGATCGCCGAAGGGAAGGGTCGTTTCCAGATAATAATCGAAGCCGTCGGAGTAAATAACATCCGTTGGATCCTCGGCGGTCATAGCGAAGTCTTCGCCGTCTATATTAACCCAGACGACATACGGGGCGATGTTCCTTTCAGAAGTATAAGTAACCTCGTAACGGAATATCTCCGTCGGATCGCCCGAAGCGGGAACTACCTGGCCGTCGGAAAGAATCGGCCATTCGACGACCATCTGCATCGTAGTAACTTCGCCGTCGTCGTAACCGTCGTTAGCGTAAACCTGGACACTGATAGTATCGCCGGGTTCCGTTTCGGCATCGTCCAGAATCGGTGAATCGGTTCCGACTACTTCGTCGGAAATAAACCAATCGTAGTGATAAGTCAAATCGTCGTCGTCGGGATCGTAAGCGCCTGTAGCAATCGAAATTACGACGTCGTCGTTATCGTAGATAGGATCAGGAGTATATGATATTCCCGGAGCTCCCGGTAGAGAGTTTTCGATAGTAACGGGGTCGGTAGCTATCCCGGCTCCCTCGTCGATACCGTCCCAGGGAATAACGACACAATAAACTTCGTCACCGCGTTCGAAATAATCCCCGTCGAGAACGTCACCACTGTAGGCTATCATGATATCGTTCACATACCATTCGTAATGGTAATCCTCGACGTCGCCGTCATCGTCATACCAACCGGAAGCAACGGCGGTAATAGTGGATCTCTCCGTCGCTGGCTCGGGATCTACGACGAGAATAGCGTCTTCGATTTCCGGGAGGTTATTTTCAACCGTCGGCCCGTCATGTTCCGCCGTATCGCCAATTGCCGGATGGCCAAGGTCATCCATCGCGCTGAATTGGAATGTATGTTCTCCCAATCCCAGAGTGGTCGAGTATTCGAATTCCACGCCTATGGTGTAATCTCTGGTTATCAATTCGTCCATCTCTATGGGTTCCCCGCCGTCGATGCTAACGTAAACCCCTTCAGGAACAACGTTTCTGAGATTCGAATACGTAACGTTGTAGGTGAAAACCGTCTCGCGGTCTCCCGATGTCGGATCGACTTCGCCGTCGCTAAGCACGGGCGTTATAATCGTGGCAAGCGCTGAAGCATAATCGGCGCTGTATTCCTCGCCGTCGTATGAGTAAACTCGCACTTCCCATAATTCGCCTATATCTGTAGCGGCGTTGGGAAGCGTGCTCATGCCCATTCCAGAATAGCCAGCTTCGAGAAGGCCGTCGCGATACCATTCATAATAATATGTAAGCGCGTCGTCGTCTTCGTCGTCGCCAGGTGTATCGATAGTAACCACGAGATCCTCGTCCGTGAACGCCTGTTCAGGATCGATTGAAATCTCGGGTTCCGTGGGCGAGGTGTTGAGGATAACAAAGGGTAAAGGTGTAGTCCACACCGGAAGGCCAATATCGTCCTCGGCGTAGAAATAACATTCGTGGACGCCTTTACCGATATCGTAACCGCTGATGTTGGTGGTATATGGTTCGCCAAGATCGTAATGCGGCGTCCCGGTGCCGGCCCAGGTTAACGCATACCAATCGGTATCGTCTATCCAGACCTGAATTACTCCGGGCGGGCGGTTCCACGGGTTCGAAAAATACGTTGCTCCGAACTGGAATACGTCGGTAACGTATCCGGTATCCGGGGTAACGAAATCGGCCAACAATTCCGGCCTTAATCCCTCGATTGGATCGAGAGTTCCCGTTCCTAAATCGGTAACGGGGCCGGGATCAAACACGCCCACTAACGTTAGTTCCTCGAACAGGCACGAATCGATGACTTCGACCCAGATCGAATCACCGGGAGCGAATAGGTCGTCCGTGATCTGCAAGAAGAACGCTCCAGTTACTTCATCGTAGGTGAATTCGGGACTCGTTTCATCGTAATCGAGCGCGTCGAAATGAATGTTGAAATGAATACAGGCTTCCGGCGGAGGATCTCCCTCATACCGGACGATATAGCCCAGCACCGTGTGCGGGCTTGCCTGTGCAAATGCCATGTTGGCTATAAGGATTAAACCTAATACAACGAGGGCCTTTTTCATTTTCCCTCCCAATCTTTCTCCCTTTTGGGAATTATTAATGTTAATAAGCTTACCAATTGCGATAGAATTACTTCAAAAACATCGCCCTTTCGATCGAGTAACCGGGTATCCTAATAAAGTATATCCCCGAAGACAGGGATTTGCCTTTTTCGTCGGCGCCGTCCCAGATTGCGCAGTTTGTATTACAGAAAATGTTTCTCACCATCTTACCGGAAAGGTCGTATATCTCCACGAAATCAACATCTTCCGGAATTGTTATTCTGCATGCGCTATTAAAAGGATTTGGAGAAATGCCGATATTGATTCTATCCGGTTTTCCAATTTCGCTAATTCCAACCGGAGATAGTGTAACAGTAGGCAATTCCTGTGGATTGATATCCATATCGAGGACTACGGAAGTAAGCGCCGTTTCGTCGTTGCAGATATTGTGAAAGGCGATATATACTTCGTCTCCATCTTCGGCGGGGGGTGTAAACGAACTCGTTTCCACCAGCCATATACCATCCGAGACGGCGTAGTTCGTTCCTTCGCCCGGTCCGGAATCTTCCGGGTAGCGAAGGGTATCGCTATCGGGCAAATAGAACGCCCAGAACGTAATACACTCGGCCGAAGGGATAGAACTATCCGAGTTACGGACATGTCCGACGAGGGTATGCGGAGTTCCCTGCCCAAAAGATATAAGGCATAGACCGAATATAAATAAGGGTATAACGAGTTTCCTTAACATAATGTCCCCCCGGGGATCAGGTTGGCGGGGGACGAAATTGTCCCCCGCCTTATAATCTGCAATTACTTGACGAACATCATCCTACGCTGAGCGCTGAACTCGCCTGCATTGAGCCTATAGAAATAGACTCCGCCGGGAAGCTCTCTTCCGGAGTCGTCCTTGCCGTTCCAGACTACGCGATGATAACCAGCTTCGACGTCTTCCGAAACGAGGGTGCGAACCCTGCGTCCATTGAGGTTATAAACGCTCAGATCGCAACGCACCTCCTTGGGGAGATCGAATTTGATTGCAGTAGTCGGGTTGAACGGGTTCGGAACGTTGTTATGCAGTGCGAATTCGTCCGGAAGAGTCGGAGTTGTTTTCGCAAGAGTAACTTCCTTGGCCTGATCAACCGGGCCGCCAGGAACGGCTACACTGGTCTGACCGACGTAACCTTTTCCTTCGAACAGGACATCGACTTCGATTCCCGGAACGATACCGTCGAAATTAGAGAATTCGACTCTGACTATACCGTTCTGATAAGAACAATCTATGGTCTGATCGTCCCAAACGGCGGTTACCGAGAGTTCCTCTAATTCGCCGCCATCCTCGGTTTTCACCGGGATCACGGTAGATTTCGGCATATCCAGGTCGATATCTGCCGGTTCGAAATTAGCTTCGACCGGATCGACGACGCCGCTTCGAGCATAAGAAGGCCACACGCCGTCGTTATTAACCCAGATTAGATACACCTGTCCGGGATGAATCTCGAAATCGAAGTATATAGTGCCGCCGAGGTCAACTATACTGACCCAGCCACCGCCCGGAACTCTATAAGCCACAGTCAGAGGATCGAGGCCGAGTCCGTCGAGTTCGTAGTAGAGATCGCTCGCCATGACGGTAGTCGGTTCCGGATCTCCATAATGTATAGGAAGCATTATGAGGTTCCAACCGTTTCCGCTCGGCGTATCGTAACTTAAATTATACTGGATCGCGGTTGAATCCGGTGGAACGTCGCCAGTCCAGGCAAGTATATCGCTTCCGAAACCGGCGATATTACCCAGCATCGCTTCCAATCCGGGATCGATCACGTCGAAATCGATTCCGAATACGCGCAGGCCATACCAGCCGCCGGGCGGATTGACGTATGTATAGATATTATCATACGGCGCGCCCAATGCGGTAGCATATGCGTTCGGCGTTACGAGACCGGTAACGGGTAACGGATAACCGAAGCTACTCCAGCCGTCGGCGATCTCGTAATCGACTTCACCGACGCGATTGGACTCGTCCGGCGTAACGTTATCGTCGTGATCGCGACCTTTGACTACATAGTAGTAAGGCGTCGTGATATCGCCCGCACCGCCTGCATCCGTATAGGTTGGAGTTGTCCAACCCGTTACGAGCGGCGCTCCAAGCGCGCCGTAAGGATCGGTTAAGCGGTAAATATCGTAAACGATATTGATTGTCGGGTTGATTTCCGGCGTGCCTTCCCAGCCGAGAGTAATATCCGTCCAGTCAAGCTGAATACCGCCGGGCATAGCCGTAGCGGTCAGATCCGTTATGGAAGCCGGAGCGATGTTATCTATAGGTGCCTGATCGCCAAGCATAATCCTGCCGGTAAACATCGAATCGGCCAGGCCCTGGATGTGGATCTTCGCTATCATACTGTAATCATACGCTGTGAACGTATTGAAGTTACCGAACTCGACTCGAACGCTATCGCCGTCGTTATTCGTAGCGACAATACCGATGGGTTGCCAGTTCGTATCTCCCGGAGCGGGCGATAGGTCCATATCGCGGTAATAGCGGTATTCCATGATCTTAATCGATGTCGTGTCGATCGTTCCCGGGTCGCCCCAATCCGGATCCTGAGGAGTCCTGTTGTGGTGTATCCACAACCAGTTACCCTGGTCGTTCGGATTATCGATAACGAATCCCGAAATAGCATCGTCGATACGTTCGAGAATATCGATAGGTTCGGTGGATCCTCTCGGTAACGAACTCGTAGGCGCGTCCACATAAACCTCGAGACCCAGAATCGGCTCGTAAGCAACACATTCGACTTCGAGCGTGCCACGGTAAGTATAATACGGTCCGGGCGTGAGGATTTCGAAGTCGGCAGGATTAGGCATGGTATTGCCAAAGATCAACTCGTGGGCGAAGTTAGTATCCACTACACCTGGATGGTGCCATGCAATAACTCTTGTCCACCAGTGGTCGTCCACGAAGTATGGATCGTCGTTGATCGTAGTCTGGAAGTTCTCGACGGTGAAGTATTGACCCGACACCGTGATAATGAAGTTCCAGGCGTTGATTGCGATATTACCCGCTTGATCGTATGCCCTGACAAAGAGATTGTAAGAACCGGGCACCGTGATCATGCCGGGGTAACGATACATCCAGATATGGTCTCCACCCGGAAGTAGATTTGGTGTAACCGAAATCGGTATCGGCCACCACCCCATGGTCAGGTAGAAGGGGTGCAGGCCCCAATATTCACCTGAGGAGTTGGTCAGCCAGTATTTGACCGAATCCACGTCGTTCATCGGGAATCCACAGCTGTCGTAGGCATAAACCGCGAGGCTGTCGTGCCATTCCAGGATGTAATATGCACGACCGGCTTCCGGGAACCTATAGTGAATGACCGGGCCACAATTATCATAGTAGAACCACTTCTCGTTCTGAGAATCGTATAACGGAGATTCTTCATGGCAAAGGTCATCGTAGGATTTGGTGCGAACACGATAGTGCCCGTAACCCGGAGGCGACCATACGCCGCGCCAATAAAGGGTATCCGCGCCGAAAGTAAACGCCGAACCCGGGTTAGGCGCGCCCGTGAACCAGGTTCCACCGTTGTAGCTATACTGGGTTGGGTGTAGCCAAATATCCGTTCCGGAAGAAACCCAGCTGGTGCCGTTCCAATGTAAACCGGTGAGATCGTCATAGACCGCCCAGAATATGGTATCTATTCTCGACCAGGGATCGTAGGCGAAGCCCCAGAGGTATCCGCCCATATCCGTTCCCCAGGTAGTGATATTGAATACCGTTCCGCCGGGAAGTTCTGTGAGCGTGTTATCCGTGATAACGCTGTTTGGAACGTTCTCATCTATACGAACATACCTGAGTGTGTCGTGGTTGGACGAAGGATTACCAGCGGAATCGCGCGAGTAGCAGTAGAATTCGAGAACAGCGCCGCCCATATCGGTAAATCCGGTGTATTCCCAGATTAGAGGATCGGCGGTTGGACTGCAGGCCAACCAGGGCACCGAAGCGCTGGTTTGCCAGGTCGTTCCGTTCCACCATTGGTCGCGGATGGTATCGCGAATCGCGACATAAGCGTTTTTCACGTGCGAAACGCAGGCCGGAGGCGCGTTAGTCGTATCGTCATACGCCCAAACCTCGATTATCTGATCCCACGGATTGCAACTCGTATATGAGTAATAACCCGCGTAAGGTAAATTCAGATAGTTATCCGGCGGAGTAACATCGTAGATGAAGTTAACCGATTCTACATTGGATTTATTACCCGCGGTATCGTAGGCGTAAACACGATAGGTGTAGCAACCTTCGAGAGTTTGTTCCGGTATATCATACCAGAACGTATCCGCGCCTATTGTCAGGTCGAAATGGGCGGTGAACCAGACGTCGTCCGGTCCCCAAACCGTTCCGTCCCATATCTCTCCATCGGGATTCTCGAACTGCACTTTAACGCTATCGTGAACTACGCCTGAAACGTTATCCGTAACGAGAGCTTTGAGCGTTTCCGGGAATTCATTATACATTCCGCCTTCAATCGGGAAGACAATATCGACCACCGGACGTTGAACGTCGAGACCGAGAATTCCGGTTCCGGACATTCCGGTTGTCGGGCTCCATCTCGAATACATCTGGCTCTGCCAATCCTGGTCGCCGTATTCCACCCAATCATACATCCTGACGTTACCTTCATAAGTCGCCGGAGTTCCATCCCAGGACAGATCCCAGCTCACCCATGTAGTCTCGCCCGGTTCTACGATTGTAGATGTAATGCCGACAGGAACGTCCCCGCCGAGAATCTCGGGGATGAGGACGGTGCCAGAATTATCGTAGAGCATCATGTCTGTCGAGTAACCCATAGAATTTATTCTATCGGCGGCTGAACGGTCATCTTTAGGAGTTCCGGCGGCGGTTCCGAATTTATTATAGATAGCGACCGTTACCTGAACGGTATTGGTCATATTTATCCAGTCTATAACCAGATCGCCGTTCGACCACCAGTAACTTTCCTGGAGATCGGCATTCTGCTGGACGCCAATTGGTGCGTCAGGATCGGTAATCGTGAACAATCCTGCCGAATAATTCGGCGGATGGTTGTTTGCTGTAAATCCGGTTGCCATATTCCAGTTTAATCCCAGATCGCAGTCGTGTTGTTCCGGGTTAATATCCGGATCGTTTGTATCCGCAATGACGCTGAATGTAAGAGTATCCGTCCAGCCGTTACCTTTATCGTAGAAGGTAAATGGTCCGAGCGGTGAAATTATATTATTGTTCGAGGGACCGACCTGATAAGGCCAAACCGCCACGCTATCGATTACGTCCACACCGTTATTGCGGATGATCGAATGATATGTGAAGGTCTGGTAATGTGAAACAAGCCCGGTATCCGCTTTCCAAACCGTAACACTGCCCGGATCTACCCAGGTCTGGACGATTTCGAAATCGACCGGCCTTTCGACCCAGACAATCATGTCCTTGTCCGTGTATTGCTCGCCGATCGGGTTGCCCAGATTATCTTTTCCGGCCACAAGGTCGAAATATAACGAATCCATGAAGGTGTATCCCGGCTCGGTAACCTCGAACCAGAACCATCTACCCGTTAATGGCGGAATATCAATTTCGCCGTCGCCAAGAGTGTCGATAACAGTGTGAGGCGAAGTGCTTCGAAGCCTGAGCTGAACATCCTCGACCGTAAACGCATTATGGTTAAATACCAGAACTGAACACTGATATGTCCAGTTGGCGTCGCATTCGTAATCCCATGTAGCGAGAGGCGGAACAGGAGCCATAGGACCGCCGCGCCACAGATCGGCGCCGTTCTCGATGATATTTACATAGTCGATATCGCCGACAGCCACGTATTCGGGCGACATCCAGTTACCGGCATTGTCTACGCCGAGGACATACATTATAAATTCGGTGCCGGTCGGCGGCACACCGAGAGTAACGCGCCACTCGTCGCTACCCCAATAGCTGAGGGCGAAGGTGTCGGCGTTAGCTCCCCAGCCGCCGCCGGTGCTCCAGTAGTTTCCGCCTACTTCGTCCTGGAAATACACCCAAAGCCCGGCAACGCCCGAGAGATTATCGTAACCCTCTATTTTTATCGTGTTATCGACAGGCCAAACCGAACCCATCATGGGTTCGACTGGGTCAACCCACGGGAAAAGCACGTCTATACCCAGCGCGCCCGCGTAAACGTGATCGAACGGGCTATCTACAGGTTCGGCTTCGTCGCCGCGGTTGGCGTCATGGTAATGGAATATCGCGTGAACGTCGGCCCAGACGTTTTCGCTGACGCCGTCGTTCACAAGCTCGAATTCAACGTAACCGTTCGTTCCAGGAGCAACCGAAGCCGTAAAATCTATCGGCGTATCGGTTCCGAGTATTCCAGTTATTATCGACGATTCCATCTGAATCATCGCATCGTAAACATCGAAGGAATCCGCAGTAGCGTAGTCGCCAGCGGCATTGCTGAAATCGACCCTCACCGTGCAAGGATCGACAGCGTTAAGCCACCCGGACGTCGCCACACCCACGGGAGAAAGCGAAGGCGCATGTTGAATATCGAACCATTCGTCGTCGTCGGTAATCGTAAGACTCGCGCCTATGACCGACCCGAGAGGAAGTCTCGTATTCTCGTCGATTATCTCGTTCAGGATCATTTCGACATAAATATCGTTCCCGACGACCCCGGTCCCCATAGGCGCATCCGCATTAATCAGGACATTACCGGTTCCTCCACCGGGCACGCCGAATGGGCCACTGTAACCAGCACCACCCGGGAATGTAAACGCCAATCCATAAGGACTGGATTGCGTGAGATCAAGATCGACTGAAAAGATGTCTCCACCACCGGTATTGGTGAATTCAACCTGGATGTCGAAATTACTGCCTTCGGTTATCATCGGGTTAGAAGGCGCACTTTCTGCGCTTCCACCGGTGAAAGTAACCTCGATTTGAGGAGGTTCTGTAACATTCACACGAATTCTATTATCCGTATAAGTGGTCAAGGTATCCCAGGGAGCATCCCAGACATGAGCACGAATCCTGTGGTCGCAGGCTATTCCAGGAGCCCCGATATCATAAATGACATCGAGAGTTTCGCCCGGCTCGATATGCGGAGCATAAACGAAGCCTACATGTCCACCGCCTGGACCAATGTAATCGCCGGAAACCCTAAGTCTGATAGAGTCGACCGGCACAAGACTGTGGTTGGCTATTTTAATTGTTATATGATGACTCTGCGTAGTATTGCCGTTATAATCGAAGGGGAAAGTTCCTTCGCTGGGCAAATCGCTGGTAACATCGACGATCTCGAGTTCCGGGACATGCATAAGAACCCATGCGTGAAGTGCGTTATACATTGGTGCCTCGTTCAATCCCGATGGATACCAGGTTCCGTCCCACTGACTCGCGCCCCAATATTCCCACTCGTTTTCGAGTATTCTGGCTATGTATTGAGTATCAGTGAAAGCCCTATACATCTCCATCTGGCCGAGTTCGTAGAAAACAAAAGCGCCCGGCCATCGAGCCAGCGGTTCATAGTAGCAACGGGTTCCGTCCCATATTGGGCCAAAGTGAAAATAATCCCAAACGTCGTCGCGCCAGGTCATATTATCCGCGTCATCCATATCGGCAAGCCAGAGGCTTTCGGCAAGGGCTTCTTCATCTCTGATAGCCGCGAACATCATAACCGGTAGGGATTCCCATCTACGAAGACCGTCGATAACGCTCATAGGCGATCTCGTCGTCGTTTCTTCGCCTCCACCGCAATCGTAATCGCTGAACCAACCCATAAGAATATAATCGCGGTAATATTGTAACATCGTAATAATATAGCCCCAGGCGCCGTCTGCTTCTTCGTCCCAATCGTAATCCGTTGGCGGGGGTTCGGGAGGAATAATGCCTGGCCTAAACCTCACGGGATAGCTATCGAAAGAGCGCATGTGGCTTTCGAGAACCAATCCCCATAAGGCGGTCAGGTAAAGGTTATCCATGCCGTTATATTTGATTGCGCCGTTAGTGTTGTTGTAGTAGAGATCGTTATCGCGAATTCCACGGAGGATCTTCACCACATACGGGGAATACTCGTAGTTATCGCTTATGGTTAGGAAATACGTAGCCCAGAGAACGCGTTCCAGATAAACCATCGAACTATCCGTCGCGAAGGTCATCGTAGGATCGAAACGCCAGGGTATCTGAGCGTCGGCCATAAGCTGTTTGTAAATATTCCAGCCTCCCATAGCCGAAGCCTCGGAAAACCAGGGTTCGATACCGCCCGTTGTCGCGATATGGAGACCGGCGGTAGTATCCTTCACATTATTGGTGATAAAAACTCGCTCGATTCCATTAAACGCGTAAGACACATCTACACCTGTTGCGTTCATCCCCAACCATATCGCGGCGTTTGTAAACATATAAGCGCCGAGATAAGCAGGAGCCTGGTTATCCGTAGCCGGGCCCGCTGGATTGGTCGGGTCACTGTCTATCCAGGTAAGGCCTTCCGTAGGATGGAAGAGCCCATTGGCTGGATCAGTAACGTATTCCATTGCACTAACCGCGCGATCATCGTAATACGTGCCCATAAGACCCGATACGACAAACGCTGACAGCAAGAACAATAGTCCTATCTTTTTCATGGTTGCTCCTTTCCCTTTCCTGACAACTGAATTTTCAAGGGAAGTTAAAGTTTGGAAGCTTATCATATCTACCCCCTTATTCGGTTACAATTCAAAAACTTAGCCTAATCTCCTTTGGTAAGACCTAAGGCTTGTTGAAATATTTGTTAGGTAAAGTATAATCAATCGATTCAGAAAGTCAACAGGTTTTTTCATTTCTATTTTTCCTATTTCCAAACAAAACAACGAACTCAACCTCCTAACTATATCCACCACTTGAAGTAGTAAACCGTAAGTGCAACGCTTATAAGAGCTATAAAATTGAAAGCGAACTTGAAACCAAATGTAAGTTCAATAAGCGCAAGGTCAATGTGAATGGGATCGAGACCGAATTTCACTTCCTTCATAAAAAATGTTTTCACGACTCCCGTGGGGAGAATGAATTCCAGGATGGTCGTCAAAAGAGCGCCCGCAACTATTCCTACAACAACAGCGAGCAACACGACCGAAAACCTCTTCCTGTTCTCAGACAAGAGAAGCCTTCCCGCTAATATGGTTCAGGACGCTCTCGAATATGTCGAGACCGTCGGTCGATCCGAGTATTTTTTCGCACGCGCGTTCGGGATGGGGCATCATCCCAAGAACGTTACCGCCGGCGTTAACCAGCCCGGCGATATTATTGGTGCTCCCGTTGGGATTAGCGGATTCAGTTATTCCTCCCTCCGAATCGCAATATCTGAAAAGAACCAGATTATTAGCTTCTATCATTTCCACGGTTTTTCGATCCGCGAAGTAATTACCTTCAAAATGCGCGATCGGGATTCTCAAAATTTCGCCCGTCGATAATAAGTTCGAATAAGGGGTATCGAAACGTTCGACGCGAATTGTAACTTCCCGGCAAATAAACCGGAGGTGCTTGTTAGGTATCATCGCACCGGGCAAAAGCCCGCTTTCGAGAAGCACCTGGAAACCATTACAGACACCTAAAACCAATCCGCCCGATTCGGCGAAATCCTTTACCAAAGCCATAATGGGACTCAGGCGGGCAAAAGCCCCGGTGCGAAGGTAGTCCCCGTAAGAAAAACCGCCGGGGAGAAATACCATATCGACGTCGCAAAGATCGGTATCCTTGTGCCAGAGATAAACCGCTTCCTGCCCCAGAACTTCCCGAACCGCCCAATGGGAATCTCTGTCGCAATTACTGCCGGGGAATACTACGACGCCGACCTTCATACATCCCTCGCTATCTCAACTTCGAAGACTTCTATTACCGGATTGGAGAGAATATCGCGCGAAATTTCTTCGAGATAGGCGACTGCTGAGGGCTGGTCAACTGATTCGACTTCCAGGAAAAATACTTTCCCCGAACGAACCGTCATCACCTGCTTATGCCCCAGTCTTGCGAGAGCCTCCGATATCGTTTTCCCCTCGGGGTCTGCGACGTTAGGGTTCTTTTGCACAGTGATTTTAGCTTTGAATTTCGCCATGTTCGTCTCCAGTTTTACTCGATAAAGCGGTGATAATCTCTTTAATCAATCCAAAGAAGATATACAACATCATTAACGGATATAATACATAGGATGGATAGAGAATCAAAGCGGAAATTAACAATAATATAGGAAATAACAAAATAATAGTTTTGGTTCGAGATAATTTTCTTTTCGAAATCTTCTTCGGATATTTGACCTGCGAGATCATCAACCACGCCAGGACGGCTATTCCGCCGAGGACTCCCCGTCCTTCAATCGGCGGCCAAACATCGTTTATGAATATCAATGCCGACGCTATTGTAACCGCGGCCACAGGGATGGGTAATCCAGTGAAGTAATTATGATACGTCCCCTTAGCCCTAACATTAAATCTCGCAAGGCGATAGGCACCTGCAACGGTATAGAGTATCCCGACGGCCAATCTCCAATCGCGTAAGCTGAACAGACCTACCGAATGCAAAAGAGCTATGGGGGCAATTCCAAATGTCGTAAAATCTGCGAGTGAATCCAATTCTATTCCCAACCCGGAATTGGTTTTCGTCATTCGAGCTACTTTGCCGTCGAGAGCGTCCAGAAACGCACCGAGAAAAATGAACCAGACCGCCGAAAGCGGATTATGTCCCATCGTATGAAGAATAGCGAATATTCCGCAAATCAGGTTTCCGAAGGTGAATAGCCCCGGGATTGCCGGAGCGAGTCTTCTTACGTCCATCTTGCGATTGGTGTCGTCCCGCATCGAGTTTTCTCTCCTTTCGAGATTAAAATTTCCGTTTTTCCCGCCGGCAAAAGCACCTCCAACCTACTTCCGAACCTTATAACGCCAATCCTGTCTCCTCGTTCCAGAGTCTGGCCTTCTTCGAGTCTGCACACGATGCGCCTTGCAACCATGCCCGCTATTTGGTGCACCTGCACGGTTCCGTTAGCCGTTTTAAGGAAGATCTTCATCCTCTCGTTTTGCGTAAAGGCCGTTTCTAATACAGCATGTTTATATCCTCCCTCGATATACTCCAATTTCTCGACTACACCGTCGCAGGGTAACCTGTTTACGTGAACATCCAATATATTCATAAAAATAGCGATTCTGTTCATTCTGCCGATTTTGGGGTTTTCATATTCGCCGGCGATGACGACCTCGCCGTCCGCAGGCGCGACTATAATCGAATCGTCGCCCAGAAAAACTCTCTCCGGGTCGCGGAAAAAATACAACGAAAAGAAAGCCAGAAGCAGAAAGAAGGCAGTCAGAACGTATCCCACCTTAAATCCCGGCAAAGCCGAAAACACGGAAAACACAAGAAAAGCTCCGAAGAATTTTTTTGCATCTGGATCGAATTTAAACATCGAGCAACTCCAAATTTCATAAAACTGTTATCAATATAACAATAAAAACGATTGTTCCAAAAAGAAAAAAAACATGTTTAACATTCCGGTTTTTCTTTTTACTTGCGCGCTTCCCCTAATTTTATAAATTGAATGTTTATTATGTTTCCTATACGAGGAAAGCTATGAAGATACCTTTGAGATGGCTAACAGAAATTTGCCCCTATGACGGCGGACTGGATAGAATCGCTGAAATGCTTACCATGAGCGGCACCGAGGTCGAATCGGTCGAAGATCTATCGACACGGTTCGACGGAGTTGTGGTAGGACTGGTAAAATCCGTAATCGCAGACGATCCGCTTCCCGGAATGTTCATCTGCGAAGTCGAGTATGGCAATGGCAAAACGGCTCAGGTTCTATCGAGAGCGCCGAATATAGACGCGGAGAAATTATATCCTTTCGCGCCTATAGGGGCGAAACTACACACCGGTCAGACCATAAAAAAAATCGAATTCGAGGGCGTAAAAAGTGAGGGGATGCTCTGTTCAGGCGTCGAAATCGGACTGGGCGACCCTAAAGACAAACTGCTCGAAATAGCCCACGGGACGAGGGTTGGAGCCGATGTAAAAAAATTACTCCAGTGGGACGACGTGGCAATAGAGATGGAGGTTACTCCGAACCGACCGGATTGTTACGGAGTTCTGGGGCTGGCGAGGGAGCTTTCGGCGCTTACCGGCGTTCCAATCGAGGACGAACACCATCTGCCAATAGAATCTGGCGCTAAGGTTTCGGATTTCATAAAGATCGAAATCGAGGACAGAGAGGGATGCGCGCGCTATTCGGCGAGGATTATCGAGAACGTGAAAATCTGGCCGTCGCCGCTAAGGATGATGGGACGGCTATCGGCGTGCGGAATCCGTCCGATCAACAACGTAGTCGATGCCACGAATTACGCGATGTTATTGCTTTCCCATCCCCTCCATGCCTTCGACCTGGATAAATTGAATTCGGATACGATAGTTATTAGAAGTGCCGAAAAAGGCGAGGTTTTCACAACTCTGGACGGCGAGAAACGCTCGCTGGGTGGGGATCATCTGCTTATCGCCACGCCAGACCGCGCGGTGGCAATAGCCGGTGTTATGGGCGGCCTGGACAGCGAGGTCGATGAGAAAACGTCGCGCATACTACTGGAATCGGCATACTTCGACCCACGGCGGATTCGAAGGGCGTCACGACAACTCGGACTGGTAACCGACAGCTCCATTCGTTTTGAGCGCGGCACGAACCCTAACGGCACTATTCGCGCGGCGGACGAATGTGCATCGTTGATCTCATTCACCTCCGGCGGTGACGTCCGTAAGGGAGTGGTCGATGTATACCCCTCGAAGATCAAGCCGATCGAATTACAGTTGCGGAAGAAAACCGTCGTTTCGGTTATGGGAATCGATATCGACGAGGAGGAATATTCAATAGCTCTGGAAGCGTTGGGACTTGAGAAAAAAGACGGTAATTGGATTATCCCCACTTATCGTCCAGATTTAACTCGCGAAATCGACATTATTGAGGAGGTCGGACGAATACACGGTTACGACAAAATCCCGCCCAAGCTGGAAAATGCCGGACCGATACCACCAAAGATACCGCAAGAAATAAGGTTTGGACGAAAAATCGCGGGGATTCTGAACGGCCTCGGCTTTACGGAATCGCAATCGGATCCTCTCGGTAAAATTAGATTCTATGAACCTTTCGCGGAAGAAATAATCGAACTGGAAAATCCCATTTCGGAGGACTACAGATTCATGCGTCCTGCACTGTTGCCAAGTCTTCTGCAGGGGACGGCGTATAATCTGAACCGCGAGGCGGACATAATCCGCCTTTATGAATATGATAAGGTTTATTGCGGAATTATAGACGGCGAATCTACGGAAAAATATCATCTGGCGGGAGTTATGACTGGTGCCGCTGAAGAAACCGCGTGGTATTCGACGGAAGCAAATGTCGATATTTTCGATTTGAAAGGGATTCTGCAGGCGCTTTTCGAAAATCTGGGGCTAAGTATCGAGTTCGAGTCGTCTGAAAACGCTATTTACGAGTGTGGCAAGACCTTCGATTTAAAGAACCAGGACGGCGCAAAAATAGGTCAGGCCGGAGAATTATCGAAAAAAATCGCAAAATTGTTCGATATCGAATTTCCGGTTTTCGGGTTCGAAATCGACGCCGAGATAATCCTATCAGATGCATTCGCCCAGAAGGTCTATCGCGGACTGCCAAAATTCCCGTCCACCCGCAGGGACGTGGCACTGATAGTCGATAAAAAAATCACAGCTGGCGAAATAATGGCGGAAGTCAGCGCTAACGCGACGGATATGCTCGAAGACGTGTTCATTTTCGACGTTTACGTGGGCAAACCTATTCCCTCAGGCAAGAAATCAGTCGGGATCGCGGCCATTTTCCGTTCGCCGGATTCTACGATTACAGATAACGAGGCAAACGGACTTCATTTGCGGATTGTGAATGCGCTTATCGAGAAATTCGACGCGTCTATTCGTGAATAGGTTCTATCGTGTTTTCGTGGAATTGAACATTGGATTGCTCATATTAATTTGTCGGCATTATCGCCATTTATATTGACTTTCACCGTAATAATAAGTAAATTGGTTATAATAACTAATTCTGTTTCTTAAGAAATCCCCCATAAACTATGGAGGGGAAATGAGTTTTAGATACAAGTTATTCCTTATAATCTTCGTGTTAACGCTACCTCTCCACGCTACCGACCTGCTTTTAAGATTCTACGACAGTGCGGGAAACACTGTGGACAGCGTATTCGTGCGCGGAGAAATCGATAGGATGAATATCCTGCGGGCATCGGTGCCGGAGGAATATTCAACACCGGAATATCGGGTAGGCGTATTTTTCGCGGATTCGCCGGATATGGAGTTATTCAGCCTTTTAGAACCGATGGACGTCGCAGATTATGCCGACCAGGCCGGATGGGCGCATATCGCGGCTACCGCGTTGAACGTCCCCGGCGGCGATACAGTGGATTTCGCATGGTTTGCGGATTCTTCCAGGATAGCCGAAAACGCATATATTGCAGTATGGTCGGACAGCGCCGGCTGGGTTGCTTTCACCGATTCCAGTCTCCGGGCTGATACGAGCGGGTTCTCGTTTTTAGCCGCCCTTGCGGATTCTGCTTTGAGGGCGATTCTTGCGGACTCGGCAGATTACGCCGAATCGACATTATATGCCGATACTGCAGAATATGCCCGCAATGCGGTGATTCCCGATTCCGTTTTATATGCCGATACTTCCGATTATGCGAACGCGGCGGGTTACGTTGACAGCGCGGCCTGGGCGGATAGCGCGTTATGGGCGACGAGGAGCGATTCTTCGATGTTTGCCGATACCGCAGAATACGCTCGTAATGCCGTCGCGACCGATTCTGTTCTCTATGCAGACAGCGCGGCCTGGGCGGACACGTCCGGCTACTCTTTGGTAACAGCCTGGGCGGATTCCGCGTTGATAGCTCTCCTGGCTGAATATACGGTGAACGCGGAATCCTCGGTTTACGCTGACACGGCGGAATACGCGCGAAACGGAGATTCATGTAGTTACGATAATTACATTATAGTAGCACCAACCTGCGGCGATTACGATAATCTTGCGGACGCCTTTTCCGCTATACCACCCGGCGACGAGCAGTGGGTAATTAAACTTATGCCGGGCAATTATGTAGTTACAACTCCGGTCACTCTTCCAACCTTAGTAACAATGACCGCCGACGGCCCGGATGTCGTTTCCGTATTTCTAATAAGCGACCTTACAATGGGGAGCTATTCCGGCATTCGCAACATCCAATTCAACGGCGGTGAAATCCACATGCAGGGCGGAAATCTGCTCCAGAACTGCATTATGGATACTACGGAACTTCATATCGACGGAAGCCAGAACAACGCTCTCGACCGGATAATATTCCGGGGCGATGCGGGTTACACGGCTATTACGTTAGGCGCATCAACCGGAGCTTCGCTTTTCGGATGCGCATTCACGGATTGCCAGACCGGGATTTCCGCGGCTACCGGAGGTTCGCTGTTCCGCATGGTAAACTGTATGTTCAATGCGATACCGAACGCCTTCGATCTAACTGGTGCGGGAGCGACGGGTATCCTGGAGAACTGTATCAGTTCCGGATCGGGATATGGTCTGGGGATAACTTCTCTGCTACAAATAGACTCGCCATCCAATGCGGGGTTCGCGATAACGGCCGCGCCAAACGTGATGTTCCTCGACCAGGCAATGTTTACGAGCTATAACCCGATTGGCGGCGACTGGAGCTGGACGTCATCGCCCGATCAGGTTGACGAAGCTCTCGACGAGTTAGCCGATCAGGTGCCCGCGCCGGGGAGGACGGTGCAAGCGGCACAATTTCAGGCCTCGGAGAGAATCAATCTGCCGATATACAGCGGCGCGAGTGTTACGCCGACGGGCCTGTCCTTCAGTCCAATAGACGGCGATATGATTATATGGAACGACACCTCCGGCGGCGCGGATTACAAGATCTGCGTTTATGTCGGCGGAGCCTGGGAATGCACGGACGTCAATTAATATAAACTGATGAAGAGATTACTACCGGCAATACTGCTTATTCTGCCTATTCTGGCTCTGGCGCAAGGATTATGCGTCGATTGGTTGCCGGTATATCTCTGCCCCAATGAATGTTTCGAACCGGTCTTCTGCGACGGCATCGACAGTGTATATATTTACAGCGCAAAAGCGGATAGTAACCCGGATTTGACCACCGGCGAATGGTTCCAGATACCAGCTGAAACGCCGACTATCTGCAACGCGGCTTTCATCGGTGCTTCCGGTTGGACCTTCGGATGGGACAGTGTCTATGTCCGCGCGGACTCTGTCGGAACTATGGTCGATAGCGTATTCTGGATTTATCATTACCCGCCCGATTCGGGATGGACATCGAGTATCGAGGTTTGCCCCTATGATTCGGTTCAGTTTACCGCGAGATGGCTGAACGTCCAGAGCGCACAGGATTGGGATTACGTTCTCGATTCGATGTGGATTGTAAACGGCACATCTCATCAAGATTTGATCGAATACAACGCATGCATTGCGATTGACCATCAGACATACTGGTCGCCGGACAGTTTCATTTCGCCCTCCGGTGAGGAAATAGATACGCTCTACGACCCCTGCCAGACGGCTATTTGCACGACTTTCTCGCTCCTCCCTGACGATGTCGTCGATGACGGCTATTACGAAATCTGTTCGGGCGTTTGCGAGACGCTCATCGTGCCGACATATTACGAATACGACCATTGCTTTATATACGATACTCTGAGCTGGTGCGCCTATGATTCACTCATAGCGCCGGACACGACCCTGGCGGACACAATAGTATTCTGCGCGGAAGATTGCGGCACAAGCTGGGTTTATTACAAAGAGGACGGCGCGTGCGGCGGATATATCGACAGTTTCGCGGTAGTGGTGCCCTGCATGGATTATGAAATCCATGTGGACGGCGCGGTTTACGACTCGGCGGACATGTATTGTGAGAAAGATTCTCTTCGACTCTGTCTTGCCGGCGACTTATGTCCGACACTCGAATACGACGATGTCTGCTGGGATATCGGCGACAGCACGTTATGCACGTTATGTGTGGATGTCCACCTGGATTCGACCCAATGGGTATGGCTCAATATAGACGATTGCTGGGGATGCCACATTGAAGATTCGGTCTTATTGCGGGTTCAACCGCCGGTAGAGGTCGATTTGATAATCGATGGTGGTTGCGCGGGAGATTCGACTTATTTCACTGTCGAGCAGGCCGGAACCGTCGGGGTCGATTCGATTTATATCGAATACGGCGATGGCGATTGGGACGGCTACGTAATTGACAGTCTTCCCTTTGGATTTAGCCACGATTATGATTCCGCGGGCGATTACACCGCCTATC
Source organism: uncultured bacterium (assembly GCA_964606695.1). Taxonomy (GTDB): domain Bacteria; phylum UBP14; class UBA6098; order UBA6098; family UBA6098; genus CAZSHG01. The sequence goes on from CAZSHG010000027.1 coordinate 25,544, forward strand.
TAACTTATTTCTCCGAATTCGGATGCGAACAATTCGACAGTTTTTTCATCACACAATATAGTATTACCGGCTCATTGACAGCTTCCCCGAACCCCGTTTGCGCGGGGGGGCTCCTTACTCTGGACGCCTCCGAGAGCACAGTCGAACCGGATACCGAGATGACCTATGAATTCTTCGCGCCGGATTCGTCCGCGCTTTGCACTCTCACAACCGATGCTGTCTGCGAGGATACCGTTTATGTGCAGGGGATGTATTATGTCGTGATTACCGCGGGAGGTTGTAGCGATACTGTTTCAACATGGGTGGATGTCATATCGACCGAAATCGATTCGGTCCCGGACGTCTGTGTTATTGAAGGTTGCTCCAAATGCGTAGAACTCACGGCGACGGCATATTCCTGCACGACAGACATCGTATTCGGTTACAGTGAGGTGTTCGCGGATTCGGTCGGAGAAATGACAACACTGCCCGATTCGGAGATGTGCGTCCCACCGATTTTGGATACGACAATTTATCGTGCCTATTCATGGTGTAGCGGTTGCCCAAACGGGGTAGATTCAGTGGATATAACTTTTGCGCCTGTTGTTGTTACAGCCGAGCTTCGAGATACGACTACCTGTTTCGGCGACATGGTTCCCAATGTTCTCGACCCCGACTCCTTGACGATCGATCCCGACACCTGTGATTTGACGGTGCAGCTGGTATTCGAGTGGACGGACACTCTCGGAACACACGTAGAGCTGATTCAGGACTGGATCGACCCCACGACGCTCCCTGCGATTTTCGGTTACGAGGCCCTGGAAAGCGGCAGAATTATATACCGGTTTGCGGTTTACGACGACACGACATGCGTTTTCGAGGAGGACGCCAATTTAAGCCTTCTCCATCCGGTTGCGATCCTGGACATCGTCCCGGATACGGTTTGCGATTTCGGCACGGATTCGATTCTCTTCGATGCGTCGGGATCATATTACAATTGCACCGGCTACAAGATGGCTTTCTCTTATTTTCAGGTCGATACAGACAGCACTTTCATCCCGCTCTTCCCCGATTACGGCTGTTGCGCGGTCGATTCCGACAGCGTTACGTGGGCGATGGAATTCCCCCCGGGAGAGAACGAATTCGCATTGATAGTGTGTATGGCGGATTCTATTATGGAAGACATCTTGCCCTGCTGTGATACGACATACGAGACGCTATATGTTTGGGAGAGCTATGTTCCTGAAGTCGAGATAAATCCGATCTGCGCACCGGACACAGTTCTTGGCGGCGACTCGATCACAGCGTCAATCGACGACTCGATAGGGTTCGATTCGATTATCTGGGGTAATTCCTGCCCGGCATCGATGGATTCGATAGGCGAAGGCGATTCTATTTCGATATTCGTGTCGGACACGTCGGAAAGCCTTATTATATGTGTAGAAACTGTCTCCGGCCCCTGTTCGGTATGTGTTTGCGAGACACTCGACGTCGTTCATCCTATTACCGCGCTGGATTGTGGCCCGGCTATAGCGATAGAGGATTCGATTTTTGAGATCGACCTGATCGGATGTATCGACAATCCCTCCAGCTATTCTTATTCTATGGACGTCGTATCCGCGCCGTCATCGGAGATTATTTTGATCGATAGTCTTCTGACATGGAACAGCCCGACCAATTGCGAGGTAGGCATCGACAGCGTCTGGATCGAGGTTATTAGCGAATCGCCCTGCGCGGAAGTATGCACTATCGCGCTGGAAATTCTGGTAGAGAACCAGATCGATGCAATCGCGGGAATCGATTCGACCTACGGCACCGCCTGTATCGATTCGCTCAACTTTAACCGGCTGGACACAACCCTCGCCGACCTTGAAATCTGGGGCACCGAGGGATTCTGTACGGACATTGGATTGCGCTTCATGGCGGAGGACACGAACTGCGTATGTGGCTATCGCACCGACAGCGCGCTTACCTGGGCGACGATAGCCCCGATAACCGGTAGCTTCTCCGCCGATCACTCGAACACCGGAAGGGGAATCTATTACACCGATGTCTATTTCAGCGACTGCACCTCTGAGGACACTGTCCAGGTTATAATCAGTGTCCCGGATCATGCACCGGAGTTTATCGGAGGGTATCGCGAGGTTCTCATTCCTAACAGCCTGGACACGGCAATTATTACGATAGACGATTTCACCGATGTCGATGGCGACCCGATCGATTACGACACTTTCAACATAACCCGCCCCGAACATTACGAACGTCTGGAGGAAGCCGCCGGATACATAGTTATTCGCGCGGAGGACGAATATCAAAACTATCCCGATGCCCCGGATACCTTGAGAATAACTGTTTCGGACGCGACCGGAAGGTCGGTCAACACTGCGATTCTCGTCTGGGTTTACGACCCGGACAAGATCGATATTCAGCCGGGCAAACCCGAACGCACCGAGCTTACCGGTGTTTACCCGAATCCGTTCAATGCCGCCGCGCAAATAGAGGCGAGTTTTGCCGGGGAAGATTACGCCGCGATTGAAATTTACGATATTACTGGACGACGAGTTCGAAAGTTGTTTAGCGGTCGAGTGATGTCGGGTAGCTACCGTTTCATATGGGATGGGCAATGTGATGACGGCTTACAGGCGGCATCGGGGGTTTATTTTGTACGAATGGCAACTAACGAGATAGATTTTGTAAAATCGGTAACTCTGCTACGATGAGACGAATTTTCGCTTATACAATATTAGTAGGCATTCTCGGCGTTGCTTTTCTGTCGGGGCAACCGACTATCACGCCATATCAAGCGGGAGCCTGGAGCGCTTTCTTCGTCGAACCGGGGGACAGCGGAATTTATCTGATGATTCGAGATAACCTCGATTCAACACTCTGGACGGGCGCAATCGAAGATACGATGACGATCACGTTGTCTATTTGCCCGCCGGAGACTTTGCTTTTAAGTTATTCGATTCTAATCACACCGGATATTTCGGATGTCGTCGATAGTGCCGATCGAATCTCGATACCGGGCGGTTGGTTCAGAGTGGGTGCGGACGCGTCGGATTTGAATTTGCTGGATTCTCTCGGTATGCCGACCGCCCTTTCGAATAGGGCATCTCCTATGCGATGGGCTTTCATCGACAGTTTCGAGATTTCTAAGGACGAAGTGCCCTGTTCATTATACACCCGTTTCATCGATGAGGGCGGCTATTCCGAACCGACTTATTGGAGCACCGATGGCTGGGACGCGCTGACTGCTGGCGGCTGGATAGGTCCCTCTATCTCCTGCGCCGATTCCGCTCTGCCAGTCCGTGGAATCAGTTATTTCGAGGCGGAGGCATTTGCGAACTGGCATGGTTCGATGATTCCCACCGAACTCCAATGGGAGGTCTCAGCGCGTTTCGATATCCGCGATATTTTCCCCTGGGGAGATGACTTCTGTCCGTCGGGGAGCTTATCAGCCAATATAAACGATGCCGCGCAATGTGCACCGGACACATTCTCCGGTGGGCCGGGCTATTCAGAATATTTTGATAACGACATTTCGCCGATCGGATGCTATTCGATAGCCGGCAACGTCGCAGAATGGTGCCGCGACGGTTTCGACGAATACGATTTCTACGTCGGACTGAATCCTCTCGCACCATTTAACGATACAACCGGTCAACGCGCTGTCCGCGGCGGCGATTTCACCAAACCAAACCGATATACCTGTTCGCCGCTCTTCCGCACAGGTTTCGACCCGAACGGTAGAGACGCCCATCTCGGCGTGCGATTGGCACTGGAAACCGGCGACGGCCAGCCGCAGGATTGGGTTAATCTGGAATTCGTGTTCGATTGCGTAACGCCGGATACAGTGGGAATAATCGCGCCGACTTGCCTGAAATCTCAATCGGGCGATACGATTCGCTTCGTATTCACCGAACCGGTCGAGGGCGACCCGACATCGATTCCAGATTCGGGCGTGATGTTCGAATTCGTCGCGGAAACGCTGTTCGCGATAATCGAAGGTGGAATGTTCGGTTACGGAGATTCTCTGGGCATTGAAATCTCCGGCGTGTCCGACACCGTGGAAAACCCGGTTGGAGTTCCGGACACCTTCTGGTTCGATTTCTGCCTCTACGAAATCGACTTTAATATCGACCCTGAAGTTATCTGCGCGCCGGTGGACTGTTCAATTGAAATAATGGCAACCGTAGAGAATATAAGCGCCGACGCCACGATCTACCTTGACTCCGCGATAATCGGCGGCTATTTCTCGATTACCGACAACGTCGATGACACACTCGCATCCGGCGATTCGACTTCTTTCACCATACTATTCGATCCCGACTCGGCTGGCACCACCACAGAATCGCTCTACATTTACCACGCCGACGGAGTCTTCGAGGAAATAATCACCGCCACAGCCTGCGACAGCGACTCGGTCTATTTCGCCCCGGCGGTCATCGAATTGGAAGACGTTTACACCGCCAAATCATGGACGACTCAACTCCGATTCGAAATCTGTCGGGCTTGTTCACTCTTCGATTTGATGATAACCGACGCCAGCTGGTCGAATGGCATCTATTTCGACGACGACATCTGGATAACATCGATTATGAACACCGATTCGAGTTCCATCGCAGTCGAAATCACATACGATCCCTCCCCCGGCCTGACCGGCCTCGACGACGACACGCTGACCCTTACCTTCGCGCCGGACGAATCCTACCGATGTAACAAACAATACGGCGCGATGCTAATCGTAGATGTCGTGGCCGAAGATTTCGAATGCGTTCCCACACCCGAATGCCGCGGAATCGAAAAGGTGCGCCCCTGCGACACGGTTAAAGGTTCGGAGAGTATCTACTTCACCGGCATCTGCGAGGGCACGTTGAAAATATACGACCGACTCGGGCGTTTCGTGATCGAACTCTCGCCGGACGTCGTCAACACGGTCGAATGGAAGCTGGTCGATGAGGACGGACACGCCGTGCCATCCGGCATCTATTACTGGGAAAGCGGCGGCGAACACGGAAACATAGTGGTTGTGAGATAATTGCGTTTCGCGAATTCACATAAGGCTTTCATTATCGCGGCGATGCTCCTCGCCGTGAGCCTCATCGCACAGGAAGACCTCTTCCCGCACAACGTCAAGGTCTCGACCGGCTACAGATCGAACCTGATCGGCGGAGAGATCTACACGAATGCGCACATCCCATCGGGGAGCTTCATCTGGTCGCCGCACCTCTGGACATACCTTTCCAACGAGGGCTGGTCGTCATGGGACCTGGGGCTGAGATCGGTTTTCACTCTATGCCCGACCGGCAACTACTGGCCGCCTCCGACTCACTGGCGCGCAGTCGGCGAGATCGGCATAATAGGCGATTACCTCGACCTCTCGCATCGGAATCCCTCCAGCTCATTCAAGACAAGCGGCCTGATATACAGCTACCGCCCGCATATGGAACTGGGCGTCGGCATGGATTCCATCGGAATCTTCTGCCGCGAATGCACATGGACATATTCCGGCGAAATTACCATATCCGATTTCATCCCGATCGCTTACGGTTTCTCGAATGAGGAGACCCCCGGCGAGACGCTGTCCGTGGGGATTAATTTCGCGATGCGAATCGACACGCCCGGCGGCACACTGGGCTTGCTTCAGCGTTCCAACGCCCGACAATACTATGGCGAGGACGTCTGGCGCGCTTACTACGGCTCCCCGATGATCCTCGACGTCCTCCGCCTGACCCTGGGCTGGGAAACCGCTTACCTCGGCTTCGGACGCTTCGACCTCAACCTATCCCCCTTCGTCGATAGCGACGATTTCACACTCCAATTCGGCGTGCACATCCCGGAAGAGGCCGAATTCTGGCAATGGCAACTCGGTGTGATATTCGAACCCATCGAGGAACCCTCCGGCAGACCCGGCTACAAATCCGGCGGCCTCTGGCAATAAATCTTCTAACCTCTCGCACTCAACATAATTAATAGTAGCGGCGTCCCCGCTGTGGTTGCGCGCGCCAAGCAATCGGGCGAGACGCTCTGACTATGTAGTATATATGGCTACTTCCTGGTTCCGCTACGTGATTTACAAACGTATCGTTCTCTATTTTTCCCTTCTAAATTTCCAAAAAATAACTATATTGTCGCGTTATGGTGGACGGATTGCACATATCGAAATTCCGACTCCTCACCCTGATTGCTGTTATATCGGGTTTCTTGTTTTTTTCCTGCGCAAAAAACGGGGCCTTTGAATTGCCCCCGAACGGCGCGCCGGATTCAGTTTATGAGGATTTCATCCGCGGGGAAGCACCTTCAGATGAAGCTTTCGCTGGATTACAGGCTTACGCGGGCAAATATATTGCGAGAGGCGATTTCGACCAGGCAAGAGGCATCTATATCGAGAATAAACCGCTATTCCCCGGAAATCAAGACGTTATCGACAGTATTATCGGCTTATTCGACGACTATTCCGGCGAATCTCCCGTGAATATCGGACAATTCGTCAATTCGCCGGGATCTGAGATATTTCCGGTATTCTCTTTCGATGGCGACACCCTCTATTTCACCGGGCGCAACCGCGCAGACAACAGTATCGGCGACAACGAGGACATTTTCGCGTCGGGATACGACGGATTGCGTTACCAGATGGCGAAACCTTTGAACGGCGCGCTGGCATCGGTGGAATCCAACGAGGCGATCAATTCCATCTCCCCGGACGGCAGGTTCATCCTGCTCTTCACCAACCGTGTCGATCCTATCGGCAACAATGCCTTCATTCTGCGCGGGTCGTCGGCGATTAACGAGTTCCCCGAACCGCTCAACGGCAAATATTTCGATTCGGACGCCGTCTTCGCGTCGGATGGCACGACAATGCTCTTTGTGTCCGACCGCCCCGGCGCGGTGGGGGATTACCGCGCCAACGGCATGCCCTTCCGCGACGGGTTCCTGGGAAACACCGACATCTATATCGCGAGGAAAATCGAGGGCGAATGGGAGAAACCGGCGAACCTCGGCGAGACAATCAACACGCCTACAGCCGAACGCACGCCATACCTCATCGACGACAGGACACTTGTTTTCGCGTCGCAGGGGCATTATGGCCTCGGCGGGCTGGATTTATTCGTGGCCTTCCGCAGAGGCGACGGCTGGGAGGATTGGAGCGAGCCGATCAATCTCGGAATGGAGATAAATTCTCCGCGCGACGACTGGGGGTTCACGCTCTCGCCAGGACACGAATCGGTCTATATCTCCAGCGACCTGTTCGGAGGTTACGGCGGGTTCGACATTTACCGCCTGCCGATTGAAACTATCGCGGAGAAACTCGAGCCGCCGCCGGAACCCGTCGTCGAGGAATATATCTCGGAACCGATAATCACGCGCAACGAGCAATCGCCCTCGGAAAGCGTGCCAGAACCGATTATCCGATTCCAGATGACCGACACGTTCACGGTGCGGTTCGAGACCGAGGACACGTCGATACTCCAGAAATTCTACCCCCGCCTAGATTCCGTGGCGATAATCATGCGACAGAACCCTTCCCTGCGACTCCGAATAGCCGGATTCGCCGACAGTAGAGGCCCTGAAACCTATAATCTTCGAATCTCACGAGAACGCGCCGAATCGGTGGCGTTATATCTCGAAAATCACGGAGTTTCACGCAAACGCCTTACAATAGAAGCGCACGGTGAGCGAAAACCTATCGCGGATAATACAACCGAACGCGGCAGAACGCTCAACCGTCGGGCCGAATGCCGTCTCAACGAATAATTCCTCAAACAAAAATTACCTCCGAGCCACATAATTGGGGCGTCCCGTTCCGCGGAAAATCGGGGTTAGCAATCCCACTTCAATCGACAATTTTCCCTCCCGATTTCCCGTGGAACCCGCCAGTCCGGTTCGGTTTTACGAGCGATTTCGACGTGTCCCACAGATGCATCCTGTCCGCACGACTCCTCACCTTCCCTCGCCGGACTGGCGGTGCCGGTCGCGTCCGCATATATTATCGAAATCGATTTATCGTAGGCGACCGGCAGGGACGCCCCGATAGCGATAAAATAGAAAAAGTCGTCGATTCGACTGGACATTACGGAACACCATGATTGAGAAACGCGTGAAATCGGCCTATTGGGGCAAAATTCAGGTAATCATATCCGACGCAACGGCCAGAAAACTTGTTTATTTTTATTAATTCGTTCCAACGCTCCGGTGTCTGTCTCATAAATCATAATTTTCGCCAGATTTAGATAATAGCTTTATCGTCGTTAGATTTTTGCTATAAATCCAGAGCAAAAACTTCCCATCATCCTGCCACCGCCCAGGATTTATACATCTTGCGGAGATTCACGCTGGCGCAGATCAGGTTCCATTGACCAATCACATTGTTCAAACCTCGAACTGTCCATCGTCGGAACCCCAGGACATGCTTAATATACCCGAAAACCGGTTCCGCTATGGTTTTGCGGCGGGCAAGTAACGCACGTTTATCAACGTCTCGCTGTTTTTTAATCTGACGGTATGTAGCTTCCCTATAGGGACTTACAGCTATTGTCCGTCCCCGAAGACCTTTCGTGCAATCGTTGCGGAAAGGACAATCTCGATAATCATCGCAACTGTAAAGACTTTCAGTATAACCTTTTTCAGTGCTATTGCGATCCCCACGGTAACTCAGTTTGCCGCCTTTGGGACAGATAAAAGTGTCGTCAGCTTCGTTGTATTTGAACTTAGTTTGATGATATTTATCGTCGGTCGCGCTTTTTCTGCCAAAGGTCGGAGTCGTCTTGATATTCACAAGAACCTCGGCTCCCATAATCTCCGCTAAAGCAAGCTGTTCGCTGGAAAAATAACCAGAATCGGCAAGCGTTTCTTCGGGAACATCACCGAGATTCTCCTTGACCTGCTCGATTGATTCTGTTAGCAAATTGCTGTCCATCGCATCCTGAGAAACGTCAGAAGATGTTATAATGCCAACCTTTGCATCCACTGAAGCCTGAGCGTTATAACAGAACTTTTTGCCCGTTTTCGTCTTGATCATTCGAGCATCTTCGTCCGTTTCGTTCAATTGCTTTGTGCCAGAATCATTGAGCTTTTTCAGCTGTTTTTCGATCTCCTCTCGTAACTCATCCCGATCCTGTAAATTCTCTGGAAGCCTGTATTCACGGCCTTTTTCGTCTTGTTCGTTACGTTCGATCTCGTCGCAAACTTCCTCGAGAACATCATCATCGAGCTCTTTCAGAATCTTCTCAAGATCGGCTCGAAAATAAGATTTCTTCTGAGATACGTCAGACAGAATCTTCGTGCCGTCAACCGCGTTGAGAACCAGCTCAACAAGCTCCATCTGA
>CAZSHG010000028.1:0-34651 GCA_964606695.1 uncultured bacterium
CTGCGGTCGCTCGCAATGACGGTGTTTCGGAATTCATCTGGACACCCGCCGCCTCCCTGCCTTCCGGCGTCTATCTCGTCCGCGCTTCAATCGCCGGTTGCGAAACCTCGCGGAGGGTCGTTTATTTGAAATGACCGTTGTGAATCGAGGGTTCCCACATTTTGTAAAATGGAGAAACGTTATGACTCTATTAGTTTTTGTGATAATCGCCGCTTTCGGCGCGGTTTATTTCGCGGGATGGCTTATAAATATCGGTATATGGATGAGCCGGAAAACGGTGCCATCCGCGGGCGCATTATGGTTGCCCCTTTTCATCGGCGTGATCTTCATCGGGTTCGATATTTACGGTTTCACGATTTTCCCGAACAACACACCCAGAATCGCCATACCCTTGCTGGCGGTTTTTACCCACAGTTTCCTGTTCTTCGGCACCATAGTTCAGGCACGAAGCCTTGCAAAACACAGATGTCCCGTCTGCGGCGGATGGATGGAAATCGAAAGAACGTCATCGAACCCGAGTATGGACGAAGTCGATATAATCACAATCACGAAAAAATGTGTCCAATGCGATTTCGAGGAGTCGGTCACCGAAAAAAGTATCGAGGGGATGGGGCATACTATCGATATGCCGAAATACGGCTTTTACGACGAAGACGAAGAGTCTGCCGAAAAAGACGAAAAAGTCGAACATATCGACGCGAAGGAAATCGAAAATTAGGGAAGAGTATTCTGATTAGTGGCCGCTGGCGCGACTTTCGCGTGCGACATGATGTGAGGTTATCGAAATAGCACGTAGCGAAAGGTGTGCCAGCGGCAAGTCGTTTATTTGCCGGAAAATCATAACCAATAAAAATTTCACCGTTAATCGAACGTTAATATTCCGTGGAGCATACCCTAATTTAATGAATACCACACAAAATGGGTTTTGTAAGTCTTTTGATCTCATTAAAAACTAAATAATAATTTTTAACTAACTTCAATTAGCAAATAATACACTAAATATTTCTTTAACAATACAAAGCCGTCGAACGGCGTTACTCCTTGATTGACAAGGCTTTATGTCTAATCAAAAATCTATCGGAATGTTGTCGAAAAATTAGCCCAGCCTTAATTTTCTATTAATACTTCTTCTTATTATTGTGGCTCTATGGAGGTCGTTAATGAAGAAGTATATAATTACAATATTATCATTCGCGCTTGTGGTTACGGCGATTGCCCAGTTCGGAAGTATTGCGGGCATCGTTGTCGATGCTGAAACCGGAGAGGCCATGCCGGGTGTTAATATAAAGGTAATCGACGAACCATTAGGCGCGGCAACCAACCTGGATGGCGAATACCTTATCGAAAGGCTTGCCCCCGGAACATACTCGCTGAGTGTCCGTATGGTGGGATACTCGGAATATCAGGTAATCGAAATCGATGTTGCGGACGACGAGGTTACGCACGTGAATATTTCCCTCGAACCAGAAGCGATAAAGGGTGACGAGGTTATCGTTACGGCGCGAAGAGTCAATTCGACTACCGCAGGCTTGTTGAACAACCAAAAACGGTCGCAGACCATTAGTTCCGGGATTTCCTCCGAGCAAATTTCCAAAGCTCCTGATGCCAGCGCATCGGATGCACTCAAGCGAGTTACGGGCTTGACTGTTGCGGACAACAAATTCGTTTCAGTGCGAGGATTATCCGAACGATACAACCAGGCGCAGTTGAACGACGCCTCGATCCCAAGCCCGGAACCCGATAAACGGGTCGTCCCCTTCGACATTTTCCCTTCGGATATTCTGGATAACGCGGTTGTTCGCAAAGCCTTTGTGCCGAGCCTCCCCGCAGATTTTGCGGGTGGCTGTATTCAACTAACAACAAAGGAATTTCCTCAGGAATTCGACGGCAAGTTCAGCGTATCATACGGCGGCAACGAAAACACGGCATTACAGGATTTCCAGACATATTCGGGAGGGGTTACCGACGTTCTCGGTTTTGATGACGGGACGAGAGCGTTACCGGAAATAGTCGCGGAAGCCGCAAAAAGCCAGAAAATACGGGAGGGCGGTCTTTTTGGCGGAGGATATACTGCTGAAGAGATGGAGACCTTTGGCGAATCGTTCAATAACGTCTGGTCACCATATAATATTAAAGCTCCCATCAATCAGAGTTACACTATCTCACTGGGCAATCAACTTGCGGTGTTTGATAAACCTCTCGGATTCATCGCATCGCTGTCTTACAAGAAAAAATACTCTCAGCGCGAGGAAGAACGATTTTATTATATAGTTGGTGCCGATGGTCTGGAAGCACGACATCATTACGAAGATTTCATCACATCGACGAACGAGGTTGTCTGGGGGAGTATTTTAAACGGCAGTTACCGGATTACTCCTCAGGATAAGGTTAGCTTAAAACTGACATTTACTCATAATATGGAAGATGAAGTCCGCGTTTACGGTATGTATCCAAATCGTGACCATGACCTGGACGAAATTTGCACGCGACTGCGATGGGTTCAGCGCTCACTTTATTCAGCAGATCTTTCCGGCGACCATCTCACCGGCTGGAAGGATATGGAGATCGATTGGCGCGTTAATTACGCCCTCGCCATGCGAGACGAGCCGGATACCAGGGAAATTCTTTACGAGGCTACTCCCGGAAGCGGTAACTACGTCCTGGCCGACGAGGGCAACAGCGGAAGCCGCTTTTTCAGCGATCTTCTGGATAACAACTTCGAAGCTACCCTCGATTTTGAAATTCCCTACAGACCCTGGCATTATCTGCCGTCCAAAATACAATTCGGCGCGAGATTCAATTTCAAGGATAGGGAAATCGATTCGAGAAGGTTCCGGTTTAAACCCGCGGATTTCAACGAAGTCGATATAACTCAGGAACCGGAGGATGTTTTTTCCCCGGAGAATATCGAACCGGACGGTTTCTACCTGGATGAAGACACACGTGCGACCGATAATTACAGCGCAATGCAGATGATCTTTTCAGGATACGCTATGACCGATCTTTTAATGAGTAAGAAAGTTCGTGTTGTTGGCGGTGTTCGAGTAGAAAATTCTAATCAAAAGGTTGAAACCTTCGACCTGTTTAATCCGGATGCCGATCCTGTTATCGGGGAAGTAAATGAACTGGATTTTGCCCCATCTTTGGCCTTAACATATAACTTGAACGATGAGATGAATCTTCGTTCAAGTGTTTCGCAGACCTTATCTCGTCCGAGTTTCCGTGAATTATCCAATATGGAATTCACAGATATTGGCGGACACGCGGTTGTGGGTAATCCCGATCTCGAACGCGCATTGATAAAGAACGTTGACGTCAACTGGGAATGGTATCCTAAACTCGGCGAGAACTTCGCTGTATCGTTGATGTTCAAACACTTCACGAACCCCATCGAGCAAACATTAATAAATGCGACGGAATTAACCACCTCATGGCAAAACGCGAAGAGCGCTTATAGCTACGGAGTGGAATTAGAAGTTCGAAAAGGTCTTGGGTTTATCAACGGACATCTCGCGCCATTCTTTATCAGCGGGAATCTGACGCTGATAAAATCGGAGGTTTCTCTGAAGGAAACCGGGATGGAGACCACAAAGGAAAGACCGCTACAGGGACAGTCGCCTTATGTAGCCAACCTGATGCTGAGTTACGATAATCTCGATAGCGGAACCGAAGTGAATGCGAGTTATAATGTCTTCGGCAGGAGAATCCATGAAGTCGGCATTTCGGGAACACCGGATATCTACGAAGAGCCGGTAAATCGTGTCGATGCGGTAATATCGCAGAGAATATCGCGAACGATAAAGGTTAAAATTGCCGCTAAAAATCTGCTGGATCCCGAAGTCGAACACACTCAAGGCGATCTGGTTCAGCGGCATTATAAAATCGGCCGATCCTTTTCGATAGGCGCAAGCTATGAATTCTAAACGAATGAAAAATACAAACCTTGAACAAGCGAACCATCTAAAAAGGAGGATGGATGAAACTGCTTAAAGCGTCACTGTTCCTGGCAATTATCGCCGCTTTCGCGATCGCTCTGGTCGGATGTAGCGACGATGATAATGGAACCAATCCCGACGACACCGACACCTCGGTTGTCGTGATCTCGGGCATTATTACGGAAGACACTACATTCTTTGCCGACAGAGAATACCTGCTTCGAGGCGGCGTATTCATCGGCGACGGTCACAACGAAACCATTCTGACAATCGAGCCTGGATGTAAAATCTACGGCGAGTCTTCCACGAATGCCATGCTCGTTATCGCCAAGAATTCGAAGATTATGGCCGAAGGAACCGCTTCCGATCCTATCGTTATGACCAGCGATAAGGCCGTTGGAAGCCGCGGACGTTCGGACTGGGGCGGCCTTATTTTCAACGGCAACGCGCCGTTGAATACTGCCGACTCAGCCTGGGGCGAAGGCGGAACTGGTTACTACGGCGGAAGCGACCCGAACGACGACTCCGGAGTGCTCAAGTATGTCCGCGTAGAATTCGCTGGCCGCGAAATCAGCCCGGACAACGAGCTGAACGGCATCGCATTCCAGGGTGTGGGTTCCGCGACCGAAGTGGATTATATTCAGGTGCACATGAACAAGGACGACGGCGTCGAGATGTTCGGCGGAACCGTCAACCTGAAACATGTTTACCTGACCGGAATCGCCGACGATTGCTTCGACTACACCGACGGATGGACAGGTAAGGCTCAGTTTGTGGTTGCACAGCAGTATGGCGACGACGCCGACCAGGGTTTCGAAATGGATAATAACGGCGAAGACAACACCGCCACGCCATATTCAAACCCGGTCATTTACAACTTCACCCTTGTCGGAGCCCCATCCGGCCCGGAAAGCGACATCGGCGTTCTTCTTCGCGAAGGCACCAAGGGCCATTTTTACAATGGCCTAATTGTCGGTTTCAACGAAGTCGGATTGGACATCGACCACGAACAGACCTTCAACAACGTCTCAGCGGGCGACCTGGTTTTCGACTATTGCCTCTTCTACAACAACGGCATGAATTTCTCCGACGATGACGACGGTTTCGACGAGCAAGAATTCGCCATGACCACCATGACACACAACTCAGTCGCTTCCGGTAGCCCACTCGTGGATCCTTATAATATCTCTTCGCCGAATCTGCTTCCGCAGGGAGAAGCTCTGACACACAGCTACATGACCCCGCCCAACGACGGCTTCTTCGACACCTCCGTCGATTACATCGGCGGTATCGACCCGGACAACGACTGGACACAGGGCTGGACTACCGACGATCCTAACTAAGAGGAGCTTCCGCTTCTCTCTCCTGCCCCCCGAGCAATCGGGGGGTTTTTTATTTTCATCAGTAAGTAATCAATAAATCCTGTTGACATGAGAGAAATTATTTATTTAATTGTTTTAGAATGAGTTTTTAAAGGAGAACATTATGAAGAAGATGTCTATTATCGTTTTTTTATTGGTTCTAACCGTTGCGGTTATTATCGGGATAGCGTGTTCTAACACCGAACCCGAAGCGGAAGAACCCGCCAATCCCGACGTCCCGCCGCAGGCCAGCATGAGAATATGCATGACCACCTTCCCAGGCGCGGAAACACGGGCATTGGAAACTTGCCCCCATTTCAACACCGCCGCAATCATAGTTGGTGTTTGGGTTACCGTAACCGAAGCGGTTTTCGTCATTCCGAGACTCGCTTTCGCTCTGGCGCTGACTCAGCCTCCCGTTTACGAGGGCGATTCCACGTGGAGCTGGACTCTCGGTCCGGCGGACACCAACAACGTCCAACTGAGAGCGCATCTTATGGCGTCCGACAGCGTCGATTGGTCGATGACCATCACCAACAACGAGCTGGACAATTTCCTGTGGTATAACGGTCGATGCGATTTCCACGCGGACGGCGGATGGTGGCGCTTCTACGATGCCAACCTCCCCGCCGATTCCAACGATGTCCTCGAAGTGGCATGGGAAAAGGACGACGACGACACTACCGCCCATTTCCGTGTAGTAAATATAAACATTTTCGGCGAAGACTACGGCGACACTTTGCTGTATCAACTCGACGGCACAATCGCGCAGATCGATATCCACGATGTCATGGGCACCCAGATCGACGACTGGTCTATAAGCTGGGACATCAACGAAAAATTCGGCCAGATTATCTCCCCCGACGATTCATCTGGTTGCTGGGACGATTCGCTTCAATGCATCCCCTGCGACAGTTTGCCGATAGCTGAATAAAGGAACTTATAGGACCTTTATTTAATAGCCGCGGCGTCCCGCCGCGGTTTTCAATAATGAGAGCGTTAAGAAAAATACTAACCTTCCTGATATTATCGCTCGTCATCCCCCTTTCTGCTAGTATCTCCTCGCTCGAACTATCCTTTGGAAGCGGGAAATATTTCTGCGATTACGATATGGACACGCCCTACTGGATGGATTTCTCGATAATCGGCGAACGAGGCTGGATGGCCGGTATCGATATCGAAAGACTAACCGGCGTAACCGACGATTCGACCATATATACAACTCGAATGACATTAATAGGTGTGGGTTTCGGATGGCGATTCGATTTAATAAAATCCAAACCCGGTATCCTTATAGACCTGACCGGGCAATTTATCAACGAGAGCGGATATCGCACGACATATATAGACGATCTCTATTGTCAGGATTGCCATTCACGCGATTTCAAAGGAGTTCTTTACGCAGTGCCGAACGTTAGTATTCGAACCAGTTACCCCCTCGATTCCGAATCAAAAAATAACATCGCCCTGAACCTTGCTTATCGATATATGTTGCCGATCTTGAATACCACGCGGCATTGCACCGACACCTGGATAAACATCGACGATCTTCATCACGAAATCCGTTTCGGCATCAGCTACAGCCGCCGTCTGGACTGATTTCCCGGAAGAATAAACCTATTGCCTTAGCGGCTATTCCTTTCGCCCGAATGTTCATCTTCCACACCCGCGAAACAATTCCTCTTGTCCGTGAGTTCGGACCTTTTACCCGAATGATAAATCCTTTCGTCCAAACGCTCAACCATGGGCAATACAGCCGGATTTGACTTAAATATGGTTCTCCTCGAAACGATATCGCTTTTATCATTTCCCCCCGGTCATCTCGGCTCACTTCGTCAGTTTCAGCGTAAGGCGCTCGACGACCTTTATCATGCTCGATGACAATCGCCAATCCTCCTAAATCCGACCGGGGACGGCCGGGCTATTAAGAGGAATGTAGAATGGATAATTTAGAATGATGGAAATCGTTTCTTTGTCGCCGATCATAAATCATCATTCCTAAACCCTAAATTAAAAAAGCGTCTCCTCAACGCCCTAAAATAACCCAATTATATATTCACCATTCTACATTTTCCTTGCACATCATCCCAAAAACCGTAAATTATCATTTAGTATAATGGAGGTCGAAGGCGAAATAAATTCGCCAAAACCTCTTATGGAGGCATAATGAGAATTAGGCTATTTCTTTTCCCGATAATCGTTTTGACAGCATCGATCCTCGCCCAGCCATTAATAGTGGTGGTGCCGGAGGTGCTGGAGTTCGACGAATACACTCTGGCTTCTACGTTCTTTCACGGTTTGCCCGGTGAACCCATTTATATTAAAAATACCGGAGTCGATACCGTTGAACTGGGTTTATCCGTTGAGTGTGCTTATCGAGTTGTAGATTCAATCGAAGGGATACGAGATTCCATTCGTTTTAGAGGATATTTTTTCGATACTCTCAGCTATCCACCTATTAGTGACTCCCTGGATTACATTCTCGAATCTCCCAGGTTCTGTAGCGATGGGTTTTATGGAGCTAGCGGTCTAAGCCTCGCGCCCGGGGATTCGGTCTTCCTGTCCTATGATATCACGACACATTGTTGTCCGTCCATGCCGATGGAAGATACTTCTCATGTGTATATTTACGCTCGAAGCGGCGCGGAAATCGATACCGCCGAAGTCACTCAATATTTCGGGATATTATCCCCGCCAGGATTTCCTCCGCCGGAGAGTCTCGTTATCGATTCGATAAACGCTATTCTCGGTTACGAGCAAGTCTTTTTATCTACAACAGAAGAACCATGGGAATTGTGCCTCGATTATTACCACCTTTACCGAGATACAATAGCGCTTTTTTTCGCTTCTCAGCTCGATTCGAATAATCTTCTCCCCGATAGATTCTACACCACCACACTCGTCGATAGTTTCAGCGACACGCTATGGGAGGATTACTGGATGTCCAGTAAGGGTGTAGGCGATACGCTGGTGAACCTTTTCTATGTGGCTACCGGTGTCGATACCGGGATGGGCGGTTACGGCGAAAGTTCTTCCCCAGGCTGGTGCGTCTGCGAATACGACCAGGGGATGAAAGTTAACCCAGTTTTAGGTTCATTCAATCTACTCTCGATTCCATGCTACGATGAACGCTACACCACAGCTTCCGACTTGAGTGAATTCGCCGTGAGCACAGTCCAGGAGTGGAATCCGGTTACGCAGACCTGGTCATTGCACGGTAAGGAGCTTCTTCCGGGAGTCTGGTCGCCGGATGAGCCACTGCAGGTCTCGCACGTATATCGTGTCAGCGGCACGGACATGGAGCCGACCCAGCTATTCTCGACCTTCAAACCGGGGATAGTGCCGAACAATGATTCAACTTATATTCTCTATTCAAACAGTATAATGGGCGACAGGAATATTATTATGTTACCATTCAAAACGAGTTTACTCGATGGTATCAGTAACTGTAGCACCCTCGATGCTTCGATTTCAGGGGTTGGGGCTACAATTTATCAGGTGGACAGATGGAACAATGCAACCCAGACATGGGAGATAATCGGGACTGAAGCTTTCCCCGACACATGGATTGTTGACGGCCGCCTTCGTCCCGGGTTGCCTTATCGTATCTGGGTGGATACGGATTCGCCGGTTACCTGGCCGATAAGTGCACGATAGATAATCATGGAAGGACATATCATGAATAAAAATACATTATCAATCGCAATTATCATCGCCCTTACAGCTTCTCTCGCCCTCGCCGACGCCTGCGACGGCGTGGCGGTGTTTCGCATCTGGAACGATACGCTTGTTCACTCGCCCGGAACCTACCCGGAACCCGGGCCGGATATCATTTATGGTTGCCCGTCGGATCTTTATTTTGGAACACCTGGAGATACGACCAATCAGATTTATTTCCCCGATACGCTCCTGTGGCCGAGTGTTATCTATACATATTTGCACGACTGGTTCTTTTGGGGGGGTGGGGCATACATCTGGCCAGATACGATTACTGGCGAAAGTTATTACAACTCCAGTCATGTCTCAGCTTCTGTCGAAATACCTCCCCATTATTGTCCTAACTGTTGCAAATCCGGTATTTACGTTAAAGCCCGGATGTTCGATGCCGCTTCCGGTGACTATTCCCCCTGGGTAGATATTAATACCACCGATATGTTCTATCTCTCCTATGTCCCGCCGCATGGCTATTTCATGCAGATTAGCTTGTGCAATTTCAAGGCCCGTAACCTGAGTAGCCTGATGGGATTCGATTGCGATTCAGATTCGCTTATCCTCTACGTCTGGGACTGCAACGACGGCGATTTAGCAGGCTCCGCGGGCGAATTCGCTGTCTGGCGCGGCACATTCGCGGACGGCGACGATATTTCTTGCAACGATATTTACTTGAACAAATTCGTCGATACTGATTATCCATCCATCTTCGAAATGGACTTATTCCGTGGATGGAATCTGATTTCCAATCCGACGACTACCGATATTTCCTCATCCATGTTCGATTCCGACCCCTTCGGTTACGACGCGACAATCCCCGATTACTATTCCGCAGATTATATCGTCCCTGGCAAAGGCTATTTCGCTCTGTCGATGGAGGCCGACACCCTCGGCTTCATCGCAAACCTTTCGACATACACAGACACACTCCATCGCGACTGGAATCTTATAGGAGCTACGGGGCACGATTTGTGGGCACATTCGTTAACGACCGAACCGTGCGGTTTGATAATTTACCCGATTTTTGGCTGGAATGGAATGGAGTATTATATCGCTGACATCCTTAATCCGGGGAAAGGCTACTGGGTGTTGTCCAGTGGCGAAGGACGAATCACGGTCGGCCCGTAACCACCTGAATCTAATGGGTGAGACTGGAGAAAAGAGAAAAGAATTTAGGAGAGTAAAATGGACAACGAAAAGCACATTCCCGGGTTCGGGTTGGCAATCGCGGCATTTGTCATTTCGATAATAAACGTTCTACTGGTTGGAGCGCTGGCATATGTTACCATCTTCAGCCCACTCGAAATCCCAACGGAGGGAGAAAAAGTCATTAAGGTGACAATCTCCGGCGATGCCATATCCGGTTTGAGCGCCGAAAAAGAGGCACTTACCGAGGAGGCCGAATTATCGAGTACCGAGAAGGACATGATTTATCAGGCCATGCGCGGGACTGTCGTCGCGAAGGAGAAGAAAATAAATCGCGGAAGGGAAGAGGCCAAGATGGTCTGGACGGCGGTGCGCGAATATTACAACAATTACGGGCAATATCCGCCCGCCGCTAAAGATATTTTCGGGACGGGGTCATTTTCGCCGGGCGTTAAAGTATCTCAACCTCCGGGCGAGCCATATTTTAAATATAATATTCTCTCTGAGGGTTCCGTCTCAGCCGTTCCAAATACTTCGGTCGATCCTTCGCTTGGAGACGTGTCGAACATAATCGTTTCCACCGATGGGATAGTTAGGGGCGGGAATTACTGATAAACGTCATCGAGCGTTCACGAAAAGAAATACCTTGCCCCGGATACCTGGATGAGATTGCCTATATTGACTTTAACTTTCCCAATACTGGGGTTCGTCGATACTCTATAGCGGTTTTATTTTAGATACACCATTCGTTTCGATACGCTTCTTTCCCCGAAAGCCGCCCGGATGAGATAAACCCCTGAACCGATATTTTCGTCCGGTTGCCAGATGGTTTTGTAGGGGAGCTCCCCTGTGCGCTCCTGCGGGAAGGCACGGGGGCCTTCCCCTACGGTCATGTTTTCGACCATTCTCCCGTTCACGTCAAATATTTCTATTTCTGCATCACAGGGTGCGGCGATTGTAACCGCGGAATTGAAGGGATTCGGGTAGGCTTGTAATGCGAAATTGTCCGGGGTGGGGGCGGATTCCGCGACTATGGTCGTGTCTATCGGGGAGATGGGTAGGATGAGGTGCGAGGGCATTTCGGGGGACATATGCACGGTGTTGGTGGCGACCAGGGTTACCATATCGTTGCGGACGAAGGGCGCGCCGGTGTTAGGGTTCTTCGAGAAACGAGGATAATTCGACGACGAAATTATCACGCGGATACGATGGTCGGTGTTGAATACGTGGCCGATGCTCCATGCGTCGATTTCGAAGGTATCCGGGACTCCCGGTTCCAGCAAATCCTCGGTTTCCAGGCCATGGCGGAACCTCGCACGGAGGATGCCGTCGGTCATGAGGATCGACCTGCCGTCAGGGTAAACGTCCGTAACGCGCACCGTCCAGTCGGTGTCGTAGCGGTCGGACTCGCCGAAGAGGATCATCTTGATTTTGCCGATAACCGCGACCGGATTAACGAGCACGGGTGTGGAATAAATCAGGATATCGGAACGAGATTCAATCGAATCGGATTGGTCTTTCGGGCCGTAGCCGATATCGTCCATGCCAATAAATTCCCGCCCGCCGATGGTCGGGCATGGATCGAGGGGATCGTATGCGAAGGTGTCACTCTCGACTATGGACGGTGCAATAGTGTCCATAATGCCGTCTCTGTGGATGTAGTATTCGACGTCCTCGGTGCCTTCGGGAGGCCAGGTTTCGGAGAATTTCCAACGGTTGAAGAAGGTTGTGTCGTCCGTGTCGCAATCTCCGGTAAGGTAATATTGCACGGCGGGTTCGTCCATTATGCCGGTGGGGTTTTCCATCAGCCAGTGGTCATACCATCGGAAGGCTATCTCGATGAGTGCCTCTTCGGTCATCAGGGCATTGGGCGGATACACCAGATCGCCCTGTTCGAGTGTCCCGACTGCGTCGCCGTGCCCACAGGCCGCAATGAATAGTTTATTATTGCCGTGAAGCTCGTTCATTCGCTGGAAAGCTTCGATCTGGCCGTCGGTATACATGTCATACCAGCCGGTTACGTGGTATGTCGGGATCGAGACAGAATCGTATCTGGACGATAGATCCACCCACGCCCACATGGTATCGTAAACTGAATGATTTGAAACAGTGTCGATGAGCCAGGGGGTTTCGACCCCCCATAGCCAGTTTTCGACCAGAACCTTGCGGAAAACACCGCCCTGATATGCAACGTGATGGAACATACTCGGCCCGGCCATAATGGGACAAATCATCGTGAGATCGGGGTGAAGAGCGCCGGCGGCCATATATTGAGTCATTCCCGGCGCGGAAGCTCCCATCATGCCGATTTTCCCGTTACACCAGCTTTGTTCAGATACCCAATCTATGCAGTCATAGCCGTCCTGTATATGTCCCCAGCCGTCGGAGAGAAATATAATCGGGTCGCCCTCGGAATCTCTCATACCGCGTATATTCTGCGAAACGTAAGCGTAACCGGAAACATCGCAAATTAGAATTGCCATGTCGGATTCGTGGCGGTTGTAAGGCGTGCGTTGTAATATTACGGGATAAGGAGGTGGCCTGAATTCGGGAAGATATATCTGCGTTGCGAGAGAGATGCCGTCTCGCATCTCGACCATAGTGGAGTCTTCGATATATCCAAACACGGCGACGACCTGCAATAGGATTAGGAGTAAGATCAAAGTGATATAGCGTTTCGAGTATTTCATTGTTCACCATTTTTTACTTAAGTCCAATTTTCATCAAAATATCATATGTCTTTTGGAAATAAAATCCACCTATTTTCATTTTTTATTGGATTTTCATTCCTTGACTTTCAATGGTAGTTTTAGCATATTAAATATGATATAGTGTTTTTATCACAACCTCGCGTTGCGGAGGCAATATGCATAAGGATAGGATATTACTTTTATTATTATTAATGATTATTGGCGTTGTTATCGGGGCTCCCCCCGAGCCCACTGCTTATATGCAAAGCCCCAGTTCAAGCGGCTGGGCGGGGTGCAGTCTCCAGGCCGTTCGGATTGTTATCGACGACGACGAGGGTATCGACGAAACGACTATTTCCCTGGACGTTGACGGAACGGTATATAATTGGGGCGACCCTCATTTAACC
Source organism: uncultured bacterium (assembly GCA_964606695.1). Taxonomy (GTDB): domain Bacteria; phylum UBP14; class UBA6098; order UBA6098; family UBA6098; genus CAZSHG01. Next base: position 13,251 of record CAZSHG010000028.1, read on the forward strand.
TGGGACGGAGATTCTCTTCTCACTTTTACCCCGACCGTGGATTTTCCCGACAATTATGTGGTTGATGTTTCGCTTTTATATGTTGAGGATAACGGTGGCACGCCAATCAGCGGACCGATTTCCTGGAATTTTCACACCGATTTCGACAAACCATACTTCTATCCCGCTTCACGGACTCCTCCGCCCGACACTACAATCGCGGACGACAGTCCCACAATAAGCGTCGATGTCGCGGATTCCAACAGCGGGATTCCAATCGGGGGGCTTTGTATGTGTATCGAGTCGGCGTCATACAACTGCCCCGCCGACCGCCTAAGCGGTTATTGCTGGGAAACCAGCCCACACATTACTTACATAGACTCCACTTTTTATCTTATAACTTCCGGGCTTGGAATCCATTTCCAGGAGGAAGATTCCGTAACGGCATGTCTTCGGAAAGCTGTCGATAATGTTCCCCAATCGGGTTTTCTATGCGGTCCGAATTGGATAGATACGCTTGACGCAGAGCTTTGCTGGGATTTTGTGGTAGATATCAAAGGACCGAGCGCTATACTGATTTATCCCGAAAACGGCGATACAATCGGTTGCGACACGCTTGTAGTTACTTTTATAGACTATTCCGAAATAGACATGGAATATTGCCGACTCCGGCTTGATGGCACGCCGGTTTACGAGATATTCAGTCCCTATGTAAATGCATACGGCGATACAATTTACTATACCGGAACCGGAACTATCGAGTATTACAGCGAAGGCTTAATTACGTGTTATGTTAGTAGTATATCGGATATAAACGGCAACGAATCGACATATCTGGGCGGAGATTTCCCCGCATGGAATTTCACAGTCGATAAATCTCCTCCCGAGGCCAGCTTGCCCGACCCGATTGACGGCGGGATGTCCTCGGCGACCTCGCCGGTTATTTCGGTTCAAATAACGGACGCTATCGCCGGCGTTCTATCGGACAGTATCGTCTTCAATGTCGATGGGTCGGATTATCCTCTCGCCACCACTCCCGGTTTGACCTGGGACGGCACTCGCGCGTCGTTTAACACCGGTTCCGCCGGGCTTTCATGGGGGGACGGCGACACGGTGGACGTTTGCGTTACCGCTATAGACCTCGTGCGTCCCGATAAATGCGGCCCCAACCGGATGAATCCGCCCTATTGCTGGAGTTTCATGGTCGATGTTTCCGGCCCGACTGCGGATATTATCGACCCTCCGGACGCAGGATGGACTGGATGCGAGTATCAGGAGATTACGATATGGCTGTCGGACGTCGCCGGTATCGAGACATCGACAATCGAAGTTACCGTCGATGGGATGGTTTACTCTTTCCCAGACCACCTTTCGTATTCCGACGATACACTTGTTTTCACACCCACCGTTCCCTTCGCCGACGGCTCGACGATAAACGTATCTCTGGATCATGCGGAGGACAATTTCGGGCACGATCTATCGAGTGCTGTAACATCGACTTTTTACGTGGATTTATCGCCGCCCTATACTACAGGCATAACTCCCGCGCCCGGCGAAATTATCGGCCCTTCGGATATAGTCGAGATCGACCTTGACGACGCGGGAATCGGCGTGGACGGGACCTCTTTTGAGATAACACTTCGTGGCACGCCCTATTCATGGCCTTCTTATATGACATGGGACGGCTTGACACTAACTTTCGACCCCTTCGCTACCGGCGAGTCATTTTCCGATGGCGATACGATCCAGTATTGCCTTAATGCCGCCGACCAGATATCTCCATCCTACTGCGGCCCCAATGAACTCGATACATGCTGGTTCAACATCTTCGACCAGATTGGGCCTATCGCTGAGTTCGTCCATCCTGGGGATTCGGTTATTACAGCCTGTGCGTCCGACGAAATTCGCATCTATCTGCAAGATGCCAGCGGCATCGATTATTCGACGACTAACATTAGCGTGAACGGCACGCCGTATTCCTGGCCGAGTCCAAGGTTGTCCTACGACGGCGACACGCTCATTTTCACTCCGGCATCGCCCTTCGCGCACGCCGATACGGTTACGGTTGTCTTGAACGCGGTCGAAGATTCTGTCGGCAACACTCTCGAAGACGCGCCATGTAGCTGGATGTTCATTATCGATACAGAACCGCCTGTGATTAGCGGTTACAATCCGCCTGCAGGGGGTGTCGTCAGCGATCCGACGCCGACTATAAGGATCGGGATTGTAGATCAACCGGCCGGGGTCGATCCGACGTTATTCTCCCTGCAGGTCGAGGGCACTTCATATTTGTGGCCGCACGCCGCTATGAGCTGGGGCGGCACGAATTTAACCTTCGATTGCGAACTCGCCGGATTGAGTTTTAGCGATGGCGATAGTGTGCACGTCTGTATGCATGACGCGGGCGATAACGTTTCCGTCGATTTTTGCGGGCCGAACACCGTGGATTTAGATAGCTGTTGGAGTTTCGCGATCAACCTGTCCGGGCCGGTAGCGGATTTACTGCATCCGCTGGATCATTCCTTCTCAGCATGCCCGATGCAGGTCGTCATCTTCTCGATAACGGACGATCAGGGTGTCATCCCGGATTCATGCACGGTTGAAATAGACGGCGCGGTTTACGATTACCCCGATCATCTCGGCTGGTCGAACGATTCGTTGACCTTCACACCTACATCCCCCTTTACGGATTGCGATACTATCCTCGTAGCCGTTCTGGACGCCAGCGATTCGCTCGGCAACGCCCTTTCCGGGACTTTTGAATGGTGGTTCGTTTCCGATCAATCGCCACCCGTTCTGCTGGATATCGACCCGCCCCCCGGTTCGATACTCGACGAAAGTTCGCCGGTTATCGACATAATAACGTTCGATTCCCTCAGTGGCGAAGATCCCACGAGCTTTTCTATTCATATCGACGGAACTCCCTACGTGGGCATGTTGCCCTGGATATGGTGGCTCGACCCCGGATTTTCAATCCAGACCGCCAGCGGCGGTTTAAGCTGGTCTAATGGAGACACGATCGATGTTTGCTTCGATTCGTTAGCCGACATCGTGTCCGACATATATTGCGGCCCGAATGTGGCGCGCCCTGACAGTTGCTGGGAATATTATATCGACCTCTCCGCGCCGGAGGTTGCTCTCGTATATCCGGACAGCGGAATAATAACGGCCTGCGCGGATTCCGGAATAACTATCTGGCTTTACGACAACCTCGGCGTAAACGCCGATTCGATTCTTTTCTGGATAAACGGCAGTAGCTTCAATATAACCAACCCACGGCTGAGCTATTCCAACGACACGCTCCGTTACGATCCGCCTTCACCGTGGTCTCACGGCGATACGATAGATTTCCGGGTGAGTCGGGCAATCGATCTCGCGGGCAATGCTCTTTCCGGTGCGCCGACATGGCGTTTCATAGTCGATATCGAGCCACCGGAAGTCGTATCGATTGACCCGCCTCCCGGCACAATGCTCACCGATCCCGAACCGACTCTGGAATTTGGTTTCGAGGACGTCCTCGCCGGGGTTGATTCCTCGGCGATAGAACTCGATCTGGACGGCACGATATACGATATCGGCGACGCGGGCGTCTCGTGGAATTCGGGATCGGGCACTATCATTTTCGATGCAACTACCGCTGGAGCATCTTTCGGCCCTGGGACGCTTGACGTATGCATAAATTCGAGCGATAAAGTCCTTCCTGAATGGTGTGGCCCTAATTCGTCTGGCGACAGTTGTTTCGCCTATCCTTACGATCTCGCCGGCCCGGAGGCTACGCCCATCGACCCCTCGCCGGGCGAAATAACCGCCTGCGATATGGTCTCAATAAGGGTTCTATTGACCGACGACCGCGATGTCGAAAACGATTCGATTTCATTGTCCGTGGACGGCTCTGTTTACACGCTTTCCGATCCAGAATTGAGTTACGTAGGCGATTCTCTGTTGATTTTCGTTCCCTCGGCACCCTATCCCGAAGGCACAATCGACGTTATCCTGCAGGCTTATGATATTTCCGGCAACGCCCTTGATAGCGGGCCATTGAATTACAGTTTCGAGGTCGATTTATCGCCACCGGTTCTGTCGGGGCAAAATCCCTCGCCGGGTGCCGTAATTTCGACAACGACGCCCACAATCGAATTCGACCTGACCGACAGCCCCGCCGGAGTGAATGAATCGAGTATTCTTCTGGAAGCCGCGGGTGAGGTGATTCGGACAACCGACTCCGGCGTCTCCTGGGACGGAACCCATTTCTCGCTAAACACCGCAACTTACGGCCTCACACTCCACGACGGCGATTCGGTCGTATGTTGCGTCTCCGCCTCGGACAATCCCGACTCCTGCGGGCCGAACTCGATGGGCCCTGAATGCTGGGCTTTCTATATCAACATGAGCGGCCCTTCGGCGGGGATAATTAATCCCCACGACGGCTGGATTACCACCTGCGACGATCAGGACATCACGCTATGGATTACCGACGGGAACGGCGTTGCCGAGGCTACAATAGTGATCGATGTCGATGGAAGCGTTTACACAACCGCAAGCCCACAACTCAGCTACGATGGCGACAGTATCCTGACGTTTACTCCGCCGGCCTTGTGGTCGCATTACGATACTGTCGAAGTGCAGTTGACCGACGCGGACGATATCTACGGTTCGCCCCTTTCAGCTACCCTGACATGGGAATTTATTATCGATCTGGAACCGCCGATAGTCGAGAGCTTCGAGCCCCCGAGTGAAACGGGATTCAATGTCGATGATACTCTGATCCAGATAGTGATAACCGACTCTCCCGCCGGTGTGAACAGAAGCTCGCTCATGCTGAGAATAGGCAGTGTGGATTATTCGTGGCCGCACGCCGGATTGACATGGCCGGGGGACACGTTGAGCTTCTGGCTAAGCGGCCTGGGATATTCGCCCATCGACGGCGACACTCTGGACATCTGCGTGGAGATGGTCGCTGACGCGCCCGATCTCTGTCTCTCCAATGAATTAACTTCACCGGAGTGCGTATTATATGTTTTCGATTTTCGCGGGCCGATAGCTTCAGTGTTAAGCCCACCGGTGTCTTCGTGGGTAAGCTGTCCTTCACAACCGCTGGAAATCTACCTTGCAGACGCCAACGGCGTGGATTTGAGTACGCTCGAACTTACTATCGACGGCTCGCTATACACCTGGCCTGATCCCGCGCTGGACTACACCTCGCCGACATTGACGTTCACGCCGCCTTCCCCCTGGCCGGAGGGAGTTGAAATAGACGTCTCCCTGGACAGGGCAGACGATATGGCGGGAAATGCGTTGGTCGATGCGCCGTTGGAATTCGTGTTCGGAATCGACACAACTGCGCCCGTGGTGGCTTCCTCGGATCCTTCAGACGGTGAGGTTGTGGACTTTTCTATATCCACCATCTCCGCCGAAATTACCGATAACGCGTCTGGCGTATTTCCGGACATGATAACCATGATAGTGGACGGAACGTCCTTTGGGATAAGCCATCCCGCAACGGGCTGGGACGGCACCTTCTTCACACTGGATATCGGCACTGCCGGTTTATCCTTCGACGAGGGCGTGCCTGTCGAGGTGTGTATCGATTCAGTCAGCGATCTGGCGATACTATGTGGCCCCAATATTATGCCGCAATACTGCTGGGAATTCATAGTTGATGGCGGCGCGCCCACTATGGACATGATATGGCCGCCTATCGATGCGATTGTAAGTTGCCCGGAAGAATCTATCGTAGTTACATTCCACGATCCCGGCGGCATTGAATTCGATTCGCTCAGGTTGAGCGTCGCGGGAGTCGAATACGACGAGGCGTCGCCGGAAATAGCTTTCCGGGACGATTCGACTATAGTATTCACACCCGTTACCCCCTTCGCGCACGGTTCCACGGTGATCGTCCAGGTGTTGAATATATCGGACAATTACGGCAATGCGACCGGCACGGGCCCTGTATGGACTTTCGAGATGGATATCGAGCCACCCGTGGCGGATTTATTCTACCCCACACCGATGTCCATTGACGGCGACGATTCGGTTTCACTGAGATTAATCGATCTTCCCGCGGGAGTCGATCCGGCAAGCATAGTTTTAACAGTAACCGGAACGGGGAGTTTCACCATGGCTTCCCCCGCGATGTTCTTCGCGCCACCGATATTGGCATTCGATCCGCCGCTGGTGGGCATTACATTCGACGATGGCGACACTGCCGAAATTTGCGTTACAGCCGCCGATGCCCCGGATGTCTGCGATCCGAACGTCCTGCCGGATACCTGTTGGAGTTTCATCGTGGACGCAGGCGGGCCGACCGCACTGCTGGTGTTACCAGATCCCGGAATCGTAACATCGTGCGACAATCACGGCGCGATATTCGAGATAACCGATCCATCGGGCATCGAGGAGTCGAGCATATCGGTAAGGGCCAACACGACCGTGCTCGACGTTACCGATCCGTCGATTGCGTGGTCGGAACCGACGCTGACTTACGGCCCTCTTTCGCCTTGGGGGCACGGCGACACCGTCCGTGTTACGGTTATCGGCGCTGAGGACATGACCGGCAATGCGTTAGCGGCCTCCGATACGGTAACTACCTATTACGTGATAGACACGGAACCGCCCGTTATAAGCGGCCCGTTCCCATCGGACGGCGCTGTCGTTGCGGATCCGCTACAACCCATCTGGGTGAGCGTTACCGATTTCCCCGCAGGTGTCGATACGTCGGGCGTAAGACTGTCTGTCGATGGAATCGATTATTTACTATCCGACGACGCTCTCTATTGGGACGGCGACGAGCTACATTTCGATCCTTCAACCGCGGGCGTCATTTTCACGGACGGCGATACTATCGAAGTTTGCGTTATGGACGTCTCCGATATACCTGATACGTGTATGCCCAACTGGGTTACAAGCCCCTGGTGTTGGGAATTCTACGTAAATATGGCCGGGCCAGTGGCGAGAATAGGCCATCCGCGACCTAATCGCTGGATTTCCTGTCTTCCGGGCGATCAGGAATTAACTGTAATAATAACCGATCCCGACGGCATACTCGCCGATTCTATTTTAATAAATGTCGAAGGCGTCGATTATAACATCGGCGCGCCCGAGTTGACTTATTCGGATACGATATTGACGTTCACGCCGTCAACCGCCTGGTCAGACGGCGACACTATAGATGTTACTCTTGTCTATGTCGAAGATTCGCTGGGCAATGGCCTCGGCGCGCCGCTTGGCTGGAGTTTCTACATCGACATGGAACCGCCATACACGGGTTCCCCTATGCCCGCAGAAGGCACTATTACGGGCTCGCTCCCCGATATTTCGATTTCCATCTTCGACGACGGTTCGGGAGTGGATCCGGCGAGTATCGTGCTCTTCTTCGACGGCGTGGATTACTCCATCGGTGCAGGTCTCGCGTGGGCATCTCCGAACGCGACGATATACTCCGACAGCATCGCAACCGCGCCTTCCGGCACGGTAACGGTATGCGTCGATTCCGTTGGTGATTCTCCCGATTATTGCGATCCAAACATCCTTGATTCTCCTTTCTGCTGGGATTTCGTTATCGACGTTTCCAACCCGGAGGCACATTTTATCTCGCCTGGAGAAGGCGATTGGGTGGCCTGCGACAGCGGAGACCAATCGATTAATATCTATCTCCACGACGACAACGGCATAGTAGCGGACAGCATAACCATGCGCGTCGCCGGAGTGTCGTATTCATATACAAGTGGCCCGATGGCCTATTCCGATACGATTCTGACCTTCGTCCCTCCGGTTCCGTGGACGGACGGCGACACCGTCGCCGTTCAGCTTCTCCGCGCTCCGGATAGCCTCGGCAATCCGCTTACGCCGCTGGTTTACGAGTTTTATATCGACCAAACCGGCCCGGACGTTTACGACGAGAATCCCACAGGGGCTTCGTCCAGCCTCACGCCGATAATTTCGGCCAGGATACACGACGTCGGGTCGGGACTGGATACGTCGAGTATAATATTCAATATAAACGGCACCGATTTCCCGATTTCATCGACTCCCGGTCTAATATGGGATAGAGACGATACGACCGCATACCTGGATTGCGAAATCGCAGGATTATATTTCCCGCGCGGCGATACGGTCGATGTCTGTGTTTCGGGAGAAGACAGCCCGGACTGGTGCGACCCCAATTTCGGCGAGCACTGCTGGAGTTTCATCGCCGACGAAGGAGGACCGCTCGTTGCGCTTGTATCGCCCGACAGTAACTCCTGCAGTGCTTGTAGTTTGCAGGGTTTCACCGTAAGAATATCCGACGTAACCGGCGTGGATGTCTCGTCGATTTATTTCCTTGTCAACGACATTCCCTACGTGGTCGATTCGGCCGGGGTAGTTTACGACGGCATGTTCGGGCGGTTGGATTTCGAGCCAACAGAGTCCTGGGAAGACGGCGATGTAATCTACGTGGATTCGCTCACGGCGATGGACCTCGACGGCAACTGGGCCGACGGTTACCTTGAATTCTATATTTATATCGACCTTTCGCCGCCCATTGTATTCGGATTCGATCCGCCGATAGCCGGATATTCGTCGTCCGCGATACCGGAAATCAGTTTTATCCTTGTGGATTCAGGATGCGGGCTGAACACGGCTACGGTGAGATTCACGGTGGAAGGCAACACATACACATTGGATTCGACTGGTGTCGAATACAGCGGAGATACGGTTACTTTCGACTGCGGCGCTCACGGCATGTCCTTCGAAGACGGAGACACTGTGAACGTCTGCGTTACCGACGCCGCGGATATGGCCATGTTATGCTCGCCCAATATCATCCCAGACACTATTTGCTGGTTCTTTATAGTAAGCACCTCCGGGCCGGTGGCAACGGCGTTGTCGCCATTGCCGGGTCAATGGGTATCTTGCGACAGCGGCGAGCAGTCTATATCTCTTTTAATCGAGGATCCTGACGGCATCGACGATTCGACTATAGAGTTAATCTTGGATAGCGTATCCTACACGACGGATTCTGCCGGTCTGAGTTTCGATCCCGTTTCGGGCGAGCTCGATTTAATCCCAACGGTGCCCTGGGGCGACGGCGAGACGCTGGAGGTCATCCTGTATTCCGCTGAAGACAGTCTTGGGCACGATCTGGCATCGCCTTTTAGTTATCTATTCTATACAGATTTGCTACCGCCGGATACGACTTTCGTCGAACCAGAACTCGGAATCGCAATCCATCCCGGCCCGATCTGGGCGATGGCCGGTATAATCGATATTGGTGCGGGTTTAATCGATACGACTTTGGGTATATCGGTTAACGGCACATGGCACAATTACGGTGATCCGGGGGTCACATGGTCGCCTGAGACACTGATTTACGACGGCCTCTTTACCGGCGATACCCTTTTCGCGGCGGAGACTCTGAAAATATGCGTCCGCGGCGCCGACGACATCGATGTCTGCGACCCCAACTGGATGGATGTCTGCTGGGAATATATCGCCAGCGCAAACGGCCCGGTCGCCACGCCGGCGTTCCCGCTGAGTGGCACAGTGATAAGTTGCCTGGATTCGCTGGTGGTATTTAACCTTGCCGATACGGACGGCGACCAGATAAATTACTCATCGCCGGTGGTTGTAATCAATGGGGACACATCGTCCGGTTGGCCGACAATCCACCATTACGACGACGCCGAATCGTTGCTCTATATTAATCCCGGCACAGCGCCGCCGTCCCCGCCCGGGTATTTCGACCACGGCGACACTATCACAGTAACACTTATCGAAGCCGAAGATATCTACCATTCGCCGCTGGCTTCGCCTCTAACCATATGGTTCGTCCTCGATAGCATTGGACCAATAATAACTGAAGCTTATCCACCGTCTGGTGGCTCGGTTACCCCCGGCTCACCGGACATGTGGTTCCTGGCGGAAGACACTCCAGCCGGACTTAATCATATGGAAGGCGAAATCCAGATTGGGCTTTATACCTACACCGTTCCCGGCGATATAGGTTTTTCAGGCGATACGCTTCAACTGTCGTCCAGCGTGTATTCCGCCGATACTACCTTCTTCGACGGCGACACTATCTGCCTTACGATAACACTTTACGATAGCGCTCAATATTGCGGCGAGAACAGCAGTGTTACGGAGTGGTGCTTCGATGTCGGCGTTACGCCGCCGGTCCTGTCTAATATTTCTCCGCCCGATGGCGCAATCTCTTCCTGCCCTGGCGGCGGAATGGCCGTCCTGCTGGACGACGCAGACGGCTTCGATTACGACAATACCGGCATAAACGTCAACGGCACGGATTACATCGCGGCATCCGACATCGAAATAACAATACACGGCGACACGATGTATTTCGATTCGCTGGATAGTTTCGACCACGGCGAGACCCTCACCTGGTATCCCTTCGCACGTGATATCCACGGCACGTCGGCGGAATACGTGGACACTTTCAGTTTCACGATAGACATCCAACCGCCCGTCGCGGAAAATTACTCCCCCGCAATAGATGCGGAAATCTACAACTGGCAGGCGTCCATTGGCCTGCTCCTGTCCGATTCGATGGCGGGACTGATGGACTCGGTCATATTGACTTTCACCACACCGCGATGGAGCCGTGTTTTCACTCCTGATTCGACCGGTTTCAGCTGGATTGACGGCGCTCTGGACTTCGACGTCCCGATATATAACGGTGGGATGCCCTGGGAACCCGGACTGGACGATGAGTTGATATATTGGCACGAACGCGAGACCGTCCTGGTTGAGGTTTATTCGGGCGATCTGGCCTGCTGTTGCGGCCCGAACGATTCTATCTTCGCCTGGAATTTCATTATCCTGGACGACGACATTGCCGGCCCGACGATTACGAATATCCTGCCCACGGAGGTTTACAGCGGCTTCGGCGCGGACGTCCGTGCGGACGTTGCCGACCCGTCGGACATTTACGACGACGCGACCTCGGTTCAGGGGATGTATCTAATCTGGGACAGCGACGGCTCGGTCGCCGACGGCGGGGAGAGTATCGTGCAAATGAGCCTGGAGGCCGGAGATACGTATCTTTCCGACACGCCGATTGGCCCGTTCTTCATGGGAGATATTCCCGTGTTCTGTATCGTCGCCCACGATAACGACTTCGATTTCGAGGACACTCTGGATCGTGCGGTTACGATTTCCGATACGACATTCCCTACCTTAATCGAGGGTTCCGGTCCCGTCGCGGAGTTGGTCTTCCCCTCCGATTCGACCTGGATTTCCTGTGACAGCGGCCCGGTAGTAATCCTCCTCGACGATGCTCAGGGAGTTGATGAGGCGACTGTTAAATCGGTTGTTTTCGATGACACTTTAACTATCGGCTCCGGACTGGAATATATTGTTGACACCCTCTATTGGTGGCCGGAAAGCCTTCTGGCGAACGGACTCAGCTTCGACTTCGACCTGATTTCGGCGGAAGACGAACTGGGCTATTCAATCGATTCGATTTACAGCTGGAATTTCCGTATCGACACCGAATCACCGTTAATCACTTTGCTAAATCCGGGAAGTATCTCGCATTTGACCGTTCCGGTCGTTTCGTGGGAGATCTCCGATAACGCCGCGGGAGTTGCGGAATCGCTGATAGTTCTTCACGCTGAAGGCTACGATTTCTACGTCGGCGATCCCCCGGTCGATTGGGACGATACGATATTGACCTTTGACGCCGATCTCGCCGGTTTCGACCTGACATGGGAGGATTTGCTCGTCTGTATCGAAGCCTGTGACCTGGCGCAATCCTGTGGCGCGAACTGCACCGATACGACCTGCATCGTCATGAGCATCGCCAAAGACACCCCCTGCGACGTCTGGCCGATACCCTTCACTCCGAACGCGGATGGCGCTAACGACGTCGTCTGGTTCGAGTATCCGGATATGTTCTACGAGGGTGCGCGAGTCGAGATTTTCAACCTTGAGGGCAGACGAGTATTTTCAAATGATTTCCCCCCGACACGCCCCGAGGCGGATGCTTTCTGGGACGGCGTTCGCAACGGGAATAAGAGGGCGATCCCGGGAACATATATCTATGTAATAGCCCGTGGCGATGAAGTTCTCTGTAAAGGCTCGCTCGTTCTCGTCCGATGATTCGCATAACCGGCGGCAAATATCGCGGTCATAAGATTCTCTCCGCGATAGGGCGGACGCGCCCTACATCTGCGCGGGTGCGTCAGGCGCTATTCGATATCCTCGGAGATATTTCGGGATTGTCCTTCGCAGACCTTTACGCCGGTAGCGGCGTAGTTGGAATCGAGGCAATTTCAAGGGGGGCCTCCACCGTAGAATTTATCGAGTTCAATCCCAAAATGGCCGAGGCTATTACGCAATCTATCCGCCGTCTTGATATCTCCGGGGAAAGGACACGAGTCCGCAAAGCGCGCGTAAATAGCTGGGCGTCGTCTTCCACGGAAAAATTCAACATCATCTTCGCAGATCCGCCGTATATGAAATGTGTGGTAGAAGAATTCGAAAACATACTGCCGGAAATTCTCGCGAGACTCTCCGACGGCGGCATTCTCATATTACAGCTATCCAACAAAATCGAGATAACCGAGATTTACACGGACAAACGCGAATTCGGCGACGACGTCCTTTATTTCTGGGAAAAAGACCTCGATGATTGAGTTTTGCCTGAATAATACCGACAGTTGCGCGCGTGCGGGAATCCTCAAAACCGGGGGGATTGAAATTCCCACACCGGTGTTCATGCCGGTAGGCACGCAGGGAACCGTGAAAACGCTGGAGATACGCGACCTAAAAGCCGAGGATTATCGGATCGTCCTCAACAATATGTATCACCTCTATCTTCGTCCCGGCGTGGAGCTAATCGAGGACTTCGGCGGCCTGCACGGATTTACAGGCTGGGACAACGCTATCCTTACCGACAGCGGCGGGTTTCAGGTCTTCTCGATGACCGATTTAATCCGTGTGAAGGAGGAAGGCGTTCGATTCCAGAGCCATCTGGACGGCAGTTACCATTTCATGACGCCGGAGAAAGCTACGGAAATTCAATATCGCATGCGCCCGAATATCTTCATGGCTTTCGACGAATGCCTGCCCTATCCATCGACCAAAGCTAAAATCGCCGAATCAACGCAGTTGACCCTACGTTGGGCCGAGCGATGTAAAAACCGCTGGCGCGAACTACTCGACGCCGACGATGCCCCCTTGTCCAAACCCTCACTGTTCGGGATTATCCAGGGCGGGGCGGATATCGAATGGCGCAAACGTTCGACCGGGGGAACTGTCGCGCTGGATTTCCCCGGTTACGGCATCGGCGGGCTATCGGTCGGGGAACCGAAATCGATGATGTGGCCGGCGCTGGAAGCATGTATTCCCGAAATGCCCGAAAGCAAACCGCGTTACATGATGGGGGTCGGCACACCCGCGGATATAGTCGAGGCGGTTGCGCGGGGAGTCGATATGTTCGATTGTGTCATGCCCACGCGTAATTCGCGTAAAAGCACTGTTTTTACGCGGAGGGGCAAACTCTCGCTAAAAGCCGCCTATTTTGAACACGACGAACGGCCTATCGACGAAAAATGCGACTGTTACACCTGCCAAAATTATTCCAGAGCCTTCCTGCGCCATCTTTTCAAAGCAGGCGAAATCACGGCTATGCGATTGGCAACAATTCACACTCTTCATTTCTACAGGCAGTTGATGGATGAAATCCGCGAATCGATTCTACAAAGCCAGTTCGACAACTTCAGGTCGGAATTCTGCAAAACATATAGAGACAGGCTTTTGAAGCCCCATATCGATGGATAATATCGCACATACATTGGCCGGTCTGGCCACGCGCGACGTCGCACCGAAACCCCTTTTCAAGAGCAAGTCGTTCTTCTGGGTTACACTGGCCATAGCCAATATCCCCGATATAGATATCTTCGCGTGGTTCATAAATCAGGAGTTCTATTTCCATATCCATCGCGGAATAACACACTCGGTCTTCCTGATTCCCTTTTGGGGCTTGCTGGGAGCGGTTTCAGTGTATTTTATTTCCAAAAAAACAGTCTCTTTTCTCGATGCCTGGTTGTGGTTTTCGATTATAATAGTAGTCCACATAACATTAGACTGGGTAACCAGTTATGGGACTGCACTTTTTGCGCCCCTCACGGATGAACCCTATTCCGCGCACCTTTTCCCTATAGTCGATATATGGGTGTTGCTTCCGCTTATCATACTCCTCGCCATCGGAAGATATTTCTCCTATTGTCGCAGAAAAATCGCGGTTGTCGTTATCGCTTTCCTGCTCGTTTATGCAGGCTTCCGTTTCACGATGAAATCTCGCGCAGAAGGGTTAATAATCGAACAATACGGCGTTCCCGAAGAAATCGAAAGTTTTGCCAATCTAGAATCGTGGCGAGTCTGGCTAAATCCGTCGCTTTATCGAGTGGTAACGGTGCGCGGCGATTCTGCGGTTAGTTACGAAATCGCCCCGCTGAGCAAACGTATTGCCGAACAGGGACGATACGATATATTCGACTCCACGGACGCCTATTGGGACGAAGTTCTCGAATTCACCTTATCGCGCGATTTTATCCTTCGCTCCGACCTTCCTATACACGATTTCCGCAACGACAGCCTACTTGTTTCGGATTTGCGATACACCTCAGACTTGAGTAATAATAGCTCGCTGACTATCTATTTTCCTGTCCGTAAAGGTAAAATCTCCGGCTCGCCGCGATTTCTCCGCCCGGAAATCGAAATTCGATAGGAACTTCACGAAATTACTTGACTTAAGACATTTAGCACGCAATACTTCATGCTTAATTTTATATCGTGGAGTCGAATGAACCTTGATAAAAGAAATAATACTGTCGCAACCGGCTATCTTAAATTCGTTCACAGTTGCGCGACAACGCTGAATAAAATCGGGCTGGGACCGGCCTTTTACACTGTCGCGGGCTTCATCTTTGCGGTTATTGCGGGTTTTGCGCTCTGGTTCGGGCACCTGATAATCGGCGGGATACTGCTTTTCGTCGGAGGCCTATTCGACAGCATGGACGGCGCTATCGCACGGCTTAGCGGGCGAGAGACGAAATTCGGAGCCCTCCTCGATTCCACGTTCGACAGATATTCCGAGTTCGCTATATATCTTGGCTTTTACGGTTATCTTGGATATTCCTACGCCCGGTTTGTCGATTTCTATCAGATAGTCGCAATCTTCGCGCTACTCGGATCGGTGATGGTAAGTTACGTTCGCGCGCGTAGCGAGGGATTGGGCATCTCCTGCTCCGTCGGTTTCTGGCAGAGGCCGGAACGAGTAATCGCACTCGGGACGGCGTCGATTGTTACAGGCCTTCTCAACCCGTTTTTGATTAAGCTATCATACAATTACCTGCACGACATCTTCATAAAAGTCGTGCTGATAATTCTCGCGATTGGAACTAACGCAACCGCAATTGGGAGGATATTCCACGCGCGAAATTACCTTCGCGAAAGGGGATTGAAATAATCGGATTGGAGAGAATATGGGAAACAAAGTAAGAGTAGCAATAATCGGCGTGGGGAACTGCGCCAGTTCGCTTGTTCAGGGCGTTCATTATTACGCAAGCGCCGCCGAGGATGATTTCGTTCCAGGGCTTATGCATGTCAATCTGGGGGGAATCCACATCAGAGACGTGGAGTTCTCCGCCGCTATAGATATCGACAGAAACAAGGTCGGCAAAGACCTTTCCGAGGCTATTTTCACTGAACCCAATTGCACGACGAAGTTTTATCCGGATGTTCCTCGCCTGGGCGTTCCTGTTCATAGGGGGATGACCCACGACGGTCTGGGGCAATATCTGAAGCAACTTATAACCAAGGCTCCCGGCCCCACGGACGATATAGTCGGAATCCTCAAAGATACCGACACGGACGTTGTAGTGAATTACCTCCCGGTGGGTTCCGAGGAGGCGACCAAATGGTATGTTGAGCAGGTTCTCGACGCAGGGTGCGCTTTCGTAAATTGCATTCCTGTCTTCATTGCCAGGGAAAAATACTGGCAGGGACGTTTCGAGCAAAAAGGCCTGCCCGTTATCGGCGACGATATCAAATCGCAGGTGGGCGCGACAATATTGCATCGCGTGTTGACCAACCTCTTCCTCGACCGTGGAATGCCTATCGATAGAACATATCAACTCAACACCGGCGGAAACACGGATTTCCTGAACATGCTCGAACGCGCGCGACTCGACAGTAAGAAAGAATCGAAAACTAACGCGGTTAGATCCCAAATTGAACGGCGCGGAAGGAATATCGACGAGGATGATATCCACGTGGGGCCTTCGGATTACGTCGCATGGCAGAAGGACAATAAAATCTGCTACCTGCGCATCGAGGGACGCCATTTCGGCGACGTGCCGATGAACGTGGAATGCAGGCTTTCGGTCGAGGATTCGCCCAACAGCGCGGGAGTTGTAATCGACGCCGTTCGGATAGCCAAACTCGCGCTGAATGCCGGGATATCGGGCACGCTGGAAGGGCCGTCCAGCTATTTCATGAAATCCCCGCCAATCCAATATGATGACGGCGAGGCAAGACGGCTAACCGAAGAATTTATATCCGATAATCCTCTACCGAATTAGAACCCGACAGGCTCGAATCAGTCCTTCAGCTAACTCGTTTTGTGTGAAAAATACAACATACAGGAGACTTCCGAGGGAACTTACCCATCCTCCGCTCCGCCACCGGAGTCGAAAGGGGCAGTAGCACCGGCGGTTATAGACCTCCTCTCCACGACTACGGTAATGGTTTTCGAAGGGATACTCCTCGGACGATTCTCAAGCTCGGCGCTGGCGGGCGGAGGAATGGGATTGCAGTTCCTGTTCTTCATGTTCACGATCTTCCTGACCTTCGTTATGGGAGCCGCCGTGCCGATATCACGCCTTATAGGCGCCGGCAAGAAGCGGGAAGCGGACAGGCTGTTTGGAAACGCCATGGGAGGCGCGCTGGGGCTGGGAATCCTGTTCTCGATTATCTCCCTGCTGATGGTCGGGTTCGTATTCAGAACCTTTTTCGGCGCGACCGGAAACGTGGAAACCGCCGGTGTTGGTTATTTTCGATACATCGTCCTCTTTATGCCGTTAATCGCACTCAATTTTACTGGCACCGGAATCTTGAGAGCCACTGGCGACGCCTTTGCCGGTATGATGGCCAACCTCTCCGCAAACTGTATCTACGCCACCCTGGCGATTTTATTCGTTTTCGGCTTCGAGCCGGCGGGGATAGCCCCGATGGGCGCAAAAGGATCCGCACTCGCGCTGGGAATTGGCCAGACAATCGGGCTAATTGTCCAGCTTCGGTTCGTTTTGAAAAACAAAACCGCGATTACTTTGCATTTCATGGACATAATCGGTCCCCAATGGAAGACCATCAAGCGCATCATCAAGTCGGGAATTCCCGTAACGGCGGAACAATTTTTCTGGATGACGGGGCAGATAGTCCTAATCGCATATTTAGGCAGGTTGGGCGAAACGCCGCTTGCCGCACATCAGATAATCATCCGACTGACACAAACACTCGGAGTTATCTATCAGGGCTTCGCCTTCGGCAACATGGCACTATGCGGAAGACATATCGGCGCTGATAACGAGGAAAGGGCGGTTGTGATATCGCGGAGAATCCGATATATCAGTCTCGGCGTTTCTTTGATTATTGCCGCCGTTGTCTATTTCAACGCCGAGGCTATTGTGCGCCTTTTCACCTTCGACCCCGACGTAACCCGGCTCGCGCTTTTAATAATGCCTATCCTCGCGCTTCAGCAAATTCCGAAATCGCAGACTATGATTACCGCCAGCGAACTCCGGGCGAGAGGAGATCTCGTTTTTATAGCTTTAGTCGGAGGGAGTTTTGTAGCGCTGAATATGATAGGGCTTTCATATCTGGGCGTGTTCGTATTCAAATGGGGATTGCCTGCGATATGGGCGCTTCTGGTTATAGACGAGATCGACAGGCTGGTTGTTCATCTTTTTCGAATGAGACGCAGAATAGTGAAAATCGTTTAATACAAAAAGGCGGCCTCGGCGACCGCCTTTTCATATAATTGATCGGCAGAGTATCTCTCGAAGAGATTATTTCATCAGGATGATCTTCTTCGATTCCGTGGTGCCGGTTACTCTGGCGAAATAGGTTCCCGAGTTCAAAGCCCTACCCCCGGAATCCGTGCCGTCCCAGTGGACGCTGGTTCCCATGATTGGCAATGCTCTAACCACTCTACCCTGAACATCGATGATATCCAGTGTGCGGGCGGTTTCCGGTTTGCCCTCTATCTTGATTTCCACCGAGGCGTTGAAGGGGTTCGGGATAATATTGCCGATCTTTACCCGGGTGGGAATATTCTGATTGTCTTCCCCCACCTCGGAAGTGACGTTCTTGTCCCCTGTAGCCTCGCTACAGCAACCGCCGGAGGCGTGTCCGCCACCGGAGCCGTGACAACCTGCGCGGCCATCCGGCTTGTCGCAAGATTTGTCGCATTCGCCGGGGGCGTGGTCGCAGTCCGAGCCGTCGCAACCGCTATGGCTACCGGAACCGTGACAACCTGCGCGGCCACCCGGCTTGTCGCAAGATTTGTCGCATTCGCCGGGGGCGTGGTCGCAGTCCGAGCCGTCGCAACCGCTATGGCCACCGGAGCCGTGGCAACCGCCGCCGCCTTTTGTTGATCCGCGGGCTTCCGGCATTTCGATTCCGAAACCGTCGAGAAGATCTCTGAGCGCCGCCCGGATTTCTTCCGGAGAAGCGCCGGATTCGATCATCTCGGCCTTCGTCGTGTGCAGAAGCTCCATCTGGTCTTCCGTGAGAGTGATGCGTGTTCCTCTGCCGCCGCATCCCGGGCCGGCGAAGGCCGTGGAGGCGAGAAGAAGAAACGCCACGGAGAGGGCGATGGAAATTGTTGTTCTCATTTTCATTTCAAATTCTCCCTGGGTTTAAAGTTCTTCGAGTAGTTCTTTAACGGCCGAAATTTCGGCTTCGAGCTCTTTTGCGTAGTTTTCGAGACGTTCGCGTTTTTCTTCCTTCGTCATGAATTTACGCCAGTTACCCTTGCCCTTGCCGCCGCTACAGCAGTCTCCGCCGTGATGGCGATAGTGTTCCGTTCCGCAAGAACATCTTTTTTGATGATGACCATGATGACACATAGCATCTCCTTTGGTTATTGTTAATGATTGCATGTCTCGTTTTGACCATGACAATTGCCCATGCAGAGCGACCTGAGGAAGTTTCTCAGGGCATCGATTGCATCGGGATTGATATGGTAGTGACTGTGTTTGCCGTGTCTTTCGCCGGAGACGATGCCGGCGAGTCTGAGTATCCTGAGATTCTGCGAGATCACCGATTGGGGCAGATCCAGCTCTTCCGCGATGGCATTCACGCACATCGGGCCATCCGCCAGCGCCTTCACGATCTCTATTCTCACCGTCGAGGATAATGCCTTAAACAGGACTTCCAATGATATTTCGTGTTCGTAATTGTTCATCTTCCATTCCATTCCACGAGTTAACATCTTCACGTATTAAAATATGTGCATATGAACGAATGTCAAGGATTATTTTTAAAAACTTAAAATAATCTGTGGAAGGCTTTTTGAGCGGCGAAAAGGAACATTCGGTATTTATTGTGAGGGGTTTGAATTTTAACGCTCCGGCGATAATTTAACCGTGCCCTTCAGGGGGGAATTTCGACCCGCAACCTGAAGAATGTGGTTTTCCGCTTTGTCTTCGATACAAAAGGAGATTCTCCCGTGGGCAGGATTTTGCGGATTCAACCGCGCGTCTCCTCGAACATCATCACGATTTTATCGATTGCGTCCTCGGCCGGGAGGCTCATTGGCAACATCAGGCCGGTGGCTTCCGGTTGCACCGCAAGGATATATATTTCGATTTCCGGCAGGAGTTTTCTGAGATATTGCACCAGCGGCCCGAAACCGGGGCCATGCGTTGCCGGGAGTTCACGCACCAGGTCTTCAGGCTTATATATTCGAATCTCGCCCGGTTCGCCGTCGAATGTCACCGCGTCGGCGATTATCAGCGTGGATGGAGCCATATCGATAATTTTCCCCAGCCAGTTTTCCGGCGCCAGCCCGCCGACGATACATCGCTCGCCGAACGACGCCTTCAGCCTCTCCGCCAGCTTCGGCCCGAAAGCGTCGTCCCCGGAAATATCGTTCCCAACACCGATAATCACGGCGTCGGTTGGAAGAGATTGTATGAGTTCGCGAACATCCATATGGGTAATAAACACGGGAAATACTTAATAAAAATGAAATTACTAAACAAGACGGGAGTTTCAATCGAATGTCCATATCGACAATAACGGGTAAAAATCGCAATTACGCAATAAAAAAGGACGTTCCATGTAACAATAGGTCCAGAAAGTAAAATTTGTGCTTGACATAGAAAAGTTATTTGGTGTTATTGCCAAATTACGAAGGGAATAAATTATGGATATGGAAATTATCGAAGCAAAAGCAAATATATTCAAGGCGCTGGGGCATCCCTCGCGGCTGGCGATGGTCGAAAAGCTCGCCAATGGCGAATGTTGCGTGTGCGACCTTGTAGAGCTTGTCGGCGCGGATTTCTCGACGGTATCGAAACATTTGGCGGTTTTGAAAGATGTCGGCATAGTCTATTTCGAGCGGAATGGCCAGAAGATGATGTATCGCCTGAAAGTGCCGTGCCTACTGCGTTTCATCGATTGTATTGAGAAGATAGTCGAAGGTGAGTTGGTCGAACTCCAAACATGCGAATTATCGGAATAAAATTTGGCTTATTAGCCAAAGGCGAACTTTTCAGTTTCATCAGCCCAATAAACGCGGGCAAGAAACACAAGAAGGAGAAGCATAAGAAATGAAGAAACTAATCGTCGTTGTGTTGTTGGGGATGATTATAGGCGCGTTTAATCTTGCTTTTGCCGCAGAAAAGGATTCGAAGCAACCTTCGCTGGCGCAGTTCGATGAAGATGTGGCAGTCTATCGCCGCGTCGTTCGCGAGTATTGCGCTATTGTTCAGGATATGATGAAGGATGCCGAACTCAACACGGAAAAGCAAGCCGAAGGGCTGGTTTTATTGAGAGACGCGGGGGACAAGTGGGACGCTATTCAGAAGAGATACGCGGCCAATCCGCCCGCCGATGCGCTCCATTGCCGCCGGTGAGCTTAATCGTTCGACAGAAAGAAGACAGACGGCAGGCAATCATCCCGCAAGCCGGTGGTCGCCCATGATTGTATGGAGAGTATCGAGGAAATTAGGAAATGAAAAGTAAGTTGAAAGTAAGCTATATTAACCTCGCTTGGCGGGAACTTTCGCGCCGCAAGACCCGAGCGCTGCTGTCCATCCTCGGGATGGGGCTGTGCGTGACTTTGCTCGTCAGTATCCTGACGATTTCCCGTGCCGTCGAGCGCGCCTTCCAGGGCCCTATGTCCCAAGCCGGAGCTG
>CAZSHG010000029.1:0-34364 GCA_964606695.1 uncultured bacterium
ACGGAAGATTAACATATTTTCGTTCTTTTACATAGATTTAATTCATGTTATCCCGCGCGGGCAATGTCGCGTAGGGGCGCCCGTAGTGCCCATTCGTCGAATACGGAACCGTAGGGGAGGGCCTATGTGCCCTCCCGCGCCGCTCTTCCACCTCTTTGGGAATCTGATTAGAGCTGGGCTTGGGGCGCCGACTCAGGTCGGTTAGGCTTTTCCTGGTGCCATCATAACGATTAAACCATTTGCTGACCGTCTTCCTGGTCGCCTTGAATTCCCGGCCAGCCGCCGATATGCCGTGCTGTGAAACGTATCGAACCATTTTAAGCCTGATATTCTCTACTTGAAAACTGTTTGCTAAGTCGTTATAATTCATCGTGATGGTATCCTTCATAGTTGATCGCCATAGTTTGATATGTTTGTTTGTTCATCCAACTCAAACATAACAATCCTGGCTTACCGGTCAATAGTTGGACACCATCTCTATTTACCGACGTTTCTCTCGAAAAAACATCTTGACCACCCGGCCATGGGAACTATATTGAAATAGAAAAATGAACATGTCGAAAGGACATGAGATGAGCGAAATAAAGATGGAATGGGGTTTGAAGGAACTTTACACGAGTTTCGACGACGAGCAATTCACTCGCGATTATAGAGAACTGGATCCAACGGCAAAAGAATTCCAGCGTAAATACCGCGGCAAAATGGCCGACGTTGCGCAGGAAACCGACGCCATGCGCGTTTGCATCGAGGAATATGAGGCCATCCAGAAGACGCATCATAGGCTCTATTCCTACCCCGCGCTCCGTTTCTACGCCGACACCCACGACAAGGACGCCAAATCCTGGCTCCAGCAGGTGCAGGAGAAGGTCAGCCTTGCGGCGAATTACATCGTCTTCTTCGCGCTTGAGATTCAGAAACTCCCCGCGGAAACCCTCGAACGGCTGATGTCCACGCCGGAACTGGAGCCTTATGTCCACTTCTTCGAGAATCTGCTCAAGTTCAAGCCGCACACCCTGTCCGAGGAGGTCGAGCAGGTTCTCAACGAGACCGCTCTGACGGGCGTGCAGGCCTTTGTGCAGTTGCGAGAATTGCATCTGGGATCGCAGGAATTCGAACCTGTAACGCCCCCCGGCGGCGAGCCGGTGGACACGGAATCGGAGCTATCAGCGCTACTATACCATCCCGATGTGGCGACGCGATTGACGGCATACAAATCCGTGAGGGCGGTGTATGAAGAGCACAACCAGCTCTACGGATACATCCTGCAGAAGGTCGCGCAGGACCACAAAATGGACGCGCGGCGGCGCAATTACGATTCCACGCTGACGAAACAGTTACTGGGCGACGAAGTGCCGGAACCGGTCTATCGCAATGTTATCGACGTTACACGCGACGGTTTCAACCTGTTTCAGGATTATTATAGATTCAAGGGCAAAGCGCTTAATATTCCAATCAAAATCACGGACATATACGCGCCCTACGAAAAGGTCGATGTGCGCAAATCATACGGCGACACCGTCGAAATGATTTGCGACGCAATGGCGATGGTCGATTCGGAGTTCGAAGAGATAGTCCGCGGCTTCATCGAGGGCCAATATATCGACGCGGCGGTGCGCAAAGGCAAACGTGGCGGGGCTTTCTGCTGGGGCATTTGGGGATTTCATCCATACATTCTGCAGTCCTTCACCGGCACGCCGGATAGCTGGTTTACCCTGGCACATGAACTCGGTCACGGCATCCACGGCGTTTACACTAACCGCGCGCAGAGGCTACTGAGCGCCGATTCGCCAATGGTGCTCGCGGAAATCGCATCGACCTTCAACGAACTAATGCTTCTCGATTATCTTATGGAGAATTCCGACGACGAGGCACTAAAGAAAGCACTGCTCTCAAAGCAGATCGAGGACTCGATGAACCTGCTATTCCGACAGACAACCATCAGCCGCCTGGAGGAGGACATCCACAATCAGGCCGCCAGTGGCACCTTCGACCACGAATGGGTGAACGACCGCTGGATGCATTGGTATAAGACTCTCGGCGGCGACGTCGTGGAAATCCTGCCGGAACACCAGTTCGACTGGGCGCGCATCGGGCATATCTACTTCAAACCCTTCTACTGCTATAATTACTGCCTGAGCCATATGGTAAGCCTGGCGTGCTATCTGAAATACCGCGAGGAGGGCAAATCCTTCGTGCCGAAATTCAAGCAATTGCTTTCCTACGGCGGCTCGAAAGCCCCCGCCGACGCGCTAAAATCCGTCGGCATCGACCCCGCCGACCCCGATGTTATGCAGGGCGCAATCGACCACACACGAAAACTATTCAATAAACTCGGGAGGATGTAATGAATGTAATATTTGCGAAAAAATGCGCAATCATATCATGTATCATCGCTTTGATTCTCTGTTCATGCATGGAGAAACCCGAACCGGACCGGTATTACGACAAAGAACGCGGATTCTCCATAGAATTCCCTTATAAATGGGACATCGAAGAATACGACGAATACGAAGTCAGGGATAAATCGATCGAACGCGCGGTTATAGCAATCAATCCGCTCGAAGAAGCAACCGATCAAAATAACGAGACTGTAGTATTTCTTATCGAATCGATCGCAGTGGGAACTACCCTCGAAGAATACTACGACGAAGTTATCGAAGAAGCCTTCGCCGAGGGATTCGAAACGGAGATAGAAGAGCAGGGGGATTGCATCATTGACGGCGTCCCGGCGAAATGGCTAATAATAAAAACGGACGTCCGCGGGAACGTTTATCGCCTAATATGGTATTGCCTGGTTAAGGACAATAAAGCTTATATGATAACCGGGAATTCGGTCGATCTTTCTTTTTACAACTATCGCGGTATATTCGACGCAACTGCTAAAAGCTTGAGATTTGAATAATCGCGATTTTATAACAATGAAAAGCCCGACCGTCCCGGTCGGATGAGCCTTCGCCGAGGTCGAAATCCCCTTTTCCGCGCTCCAAAATGATTTCGCTGTCTGGAAATAAGACTCAGCAGTGCGGATTTACAATCATCGACTAAAGAAATTTAAGTAGAAAATTCGATGTTGAAGAATAAAAATTTCACGAAGGATACCGGAGGCGAGAGGACGGAACGGCTGATTCTGTTTTCGGCCAATATCGGCGAGGTCTTAATCGCGAGGGAGTCGAAAAACCATCATTTGGATGTGGCGATGATAATTCCAGTTTTGTAAAAACCGGTCGTATGTGAATCTAAGACCGCCGCTGGCGCGACTCACGCGTGCGAAAATAATTTGAGGTTATACAAATCGCACGTAGCGCGAGGCGTGCCAGCGGTTTTTGCAGTGGGAAATGGTATCTAAGTTGCAAATCGTTTTTGAATTGATATATTTAAGCCGATGACAACGTCGATTCTACATATCGCCCCAAGAAACACCTCCGGAGTCCCGTGGACTATCGTGAAAGAGGAACGTCGCCGCGGTTTCGATTCGTGGCTGTTGACCTACCGCCCGCATCGTTTCGGTTTTGGCCAGGACGAGACGCTCGACCTGCCCTTAGTCGATGATCCCTTAACTCGATCCGTCCAGAAAGCTCTGACCACCACGCCTAAGAAGATCAATGTCCGACGCGAATACGAGGAACTGCCGCCGAAATGGCGTTGCAACAGGTTCCCCGCGAGCGCGCTGTTCGGCGTCCGCGACAGAATCTGGAGATCGCACTTGAAAAAGGCGGGTTTCCCGGAACGGCTTAAGGATTATGACATCGTCGTCCTCGACGGCGGTTTGCCTCTTCTGCGAAGCGGGAAGTGGATATCCGTCTGGGCGAAGGCCACCGGCAAACTCGCGACGACTTATTACGGCACGGATTTGCGCCAGCACGGCGTTATCGAGGAGATAGACAACCTATCGCGCGCTGTCTTTGTGATGGAGTTCGACCATATTGCTCTCCATCCGCGGGCGACATGGTTGCCGTTCCCCTTCGACGTGGAATCCATGCCGGAAGCCAATCAGCCGCATTCCGGCCCGATTCGCATAGGTCACGTTGCCTCCACCAGATCGACTAAGAGCACGGACGCAATTATCGCGGCAATCGGCGAGGTGTCGAAAAGCTTCGATGTCGAACCGGTGATAATCGAGAATGTCCCGCACGATGAGACTCTGCGGCTCAAATCGACCTGCCATATCTTTATCGATCAGCTTGGTGAACTCGGTTACGGCATCAGCGGCCTGGAATCTCTGGCGATGGGAATTCCCACAATTGTCGAATTACTTCCCGATCATGAAAAATTCCTGGGCGAACATCCATTTATTGTCGCGAATGAGTCCAATCTGGCGTATATTCTGCGGGAATTGATCCTCGACGAGCCACGACGGCTGGAAATAGCTAAGGCCGGTAAACAGTGGGTTCGCAGTTTCCACGATTCGGCGCGCACGGTTGACATCATACACGATAAATACAGGGAGCTGAAATGGCTCTGAACGGAGATAAAATGACATTTCGAATAATCCTCGCGATCTTGTTGTTGGCTGTTTTCACGCAGGCGGGGGTTGTAAATTACAGCTATATCGAGCAGTTCGAGCCTTCGGCGCAAATCGAGAACGGCGAAGCACACGTCGATATTGCCGGTGGGGATCTTCGCATCCACGGCGAACCCAATCTTCCCGGCAAGCCTATTCGAATAGCCCTCCCGCCCGGCACGGAGGCTTTGGATATAAGCTATTCGGTCGATAGGGAGGTTTTGGCTTCAGCAGTTAATGTTCGTAACACTATTCTCAGCGAGTTCGACAATCCCTGGGGCAAATCAGCTTCTTTTGCCAGTGTCGAAGTGCCCGCGGCACAATTGGACGGCACATCGAAGCTTTATGGTGTTCCGTTAGCGGAGATTTTCCTTCGCCCTGTTACTTATAACCCCGAATCCGGGGAATTGTTCTGGAACAGGCGAATCGATATCGAAGTTCAGACCGGGCAAACAGGCGATACCGGCTTCAAGTTTCCACAGTTGACACCTGTGTCCTCCGATATCCGCGATCATATCCTTTCAAATGCGGTTGAAAACCCCGAGGATCTGCCGCCTCGCCCCAGGCCGATGGATTTATCCGAGCTCGTATATCCCACGCGGTCCTTCCCGCCATCTCGCGGCGACGACAAATGCGACGGCGTTGTAATTGCGGCGGATGAATATATCGATCAGCTTCAAACACTCAAGGAGGAAATCAATTTCGGATTGATATTAGAGGTCGTGCCCATATCGCAAATTACATCGAGTTATGCGGGGAGTTCCGACAGAGCCGAGAAATTACGAAAATTCATAAAGGACGCATACGCCAATTGGGGCATATCGGGTGTTTTCCTTGTAGGTAATCCCGATGAAATGCCAATCCGGTTCAGGTATGGTCTTACGCCGAATTCACCCAACTATATCGATATCCCGACCGATCTCTACTATACAGCCATGGACGGCGATTGGAATTCCGACGACGATTCGCATTTCGGAGAGGAGGAGGAGGACGATTTCGTTCCGGAGCTAATTATAGGAAGGTTCCCCGCTGAGGATTCGAGCGAGATTCTTGCTTATCTCGATAAAATACGCTATCATCGCTGGGAGATCGACTCGGATTTCACGACGCGTTGGTTATTCATGGGCGCCAGTATCCAGGGCACCGATTATTCCGGCCCGGAACAATGCGATTCGATTATAAATCGCGGCCCGATTCCCGAAGAAGTCGATATTTACAAACTATACGCCTTCCACGACAGCACTGGTGGAGACGCCGAACTGACCGAACACAATACTCTCGTCCAGCTTAGCGAAGGGAAATACATAATATTCCACCTCGATCACGGTTTCAGGTATATAATTCATACCGGAAAACACACGGATCACGGTAGTGGTATCGATATCCCAGAGTTTATGTCGATGGATAACGGCCCTTATTATCCGTTTTTCCATACGTATTCCTGCGAGGTTAATTCATTCGACGTTGGATGTGTGGGCAGTGCATCGGTGAGATCGAAAAACGGTGGATTCGTCGCTATCTTAGCTCATTCCCGTGCGGCGTATTCAAATCACAAACAGATAGTGCACCATTTTTGGGGAAGTAATTTCCTGCCTTCAGGACGAACGGCGAAGTTAGGCGTGGCTGTGCAGGGAACTCAAATAGATTATGGAGAAACTTCCACCGGAAAATATTATAAATCGATATTAACGCTACTCGGTTATCCTTTCCTGGATATGTATCTGGGAAGACCTACTCAACTCGATGTAACATTATTCACGACGACTATTTCATCATCCGATAGCCTCATTAGATTGGAAGTCCGGGATTTGGTAACATCAGAGCCCTTAGAGGGTGCGCGAGTCGTAGCCCATACATCCTCCGGGGCTTATTCGATGACTGAAACGTCCGCCGGAGGTATGGCTACACTGCTGATTAAACCGGAAGCGGCGGACGAAATCGTCCTCACGGTATCGGGGAATGGGGCTTTCCCCTGGAGCGATACCATTTCTGTAGAATCTTCGTCCGTTGAACATGTAATACTTATTCAAAGTGTGTTCTACCCGGGCGGTGGCGACCACGATGTCGATCCCGAACCTGGCGATACTTTTGCCTGCGCACTGATTCTGCAAAATATCGGGAGTGCGACGGCGGAATCGGTCGCTATAGACGTAAACGTTCCCGGTTTAATCGATATTGGCGATATTACCTTCGATTTAGCGCCATCGGAATACTGCACACTCGCACCCGCTTTTGGTGTGATAATCGACAACACGCTTAGAGGTTCTGAGAACTTGCGGCCGGTGATTACTATTTCGAGCGACAATCACACCGGAATAGACACATTAGCGTTAGGCTTGTTAGGTCCCATATTCAAACACACATCGACTTCCTATATAGACGAAAATAACAATATCCCGGATATCGGCGAGACCGGCAATCTCTGTATAGGCCTTGCAAATATCGGCCCCGGCGATTTCCGTGGTTGCGGTATCGACATCGAATTGACCGGCGCGAGTCCATATTCTGAATACATCGATATTGGTGATTTGAACTCGAATAAATTCGACACGATTATTATTCCAATCGACGTGGAATCATATACAATAACCGCACAACTCGATTTTGTCTTTACAAATACCACGCCGGAATCTCTCTATATATTTCTCTCCTCGCCAGCACCCCCAGAATCCTTAACTATGATCCCCGGCGAGGACGAGATCAAATTGACATGGAATCCGCCGGATGATTCCAGCGTTTCGGGATATAACGTATATCGCGGCGATAGCCTTTCCGAAAATTTCATAAAGATAAACGAATTCCCCATCAACTCCGCGATGATTATCGATGAAGGTCTTCCCCAGCGGACTCGATTCCATTATTACGTTACGTCTGTCGATTATTGGATGAACGAAGGAACTACCGGCGATACTGTTCTCGCATGGACGACTCTTCCCCTTATGGAACCCTGGCCTATTCAAATAGGTCTTTCCAGAGAAATATATTCCTCCCTCGCAATAGATGATACCGATAACGACGGCGACTTAGAAATTTATGCAGTAGGAAAGAAATACTCCGCAGTATGGGCGTTTCACCACGACGGCATCCCCGTTATAGAGGGCGACGATATGACCGATCCTTTCAGAATAATCTCATGGGACGATACCACGGCATCGGGAATGGGAATGTGGAGCTCACCCGCTATTGGAGAGGTATTCCATGGTCGTTCGCACCTGCTGATTAACGACAGAAAATGGCCGGGACAGACCTATCTGGTAGATGCTATCACCGCCGAAGACGCCGAGGACTGGCCGAATTACGCTATGAACGCCTCTATGGGAACCCCTGTATTGGCCGATCTCGACGGAGATGATATATTGGAAATATTCGATCCGAACCACAAGGGCTTGAAC
The DNA here is from genome assembly GCA_964606695.1 of uncultured bacterium. Classification (GTDB taxonomy): domain Bacteria; phylum UBP14; class UBA6098; order UBA6098; family UBA6098; genus CAZSHG01. The sequence continues at coordinate 7,894 of CAZSHG010000029.1, forward strand.
GCCTGGAATAGAGACGGCAGTCCGTATCTACCGGACTCCACGGGGATTTTCGCCGAATTGGAAGACGAAATGTCCGGTCCCCTATGGGGTTCGCCGGCGATAGGCGATATCGATGGCGACGGTGAAAACGAAGTCGTTATGGGATTTGGCACCGACCTGGCTTCAAGGGGGACTATATTCGCATTCGACAGCGAGGGCAATATCCTGCCGGGATGGCCTATAAGAAAACGAAATTGCGATTTCTCGAACGTCAACCCAACTCTGGCTAATTTCGATTCAGACACATCGACACTCGAAATCCTCGTTTCCGCCTATAGGGGAGGCGCTTATATATTTGACCACGAGGGAGACTCTCTCGACGGCTGGCCTATCACCGAATTTGCGCAACTGTTTTACGAATCCCGCAACGCGGCCGCCGATTTCGACGGCGACGGAATCTGCGAGGCCGTGTTAACCGGAATAAACGAAGTCGGTGTTTACCGCGCAGACGGAACCGCTATGCCCGGATGGCCGGTTCACCTAGATGAATCCGGCGAAACAGTTGGCAATCCGACTATAGGAGACCTCGACGGTGACGGATTCTGGGATATAATATTCTCGATGGGCAAGAGAATCTACGCCTACGATATATCCGCGAATATGCTTCCGGGATTCCCTCTGCTTATGCCCGACCTTTGCGCAGGAGCGCCCAACCTATGCGACCTGGACGGCGACGGTTACATGGAAATTGCCACGGGAGCCCTCAATTCATATATTTATATATGGCGCACCGAGGTGACATACACTGAGGAGAGCGTCGCCTGGCCTACGGAAAAGGGCAATTACCATCGCACAGGCCTATACGGCGAACACTGGCGCATAATGCCTGTCGAGGAGGGGTATGCCTCTCCCGAAAAACCCGCGCAGTTAACTATTTCCGCCTACCCCAACCCATTTAATTCCTCGGTAACCATCGCCCTCGACGGCACGGGCGTATGCAATACGCCCCTACGCGTGGAGATATTCGATGTCGCGGGGCGGAAAATCAAGACGGTCACTGAAGCTTGCTTACAGCCCCACGCGGTCGAAGTGCCCGTAGGGGAGGGTTTGTTGACTGAAAGGAAATCCCACGGAAGACCCTCCCGTTCGTCGATTACCCAAAAAACGGGCGGGTCTGAGACCGCGCCCCTACGAAACGGCGAATTCATCTGGCGTCCCGACGAATCCCTCGGTTCCGGCGTTTATCTAGTCCGTGCACGCTTCGACAAGCTCAGCGACCGTGACGAAAACTCGATCACAAAGCACATCGTTTACCTGAAATAAGGCGAAAATGAGGAGATATTCCCCAAATTAATATCAAACAGCGGCTACGTCAAGGTAAACAGCGCACTCATTAGCTCAAAAAGCGCGCTTTTTGTGGTGTTGCAAGCCCTGTTTGGGGTATTGCAGGTACTTTTTGGGGTCATGCAAGATATGTTTAACCCGATATTAGTGTAGTTTATGTTGATGTAAATGCCGTTTGGAATAATGTAAAAGTCATTTATCCCGAGAATCCAAAAAGCTCAATATAAATGTCAATCAAATACAACTTCTTGAAAAACATCATCGAAAATAAAAAGTCGATTGTTATTGACAAACTTCTCCCATTTAAATTAATTATATAATAGATATTTCTCAACCGTTCGCGAAGGAAGGGATAAGCGATGAAGGTGTCGAATTATATATATATATTTTTTTTAATGTTGGCTGTTGCATCATGTTTCGGCGCGACATATTACGTCGATAATGGCCACCCCTCGGCGAGTGATTCAAATCCGGGGACGATTCCATCGCCCTGGATGACGATTCAACATTCAGCGGACGAGCTTATACCGGGCGATACTGTGTTCATCCGCAGTGGCGAATACAACGAACAACTTATAAGCGTCCGCGATGGCGATTCCTATTCCGGGCCGATAGTTTTCGCGGCGTATCCCTCCGAAAACCCCGTGATTGACGGCTCCGGCGTGGTAACGGGCAACAACGGAGTTATAATCGAACATTCGTTCATCGAGCTGCACGGCCTGGAGATCCGCGACTGGAACGACAACGGCGTCTGGGTGGTCGGCGCGGGGCATATCGTAATAAACGATTGCGAGGTGCATGAGGTGCAATATGGCATCGGTTTTGTGGACGGCGCGCACAATTTCGAGCTTAACCGCGTGGTAATGCACGATTTCGATCTCTACGGCTTCGATGCCACGCCGGACGGCGAAGCTTGCTACAACGGTGTTCTGAACGATTGCGTGTCGCACACCGGACGCGACCCACTGCAGAACGTGGACGGTTTCGCACTCGGACACGGCGACCAGCGTAATTTCGAGATGAACCGATGCGTAACCTACGGCGTTTTCGACGGTTTCGACATAAGTTCGCGCAACACACGGTTGAATGAATGCCTGTCGTTCGATTGTTGGAACGGATGTTACAAACTATGGCAGGATAGCCTCTACCTGACGAACTGCATCGGTTACGGTGCGGGCGTGTCGGTGGTCGAACTGGACTGGGACGGCGATCCGGGACGAGTCGAGATGACTAACTGCACGCTCTTCGACAGCGAGACGTTCATCGTGTGGATCGAAAACGCCGCGGACACGTTGCACATGACCAACTGCATCCTCGCGGGCGCGGACAATATCGCGCTCTGTTTCGAGCAACCCGGCACCGGCAATTATTCCGGCGATTACAACATCTTTCATACGGACGACGGCTGGCGCGCGGTTACGGTCGCATACACGGACGAGTTCTCGGTCGCCGAAATCGAATCCGGCGATTGGACGGCGTTCAGCGGCCAGGATACCCATTCCCTCGCCGCCGATTACGCGGAGAGCCTGTTCGTAGATATCGCGTCGGACGATCTGCATCTTCTTCCGACCAGCATCGCGATAGACAACGGCACCCCCGACGGCGCACCCGAGATCGATTTCGACGGCAATATTCGGCCAAACGCCGCAGGCTACGATATAGGCGCATACGAATACCTCCCCGGCGGCGGAGTGGGGGAGGCCACCGCCCTGCCTGAAGATTTTGAGATTCGTGCCTATCCGAATCCGTTCAATTCATCGGTGAGGATTGCGATTTCGGGCGAGGTGACCTCGCCCCTACAAATCGAGATTTACGATGTGAATGGGCGGAAAATCGATAACATGACCGTAGGGGACGGGTTTCCCGTCCCGTCGTCGAACGGGCGAGGAGACATCGCCCCTACGGAGGTCGTCTGGCAACCCGACGAATCCCTCGGTAGCGGCGTCTATCTCGTCTCCTACAGACCTGAAGGGCGGGCGACAATTCCCGGTAACAAGGGGCTTAAGCCCCTTGTTCTGTCTAAAAAGGTGATTTACCTGAAATGAGGACTACCATGACCAAATACGCAATAATAGCATTCGTTATCACTCTCTCCTGCGGCCTTCTCTCGGCCCAACCGTGCTGTGAACGTGCCGTCCTTGACGAGCTTTACCTGCCGGAGGACAATTTTACGCCCACCACCGCCGCAATCGACACCCCGGACACTAATCCGAACCCCTGCGACAGTTGCAGGATTCTCATTGATATGAGCGATGTCGAGCTACACGGTAATCATATGGACAGCCTGTTCGCTTTTCTGAACAGGTCTTTCTGCGAAGTGGTGATTGACTCTACTGGAATTTCACCGGAAGGCTACGACGTTTTTTGTTTCCCTTTTAAAGACGATAGTATCAGCACAACTCGGATCCGAGAGATACAGGATTATGTTTACAATGGCAGCACGCTGATTCTCTTAGGAGAATGTTGCGGGTTTTCCTGGACTCTGAATGAATTACTTACAGACCCTATGTGGAATACGGGATTATTTATTAATACTGACGGGATATTGGATTCGAGTAATTTCCTATTAAGTGGAGGACATGCTGAATTTCCTATCTTTAAAAATCACTTATATCACCCATTTACTTTTAGTATTGATTCTATATTTTTAGGTAGAGGCGGAAGCTCGGAAATACTTACGCCCGCACGTCGCTTAACATGGGGCGACGATGACGCGTTTTCCGTAATTTATGATCCCTGGCCTCCTGGAACGACCATAGTTGTGGCAAGTGAACCAGTTGTTTTTTCTATAAGTCATTTTGGAGAGGGTATTATTCTTCTTAATTCAGATATAAGTATATGGACATCGGTAGTTTGGTTTCCTGGGAGTTTTCTTCTGTTTAGCAACAAACAAGCTGCCTATAACTTTTTCAACTGCAACATCACACCCTATTTTTCCTTCAGTCCCCAGAAATTTAAGGATGTTATTTGCTTTCCTGAAACACTGAATATAGAAATTAGTATCGAGAATTATGGGATGATTGAACCGGATTCAGTTCGAGTGAAATGGGAAACGACGGTTCTGACGACTGCTTCGCCTTATATTGATGTTTCCGACTCGACACTCTCGTTATCGCTTCCGCTGGATTCCTATTTGCCGGGGGATACTGTGAATCTTTGTATCGAGGCCGTCTGCGACACGGGCGGCTACTGGCCGTTCGACTCGATTTGCTGGTGGTATTACCTCGATCCACTCATCGATTCTCTCGGCCCGATAATCGAGCGGATAACTACCGATTCTTTATATCCCGCAGATACGCTACTCGCCTATGTTTACGACACGAGCGGCATCGACACGGCCTCGATTCTTGTTCTAATGAACCTCGATACGGTCGAGACCTTCACATTCGAGGCCGGGACGCTTTCTATATGGGGTTTTCCGGACACGACGGCCTCGGTTTCGGTGATAATCATCGTCGAAGACCTCTACCCATGTTGGGATAACATGGGCTCCGCGTCTTTCTCGGTCGATATTCGAACTGGAATAGAGGAAACGCCCATACCGCGGGACTTTGAGATTCGCGCCTATCCGAACCCGTTCAATTCAACGGTAGCTATTTCGATTTCGGGCGTATGCGATACGCCCCTACGAATCGAGATTTACGACGTGGCGGGACGGTTAATTCAAGTCATTGCGAGGCCGAAGGCTACGGCAATCTCATCGAATAACAGGTCGAGCGTCCGCTTGCGTCCGTCTGGAACGCTCGACACACGGCGAGACGCCGTGTCTATTAATAATAGAGAATTTATCTGGCGTCCCGCCCCATCCCTCGGTTCCGGGGTGTATCTCGTGCGGGCGATTGTCGGCGACGAATCGGTATCGAGAAAAATCGTGTATCTGAAATAGCAAGAAGATTCAGAAGATAGAAACTCGTGTCGTCCTTCGTGGATTTTATAATCAGATTGAAGCTAAAAACCCCCTTTTTCACAAAAAAGCCCGTGGTTGAGCCGTCGGAAGCCAAACGATTCTTCCATAGACCTTCCAAAATCTTCCGGCGATCTATTCCCATCCGTCTGGAAGCGTATTTTTCTCTTCGGAAAGCCAGAAATATCTTCCGAAGACCTAAAATTCTTTTCCAGAGACCATCATTTTTCTTTCTGGTGCGATGTTTTTATGGTCGGAAAGGGGTAATTTCTTTCGGCGGATCATGTTATATGAACGAATCACGTGCGAATTGAACAAGCCGCTGGCGCGATACATGCTTTTCAAAGTAAAACCGGAAATTAGAGGAAAGTGTAGCATGTAGCGTGACAGCGGCGAGACTCAGGTTGGCGCAGTTCTTGCCTTCTCCAAACAACGTGAAGTTCGGAATCAATTAATAGCAAGAACTGTGACAACCGGTTTGCGCGGTGAGAACTTACCAATCAGGAACCAATCTCGCTACGCGGAACATTTGCCATTTGACATTCATTTGGAATTTGTAATTTGGATTTTGATATTTTCCCAAATTATTCCTTGACAAGCCCTATATCCATCCATATTTTCCGTCGGTTATGTGAACCGAGAATTATCGGAGGTTATCGATATGAAAAAAGGCATACATCCCGAATACTACCAGGCTAAGGTCACCTGCGCCTGCGGAAATAGCTGGACGGTCGGATCGACCAAAAAGGAAATCCATCTGGATATCTGCTCAGAATGCCATCCCTTCTTCACCGGCAAGCAGAAGATGGTCGATACCGCGGGCCGTGTCGAGAAATTCCGTCGCAAATACGGAATCAAAGACAAAACCAGCGAGGTCGTCAAAGGCAAAAAGAAGAAATAAGGCCGCCACAGAGCTATTTGAAAGCCGCATCCATCGGGTGCGGTTTTTTTATTTGCGATTTTCGTTCGAGGATATATCTTGAAAACGCTATGAAGGTCGAACTGATTAACCATACGCCCAGTCCACTCAAAACGGTCTATACTGCCGCACGGACCTGCTATTCGCCGGAGACGCCGTCGGAAATATTCGCCGCCGACACGTCGCTGGAGAAGATGACGCGGCTTTTGGACAGGGTAATCGACGCCGGTCACCACAGCGTGCTGGAGCATATCTCGTTCACTTTCGCCATCGAGGGCATTTCGCGCACATGCAGTCATCAGCTTGTGCGGCACCGTATCGCCAGCTTTTCCCAGCAGTCGCAGAGATATGTCGAGGCCGGCCCGGCGGGAACGGTCGAGCCGGATACTATCGCGTTCGACGAGGACGCGCGCCGCGAATTCGAGGAATTCATCGAGAAATCGCGCGATATTTACGGCGAGCTGGTGGAGATGGACATCCCAGCCGAGGACGCGCGGTTCGTGCTTCCGAACGCATCCACCACCAATATCGTGATGACCATGAACTTCCGCGAGCTGATGACCACCTGCGGAATTCGGCTCTGCACTCGCGCGCAGTGGGAGATTCGGCAGTTGTTCTATCATATAGTCAACGTAATCAAGAAGGTCGACCAGATGGGCGGGCTGGCAAAATACCTGGTGCCGAAATGCGATATTCTCGGCTACTGCCCGGAGATGCAATCCTGCGGGCGGCGACCAACTAAATCCGAAGTTTTCGATGCCTACGAAAGGCGGAATAATGAATAGCTTTTTTCAGCGAGTTCGTTTCGCGAGCGAACGCAACAATAGCGTGCTCTGCGTCGGTCTCGATCCGGATATCACGAAGATGCCGGGAGACATCGCAGAAGCCAATGAACCGCTCTACGATTTCCTGGCGCCGATAATCGACGCCACGCATGACCTGGTATGTTGCTATAAGCCGAATATCGCCTTTTACGAAGCCTGCGGTGCAGACGGTATCGAGCAACTAATCGAGGTCATGGAATATATCCGGGGCTTAGACCACGACGTCCCGATCATACTGGACGCCAAACGTGGCGACATCGGCAACACGGCTAAAGCTTATGCCAGTTCGATATTCGATAATTTCCGCGCCGACGCTGTGACTGCCAATCCATATATGGGAGGCGACACACTTCAACCCTTCCTGGATTACGAGGATAGGGGAGTTATAGTGCTCTGCCTGACCAGCAATCCCGGCTATCGTGATTTCGAAGCGTTGGAATCCGGTGGGGAGCCGCTGTTCATCCATGTCGCAAAAAAAGCGGTGGATTGGAATAAGCGCGAGAATATCGCGCTGGTGGTAGGCGCCACTCATCCGGGTGAAGCCGCGAGAATCCGCGAAGCCGCCCCGGAAATCCCTTTCCTGATGCCCGGTATCGGCGCGCAGGGCGGCGACCCGGCGGAAATTATGAAGATAGGATTCACTCAAAGCGGCTACCCGCCAATCGTGAATAGCTCCAGAAGCATACTCTACGCCGGTTCGGGGGAAGATTACGCCACTCAGTCACGCCAGGCGGCGTTGGCTACGAGAGAGAAGCTCAATAAATACATCGATAAATAGGAGGGACAGATGGTCCAGCAAGAGACACTCAAAAGGTTGAAGCAGACTGGCGCTATGATGGAAGGCCATTTTTTACTCAGTTCCGGGTTGCATTCAAATAAATATGTCCAATGCGCGAAGATTCTGATGTATCCCGAACACGCTGAATGGTGCGCGGACAGGCTCGCGGAGAAGCTACCGGTCAAGGGCATCGATCTGGTTGTCAGCCCGGCGATAGGCGGGATAGTAATCGGGCAGGAGGTTGCTCATACACTGGATTTGCCTCATATCTTCGTAGAAAAGGAAGACGGCGTGCCGACATTGCGAAGAGGTTTCGAAGTCCCCGGGGGCGCGAAATGCATTCTCGTCGAGGATGTCGTGACCACAGGCAAATCGAGCCACGAAGTCATGAAAGTCATCGAAAAGGCCGGCGGCGAAGTCGTCGAAGCCTGCGCCATAGTCGATCGCGGCGGAGGAGATAATTTCGATGTGCCCTTCCATTCGCTGGTGAAACTCGATATCGAGGTTTTCGAGCCGGAAAAATGCCCATTGTGCGCAAGTGAAGTTCCACTCGTAAAACCGGGATCGAGGAAGAATACAGGCGGTGAGTCATAGCCTGGACTTCAGGTTTGGAAAGAATTTCTTTATAGGAAAAAATATCACCACTCGAAAAAATCGACATTTAGTCGAATTGGGACCCTTTTTTTATTGCATTTCATTTTTTTACAATTATCTTAATTAAATTGTTCTTTTTTTCACAACTTAATAGTGAAGCGAGGCATAGGGCACAATGAAAATACTGGTTCTCAATTCTGGAAGTTCATCTGTAAAATATCAGATGTGGGATACAGACGGGCGCGGCAGAATGGCCAAGGGTGTGATTTCCCGTATAGGCCTCGATGAGCCGTTGCTCGAACATAATCCCACCGAAGGTAATAAAACAGAAATCCGCCCGGAAGGGAAGATCGACCATGTTCGGGCTATAGAACTTGCATTAGAAGCTCTTATAGATAAGAAACATGGCGTATTAAAAGATATTTCGGATATTAACGCCGTCGGTCATCGTGTCGTCCACGGCGGGGAAGAATTTTCCGATAGTAGCTATCTCGACGAAAATGCAATAGCGGCTATAAAAGCTTGTATCCCATTGGCTCCGCTCCATAATCCTCCAAATTTGAGAGGTATAGAAGCTTGTTTGGAAAAACTCCCCGGCGTCTCGCAGGTGGGTGTTTTCGATACCGCTTTTCATCAGACAATGCCAAAGAGGGCTTTCCTCTACGGTATTCCCATCTCGCTTTATGAAAAACACAAAATCCGCCGTTATGGTTTTCACGGAACAAGCCATTATTATGTCGCCAAACAGGCCGCGAAGATGCTCGATAGGCCTTTCTCCGACCTGAAGTTAATAACCGCGCATCTCGGAAACGGGGCTTCGATGGCGGCGGTTGACGGCGGAGAATCGATCGACACGTCGATGGGTTTCACTCCACTGGAAGGCCTTATCATGGGCACCCGTTGCGGCGATATGGATCCGTATATACCTCTTTTTATCCAGGAAAACGAGCACATGGGTACTGAGGAAGTTAACACTCTTCTCAATAAGAAAAGCGGTTTGCTCGGCCTTACGGGTATTTCATCGGATATGCGAGATATTCTTGCCGCAGGAGAACGTGAAAACAAAACCGCATTGCTCGCTCTGGATATGTATAGTTATAGGGTGAAGAAATACGTCGGCGCTTATACCGCGGCCATGGGCGGTCTCGATGCTCTTGTATTTACCGGTGGGATCGGCGAGAACTCCGATACGATTCGCGGTATAGTCACCAAAGGACTGGAATTCATGGGCATCGAAATCGACCTGGTGAAAAACCACGCCGCCTACGGCATTCCGATGGATATATCGACGCCGAAATCGAAGGTTCGCACGTTGGTCATTCCAACCGACGAGGAATATGTTATCGCCTCCGAAACCGAACGAATCGTAGAAAGTAGAAAACATAAATAGAAAGACAGGATATTCTATGCGAGGGCGCTTGTAAAATAGCTTTCAAGCGCTCTTTGCTTTTCCCTTGACCTCGTCGATAAAAGAAGTATTTTTCATCGTGTGCGTTAATTTAGCTGTAGATTGGAGATGTTATGACGGAAAAAATGAAAGTCTTACTGGTAACTGCGGAAGCTTATCCTTTTGCGAAAGTCGGCGGTTTGGCCGATGTCGCGGGGAGTTTGCCTGAACCCCTGATCGAGAAAGATATCGATGTCCGGGTGATTTTACCCCTTTACGATAAAATCGACCGTGAGAATTTCGATATCGGATACTGCGGCGTGGAATTCGATGTGCAAATGGGCAATAAAACGGTTGATAGTAAACTCTGGGCATCGCATTTCCCTGGCACAAAGATACCCGTGTATTTCATTGAATGCGACAAATACTTCGGGAGACCGGGAATTTACACAGATCCTGAAACCGGAGAAGCATATCCCGACGATGGCGAGCGTTTCGTATTCTTCAGCAAAGCTGTATTGCAGGTCGTTAAGCACCTCGGATGGACGCCGGATATATTCCATTGCAATGATTACCAGACTGGAATAATACCGGCGTTAGTCAAACTAACCGAACCGGAAAACAAAGCCGGATTTCTGTATAGCATCCATAATCTGGCTTACCAGGGGCGTTTCGAGAAGGAAATTATCGACCTTATAGGTATCGGTTATGATAAGTTCTACCCGATGGGAGATTTCGAGTTCCACGGCAAGGTCAATTTCATGAAGATAGGGATACTCTATTCGGACATAATAAACACTGTTTCGCCGACTTACGCTCAGGAGATTCAATCTTCGCCGGAATATGGTTATGGTTTGGAGGGCGTTCTGAGAACTCGGAACGATAGACTATACGGTATCATCAACGGTATCGACCGGAAGGTCTGGAATCCGGAATTGGATAAGCATATTCCGACGAATTATTCGAGAAAGGATAAATCGAAAAAGACCGTATGCAAACTCAAACTTCTCGAAGAAGTCGGACTTCCTGAGAACATAGACTCTCCGGTTCTGGGTATGATAAGCAGGCTTGCCGACCAGAAAGGTTTCGATATCCTGATTCCAATTCTTGATGACATCCTCAGGGAGGACGTGATGTTCGTGCTTCTGGGCACCGGAAAAAAAGAATATGAAATCGCGCTTGAAGCCGCTTCCAAGAAATACCCCGACAAAATGGCCGCTATTATAGATTTCAAAGGCCCTCTCGCACACCGAATCGAAGCCGGTGTGGATATGTTCCTCATGCCCAGCCTTTACGAACCCTGTGGCCTGAACCAGATGTATTCGATGGCTTACGGCACTGTCCCGATAGTCAGAAAAACCGGGGGATTGGCGGATACGGTTAAACCTGCCAACTTAGAAAAAGGTTCCGGCACCGGTTTCGTATTTGAAGAGTATTCGAGCAACGCCTTGCTTAAGACAATTAAAACGGCAATAAAATCTTTCAGCGATAACAAAGGCTGGGAAGGATTGATGAATAGAGGTATGGAATTCGACTCATCATGGAGCGCTTCGGCGGAAAAATATATCAGTCTTTACCGGCAGGCTGTTTCATTGCGTCGATATACTGTATAGCGCGAGTCGATTGTGAACGAAAACGGCAACAAATATCGCAAAGCTAATCTTCCTTACTTCGTTGCCGCCGTTGTGCCGATTCTTTATAGGGCGATTATCCCCGCGACCATACTGGATGACGCGTATATCACCATGCGAGTTGCCCGAAATCTGGCACTTGGCAACGGTGCCGTTTTCAATTTGGGGCAAAAAGTCTTCTCTATTACCAATCTCCTCTGGATGTTACTGAACGCACTTATCAGGACTACCGGCCTGGATTCGGTCGCCATAATCTGGCTTCTATGCGTATTGTCCGAGATAATACTGGCCATCGCTATCGTGAAGTTAGGTAAAAGCCTTCTGGGAAGCGAATGGACAGGATGTCTCGCGTCGGTATTCCTGTTTACCAATCCAGTTTTCCTCATATCCAGTTTCGGCGGTATGGAAATCGCCCTTTCATTGGCTTCTATAGCGCTTACGTTCACCTTAGTTGCGGAAAGGAAACCCACTCTCGCGCTGTTTGCCGCTTCCATCGCCTTGTGGATTCGATTTGATAATATCCTCCTTCTCGGCATCGTTTTTCTCGTTCTGGCATTCCAAAAAGGGATTAATTTACGTTTCAAGCATTTATTGCCCGCGATTCTATTTGTTGGCCTTTATATAGCGTTTACGTGGGCTTATTACGGTCTTCCCGTCCCGGTCAGCGTTCTCAGAAAAGTCCAGTTTCCTGAGAATACAGGCTGGTTTTACGGTGTAGTCAACGTAATCCTTACTTTTGGGTTGGCAATTGGAGGCCATTTCTCCGCCGCCGGTATTGGGAAACCTTTATTTTTCATAATACCACCACTGTTTATAACGGGATTGATCCTCGCTATTTTCCGGAAGAAGACCAAAATGTTGCCGATAGCGATTTACACCGTTCCATATATCCTCGCTTTTACGCTGTCCGGCAAGAATTACGCAAAACTTTTTCCGTGGTATTTCGTGCCGCATCTAATAGTGTGTTGTTTGCTGGCGGCATATTCGGTGGGGTATTTTGTTAGAAAAGTATCAAATGAGAAATTGAAACAAATATTTACGATAGCAGTTATTTCAATAATCTGGACTGCTGTTATGCTTCCCTTCGATTTGGCCGACGCACGGGAATACAGGGACGAGATTTCCGCCATTCGCGAGAGGATTTACGCTTCCGCTACGGTATGGTTGGAAAAAAATATTCAAGGTAAATTAAAGATAGCCGGAGGTGAGATAGGCGCTATTGGTTTCTTTGCTAAAAATGAAACCGAAGTCGTGGATATGGTTGGCCTGACACGCCCTTTGAAAGATAAACGATTGCCTGTCCAACTCGTGAATGAAAAAAACGTCGAGAGCATCATATACTGGAAACTCCCTGGCCAGCGATTCGGCGATATTAACTCGGCATATCCAAACTACGTATTCGGCGAAGTCCAGGACGTCATGATTGGGATTCGCTACGATATTTCCGATGAAATAATGTCCAAATCGGACGAGATAATGGAAATCTATAGTTCGATTGATATGAACAGCGATTTTGATTATTGACGAGATTTTAACATTCGGGTCTTGCATTTTTTGACCCGGCGATTATTTTAAGATGTTGGTTGACTATTTTTCAAAATGGACGAAATATGAAAGGAATAATACTCGCAGGCGGTTTTGGAACAAGGCTTAGACCCTTAACTTCTAATCTTCCAAAGCCGATGGTGCCTATACTCGGCAGACCGATGATGGAACATGTGGTTAATGTCGTCAAGGACGCCGGAATTATGGATTGCGTGAGTTTACTGTATTATCAGGCCGAAATCATCAGCGATTATTTCGGTAACGGGACGAAATTTGGCGTCGATATGAGATACGTTTTATCGCAGGCCGATTGTGGAACCGCCGGTGCCGTTAAAAACGCGGCGGGGCATGTCGAGGAAACAGTTCTCGTCATTTCCGGCGACGTTCTCACAGATTTCGATTTGAAAAAGGCCATCGAATTCCATAAAGACAAAAAAGCGGCCGTAACGATAGTCCTGACAAATGTCGAAAAACCTCTGGCCTTCGGTATCGTAATAACCGATCCGAAAACCGGCGAAATACGGCGCTTTCTGGAAAAACCCGCCTGGGGACAGGTATTCTCCGACACAATAAACACCGGCATCTACGTAATCGAACCGCACGTTCTCGATTATATTCCGAAGGGCGAGGAATTCGATTTCTCGAAAGATCTGTTCCCGCTGTTAATGCGAAAAGGAGAGCCTCTCTATGGCTATGTCTCGGAAGGCTACTGGCGGGATGTTGGAAACCTGCGCGAATACCGCCGTGCGAATGAAGATGCCCTGAGCGGCGAAATCAAGCTGAAAATCCCCGGAGAATTACTCGGTGGTTACGGTGGGAAACTTTATATCGGCGAAAACGTGGATATCGAGGGGGATTTTCATTGCGAGGGAACGGTTCTTCTCGGCGATAACGTTAAAGTCTCTTCAGGCGCGGATATAAGCGATTCGATCATTGGCCCTAATACTTCAATCGGGAAATCGTGTTCTATAGATAGTTCAGTAATCTGGGATTGTTGCGAAATCGGCGATGGCGCTTCAATCGAACACGCGACTATCGCGAATAATACCGTCATTGGCCAAAACGCACTTATCGGCGACTACGCTGTAATAGCGACGAATTGTAAAATCGGAGACAATTCGAGAGTTGCGGAAGCGGTTAAAATATGGCCGAATAAAACGGTCGGCCCTTTCGCTACTGTAAATGAAACACTCGTCTGGGCGGATAGAACTGGAGGAGAACTGTTTTCGGGCAGTCGGGCTTCGGGAATAATAAATTCTGAAATATCGCCCGAATTCGCGAGTAAATTGGGCGCGGCTTTCGGTGCCAGCCTGAGGGGGAAAGGCAATGTTCTTATTTCTCGAGATGGCGACCGGGCAAGCCAGATTACCACTCGCGCGTTGTTTTGCGGTATTATGTCGGCGGGCGTGGACGTTGACGACATCGGGATCGCGCCGATACCCGTTGTCCGATGGATTCTATCTAAAACCCAATATAGCGCGGGAGTTCATATACGTAAATCACCCCGCGACGATAACGGTCAGGATTTGATTTTTTTCGACGGCAACGGAGCGGATCTTACGACCGGTAAAGCGCGGTCTATCGAAAGGCTTTTCGACCGCGAAGATTTCCGACGGGCTGATTACAAGAGGCTTGGATCCCTCAGTCGCCCGCGAGGGGACCTGAAAGACTATTCTAAAGCCCTCCTCGATATGATCGATAATAAAATCATCGCAGACAGGGGATTTCGTGTCGTTGTAGATTATTCACATGGCGGCACGGCGGAAATACTCCCCGGCATCCTGTCGGAACTCAATATAGAAGCCGTAAACATCAATGCCGTTATAGATCCCAATAGAATCACGCGCACTCGAGAACAACGGGAGCAGGATCACAGGCGACTCGCGGTAATAGTGAAAAGCCTGCAAGCCGACGCCGGGTTCTTACTCGACCCATCAGGCGAAAGGTTACGCATTGTCGATGAAAATGGACGACTTCTCGATGAACAGGCCGAATTATGCCTTATCCTGGATCTGGTTATCAGAACGATGAAACCCAGAGCCATAGCAGTGCCTATTTCGGCTACGATGGGCGTTAATAAACTCGCTCGCGAAAATAATATCGAACTCAATTTCACACGCGACGATCATTTATCTATGATGGACACGGCGAGATTGGATAATATCGATTTCGTTGGTGGCACACGCGGGGGCGTTATTTTCCCTGAATGGTTATTTGCGTCTGATTGTATCTTTGCCACGGTTAAAGTGCTCGAAATGCTCGCGGTATCCAAAATTAACCTGTCGGAAATAACATCGGCTATTCCCGAATATGTGAGAGGTGAAGCTCGCGTCCAATGTTCGTATAACTTGATGGGCACGCTTATGCGAAGACTAATCGAAGGGACTTCTCAATATCCCCGCGACGTTATCGACGGAGTGAAAGTTTACACCCCGGATTCATGGGCGCTCATTATTCCCGATTACGATAATCCCGTCTTCAGGATAATTGCGGAGGCAAAAGACACTGCGATTCTCGAAAAGACGATTAACGACTATCTGAGACTAATGGAAAACTGGATTAAGGAAGTCAGATAATGGCATCGAACTTGTTATTTATCTAATGAAATGAATAATATTGAGCGAGAGTAATATGAAAAAGATAATATTTGCGGGAATATTCCTGGTTACGGTCGTATTTACCCAGACGTCAATCCTGGTTTTCGATTTCAATTCAACCGGAATCGACGAGGCGACCGTTTTCTCCGTGCATGAGCTTTTCAAGACAGAGTTATCGGATTACGGTTACAATGTCAGATCGGCACCACGCGGCGATGTTTGCGAAGACGATGAATGCGCGGCCCAGGGAGCTGTAGAAGCTGGCACTCAGGAAGCGCTCTACGGCTCTCTTGTCAAACTCGGCGATAAGATTATTGTAAATGTCCACGTCGTCGATAATACAGGTAACCGCGTGCATTCCGATAAGCTGACTTCCGAGTCGGTAGAAGACCTTGACGTCGTTATCGAACGTCTCGTAAAGGGTATCTACGAGGGCGTTCAGGCCGGCGATCTAATCGACAAGACAAATGTCACTGAGTCCGAGGCCAAAGAACCTCGCCGTCGTAAGAACTACTATACCGTCGGAGTCCAGATCGGCTACCGTTTCCCTATCGCCAACAGTTACGGCAAAGAAGAGATGTGGTTATACGAAGGTATGGCCATGTATGAACTGGAAAAGGTTTTCATTACGGGACGCGGCTATGTCAGTGCGGGTGGCGAAGCTACAGGATTCGGCCTGAATATCGGCACTTATTACATAACTAATCCGACTGATTTTGCGTTCTTCGTTGGTGGCGCCGCCGGAATCGAATGGGCGGTGGTGCCGGTCGATCCCGACCACGGCGATATGGAATGGGTAACCGACGATGCACCGTCAGTTATGATCAGCGGCGGATTGTTAGCTTTCCAGACCTACGATTTCCACCTGATGGTCGAAGCTCGTTATCAGGCTACTTTTCTGGGCAAGGTCGAGAATGAATACTATGATTACGACCTGGGAGATTACACAACTATCGAAGTCGATAAAGGTATTCAACACAGCTTTGGCATTTCAGTGGGCATCACCCGACGCACGAACACCGGCGACCGATCCGGCTGTTTTCCCTGGTAAGCTCCCTTGAAGGTCAAACTCGCTAAAACCGCGGGTTTCTGTTCCGGCGTGAAAAACGCCGTCGATATCGTCCTCCGCACGGCATTGAACAAAAAAGGCCCCATATACACGTGGGGCCCTTTGATACATAACCCGCAGGTTGTGGAATTCCTCCGGGGACAGGGGATAGACGTAGCCCAAAATACGGATATTCTGGATGACAAAACGACGGTAGTTATACGCAGTCACGGTATCCCACCGGATGTCCGAAACGAATTAAAAAATACAGGTTCAATAATCTGCGACGCCACCTGTCCTAAAGTAGCGAGAGTTCAATCTATCGTTAAGAGCAATTCCGCTAAAGACCGAGACGTTGTAATAGTCGGACATCGCGATCATGCCGAGGTAGCGGGACTGCTCGGTTACGCGGGCGATAGAGGCTACGTTGTCGCTGAAATCGACGATGTAAAAGCGCTACCCAAATTACGCGAACCGATAGTAATCGGTCAAACGACGCTGAGACGCGATTGGTATGAAGAACGTGCGAATGCCGTGGCGAAACGTTTCCCGGAAACGGAGATCTTTGATACGTTATGCGATTCCACCTCCGCAAGACAGGATGAAATAGTCGAATTAGCCAGAGAAACGGACGCTATAGTAACTGTTGGAGGATATAATTCCAGCAACACGAAGCGCTTATTCGAGGTCGCAAAAGCCACCGGCGTGAAGACAATCTGGGTCGAAACCGCAGACGAACTCGATCCCTCCGGCTTCTACGACGCGAAAACAGTAGCCGTAACAGCGGGCGCAAGCACTCCTCATTGGATAGTATCCAATGTGATCGAAAAATTGGAACTCATTAATGAAGGAAATCTACCGGTTTGGTCCAAACCCTTTTTCAAAGACCTGGGGTATATTATTATCCAGAGTAATATCCTTACCGGATTGGCCGCCGCGATGCTTGCCGCTTCTTTCCTTTTCCTCGCGGGCTTCCCTATCGATCCGCTTCTTCTTATGTCCATGGGACTTTTCATTTTTGGTTTCCATACGATCTATAATATCGTCGATTGGCAGGGAGTTATCCTTGCGGATCCCTCAAAACTGAACTTTTTCTGGGGTAATCGAAAATTACTGGGCGCATCTGCAATCGTCGGTTTAATAATATCGGCCCGATTGATGTGGTTATATAGACCGATAGCCTTTATCCTGACCGTTGCAGGAGGAATCGGGGCCGGTTTGTTCCTGTTTCTTAAAAACTTACGGGTATTTCCATATGGGAAACGTTTCGTTCGTTTGAGAGAAATCCCGGGCGCACGAGATCTACTTCACGCCCTCGGTTGGCTCTTTGCATGTGGGATAGTCCCGCTAATTTCTAACCGCGCCGAAATAACACATTCCGTAATCCTATCATTTTTCTGGATAGTATCGTTGAGTCTCTTACGTTCGACGCTCTTTTCTATTACGGATGTCGAAAGCGATCGGGTTCTGGGGCGCGAATCGCTTACGACTGTAATTGGCGAAAAAGCCGCATGGGTAACGGCCAGGATTTCTCTTCTACTGCCGTCTATTTTACTCATTTTAGGTCTTTTCTTAGGAATTATCCTTCCGGGTTCGGCGTTATTATTGCTTTTTGTCGCATATATTTACGCGATAATAGAGTTATTCAGGCGTTCCGGAATAAAGCGAGGCACCTGGGCCGAACTCGCCGTCGATGGAGGATTCGTGTTCTGTGGAGCACTCTCGATCCTGGCCTTTTACCTATCCTGATTCCCGAAAATAATCCTAAAACCGTTCGCCGCTGATGTGTCGAATAGTGTTGTGTTTGCGCAAGAAATAGAAGTAACTTAACTCCTATTAAAAAACCCTAAAAATAAGTGGACATTTACTAAAGTAGGTATATGTTATTGCGTCAATATCGTCCATTATTACGATGATTATATCGAGGTGTAAAATACAATGGAAGATAACAGTAACGATGAACAACATAAGAAATGCGGCGTAAATCCCGGATGCGACGCCGGTTTCGTCCGCAAAAAACATGAATTCATAGAGTCAGAAAAAGATAGATGGGAAAATAGCTCTCTGAAAAAGTTCCTCGATAAAGCTCCCGAACGCGATGGCCTTATCGACTACGAAGGCAATCCAGTTCAACGTTTTGCGACCCCCACCGATTTCGATTGCGAATACGAGGAAAAACTCGGTTTTCCGGGCGAGTATCCATTCACGCGTGGAGTTTACCCCACAGGCTATCGAGGCAGACTCTGGACTATGCGTCAATACGCCGGTTTCGGAACTGCCGAGGAATCGAACAAGCGCTACAAATTCCTGCTCGAACAAGGCCAAACCGGCCTCTCCGTCGCTTTCGACCTGCCCACCCAGATAGGTTATGATTCCGACGGCAAGATGAGTGTCGGCGAGGTCGGCAAAGTGGGCGTGGCAATAGATTCGCTGGAAGACGTGGAGACGCTTTTCGATGGAATCCCGCTGGATAAAGTCTCCACTTCGATGACCATAAACTCGACCGCGGCCATCCTGCTGGCGATGTATATCGCTGTTGGCGAAAAGCAGGGAGTTACTCCGGACAAGCTTCGTGGAACAATTCAAAACGACATTCTCAAAGAATACATAGCGCGCGGAACTTATATCTATCCTCCACGGCAGTCGATGAGAATTATAACGAATATCTTCGAATACTGCACGAAAAACGTGCCGCGCTGGAATACCATATCGATTTCCGGCTATCACATTCGGGAAGCCGGTTCCTCGGCGGTGCAAGAAGTCGCGTTTACGTTGGCCGACGGCATCGAATACTGCAAAGCCGCAATCGAAGCGGGCCTGAATATTGACGATTTCGCGGGGCGATTATCATTCTTCTTCAACGCTCACAACGACCTTCTCGAAGAGACCGCCAAATTCCGCGCGGCAAGGCGAATGTGGGCGAAAATCATCAAGGAGAGATTCAGCGCGAAGAAATCCAAATCGATGAAGCTCCGATTCCACACTCAGACCGCCGGTTCGACCCTTACCGCGCAACAGCCGGACAACAACATCGTTCGGGTGGCGATACAAACCCTCGCCGCCGTTCTCGGTGGAACGCAAAGCCTGCATACAAATTCTCGTGACGAGGCACTCTCGCTACCCACCGAAGATTCAGTCAGAATCGCCCTGCGCACCCAGCAGATAGTCGCCACGGAATCCGGCGTCGCCAATACCATCGATCCACTGGCGGGGTCTTATTTCATCGAAGAGCTTACCGATAAAATCGAACGAGAAGCCTTCGAATATATCGAACAAATCGACGAGATGGGCGGCATGATTTCCGCCATCGAACAGGGCTATGTCCAGAAGGAGATTCAGGACAGCGCGTATAATTATCAGCGGAGTATCGAAAGTGGTGAACGCGTCATCGTGGGCGTCAACAAATACAAAATCGACAGAGAACCACCAAAAGAGCTTCTCAAGGTTGATCCCAGTATCCGAGACGTGCAAATCCGTAAACTGGAAGCGCTAAAAGAGCGCCGCGACAACGATGCCGTTCAGAAACATCTGGAAGCCCTGGCCGGCGCCGCCGGTGGCGACGAAAATCTGATGCCCTACATAATCGCCGCAGTTCGCGAATACGCCACAATCGGCGAAATCAGCGATGTTCTGCGCGAAGCTTTCGGTGAATACAAAGAGCAGGTTATTCTCTGAGGAGATACCATGGATAATCGAGTGAGAATATTGATAGCCAAACCCGGCCTGGACGGCCACGACCGAGGGGCGAAGTTCATTGCAAAAGCATTGCGGGATTTCGGATTCGAAGTTATATACACGGGCATTCGCCAAACTCCGGAAAGCATTGTGGGGACTGCCATTCAGGAGGACGTCGATTTCATCGGCCTGTCGCTCCTCTCCGGCGCGCATAACATATCCTTCCCGCAGGTCACCGAACTCTTGCGCAAAAAAGGCGCGGAGGACATTATCGTCTTCGGCGGCGGAATTATCCCGGAAGACGACATCCCCTTCCTCAAGGAAAAAGGAGTCAAAGCCGTTTTTGGCCCGGGAACTACGGTCAAAGAAATCGTTGATTTCATCGAGAAGGAGATGGCCAAAAAGAAGGCCTGACATGTCTTCGAACATCGCAAAAGGCATTTTAGACGGCAACCCCAGAGCTATCGCGAAGGGAATTTCCGCCGTCGAACGAGGGGGAGAAGCCGGTTACGAAATTCTGCATGAGATTTACGGCCGTAACCAGAGCTATATTCTCGGCGTGACTGGCCCGGCGGGTGCGGGAAAAAGTTCGCTCATCAACGCGCTCATTCCATATCTCAAACAGCGATACGACAAAATCGGCATTCTGACGGTAGATCCCAGTTCGCCTTTCTCCGGTGGAGCCATTTTAGGCGATAGAATCCGCATGCAAGACCACGCTACCGACGATAAGGTCTTCATTCGAAGCATGGCATCCCGAGGACATTTAGGTGGTGTCTCAGCCGCCACGAAGGATGCCATAAACGTCCTGGAAGCCGCCGGATTTGATTTGATTATCGTGGAAACCGTAGGCATAGGCCAGGACGAAATCGAAATTATCAACCTATCGGACACTACTCTACTCATCCAGGTGCCGGGTATGGGCGACGATATCCAGGTGATGAAATCCGGTGTGATGGAAATTGGCGATATTTTTGTCGTAAACAAAGCAGATCGCGAGGGGGCGGATAGAATCGTCCGTTATCTCCGGTCCATGCTGGAAGAAAATTACGGCGATTCAAAATATATCCCACCGGTTGTTCCGGCATCGGCAACTAACGGGAAAGGTCTCGAAAACGTTCT
Organism: uncultured bacterium; assembly: GCA_964606695.1. Taxonomy (GTDB): domain Bacteria; phylum UBP14; class UBA6098; order UBA6098; family UBA6098; genus CAZSHG01. The sequence goes on from CAZSHG010000029.1 coordinate 29,241, forward strand.
TTCCGCCATTGTTATTCATCACGAATACATCGTGAAAACCGGCGAAATAGAAGAACTTCACGCTGAACGCATTGAGGACGATATCGAATCGGTATTACAATTGAAAATCGACGCCTATCTCAGGGAATATCTCGATTTCGATTATAACATGTCCGACTGGATCGACCAGATCCTTTCCGGGCGAGAAACACCATACTCTCTTGTGAATAGACTCGGCGATGAAATTATCCGAGCCATCAGGGAGCGCCGATGATCGAAAAAATAGACCATCTGGGAATAGCGGTAGAGAGCCTCGCGGAGACCATCCCGGTCTTCCGAGATATGCTCGGCCTCGAACTTGTCGAGGAAGAAGAAGTTCCAGACCAGAAGGTCCGCGTCGCAAAATTCCGTGCCGGCGACGTCGATATCGAGCTTCTCGAACCGACTTCTCCGGACAGTCCGATAGCAAAATTCCTGTCCAAACGCGGGCAGGGGATACATCATATAGCTTACGAAACAGACGACATCCGCGGCCAAATCGAGAAACTGGTCGATGAGGGCGCGAGAATGATAGATAATGTCCCCAGAACGGGGGCGGGTGGCAAACGAATTGCCTTCATCCACCCGAAATCCACCGCGAAAATTCTCACAGAGATATGCGAGGAACCGAATGACGATTGAAGAAAAGCTACTAAAACTCAAAAATCGCCGCGAAGAAGCCCATAAGGGCGGCGGCGAGAAACGAATCGAGAAACAGCACGCCAGGGGCAAATTAACTGCCCGCGAGCGAATCGATATTCTGCTCGACCCGGACAGCTTCGAGGAATTCGACACCTTTGTCGAGCACGAATGCACTAACCTGGGCATCGACAAGAAGCATTTCGCCGGCGACGGTGTCGTGACAGGTTATGGCACCATCGACGGCCGGAAAGTATTTGTCTTCTCCCACGATTTTACGGTGTTCGGCGGTTCACTTTCCAAGACTTTCGCCAATAAGGTGCTAAAAGTGATGGACATGGCGGCGAAAACCGGCGCGCCGGTAATCGGGCTTAATGATTCCGGCGGCGCACGCATTCAGGAAGGCGTAGATTCCCTGGCGGGCTATGGTGATATCTTCCTGAAAAACGTGATGTATTCCGGCGTCGTCCCTCAGATTTCGGCGATAATGGGCCCCTGCGCAGGCGGAGCCGTCTACTCACCCGCTATCACGGACTTCGTTTTCATGGTCAAAGACAACAGCTACATGTTCGTAACCGGCCCGAAGGTCGTTAAGACAGTAACCAACGAGGACGTAACGGTCGATGAACTGGGCGGAAGCTACGTCCACAACTCCAAAAGCGGCGTCTCGCATTTTGCATGCGAGAGCGAGGAGGAGCTACTTCAGTCGATACGCACACTTATTTCCTACGTCCCGCAGAACAACATGGAACTCCCGCCCGAATACGAGACGGAAGATTCGCCACAGCGCGAGTGTTTCAAACTCAACGGCCTGATACCCGACAATCCTAACGTCCCATACGACGTCCGTGAAGTAATCAATGAAATCGTGGACGACGGCGAATTCTTCGAGGTGCAGAAACTCTGGGCATCGAATATAGTAGTGGGATTCGCGCGTTTCGCCGGAAAGTCAGTGGGAATAATTGCCAACCAGCCCAAACATCTCGCCGGAGTGCTGGACATCAACGCATCCATTAAAGGCGCGCGTTTCGTGCGTTTCTGCGATTCTTTCAACATCCCATTAATTACACTGGAAGACGTCCCCGGCTTTTTGCCCGGCACTATTCAGGAGCACGGCGGAATCATTCGCCACGGTGCGAAACTGCTTTTCGCATACGCCGAAGCGACCGTCCCGAAAATCACCGTCATCCTTCGCAAAGCTTACGGCGGCGCATATGACGTCATGAGCTCGAAACACCTTCGCGGCGATGTCAACTACGCTTTGCCCACCGCCGAAATCGCGGTCATGGGACCAAAGGGCGCGGTGGAAATCATATTCCGGCGTGAAATTAAAAATGCAGATAATCCCGAGGAAAAAGCCGCCGAACTGGAAGCCGAATATCGAGATAAATTCGCCAATCCATACGTCGCGGCGAAGAAGGGCTACATCGACGATGTCATCGAGCCACAGAATACACGATACCGCATCTGCCGCGCGCTGGCCATGCTCGCAGATAAACGTGAAAAACTGCCATTCAAAAAACATGGGAACATCCCCCTATAAGGAGATATCATGTTATCCAGAAACATATTAGTGGTTTTTGGGGACATCGTTAGCCTGTCGATAACCGGTATTCTCGTCGTGATGTCCGGGCTTGCCCTGTTATCGATAGCCGTCGCGCTGTTCAAATACATTATTCCAGGCGCCAGTAAGAAGCCAGCCGTAAAAAAGATAGAAAGGGAAACGCCCTCGAAGCCCGTGAAAAAAATTAAACATCTGGACGAAGACCAGATCGCCGCAATCGCTACGGCTGTTACAATCGAGTGGAAACTATATCATGAGAAGCCCAATAAACAATATACATTCGATTATAAAGGCGAACGTATATCGTCCTGGACGATGTCCGAATATATCGCCGAATAGGAGAGTATAATGGGACAATACATATTGACGATAAAAAACAAGGATTACAAGGTCAATGTTAAAAAAATCGAGGGTATGCGCGCCGAAATCGAAATCGACGGCAAAGCCCTTACCGTGCACATCGAACAGTTGGGCATAAAGCGAGAACCTTCCCGCACCCAGGTCAAAAAGAAACGGACGCCATCCGAAACCAGAACGCCGCAGACTCCCACTCCAGCGGAACACCCCAAATCCGGCGGCAAGACCATGAAAGTCAACGCCCCTATCCCCGGCGTTATTCTGAAAATCGACGTCGCCGAGGGCGATGCCGTCAAAGCCGGGCAGGATCTGCTCGTCATGGAGGCTATGAAGATGGAGAATCAGATTCAGGCCACCCTTTCCGGACGAATCGCGAAAATCAATGTTCGAGTTGACGATTCGGTTCAACAGGACGACGTTCTTCTGGAAATCGAAAGGTCATAAGGAGTTATCCAATGGAAACCTTTTTCCAGTTCCTGCAAGATACCGGCTTCTTCAATTTCTCACTTCAGAATATCGTGATGATGATTTTCGGAGGGATATTTATCTTCCTCGCGATAAAAAAGAACTACGAGCCGTTACTTCTCATTCCAATAGGCTTTGGAATAATTGTGGGCAATACCCCCGTGCCGGCCGGCATCGAAGTCGGCATCGACGCCGAGTCCTCCGTTTTCAACGCCCTCTACTTCGGCGTCCGAACCGGCCTTTATCCGGCTATGATCTTCCTCGGCGTAGGCGCAATGACCGATTTCTCGACCCTCATCTCCAATCCGAAGACTATCATCCTCGGCGCGGCGGCGCAGATTGGTGTTTTCATCACCTTTTTTGTAGCGACGATAGTATTCAAGTTCGATACTGCCCTCGCCGCGGCAATCGGCCTTATTGGCGGTGCTGACGGCCCGACATCGATATATCTCGTCTCGAAACTCGCGCCGGCATATCTCGCGCCGGTTTCGATAGCCGCGTATTCATACATGTCCCTCGTGCCGGTGATTCAGCCGCCCATCATGAAACTGCTGACATCGAAAAAAGAGCGCCTCATCCGTATGCCCGCGCCGCGCAATGTCTCCTCCCGCGAGAAGATATTCTTCCCGATAGTCGCCTTTCTCGTCAGCGCCCTTATCGCGCCGGGTGCATTGCCGTTGCTGGGTCTGCTATTTTTAGGCAACCTGATGAAGGAGAGCGGAGTTACCAACCGTCTCGCCAAAACCGCATCCACCGCTTTAGTCGATACATTCACGATATTCATCGGAATCTGCGTTGGCCTGAGCGCTCGAGGCGACACTTTCCTGACCATGGAATCCATCAAGATATTTATGCTGGGTGTAGTCGCCTTCGCCTTCGCTACCGCCGGAGGAGTGCTGTTCGCCAAGTTCATGAACCTCTTCCTCAAAGAGAAAATCAACCCGTTAATCGGCGCGGCTGGCGTTTCCGCAGTTCCCAATTCGGCGAGGGTCGTCCAGATGGTCGGGCGCAAGGAAGACCCGGATAACCATCTCCTCATGCACGCCATGGGGCCGAACGTCGCAGGTGTTATCGGCACCGCAATCGCGGCGGGGATATTCCTCAGTAAATTCATGTAGGTGAATATGAGTATCGGCGATAAAATAATTAAGCTCGATAGCGTCGGCTCGACAAACTCGCTGATACTCAACGACCAATACTCTTTAATGCCCGACGGCACGGTCATCACTGCGGAAATCCAACGCGCGGGAAGGGGGAGAGGCAGAAAGATATGGTTCTCGCCACGAGGGGGTCTGTATTTCTCGATTCTACTTCACGCGCAACGTGAACTCACCGAATACAACAGGCTCGCTCTGATGTTGGCCTACGCCATTCGAGAAAAAATCCGCGAACACTCGCCGGAAGCCAAAGTCAGGATAAAATGGCCCAACGATATTTTCGTAGACGAGAGGAAAATTGCGGGAATCCTGATTCAGGCGAAAACGCGCGGCGAAGACACCCGCGTGGCGGTAGGTATCGGAATCAACCTGAATATCGAAGATGGCTATTTCCCCGACGATCTTGACCAGAGCGCAATATCGCTGTCCGAAATAACCGACGCTAAAATCGATATCGATACCTTCCTGCGTGATTTGTTGCCCAAACTGGACGACGCCTACCGCAAATTCATGGAAGGAGATTTCGAGGCAATGCTGGACGATATCAACGCGGTTCTTTATTGTAAAGGGAGCGAGATGGATTTCAAAATAAAGGGCGAGAAGAAAGAGTTCCGCGTTTTGGGAATAAATCCGGACGTCAAATTGCGAGTATATAGTTCAGAAACTGGAATTACCACTCTTGATCTCCAGGATATGAAATAATGACATATCTTCGAAAAGCCGCATCACTGAGCCATCGCCAAAGATATACAGTCGATGAGCTTCAACAATCTTGATCCTCCTTGAAAAATATTGAAAAAAGACTTGCGTTTTCCGAAAATAGACATATATTCATCGCAACTGAATGGCATATCCGTTGCCATGAAAACGGATGATCGAGAAAGCCGGAACGCCATGGACGAGCATTATCGATAAAAAAGAATC
>CAZSHG010000030.1:0-31845 GCA_964606695.1 uncultured bacterium
ATATTAACCCGTTTCCCATCGACTACGCCTTTCGGCCTCGCCTTAGGGGCCGACTAACCCTGGGAGGACAGACCTTCCCCAGGAAACCTTAGGCTTTCGGTGAACAGGTTTCTCACCTGTTTTATCGCTACTCATACCGGCATAATCACTTCTGTTTCGTCCAGCCTTTCTTTCGAATGACCTTCATCCTACAACAGAACGCTCCCCTACCGCCAGACGATGCAAGCACCGTCTGACCCACAGCTTCGGTGATATACTTAGTCCCGATCATTTTAGGCGCAAGACCACTCGACCAGTGAGCTGTTACGCACTCTTTCAAGGGATGGCTGCCTCTAAGCCAACCTCCTGGTTGTTTTTGCAATCCCACATCCTTTGTCACTTAGTATATACTTAGGGACCTTAGCTGGTGGTCTGGTTTGTTTTCCTTTTGGACATGGAGCTTATCCCCCACGCCCTGACTCCTGTGCATTGCGTTACGGCATTCGGAGTTTATCTGGGTTTGGTAAGCTTGCGCCCCCTAGTCCAATCAGTGCTCTACCTCCGCAACGGTCCACACAAGGCTAGCCCTAAAGCTATTTCGGGGAGAACCAGCTATTGCTGGGTTTGGTTGGCCTTTCACCCCTATCCACAGGTCATCCAAGCACTTTTCAACGTGCCCTGGTTCGGTCCTCCACGAGGTTTCACCCTCGCTTCAACCTGCCCATGGATAGCTCACCCAGTTTCGGGTCTATTCCCTGCCACTAAGTCGCCCTATTCGGACTCGCTTTCGCTACGGCTACGCCGCTGAACGGCTTAACCTGGCGACAGTAGAATAACTCGCCGGTTCATTATTCAATAGGCACGCGGTCAGCGCGATACCGACCGAAGTCGGTAACGATACCTCCCACAGCTTGTAAGCACACGGTTTCAGGTTCTATTTCACTCCCCGCCAGGGGTCCTTTTCACCTTTCCCTCACGGTACTGGTTCACTATCGGTCAAATGCGAGTATTTAGCCTTACCGGGTGGTCCCGGCAGATTCAGACGGGATTTCACGTGCCCCGCCCTACTTGGGAGTCAGCCAAAGGAGCCGCAAGATATTTCAATTACGGGACTTTCACCCTCTACGGTTCACCTTCCCAGGTGATTCAATTATATCTGCGGTTTATAACTCCTTCCTCTTCATTGCGGTCAGAGAAAGCTTATCCCACTACACCGAACAAGCATAGGCCGCAACCTTTCGCACTTGTTTCGGTTTAGGCTATTCCGATTTCGCTCGCCGCTACTATCGGAATCACAATTGTTTTCTTTTCCGGGGGTTACTGAGATGGTTCAATTCACCCCGTTAGCCCTGCCCGGTCTATGTGTTCAACCGGGAGTGGTCCAATATGGACCGGGTTTCCCCATTCGGAGACCTTCGGATCTAAGGTTGCTTCCACCTCCCCGAAGCGTTTCGTCGGTAACCACGTCCTTCATCGCCTGCATTTACCAAGGCATCCACCATGCGCTCTTAACATCTTGATCCAAACCATGTTCACCACAGTTTCCAAATTTGCTTTTTTCAGAACTTCAAGACTCCTTATTAAATTTTCAAAGAACATTCGGAAGCATTTGCCCCCGAATTGGCAAACTGGAATTTAATTACACTATGCCGTTGTGTCAAGGATTAATTTTATTTTTTTCTAATTTCGATAGAATATGCTTTTACGGTGCGGGCTGGACATAATAGTCCCCCCCTTTGCTTCACGACCTCTTTTCGCGTATTTCCCGAATTTCGCACATTATTTCGTTCAATCGCCATTCGAGAGACGTCAGAATCCAGAGTTGAAAATGGTTCACCCGCGACTGGCTGTGCATCAGGAATATCAACTTGAAAGAAATCGCCGCGATAGCAAGTTCGCTCATAGCCAATCGCAACGTGCCTTTGGCCATTATCGATACCACAAGGCTTGCAATCACCAGCGTGAAAAAGATTATATTGAAAACCTTCGTATTGAAAGTCGGGACACCTCCGGCCTGCCCAACTATTGCGCGGACACGTTCTTTCTCCTTTTCAAATTCCTCCAACTGCCCGCGGAGATCTTCAATTTCCTCTTCGAGCCGCCTCGCTTCCCTGCGTTTTCTTTATTCTTCCTGCACGACACCACATCCTTGAATTTGGGTTCATTTCTTTTTCGTTTAAATATAAGAACTCATCGAGTCAGGTCAAGTAATCTGAAGTAAATATAATTACGCGAATAATTTCACAACCCTTTATTAAATTCGGTATTTATCCCTTGACAACGTAATCTGCCTTGTCTATTATCCGACTTATTATTTGTTTTTCTATTAAGGAGAATAAATGACCGATCAAAAAGAATTTGCTTTCTGTTATTCTTGCGGCGCAAACCTTAATATCCCTGGGTTTAAGGGGAATTCCGATATTTATTGCGTCCACTGCATCGATCCGAACGGCGAACTTCAGCCGCGCGAGAAAATCCTCAAAGGGGTGGCCGACTGGCTGATGCAATGGCAACCGAATATAACTGAAAAACAAGCAATGGAACGTGCAGACCATTACCTAAAATCTATGCCCGCATGGGCGAAAGACTAAGGAGATACCAATATGAGTTGGCAGGACAAAATCCAGGCCGCAATAAGCGGTCACAATAACCTCCACAACAACCCCTCCCGCAAGTTCATGATCCGCGAGGCGGTTAAAAAGCGAGAATGTATTATCTCGGAAAGCGGCGCTCTGGCGACATGGACGCCTCCCGAATCCAACGGCAGAAGCCCAAAAGACACGGTCATCGTGAAACGCGCGGATAGCGAGGGCAATATCGACTGGGACAGCCCGAACAACATCCCCGTCGATGAAGAGACCTTCGACATGGCGATGGCGGACGCCCTCGATATGCTTTCAAAAGACGAAAGATTATACGTTACCGACCGAGTAGTTGGCGCTGATTCAAGATACGCCCTTCCCGTCCGGACTGTTACTAATTGGGCGGCAACCGTGCTGTTCACGGACAACATGTTCCGCAAAGTTCCGGACGACATCGACAAGAGCATCTTTGCGGATAAACCCTTCAACCTGGTCGTCTTTCCTTATAATAAGCTCGATCGAGAGAAATACGAAGGCCGACTCCGTAAACTCCCCGACGGCAAAACATCGAACATGATAGTCGCTATGGACTTCGACCGTAATCTGGGCGTGGTTATAGGTTCGGCTTACGGCGGTAGCGTGAAAAAACTCATGTTCACCGTGATGAACTACCTGCTCCCCGGCGTGGATATCCTTCCACTTCATTGCAGTGCGAACGAGGGCGAAAAGGGAGACTGCGCCCTGCTTCTCGGCCTTTCCGGTACCGGCAAAACGACGCTCTCCGCGGATCCCGGACGCGCACTACTCGGCGACGACGAACACGGATGGTCGGATTACGGAATAGCCAATTTCGAGAACGGATGCTACGCCAAATTCATCGACCTGTCGAAAGTGAAAGAACCGGAAATTTACAACGCAGTCATGCACAAGGACGAATATGACAGGCACGGCGCTATCGTGGAAAACGCAATGATTTACCCGTGGGGCACATTCGATTTCTTCGACGATAGGCTTACGCCCAACTCCCGCGCGAGTTACCCCCTGCGATATCTATCTAATATAAAGGAAAGTTCCGTGTCCGGGCATCCCAAAACGATCCTCTTTCTCACCGCAGACGCCAACGGCGTGATCCCACCAGTGTCGAAACTGACCCCAGCGCAGGCCATGTTCTGGTTCCTGATGGGCTACACATCCAAACTCGCCGGCACCGAAACGGGTATCGTCGATCCGGTATCGACCTTTAGCAGATTCTTCGGCCAGCCCTTTATGCCGCGCAACCCGGACGTTTACGCTTCCATGCTGGGCGAGAGAATGAAAGAACACGGCACCACGGTATATCTGGTGAACACCGGATGGAGCGGCGGCCCATACGGCGTCGGTTCGAGAATGGACATCGACCTGACGCGCGCGATGGTCGAAGCCGCAATATCCGGCGCTCTTAAGGACGTCGAATACGAGCCGGATCCATTTTTCAAAGTCCTCGTGCCGAAAACCTGCCCCAACGTCCCACCGGAAATCCTGAAACCGATAAACACCTGGGACGACAAGTCCGCTTATGAGACACGCGCTAAAAAACTCGCGGTCGATTTCGCCAAATACTACGAAAAAGCCTACGGCAACAAGAACATCGACCCGGAAGTCGCCGCGCAGTGCCCGAGCGCATAGGGCTTTACTGAAAGCGAATCCGATTGGGCGAGGTCGATCCTCGCCCTTTTCTTTTCCCCGAATCCAATCTCGAAGCCTTTCCCTTCAAATCCCCCGAGGATAAGCTTCTTCGATGGCAGTATCTCCTATTTCTCATCCCTTACGCGCCCTTTCCTTGCTATTACATTACCATTTTTAGTTTTACTATTCTATATTTTAGCTTTTATATTTCGATTTTTAGGTTTTATAATATTCAATATAGTCTTTCCTTTTTAATTTATAGCCTTTTTTTTATTAAATGAACTTTTATACTTATGGTATTAGTATTTATATTTTAGATTATAATGTTACAATTATATTTCTTAGGATTATGATAATGAATATGAAACCTATTTTCATAAAACGAATAAGTATTATTATAAATATATTCTCTTTAGATAAATATAGGATAGATATTGTTTTGAATATCATTCTTATTTGATAATATGTAATAATTAATATCGATGATATTATGAGTATATTTATAAATATAATTGCTAAAATAAGCAGAGTTCACAGAGAGAAAGAGGTCGTGGACGCTGAGAAAGCGGTGGTTTGGCTGGAGCGTGGGCATTATTTGAGAGAAAAATAGGGCGACGCGAGTGAAATCGACCTGCGCCGCCCTTAAATTTGGGTTTTATTTGAGGTAAACTGCCTTTTTCGTGTAGGATTTGCCATCTACCGAGACGCGGAAGAGGTAAGTGCCGGTGGGAACGGATGCCGTGGGACGCCAGACTCTCTCGCCAGAACTCAGTTTATCCACGATTTTCCCGGTCATGTCGAAAATTTCGATTTCGCATTCGGTGGATTCGAAACCGTCGATGTCGATCGATACGGAACCGTTGAACGGGTTCGGATAGACCGCGATATCGGGGGTTTGCGGGAGTTCCGGTTGCTTCTCGGAAACGTTATACCAATCCTCTCCGAAACGACTCACCCTCGCCACGAAGATGTCGCTGTAAACATCCGGGTAGATCGAGTATGTCTGGCCGCAGGCGACGCATCCGCCATCCCAGGTTACTTTGCAGGATAGGAAGGTCTCCGATTTTGGGCCGAGTTCGTAGGGGACTGTCCATTGCTCATTTAAAAGAGAGTCGGTTTTGGTTATCCATGCCCATCCCTGGCCTCCGCCGGCGAAGTAATATCCGCCGTCCGGAGCGGTTACCACCATATTGAAATTGGCGAGCCGCGATGTCGAATCCATCGGATCGACGCCGACGTAACCTGTCCACAGTGTGTCGCCATATTCGTCGAGGCGCAACATCCATGTCCATGCAGGCCATTTATTGCGTGTCAATGCCATATACCCGCCGTCCACGCAGGCCGTAATTGAGCGGGGGTAGTGGTCGGAGCATCCGGTATCGTAGGTCTTCGTCCATTCGATATCACAATAGGCATCGACTTTTATGAGAATAATGCGGGAAATGCGATGGGTCACGATTGAATCCCTGTCTTCGTAATAGTAGCTCGTATCGCGCAGGTCTGTCGCGCCTATAACGATGCATCCGCCGTCCGGGGTGATTTCGCCCCATCGAACATCGGCGTGCCCGTCGCGTGTCGAATCCGTCCATACATAGTCGGCGATAGTGTTCCCGGCCGAATCGATGCGCATAATCCAGATATCGGCGAAGCCATCGGAATTAATAGTCGTCGGTCCGGCGAAAAAGAAATCGTTCGACTCGGGAATATTCTTTATCCACCATGCCCGGTCGTATTGGTCGTTGCCATCGAAGCTTGTCGTCCAGAGTGTATCGCCGAACTTATCGACCCGGACGAGAAGAACGTTGTCATACCAGGTCGTATAACCGAACGGGACATCGACCCATTTCGGGGATTGTGTTTTGCCACAAAGTATCGCGCCGGAATCCTCGGTAGCGCAAATTCCCCAGGCGGCGTCGTAGAAACCGTCACCGTTCTGGCCGTAGTGGTTCGTCCACTCGTGTTCGCCCATCGAATCGAGTTTGACAATATACATCTCGTGGTCATACCAGTTGTCCTCGAAACCGCCCAGCGCCCATGCGTTGGATCTTCCGGTAATCATGAAACCGCCGTCGGCGCAAACCGCTATATCGCGGGCGTCGTCCAGGCCGCCACCGAGATTGGAATAGTATTGCCAACCGAAAACGGAAGTCGCAATAATAGCAAATGCAATTAGAAATAAAATTCTCTTTCTCATAATCTCCTCGTTATTTTAGATATGTTATTATAGTTGTCATCCGTGTATTGTTCGATTTCGTTTTAACCAGATACAACCCCGCCGGAACGCTCGCATTCGGGAGCCAGATTGAACTCCCATCCCGACAATCGACCGTGGTTACCAAATCGCCATTTACATTGTATATTTCGATTTCATTCGCCCCGGGCGCATCGATACGACATCCCGCATTAAAGGGGTTCGGATAAGTTGCGATGTCCATTATAGCGGGCATTTCGGTCGAACGCTCATCGATGCCTGCAAGTAAGTCGTCGAGGAAAGTCATCGTCAGCGAACGCGCACGGCAATAGGGATCGAAAACGAAAGTCGAGAAACCGGTATCGTGGTTGCCCTCTATCCAGAAAGTATCTGTCGAGTGATGTGCGTTGTAATCGTCGTAAACGAATTGGATTTCGCCGGGGAGGTAAACCATGCCCATACCGCCAAAATCGCCGCCGATGATGTGTTCCATATCGTCGATGGTGACGAAATGCAATGTCGGCGGGGTTTCCGCGCTGACATGATATTTCGGCGAGGCGTCATACCATGTGGTTGCGCTGTCCGCGATAGGCCCAAAAACTCTGTCGAGTCCCATCATCGAATAGCCCATCGAAGCGAACATCCCAATGTCGGCATACAGTTTGGGAATATCGTAGATTCCCATGCTGAAATTCACGACACCGACGATGTCGTCTATCTCCGCTCCGGCGTTTTCCAGGTAATATGTGTTTGTCGCAAGAAGCACCGCCAGATGTCCACCCGCAGAATGCCCCATGACGATTAATCGGTCGGAGTCGCCGTTGTAATCGCCGATATTCTCGGCAGTCCATGCGAAGGCCTGCGCGACATCTTCGATGTGGCATGGGTGGGTGTTCTCGGGGTGAAGAGAATCACTCAGGCGATATGACGGTATTATCACGATGTATCCTTCGCCGTCAGATAATTCACTGCCTACCGCCGCGAAATCCGTGCGGTCGTTGAACATCCATGTGCCACCGTGGACGAAAAAAATCACCGGCGTCCCTTCGGTCGCGCCGTCGGGGACATATATATCGAGCATATTCTTCTCGATTTGAGGTGCCGTGCCGGTCGGGTAATATTCGATATCGGTGTAGGAAGTGTAAGCGAAGACTATCGACGTCGTCAGTATGAGAACAAATAAAACTGATTTCATCATCGTTTCTCCATTGAAACGTTCTTATAAATCACTTTAACATAGCGATATTTCTCTCATTTGCAAAGAGAATTCGGACGACGGTTGAAATTATCTTTAAAAAACCCTTGCGCGTCAAGGTCATCGCCTGTATAATGAACGGGATTTTAAACCGAGACTCGCTTTATTGCGAGTTCAAGGAGGTAACTATATGCCCAGCGGCAAAAAGAAAAAAAGAGCGAAGATCAAGACGCATAAGCGCAAGAAGCGTCGCAAGAAGAATCGGCACAAGAAGAAGAAGTAGTCGTTATGGCTACCCGGGTGGCAGTATTATCCGATTCCCACGTCGGACAGCGGATTTCCGTTTACCCGGATGATTTCCTCGCCCGACTGAGCGATTTCGATCTGATTATCCACGCCGGCGACCATTCCAACGCTTCATCATACAGGGATTTGAAAGAGGCCGGAGAGGTTGCCACGGTCGGCGGGAATATGGACGAAATCGAACTCTCATCCAGACTTCCGCAAAAATTGATATTAAAGATAGAAGGATTGACCATCGGTGTGATCCACGGATGGGGTCCGCCGAAAGGCCTGGCTAAAAAGGTGCGAAAGGAATTCGACGGGGACGAGGTCGGTATAATTATTTTCGGGCACAGCCACAGGCCTTGCAACAAGGTCGTTCGTGGCGTGCGTATGTTGAACCCCGGTTCAATTAGCGGGAACCTCGGTTCCGGCGGTGGAAGCTGGGGTATTTTGACTATCGAGGGCGATTCCGCCGAGTGGGAAATAGTTAATATAGACATTTGACATCAGCGCCCGTAGCTCAGCTGGATAGAGCGTCGGCCTCCGGAGCCGAAGGCCTCCGGTTCGAATCCGGACGGGCGCGAAGCTATAAAAGCGTTTGCGGCATCTGACTACTTATAACCCCCGCAAAAAACCCCATGAGAACAATTAGACAAAAAAATGGCGGGTAAGATCCCGCCATTATTACTGTTGCATATTATGTCCGGCTTTTTTTAGTCCATTGTCGCTCTCGCACCGATGAAATTCGCGGCGCGGAAATCTATAGGTTCTGGGACGTCGGCAAGGTTGAAAGCCTGTGAGCCTTTGGTCGGGATAATCATCACGCCGTGGAAATCGATTTCACCTCTCGTAGCCGCGTTTAGCATGGGTGATATTTCGAAGAATATATAACCTCTCGACGGTTTGTAAATTCCTAACTCAGGATATTTATATTCATAAGCATCATGAGCACTCGACCAAGTAGGCACACCTGGAACAGGTTCGGTAACGGGTAAGCAATAAGCCATAATCGGCTTCTCGCCGTCCCAACCAGCCTCAGGTTCAATCTGGACAACAAGAGTCGCTTCGCGAATATGGCTGTTTTCAGCGAGCATATTCTCGGGCATGTCGAAGGTTAGAATGATTCTCGGCGAATCGACACTCAGGTTATTGTCGGATGATTCCAACGTCGGTGAACCTGGCGATGGCGATATCTGGTAGAAATTATCTACTTCGATAGGCTCAGTTTCTCCCGCTAATAATAATCCTACCAAACATAGTATTGTTATGATAACTTTCATTATAATTCTCCTTGTTTTATCGGATAAAGGTCATTTTTTTTGTTTCATTGAAATCGTCTGATCGCATTCGGTATAAATATGTCCCGGATGATACCGTTCTTCCGGAACAATCCTTTCCATCCCAGATAAGACGGTATCTCCCGGCTGACAATTCTTCATCGACTAACGAGATAACATTCGTTCCAATTATGTTGAATACTTCGATAGAGACATTGGAGCTTTTCGGTAACTCGAATTCTATTGTAACCGATGAATTAAATGGATTAGGAACAGCATTGAAGAGAGTAAACTCCTCAGGTTTATATGGTTTTCTATCGGGTAGAAATACCTTGCTCATTGATGGATCTGCTCTACACGAATCTTCAGTTGAATCGGCGATAACCCTAGAAGCGCCATCTCCGGTGAATAATAGCGTATCGAAGTAGTTCCATTGCGCGAAAACCGTGTCAGATGTCTCGGAATTGTCGAATTCGATTCCCGCGACGGAATCTTCGAGGAAACAATTGAACCCGGAATCGGAAACTGTTCCGAAGTCGCTTGGTCCTACATCGTTATTATATCCAAGGATATATGCACCGGCGGTAACATAATCGTCGAAAATCGTCCATCTCGATTTCGTAAATGATTTCTTGCCATCGGCTTCGGTTATATTATATCCCGCCTGTCCGCCGCTTATACGACACGTGTCGAGAAGAAGAGTATAGTATTGCATTACCGCAGTGGCTGAATCTCCGTCGAAGACGGTATTCACGCATCTAAGATATCCATTCACGTAATTCCTGATTCCTCTTTCGGTATAGTTAAACAGGACGCAGTTATCTATCAGCAAAGTATCGCTACTTCCCATAGCCACGTCTATACATTCATAGCGTAACCTTCCCGACGCTTTCAGGGAGCATGCATTTATCCAACAAGAATCAGACATACCTTCTATTACAACTCTACCTTCAATATAACATGAATCTAATTGAATTCTTTCCTCACCCATGCAAAGATAGAGCTCTTTATGATCCACAGAAACTTCCTGGTCGCCAATGTGCCTTGTATTTTTAAGCTTCAGATACTTCGGATCAGATGTTAAGCCAACGCCGTTGGCGTATTCTATCGTAGCCCAGTCCATAACAATGCTTCCACAATATCTCGCCCATATGCCACCCCACTGGTAGTCACCTCTACCACCAGTATCAGGAATGAAATACACCATCGAGTCGGAATTGCCCGAAACAACAATATGACCACTATCGGCCAATACCTCACAACGGCTTGAGTAGAGATTATTTCCATAATCCCATGAACTCGCAAGCGGTCTCAAATATATCCTCGAACCGGCCCGGGCTTTTATCGTATCCGGCGCCTGGACAATCAGATCGCCGAAGAGCTTGACATCGCATTGCAACGAAATCGTGGAATCGATAAGGCCATACGGATGAATTAGATATTTGCGATACCCCGGTCGATACAGGAGAATAAACGTCGTATCATTTATATCGAGAAGCGAGTTTCCGTATTTTCCATCTGAATCAGTGTATCCTATCTCTATCGTTGCGCCGCTTTCAGTTTCAATCCAGACCATGCAATTCTCGATGACATTGCTCGTTCCCCATTCCGTAACAGTAATTGTGTCGGAGGAGATGGTGCAATATATGCTACCTGTATCGTCCACGCCTGGCGGGTTCTTGAAGTCGTAGGCTATTTCTTCAAATCCGGTGGTTCTCGAATCTCCTCCCGAACATGCGACATCCGAATCGGGGAAGGTGTAGCTTCCTCCGCATTGCGCTATTGCCCAGTATCCCCACGTAGGGATTATACATGTCGTGTCGCGGTAGTTTCCGATAGAAGCGTCCCAATACCAGATTCGAGTGCTATCCACCAGAAGCGACCCCGGCTCAAAATTCCCCTGCAATCTCAAAGTATCGTAAACAGAACCGATCATGTTAAGACCCGTAATCAGTGTTCCTGACCAGTTTTCAGTAGTAAAACCACATAACATAACTGAAGTATCATGATCGCAATATACCCAGTAACCTTCTCCAGATATGTATTCGCTATCCGTTACCGATTCATATTCATCGGAACTATAATAATATTTATATATCTCTCCGACCCTACCTGTTTCTTCGGTAATTAAATCGCCCAATATTCTTGTATCGATGATATTCACAGGTATTGAAAATAGATTCCAATATTCACCAAGTTCCAAAACTACGGATTCCATATTCTCGCAGGTATCATTTTGTCCAACATAAAAATCGATGGTTTTAGTTATGAATCCGTTTGAGGTGAATGTTACATTGGTTAAGATTAATTCGTCACAGGAAGCTGGAATATCCGGCAGTTCAGAGGTGTCGAAGACGGCGAATCCATCTCCACCTACCCATTCGATTTCTTCGCAATGGACGGTATTTGAATCGACGAAACTATCTGATATGCATATTAATGCGTTCCTGCTGTTATATATGGACGATTCGACTGTGGTATCGACGAATACCGTGCAGGATTTAGCGTTAGATGCCGAGCAAGCGTAAAACACTTCATAGTCCGATGAACCGCAAATAGACTTTGTATTAATTGTAAGTTCAATATTATAGGGGTCGTTTGGCAGAGAGTCGTTTTTACGGTAAACGTGGACTCCGGGATCGCCTATGAATTGTTTGGCTAATGCGAAAGAAGAATCCTCCCAATTTGTGGAGTCTGTCAACTGGTAGCAATACGAAATAAGCGCATTATATAACTGTCCCCAGCTATAAATATCGCCGTGCGCAATCAATTCGGCTTCCTTCCTAAAAAATTCATACTCATTTCCCCAGAATTGATAAGTCGTTTCACCGAAATAACCTAAACCAATTTGTCTCGTCCATGCCGTTCCTAAACCCCAATCTGGATAGGGGTCACAATCCCAATATGCTGTCCAACATGAATATCCTCGAGCAAAAGATAAACGGCCATTTACATATAATGTATCATCGCCGGAAGCAATTGATGGATTCGGCAAGATATCCGTGGAGCCGAAAGAACCGGATATGCCGTTCATAAACCATGCCGCCGAGGACCCGTGGGAGAAATTTGAAACGAAGAACACGCCCGTATCTGTTAATCTATCCTTAATATTTGTTTTATTGGGATCATCATCTCTTTCGGGGGACACATACCAATAGTCTTCGGCAAGATACTCTATATCTTCGCTTGAAAAGGTCGTAAGCAAAGTATCGAGAAAACCGGAACTCTGGACTTTTTGGTAAAATCTGAATCGCGGATCATCCCACTCTCCCGATCCAAGTCCCGCTGTTATTAAGATGCGGTTATACATGCTGTTTCCGACAGTATCGAACATTGTCGTCTCAAACTCCACGATACTATCGATGTATCCTCCTACTATTTCGTTATTTGTCAACGGGATTCTTCCCAGAAAAAACTCGGGGAAGCCGGAAGTATCGGAATAGCAATACGATAAATCGGAAATAGCATCTCGATGAGGCACAAAAACTCCATCAATTAACCATGTGCAATCATGCCAGGGGATATTCTCCTGCCTGCCGATTAACACGACGTAACTCAACGTTTCTGCTGAGTTCATTTCATGTAAATAATCGTAAAGGACAGTGGAGTCTATCCAATTCGGCGAACCTCCGTCTATATCGTCCGTGCTCGTCAGTTTTACCCAATATCCCTCTCTCTGTCTCCAATCGGCCAGCTTTTCGGCTGTATCGTAAAGCGAGTCCGGCGTTACTATTAGTATTTTCCCTTTAGATTCTGCCGATGCGCTTCGGCCTCCCTGACCGACTTCGTTGAAATTAATCAGAGCGGTTTCATACGCGGTTTTGAAAAACCTGTCGGCCTCTATCCCGCCGGGAACGCCGCCGGAAAAAGCCAATTTAACGCGGGCTTTTCTCGTGATAATAAGCGAGTCTCCGTCCGTTCGGTATTCAATCGGGTAATAATCGAAGGTGTAGTAATTCAGTTTCCTCCAAACGCCCACGCTGTGTTCGACTATCGGATCGTCGCAATAGATATCGCCGTCATAGCCCAGGCTATCGTAATAGAAATCGCCCAGGGTATCGAACTCGAACTGCAGAGGGTAAACGTCGTAGTTGTTCAGTATAGTATCGTCGAGACTGCTTGTCGTCAGTGTTACACTGGCGCCTTCAGGGATATGGCATGACACGGTTACCTTCGGCAAAGCGGGCAACCCGACCGAATCGGCTTCGCTGGAATATGTCATGATAGAGATTTTTTCCCAGAGGATATTCTCCACCGTAAAAGTGTCGTAGAAAAATCCGGGCAATTCAAATTCGATAACCACGCTATCTTCATTTGAATGAACGAGATTAACCGACAGGAAAGAATCGCTCTCTTCCGGAAGAAGATCGACGAAAAAATTCCCCATCAAGCTGGAAATAACCATGCTTACTATAAGGATAGCGATCCGTGTTGTTTTCATGATTCCTCTCTTTTTATTTTGTTAGCAATGATCCTGGATTGCCGATATTATTGCGATTTTATTATTTGTCATAAGGATGTTCGATTCGATAGTCAAACTTAAGAGCCAGATCTGCTCTCCCTGCATATCGATCTGCCGAGACGTGTCAATTTAGCGTGAGTAGTCGTCATTGATTATCCACCTTAGGTATATCCGCCTTATTTTATCTAATAATTTTGTCATCTACAATCAATATATGACTTATATTTAAATTGTCAAGTCCTTTTTATAATAATCGTTACCCTTGTAACAAGGCTTTTTATCCCAATATGCAATATTGCATAACCACAGCTATCGTAGCTAAAATCGTTTGGTAATTGAATCGTATCAACGAAATGAGCTTTGATGTTTGAAATGTATGTCCCTGTCGTACAGGGCCAAAGGTCGGGGTATCTTTTACCGCAACCTTCTACTTCCTCTCACCATAGTTGCTTTGCTCCATATGTTTCCATAACTTCTGAGTGACAATCCATATAGGCATAATCGTGTTCAAAGGCTATGCAAATTGGAACTGACCGGCAATCATCGCAATCTTCGCAAGTGCATTTCTCGATGTGAGTGTTAGAAGTGTCGCTCACGAAAATGTGATACGATTGCGAAAACGCCAGTGTAGTTAATAAAACTAAAAGCATTACCTTTGTTCTCATTTTCATAATTCCCCTTTTCATTTGACTTTTCCAAATGTGTAATTATAATAAGATACGAAATGTGCAAAGTCAAGGATAAAAACATGATTTTTAAGAAAACAATTCTAATAATCCTTTTTCTCGTTTATAATGCGTTTTCAGCAAACGTTATCATAAACTTATGGCCATTAGGTCTTGAGGAATGTATAGACACCCTTATTGGAATAGCTAATTCAGAAGGACATGAAATTTCAATCGACAGTGTATTAACCTCAATTGAACCGAATGCTATTCTCTATTACTTTGTTTTTGATACCGTAACTACCAGCAGGATAAATTCTATCCAGAGATTTGTCGGGCAGGGAGGACGGTGTATCCTGATTGGTGAAGTTGGGCCAAGCTCCTGGAATCATATCAACACCTTGCTTAGCGACACTGACTGGGACGATTCCCTGGGAAATATAAGGTGCAATTATGACTGTATCAGGGATTCCCCGGCGGATTCGGTTGACGGCGTCGCCGTAGAGAAATTCCCGAATTTCGGCGATTATCCGAGGTATTTCCCGTATGTCGATACGATCATAACGAGAGGTCCTTCGTCATATTCAATTTTAGCTCCCGATTCCGGGACAGCAAAGCCTTTTATATGGGGCCGTAAGCGATCTTATTCAAATTTGGGAGCCTATGATTCTTTTGCCGTATTGGGTATTATTGCCACTTATGGAAGAGGTGAATTAATTGTATTCGGCGAATTGATTCCTTCGGTAATTGGATTTTACGATAACACTAACTGGGGCGACAACCACCAATTCCTTCGCAACCTCTTCACCACGAATGACCGCGCGGATAGCGCGTGGCTAAGCGGCACGGACAGCACGTTTACGGTATTTCTGCCTAATTGCACTCCTTTCGTTGCTGAGAGCACTTATTTTAGCTTCGAGTCTGGCACACACGGCCTATGGGAGCTACGAGCGAGCGATTGGAGCCATTGGCATACCGATTCGAGTATAACTATCCAATACCCGGATACCTGCCCAATGGGCGAAACATTCGAGGTCTGCATCAAACTTGTCCCCGACGCCACGGGAGAAACCGTACTTCCCACCGGCGCAATATGCGATTCATTTACATTTAATTATTCGGCAATCGCCGAAACGCCCATCCCGCAGGCATTCAATATTTCCGCCTACCCGAACCCGTTCAATTCGGCCGTCTCCTTCGCCATTGACGGCGCGGGCGTATGCAATACGCCCCTACGGGTGGAAATATATGATGTCGCGGGAAGGAAAATAAAAACGGACGTAGGGGAGGCCCTTGTGGCCTCCCGTAACGTGGGTTCCGGTGTCAAAGAACGGGAGGGGACAAGCCCCGCCCCTACGGAAAACGCGGTCGTCTGGCATCCCGCGCCCTCCCTCGGTTCCGGCGTCTATCTCATTCGCATCCAGCAGGACGGGCGGACTTACACTAAGCCTGTGGTTTATGTTAAGTAGGCATCGACTATGTTGCAATAAAAACTTGTAAGGAAATAAGTGCATTCTTCGGTGCTTCCACAGGAATCCGCCCAAACAGAATCGGCTACAGACCACCAGATTAAGACCCCCGTACCCGTCGAATCAGGCCCTCTTCCGAAACAGACCACTACCAGACAGAACAGAAAAACAAATCCCAGTTTTCTCATCTTTCCCCCAGTTTTGAAGTTGCTTTTTCCAAAATTATAGTTATAATATAGCCAAAAGGAACTATGATGCAAGCACTTTTTAAAAGAAAATTATTTTTTCTCTTCGGGATTCTGATAATATTCTGTTCTAATACATTGGCTGGCGATGTCGCTTTGGTCAGAATGCACACTTTTTTTGAAGGGCATACATCTTTGCTATGTGAGTTACAACGCGACGGTCACAGAACCTTTGGTCTTGTTGATACATTCGTCGATCCCACCCGCTTCGACGTCTGCTGGTTGATACCTGAGGACTGCGACCTGACCGATATTAATATAGCGAAACTCTATACCTTCGTTTGTTCTGGAGGGCATCTCATACTTGTTCTGGATCGCTTTCCCTATTTGGTCGAAGCCACAAACAGGATTTTCGAATTCGAACCGTGGTTCGACGAACTTGGAAGGCCGCAAGCATACGATGAACGTGTTTTAGACGCCGTTCCAGATACCTTCATAAGTTATTTTGGGCCTATAATGTCTTCTTTCATTCTCAACTTCGATTTACGGTGGGAAAGGGGTAGCGGAATAGATACATTAATCACAGCCGTCGGTTGTGCTGTCGGCTGTGAGGCAGAAGGTTGCCTTACAGCCGTCGGCTGGGGCGCTAGCGACTGCTACGGTGCCGTTTATGATTCCTTTGCGGTTCAAATTCTCGCAGGCAATTATTATGCTGGCGAAATAACGGTCATTGCGGATATGGATTTATTTGCAGACGAACCTTTTTCGCCCTATCCAATAAATCTCTTCGATAACCTCCAGTTCGCGCGGCAGTTGTTCGCATGCAATACTCGCGCCGACAGCGCAGGGCTTGAGCAGGCGGATTCCACGCTACGGCTCCGCCTTTACGGCGATTTCACGAATTTCGACGACGATTCCAGCGAATGGAAATTCCGCATTCTCCACGTCTGGCCGCCCTATCAGTTCCGCGGCCACGAGTTGGGCGCGAGGTTCATCGCCCCGAACATCCTTGAAATCGATTATCCTCCAATTTACAATCCCGTTTACGACACGGTCGAGGTATGTCTTATGTTCCTCCCTGACTCCAACGGCGAAACCGTCCTCTGGGATTTCCCCGTCTGCGACACTTTTAAATTCGATTTTACCGGCATCGCCGAAACGCCCACACCGCAGGCCTTCGCCATCTCCGCCTACCCGAACCCGTTCAATTCGGCCGTCTCCTTCACCATTGACGGCGCGGGCGTATGCAATACGCCCCTACGAATCGAAATATATGATGTCGCGGGGCGGAAAATCGCCCAATTGCCCGACGGCGTAACCGTAGGGGAGGGTTTGAGACCCTCCCGCTCGTCGATCATGGCACAAACGGGCGGGTCTGAGACCACACCCCTACGAGATGCGGAATTCATCTGGCAACCCGCCGCCACCCTAGGCTCCGGTGTTTACTTAATCCGCATCGAGCAAAACGGGCAAATCTACACCAGGCCGGTGGTTTATGTTAAGTAGCCATCGCCTCTAATTTCAACCCACGTTCAACCACCCGTGGCCTTTCTCGCCTCAGTATTCTTAGCGTTTAAGTTATCCGGGAGCTCACGCAAGTTACCCCCCTACTCGCTTGACCATTTGCCTTTGCGGAGGACGAGGACTTTTTCGATGCCTCTGCGGGAGGTGTAGAGAACCCAGAGGCCCTCGATGAGGTGTGGCGCTTGCTCAAGGTGGTTTTTTTGGGGATTTTTTGCGATAATTGTTGCCTTATCGAAGCTGGTCGATTATAATTAGCTTTGCTATGAAGAAGAAGTTATCAAAAGAACTTGGTTTCCTCGATGTTTTCGCGATTGCTACCGGCGCGATGATAAGTTCCGGGTTCTTCCTTCTGCCCGGTATCGCGGCGTCGAAGGCCGGGCCGGCGGTGATTGGAGCTTATGTCCTCGCGGGGTTCATGATTTTGCCCGCCCTCTTTTCCATCGTAGAGCTTTCCACGGCCATGCCCCGTTCCGGCGGGACTTACTTCTTCATCAGCCGAAGCCTTGGGCCGATGTTCGGGACTATCGAGGGGGTCGGCGATTGGCTGGCGCTGATTTTGAAATGCAGTATCGCGCTGGTCGGCCTTGGGTTTTATCTTGCGACGATGGTCAACCTCAGCCCGACTCTGCTTGCCGTTATTTTTGCTTTGCTTTTCACTTTTCTTAATCTCATATATCCCGGTGCCGTTCTTATAAGCCCATTCGGTTTCATTTCAGGTAAACGATTCGTTTCGTCGTTGTATCGCCGTTCAGCGCGGTCGCGCGGAGGAGGTATATGCCGGAACCGAGGGTAGCTTTCGGCCTCCAGGTGCGCTTTCCTCCTCCCAGCGTCTCGACTTGCCGGCCTTTAATATCAATTATCTCGACTTCCCACCCCTCCGGCACAGAGATTGCTACCGCTGAATTGAAGGGGTTGGGGTGGGCGGAAATGGCCATGTCTAAAGGACGCGAATAATTCTTCTCCCCCACAACAGCACGTGATAAGTCGTTTCCAAGTGAATCTACAGCAATAAGTAGAACATCGTGAACAGAATCATCCGATGAATGCGAACCGCAAATTATATATCCGCCACCAGGTTTTTCTGCAATAATCTTCCCCCGCTCATAGTCGGAATCACCTATAGAACGGCACCATAGTGAATCGCCATATTTATTAATTCTCCGAAGTCGAATATCATTGTCAATCGCGTTATTGGAATATCCGGCTAATAGGAATCCGCTGTCCGGCATTTCTACCGCCGAAGTGTAATAGGATAAATCATGATTGTAGAAATCCCACCAAATGCTATTTCCAAGCGAATCTATCATTAAGAGATAGCTAAAGCCGGTGATAGGACCACTCCTTTGTCTATATTCCCCAATACAGAGAATGTTGCCGTTTCTGGCCAGGGCAATCGAAGATCCAAAGACCGGGTGGAGGGAATCTGTTGTATAGATGGGAAAATCGCGTTTCATCCAGAGGGAATCGCAGTAAGTGTTAATGCTTCCAATATAAAGGGTTGGCGGAAAATATCCCACCTGTCCGGTTGTTATGAATTTGTTTGATTGTGTTCGGGCAATTGAATTGCCGGTGCTGACCTGTCCCTCAGAATATTCCCTTGTCCAAACCGTTTCCACTTCCTCGGCCGTAATTGAGAACTTCATATAGAAAATCCATTGTAGCCCTATTGCGGACCTCTTCGCGCCTACCGCAATATAATAATTATCTTCCGTTCGAGTCACAGAACGGAGAGCGTAGCTATTTGTATAATCTTCATAATCTCCTAAAAACCAATTGCCTACTTCATTTCCAGAGCTGTCCGTAATAATTATCGTCGCTCTTCCATACCATTCAGCGGCAGAATATGGCACCGGGTAGTCGGAAAACGGATACAGGGCACAACCAGCGATAACAAAACCGCCCTCCGGCCTCTCGGCTACCGAACTCCCGATTTCTTTCATAATCGTATCGCCGTAGGTTTTTGCCCAGAGCGTATCACCGTCAGCATCGGTTTTTAAAAGAAAGATATCTGTTTCGCCATCTTCAACTAAAACCCTTCTGCCGACAATAACTAATCCGCTATCGGATGTCGGTTTCATAGAATATGGGATTTCGTCGTCCGGCCCTCCATATATCTTCTCCCAGGCAAATGTCGTAATAGCTGAAGTAAGGATAATAATTATAACAATGTAGATTTTCATGTGTTCTCCCCTCGTTCCAACGGTCCTCCGTAGGAACGTATTTGCCGACGCTCCGCGTCGATTGCATGTCTGCGGTCCATGTTTCATCTCTGCTTCGGGTTTTTATTGCTTCATTTCATATAAACAACTCGCTTTGTGACGGTTTGGCCGTCGCCGATTTTTGCCTGGAGGAGGTATATGCCGGAACCGAGGGTAGCTTTCGGCCTCCAGGTGCGCTTTCCTCCTCCCAGCGTCTCGACTTGCCGGCCTTTAATATCGATTATCTCGACTTCCCACCCCTCCGGCACAGAGATTGTTACCGCTGAATTGAAGGGGTTGGGCCAGGCGGAAATAGCCATATCTAACGGTCGCGGTATTTCTTCTACCACTTCGAGGCGTAGATCCTCTCCAAGAGAATCTACAGCAATTATGACGATGTCCGTATCGCTTTCGGAATAGGCTCTGTAGCCACACAGCACATAGCCCTCATCGGGTCTTTTAATTATATCCATACCGCTTTCACCCACGGTCTCTCCTAATAATGTGCTCCAAAGGGAGTCGCCTTCATCGTTGATTTTCAGAAGCCAGAAATCGTCGTTTCCAGCGTTAGGTGAATAGCCGGTAAGAAGAAATCCAGAATATTGAGCTTTTGTCATAGACAAACACCTGGACGAATCACTACCATATTTTGCTGTCCAGACTGTGTCGCCTTCAGAATCTGTCCGAATAACCATATTTCCTCTGTTGGAGTTATAGGAATCGGAACTTGCCGAGAGCACTACTATATCGCTTTCAGGTGTTTCAACGATAGAATAGCCTGCTCTTGGGTAGAAGATTGTATCGGTTGAATCGCTACAGGTATCCAATCCTTCCCCCATAAAATCTGTTCTCAACCAGAGCAAATCACCGATGGAGGTTATTCTCGAAATAAACATTGCTGTCGGGAAACTTCCGTAACATCCCGTAGATAAATAGTCTCCGCTCTCCGATTGGATTATCGAATTCCCGAACATAGTCAGGCCGTCTCCGTGTCTTCTCGTCCAGAGCGTTTCTATTTCATCCGCATATATCGAGAACTTCACGTAATATATCCATGAATCTCCTATGAAACTGCTTTCACCGCCAATGGCGACATAACAGCTATCATCCGTGTGAGCTACCGATCTGAGAGCCAGAGAATTTGGAGTGCCGCCAAGGTGCAGGCTATCAGTGATGTTTCCCAGATCATCTGTAGCTATTATAAACAGATTTCCTGACCAGTATCCTGTAAGTTGTAGCGGAGTGTTTCCTCCAGGTTTAGCTGAAAATCCTACAATCACAAAGCCACCCTCCGGTCTTTCGACAACAGAACAGCCGACGTCGTTCATCGTGTCGCCGTAAGTTCTTGTCCAGAGTGTATCTCCGTTTATATCTGTTCGTAGTAGATAAATGTCTCCGTTTTCTTCTCCGAAGGATGCTGTTCTGCCAACAACGACAAATCCGCCGTCGGAAGTGGCGGCGATACCGTAAGGTATGTCGCTCATGTCGCCGCCATAAACCACTTCCCAGGCGGATACGGTGCCTGCGAAGGCTATGGCCAATAAGGCGATTAACAGCAATTTTTGTTTTAATCTCATCTTCTCTTTCCCCTCATTTCGAGTTGAATCGTTATTTCGACCTCTCAGACGCTGAATAACAGGAGATTCAACTTGAATCTGTATATGTTAAACAACTTTCTCACTAAGAATATATACATATTCGAGAATATTTCAAGGTGTTTTTGAAAAAGATTAAAATAATATTGTATTAAACACGTAATATTGCGACGCGACTTCTTTTATATCTCATCATCGACAGGATTACTTCAGAAGAAATCGCGCAATCCGGCATTCACGACGCCCATAGCCCACCTTGATCGATAACGGATATTACCTGAGATATTTCAGGACAACCCCGAGATAGTAAATCTCGCCGGAATAGCGGCGTTCGGGCGGGTTTCAAACCCGCCCCTACGGATTGCGCGGGTTGCGGCGATTTCTGGATTCCCGTTTGCACGGGAATGACAGAGGGAGACGCGGGAATGACAGAGCGGGAGATTGGAATGACCGACCGGGGTGTTGGTAGGACAGACATTCCTGTCTGTCTGTGAACAGGCAAGAATGCCCGTTCTACCGTGATAGAGGGTGATATTTTGGTCGTGTTCGGTCATATTATTGTGGGCGGGGAAAATCCCCCACTACCGCTATTGTATAACAAGCATCTCCTTAATCATCTTATCAATCTTAATGACCTTCTCGTTTTTAAGCGACCCAGGTTTATCCTTTATCCTTTTTTTATCTATCGCTCTTAATTGAAAGGCCAGAGCCACAGAGTCGGTTTTCAATCCATTGGACTCAGAAGGGCGAACTTCAATAGTATGTGGATATTTCAGGGCATGAAGATTAGATGTGAAAGGAATGATAATCGCTATGTTTGCTTCTAAATCCGATATGATAATTACCGGACGGGTTCCGGTTTGTTCGTGTCCGTTGCCGACCGGAATTTCGACGAGTCTTATTTCGCCTTTTTGAATCACAACGTTGCCTCGAAGTTAGCGAGAGCCTCATTGCTCAGAGTGTCCCAAGCCTCGAATTCATTTTTTAATGCGAGTTGTTTTTCTATAGTATCGAGGTAAAATATAATAGCTCTTTCGATTATTTCGCGTTCGTCAAATCCGAGAGCATCCGAAGCGAATTTCACCTTTTCGTCGAGCCCGTCGGGTAATTTAATTCTCATTTGCATTTCCTTTTATGCACGACTGAAGTCGTGGGTTGCGCCGGGGTGGGGAAAATTACCCACCCCGGTTAGTGATTATTATTCCGCCGGTTCCGTGGGGACGATATTCGGCGCGCCGGGAGTTTGCTCGTCCTCGCGCCTATTTTCTTCGACTTCCTTCTGAATGCGGGCTTTTTCGATATATCTCTGTTTGCGCATTTCCTGAGCTTGCTCGTAGGTGAACATCGGGACGCCCTCGGCCTTGAGTTCCTCGACCCATTCGGGCGGAATCTGCGTGCCGTATTCGTCGAAATAAACGACTTCGGGTTCGGCAATTCTATCGTTATATTCCTCTTCGGTCATGCCGACGCCTTTACCGTAACTCTCGAACATAGCTTTCCATTCGTCGTAGGTATGGCTTCGCAGATTACTCACGAAATCGTCTTTCATAGCTATGAAATCGGGATTCGGTAATACTGAGGGATGGAGACCCACAACAAGTTCACCATCTTCATAATAAAGCCCTTCGCCGTCCGTTTGAGTATCTCCGTCGTTGTGAAGACCCCGGTTGAGTTTCTCGGTATAATCCGAAGCAACAACCTCGTGAGGTAGTTCTGGCGATTCGTAACCGATTCGGCGTCCGACAGCAATCCAGGTGAATTGGATATCGGAGCGGCCGCCGTTATTCTCGATTACCGTGAAACCAATTTGGTCGATTTCGCTAATATATACTCCATTACAGCAACCGAGAGGTGAAACAGTTACGACGACTGGAATTTCGCTTGAAATTACCTTGCGGAATGTTTCGTCGAATTCGACTCTGCAAGTGCCGGATTCCAGTGTTCCAAAACCGCTGGATTGAACCGAAACATCTGTCGAGACGTTGGTGAACAAGATTGCATTGTCTTTTTCGCCGACATTCTGCAGATGGATATCGAGTGCATCGCCAAAGCGGTCGCCGTGGGCATAAGTCGCGTAGTGCCCGCCTTCGGCGTAAGAGCCGTAGATAGATCCGTGGATATCCGCGCCGAATAAATCGCCCCAAGCGCCAAGGCCGTTATTAATATATGCTGATCCATCTTCGTCGTAACCCGGACGTCTGCGCCCACCACCGGACGTATAGGATGTAAAATATCCTCCATATTCACTTAAACCAGAAGTTTGATAACCTAAGGCACCCCAGGTAGCCGGTGAGTAACTCACGCCACCAAAAGCACCAGCGCCTCTTCCATAACCATCATCGTATCTCCAACCAGCAACGCCGTAAGTATATTCATAACCGTAGTAAGCATATCCCTTCACAGTTGCGTTAGTAGCACTATATGCGTAACTAGTTCCACTACTTCCCGAACTTGAATAACCGTAGAAACCTGAGGAATTTCCATCGGTTGTGCTGTTATAACCATAAAATACGTAATCCTGTGCACTATCGTAAACACGGGCGTTTGAGTTATTGTTAGAGTAATTATATGGACTTGTATCCGTCCAGAGGCCTCCGCCGGAGCCGACGTCGTCGGTGCTCCAGTAAACATCGGATGCGCCGTTAGCATGGAGAACATAACCGCTCGCACCCATACCGCCATCGATATAGATGCCGCCATCTATCCAAAGGTCTTCCCATGAATAGCTTGAGCCGTTGCCGAGGTCGAAGACGTTGTCGGTATAAGGGAACATATGTCCGTTTATACAAGTTTGGACATTTGTATAAAATTGAGTTCTATCTGTCGTTAAGTGAGCCCATGAAGTATTTACGGGGCCGACATCGATATATCCGTAATTTGTTTGAACTCTTAATGCTTGGCCGGCGTCGCCCAATCGGACAATATCTGAGCCGGGGTCTGCCGGTGCGACATTGGAAAGTTCGAGAACGCCGACGACGTCTAATTTAGCGCTTGGCGCGGTTGTTCCGATGCCGACGTTGCCGGAGAAATAGCCGTTTCCGTTGAAGTATCCGGCCCAGTCGGTCGATGAAGCTGTTGAATATCCAAGTGCCCCCCAGGCTGTAGCTGATGATCCCGTAGCACCAACAACACCAGCGTATGGGAAAGAACTATTATCGTCGAGAGCGTATCCATAGACGCCAGCGTGATAGGCATCGCCCCAATAAGCCTGTCCGCGAACACCTGCAAAACAACCTGAGTTTTGCCAGCTTGACCCTTCGG
The DNA here is from genome assembly GCA_964606695.1 of uncultured bacterium. GTDB lineage: Bacteria > UBP14 > UBA6098 > UBA6098 > UBA6098 > CAZSHG01. Next base: position 24,534 of record CAZSHG010000030.1, read on the forward strand.
TTGAAGTTGTCTGTCTTCCATAAACACCGGCCATCCCGGCGGAAGTGCTCGAAGAAGAACCATAAACACCGTAAGTTGCTCCACTATAATAATAAAACCCGTAAGTGCTGTTGTCTTCGTAAACTCTTGCGCTGGAGTTTTCGTTGGGATAGACGTATGTTCCGGCGTCGGTCCATTCGGATGAGCCGCCGGTTGGTGCGGCCCATGCGAAATTGCCTGCGCCGTCGGCAGTTAGAACCTGACTAGCTCCGCCAGTGGAAGCGCCGTCATAAAGGCCGCCGGTGATAGCAACATCGCCGTTGAAGTAACCGGCATAGTTGGTTCCTCCACCTGATGCCGTGGAATAGATTCCATAATTTGTGTTCGAACTTGATCCATCGGCATTGGCATATACAGCATAATTGGTGGTATTATCATCATTGTTCCAGGCATATACCGCCGCGCCATTGCCGCCAAGATTAGGTTTTATTCCCAGCACACCAATATTTGTAACACTGAGTGGCAGTCCCGGATATGTTAGCACACCAAGCATGCCCTCGGCATAAATGTTAGAGCCGCTTTGGTCTGCACCGCGTATTGCGGCATCATCATAATACTCAACATTAAGACCATGGGTTTCAGCATCTGTAGTTCCTATTGCAATAGCAGAACCATCCTGATAGATAGCTGAGTTGCCCAGAGTAGTTGCAGCTGTCCACCTCGGAAGATAATTTGTCGTTCCCGACCCGTCTATTCCGCCGCCGCCGCCGGAGCCGGTAATTGTGAGATCGCCGTCGATATAGACGTCGCCATCGAAGTAGCCAGCGTATGAGGTTGCGGTGCCGGCGGTTTTGTTATCGACCGCCCAGAGCGCGGCAACGCGGAAGGTGTCGGGCATGGTCCCGGGAGTATTGATTGTTCCTCGAAGTTCGGATTGAACGCCTGCTATCACCATTCTATCAGCCCCTGCTACAGCGGAGGGCGAAAGGGCGTCACCGGTGGCTGTTCCGGAGACACCGTAGGCTGTAGCATTACGGTCAGCAAAAGAAGTTGTAAGAGTGGAAATGTTAACACTTCCGCCAGCACCCTTGGTATTTCCGGCGGCGTCCCAGGCACTGAAGGTAGCTCCGCTGAATAAGGCGTTTCCAGTCAGAGAACCATAACTACCCTCGACTCGTCCTCGATATGCCTGGCCGTGTCCGTCAGTAACCGTTCCTACATCGATTACGTTGCCGTATATAACAGCGTCGCTGTTCCACGAGCCGGGATTACAAAGGATGTAAGTAAGTGTATCGGAAGAAGTGCTTACTGTATAAGGCCATGAGAGTCTCCACCTTGCTTCTTGCGGGGCAGTGCCGATTCCGCCGAGGTTTTGGATGAAGTCGCCTGCGGCGGGTTCCCATGTGGCATTACCGTTGGCGTCGGAGGCCGTGAGAACCTGTCCTGCTGCCGGTGTGCCGCCACGGATACGAACTGTGCCGTTGACATCGAGATTAGTAGTGGGAGCATTTGTTCCGATTCCGACGTCGCCGGTGGAAGTTATCCTCATCTGTTCGGCGTCGTTTGTGTGAAACATCATATAATCGCCGACATTATTATAGCCGATTCTTCCCTGATCTTGATTTGCGACGTCGCCGAAGAAAAATGCGGCGATATTCGGGGCAATGAGTGTGGCGTAAACGTCATCGGTTCCGAGAGATGAGTTTGAAATTACGAGTCCGGTTTGACCATCGATACCCGGCACGGAGCCATCATCTACAGCTATATGAAGACCTGAACCTCTCGGATCGATAGTGTTAATACCGACCTTTTCGCTTCCTCCATCGACCACGAATATTTTGTTGCTTTCGAGCAGACCGGACACCTGGAACTGGTCATTAGGGCCTGTAACACCAGTGATTACACACTTGTTGCCATCGACATGTTCAACGAGGTCATTGCTTGCGTATATATCCTGCCTTGCGGCGCAGATTATCTCATAATCTCTTCCGGGGAAAGAAGGAGAATCTATAAGGAGATTACCGCCGTCGATTCTGCCGTCGCCTTCCGTCCAGAAACCGGGCCCGGATTGCTGAGCCGTATATTGGTTTTGGATATTATCGCCGGAGCCACCGCCGGGCGAGGCTATCGCATACATTGCGTATGGCACGGGGTTGAAGGCTTCGCAGGGCGACATAACCGTGCCGTCCACCTCGATTTCGAGCCACAACGGTTGATTGAAGGTCGTTGCGACATCCGGAAAGGAGACTCCTTCGCCCAGTATAACGTCGAACAAACCGTTTGTAATCGTAACCTGAGATGCGTCGGTTCCGTCGTGGTTTTCCGTCCACAACAGAGTTCCTCCGCAGGAACCCGAATACAGCCTGAATGTTATGTCATACAAGCCGTTCAGGGCGGTATCGTTCTGGGTAATTTTCCCCTGATATTGTAATTTAATCGGCGGATCGGCCCACAGGGCACAAACCAGTGCTACCAGGATTATTGGAACAACCATTTTTCTTATCGACATGGTTCTCTCCTTATTTGGATAATTTTCGGTTATTCATTATGAGAATCCGAATCAGACTGTTTTACATATTGGATTGTTAATCTCACTTTAACCTGTCCCGTTGCTTCATTCGCGTTTTCGAGCGCCAAGCCCAACACCATTCCCGATTTTGTGGCTTTCATAGCCACTCCGGATTCAGACGAGCTTGTAACAAGGTCTCCCTTGCGGATTTTCCCGTTTTCGGAGTTGCATTTCACATAGTAGGCTCCACTGTCTTTAAACGGGATTTCATACATCCGGGGATCAGAATTGTCTTTAAGACTGGTATGATATATCCCTATCATATATTCGTCGTAGGGCTGGTTGCTTTTTTTCAGATTCCCCCTGATTGTGAGGTCATCGGAAGAAACGATTTCGCCGTTAGAGAAAGAATATTTAGTATTGACCGATACTGGAGTAGTCTGCGCCATCAACGGTATAAGATACAGGAGCATGATAATAATGGCGATCTTTGATATTTTCATTTTTATCTCCTTTTTATATATCATGTTAGTCTAAGACGGTGATACATCTGCTATTGTAATTTGAAGAACTCGCAGGATTATTGTATATCGTCGATGGATAAAGCCCATCTCTTCTCCATTGTGCTTTAACCGTAGTGGAGACGCCAGGTGTAACCTCAACCGGGAGAGTTATCGAGACGCAGAATGAAGTAGAAACTCCGGACATATCGTCGTAATCCGTTGCCATCGAATTTCCGCCACCCTGAACGACGCCGTCTTTCAGTATTCTAACATCCGCGTATCCCATCGGGAAAGTCGTAGGATCCATATAGCCCGATATTGTGAAGAAAACGAGGACTATATCGTGTTTTGGCGTAAAAGTAACGGACATCTGAGGTATATCGGTGAAAGTGTTACTATTCATAGAGATGTCATAAGTTCCTTTTGCGTATTGGACATTGCTACCGTAAGTAATCGAGCCGACATCGCCCCATACCGCGTTACCTGCCGCGTCCGTTGTAGTAAGGACTCTATCCGTGGCTGGAGAACCGCCGCGAATTCTGACGGTTCCGCTCACGTCCAGGTTGGCCGTCGGAGAAGATGTTCCTATACCAAGCCTGTTGTTTGTTTGATCCCAGTAAAGGGCGCTTTCGCTTGTAAGAGTCGAAGCTCCGCTCCAGTATGCGACCTGCGTTGCAGTTCCACTTCCCGTAACCGATCCGGCTCCGGGGGGAGCACCCCAGTAGGCATAAGTTCCATCGCTATAGAGGACGTCTCCAGCGGTGCCAACCGACCCTCCAGTATAAAGTTGAATACCGGAACCGCCAGCATATATTGTAAGTTCGTCATCCGTAGCCTCTTCGATGTAAACGAGGCCGAAATCGCCGAAGGAAATCCTACCACCGGATTGGAAACTTCCATCGCCTTCGATTGCTAAAGCGTTTGCGCCACCATCTATATTGACTTTGCAATTCGTATAAGAAGGAGTTGAGATATTCAGTTCATCATTGGTGTAGTCCCATGCGAATTCGGCTTCCCCGTCAAAAGAACCACCATTATTATATTGAACGTAAGTATCGGCTCCGCCGGGAGTGCCGCCCGTTGAAATTGTAGTCCATGCTGGGACACCCGATGCGGATTTCGTCAGCACGTCGCCGTCGGATCCGCCCGATGTCCATGTCGGTGTGCCGCTGTTTGACGCTAAAACCTGACCGTCGCCACCGACAGCGGTCATTCCTATGGGGCTTGTTCCGCTTCCGTAGAGAATGCCGTTGCTTGTAAGCGTGGTTCTGCCGGTTCCGCCGTTTGCAACGGGTAGCGTGTTCGTAACACCGTTAGAGAGATTAACCTGCGCCCAGGCAGGATTGTTGCTTGCTCCAGTGTTGGATAAATACCTCGTAGCCGATGTATTCTTGGCGAGATTGCTTAAGACGTTTGCCGCCGAACCGTAGAGAATATCGCCCTGTGCGACGGTATTCGGGTATGTCGCGGTGCTCGCGACCCAATCGGATCCATCGGATCTGAGGATAGTCCCAACGGGTCCCGCAGAAAGCGGGAATCCTGGAGTCGAAAGGACGATGTTAGTTCCGTCCCCCATCAATACTTTACCCGATGTAGCGGTATTTGGATAAGTAGGTGTTGACCAATAAGGAGCTGCACTTCCGCCGCCACTCATCATGATCTGGTTAGCGCTACCGGTTGGTAAGTCGTCAACCGTAGTTCCACCGGGAGTCGGATAATATGCGATAGCGTAAGCTGAACCGTTATTCACCGTTCCGCTTCCACTTCCTCCGCCGGAAGCCGCGCCGCCGTTACCGCGATACGTGTATATCTTATATCCGCCCGCACCGGTCATAGACGTTTCGCCGTTGAGGTAATTCGTGCTAACCGCCGGGCCGTCTGTCGAAGTTCCGATGCCTGTAATCGGGGTTTTCACGAAAGCGTTTCCATCGACGTAAAGTTTATATGTTCCCGGATCAACAACGCCGATACCGACGTTACCGAGATGGTTTATTCTCATTCTTTCGGCAGGTGCGGAGTTATTTGCCGTGTTGAATACTAGTGCGCCTTTATAGGCCGCCGCCGCTATGTCGGTAATCATTCCACCTACGGATGCTATTTCGGTCAACCCACCGGTTGTTCTATTGGCCGCAAACACAGTCGATGCGCCCTGATTGGCCACAGCCGTGTTAGTATTTCTGAGCATTAAAGCTTTCTGGATGCCCGTGCCGTTCTTATTGACATCGAGCCTCGCCTGAGGTGTCGCAGTTCCCAGTCCGAGACGGAAATTCGTATTATCCCAGAAGAACTGCTCGTTCGCGCCGGTTTGTTCGTCGAGAATTCCTCCCACACCCGCGAAAACAACCGAACCCTCAGTAGGAGCCCACCATGTCGGCGCACCGGTATTTCCGGAAACAAGCGCCTGGCCAGTTACACCGACAGCCGAGGGGCTAAGTGTGGTAGCCCCGGAATAGTATGCAACTGCACCGTTAGTTCCCGGATTAACCAATCCACTCGAAGCGTCAATCCAGTCGGTTCCGGTGGCGGTCGATGATAGGACCTGTCCCGAAGTTCCCGCTTCACCGTCTTTGTCGTAATATATACCGGTAACGCGAATATTCCCGCTGAAATACCCGGCGTAATTGGCGTCGCCGCCGGAAGCAGACGCCCATATACCGAAATTGTTCGTGGTTCCGCCTGCGCCCGTAGCACCATCGGCTACAACATAAGCACCGTAGTTATTCACGGTCTGGCCTGCTACATCGGCATAGGCGGCCATATCTGCGTAATAACCGTATTTGCTTTCTGTTCCCGTTCCATCGAAAGCCTGTCCGGTTGTTGCTGTATATGCCATATTAGTAGCTTTACCGCCAACTGCGGAATACACACCTGATGCGTTAGCGACATCAGTCGTGCAACTAACTGCACGGCCACCAGAAGCTGTTGTTTGAGTGTTTATTCCGTAATTCCCATGCGGGTCCAGGCCGTTAACTCCGAGATGCCCTGTAACTTTAGAATTTCCGGTTAACGTGATTACGCCGTCGGTGTTGTTATCTATTGTTTCGAGATTACCGAAAGTGATGTCGTTACCCTCTACGACAAGATCTCCCGTTGTTGTGAGATCCGCGGCAACCTGAACCGGGTTGGTTCCATCATCGCTTATCCTCGAATCGCCGAGGGTAGTGCCGTCCGGTGTCCATTTTGGAACCTGATTTAATGTTCCGCTACCATCGACTGTTCCACCTGTTGCGTCGTCTTTCCAATAGGGTTCATCCACCGCCAAATCATAGGCCAGAACATAATCGTCGGAAGCTGAACCGGGGAGTCTTATCCAATCGTTTCCGTCGTAATACATGATGTCGCCTTTAGTATCGCCACCGAGGGCGATATCCGTGCCGTCCACAGCGTTGTCCTGGATAGTTAATAGGCCTGTTTCATCGATTACGGCGTCGCCATGCATTGTCTGCTCGGTAGCCGTATTGGTTGCGTCGCCAATATAAATCTTCTGATAAGTTAGCGTGTTAGTCAGAGTCCCGGTATGTATATGATCGCCTGGAGCAACTTCTCCCGCACCCATTCCTATATTAATGCCGACAATATCCCCGGCTAATCTTCCTAATACCTGATTAGCTCCAAGTGCTATATCCGAAGGCGGGGCAGAGGTTCCGCCGGGGTTGCCTTTGACCGAATAGGGATTCATATTTGTCAATCCCTCAGCCGCTCCCGGTAGGAACTTGATATCGACTATAGGATGAAAACCAGCCGACGCAGGCGGAAATCCGGTGCCCGCAACTGTTCTACCCTGAACATAAGTGACATAGGTCTCATCAGGAGGGCCAATAGGCGTTAATTCCGCGTAATTATCCCCGGCGGGGTCGTTTTTACAAGACACAACATAATTTTCGCCAGCCGTTAGCAATATCGGCGGATTTATATCCACCGTTTGCCACGAGCCGGGGGTTACGCCGCTGAGGTCAACTTCCCTCAGAAGGGCTTCGTCGGAAACCCTCCAAATCCTGAAGTTTTCGTTACCAAAACAAACATATGCTTGATAGACAAGTATATCGACCTTCGGTTGGATTTCTGTTCCGCGTTGCCAAGTGTCACTGCTGGGTGATCCAAGGGCGACACTACCGCGGAAATCGTAAGTATTGGACGGAGAGGTGTTCTCATAGAGAGCGCTCAGATCGACCGTCTCACTCGTGCCGTCCTCAATTCCTATCGTAAGGATGTTCGTTGCTGGAACGAAGCCCGAACCGGAGATGTTCTGGTCGTCGGTGCCGGTGCCGTCCGCGCGCCAGGCGGGATTGCCCGTGCCGTCGGTTTTCCATACCATATTGTT
>CAZSHG010000031.1:0-31614 GCA_964606695.1 uncultured bacterium
CTGACATCGCCATCATTGGAATAGGAAGAGCCCGCGACGATGAAACCGCCATCGGAAGTCTGTTGAACAGAACGCGCCTCATCAGTAGAACTTCCGCCGAGGCATTTCTGCCACTCGATTGAGGGCGCGGTTTGCGCGAGGCACGCGCCAGCTAAGAGGGCGATAATTAGAATTGTGGTTTTCATATTCCCGGCTCCGGTTTATTTTCGCAAATCCCGCCTGCCTGCGGTGTTTTTCCGCTGGTGGGGGGCGCTATTTGGAAATCTTGTGGTCATGGTAAATTCAATATCGTTCGCGGGGTCATATTTGTCAAGGATAAAAAGCTGAAAATCGTGCGGGGTAAAACTGAAACTTAAAGGGCATTCTCGGTTTCAATTGCAGTTCACAGGGCTACATTCGATGATTATTTCACATTAATTGTTGCCTTAAACGATTTTGGTGATTATTATTAGCGTGTTATGAGCAAGAAGCTATCGAAAGAACTTGGCTTACTGGATGTTTTCGCGATCTGCACGGGCGCGATGATCAGCTCGGGATTTTTCCTGCTTCCCGGCCTGGCCACTGCGAAGGCTGGCCCGGCGGCGATCCTGTGCTACATCTTCGCGGGCATTCTTATCCTGCCGTCGATGATGTCGATAGCGGAGCTTTCCACGGCCATGCCCAGAGCGGGCGGGACGTATTTCTTTATCAGCAGAAGCCTCGGCCCCATGTTCGGCACTATCGACGGCGTGGGTGATTGGCTGGCGCTGATTTTCAAGTCCAGTTTCGCGCTGGTTGGAATCGGAGCTTATCTGACAAATTACGTCGGCCTGTCTCCCACTCTTATCGCCGTTGGTTTTGGTCTTATATTTATGGTGATAAATCTGGTAGGATCCAAACAGACCAGTGGCCTTCAGATAGCTATGGTTGGGATTCTGGTTGGAATTCTGGCTTTGTTCATCATTCGCGGTGCGGGCGAGGTTGATACAACGCGCTTTAACCCTTTTCTGCCCTTTGGGAAAGAATCTCTTCTCGCCACAACCGGTTTCGTATTCATCAGCTTTATTGGTTTGACCAAGGTTGCCAGCGTCTCGGAGGAAGTTCGCAGACCACATTTTAATATTCCCATCGGGATGTCGCTTTCGCTTCTCGCGGCTATGATAATTTACGGTTTAGGTATATGGATTGTCATAGGCACGGTCCCCGCCGATACACTTCGCGGCAGTCTAACTCCGATAGCGGATTCTGCGAGGATTTTTTCCGGCACAACGGGAGTTATTCTTATATCTATCGCCGCAATAATGGCCTTCGCCACCACAGGTAACGCGGGTATTATGTCCGCCAGCAGATATTTATTGGCGATGGGACGAGATCGTGTTATTCCGCATCGTTTATCTCGCATCTCATCACGATTTAAGACACCGAAGAACGCTATCCTAGTCACATCAGCTATTGTTTTGTTAATAGTCCTTCTGGTCGATGCCGAACATATAGCGAAACTCGCCAGCACATATCAGATAGTGGTATTCGCACTGGCAAACATCGCGGTGATAGTGATGCGCGAAAGCGGCCTGGAGTCTTATGACCCCGGATTCAAAAGTCCGCTATATCCATATTTACAGGTAATAGGAATTCTAACCGCCGTTGTTTTGATTCCCGAGATGGGTCTTTTGGCCAGCTTATTCGCTCTTGTGCTGATGGGGCTTGGTGTTGTCTGGTATAACCTCTACGTTCGTCGCAGAGTTGACAGTGTAGGGGCTGTGGCGCATATGGCGGAACGAATCGCCGAGAGGATGTTATCGCGTGATGCGAAAGCGCTCGGACTGAACAAGGAGCTTCGTGAAATCCTCAAAGAAAAGGGTATTCGCGGCAAAGACCCATTTGAAAAGATGGTCGCGGAAGCTAATTTTATCGAACTCGATTGCAAATGTCACGCCGAGGAAGTTCTCGATCGAGCAAGCACGATTCTATCGAAAAGAAGTGGTGTTTCGCACGATCTTATTTTGGGCGCTCTGCTGGAACGCAGTCGCCTGGGAGAAACGCCCGCGGAGGCTGGTATCGCCCTTCCCCATCTGCTTCTCGATCAGGTGGACGATTTCTATCTGGTAATTGCCAGAAGTGTCCCCGGGCTGGATTTCCCCATGGCCGATCAGTCTATTCACGCGGTGTTCGTCCTGCTGGGCAACCGTAAGAACCCCGCGCAACATCTGCGTCTGCTTGCGGAGATAGCTCGTAGAGCCGAAGACCCTAACTTTTTGGATAAGTGGATATCCGCTGAAAACGTCGAAGAAATAGTCGATGAGCTGATAAAACGATGAGCAAAAGGATGAAAAAATCTCTGGGGCTACTGGATGTTTTCGCGATATCCACCGGCGCGATGATCGCGTCCGGGTTCTTTATCCTGCCGGGGATCGCGGCCTCGAATTCGGGGCCTGCGGCGATACTTTCTTATATCATCGCGGGCATTATGGTGATCCCGGCTCTGTTTTCTCTTTCCGAGCTTTCGACTGCTATGCCGCGTTCCGGCGGGACTTATTTCTTCATCAGTAGAAGCCTGGGGCCAATGTTCGGGACTATCGACGGCCTTGGAGATTGGCTGGCGCTGGTTCTCAAATCGAGTATCGCGGTAGTTGGGCTTGGAGTCTATTTTTCGATGATCCTCGGGATCAATTATATTTACATTGCCATACTTTTCGCTGTATTATTCGCCATAATAAATCTTATAGGTTCCAAAGAAGCGGGTATATTTCAGGTTGGTATGGTATTATTTCTGATCGGTATATTAGCAATATTCATAGGAAAAGGTTTACCAGCAGTCGCAAGTTCGAACTATACTCCCTTCGCCCCCTTCGGTTTAGAATCTGTTTTTTCGACTGCGGGGCTGGTTTTTGTAAGCTTTATCGGGCTAACCGGGGTTGCGAGCGTATCGGAGGAGGTCAGGAATCCGGCACGGAATATTCCCCTTGGGATGATTCTCTCCCTCGCTACGGTAATAGTTATTTATGGCCTTGGTGTATCGGTGGTTGTCGGTGTTCTACCGAAGGCTGAGCTTTACAGTAGCCTAACCCCTATTTCTGATACGGCGGGTATTTTTGCCGGCAAAGCGGGAGTTATAGCAATTTCGATTGCCGCGCTATTGGCCTTCGCCACCACAGGTAACGCGGGGCTTATGGCCGCCAGCAGATACTTGCTGGCCATGGGGCGCGATCGTATCATTCCGCATCGTTTCGCAAGATTTTCGACACGCAAGACGCCCAAAAACGCCATTCTGTTTTCGACGCTGATTATGATTATCATCATTTCGCTGTTCGATGTCGAATCTATCGCGAAACTGGCGAGCACTTTTCAGATACTCGTTTTTGCGATTATCAATATCGCGGTAATAGTCATGCGCGAAAGCGGTCTGGAAAGTTACGATCCGGAGTTCAAAAGTCCGCTGTATCCATACATGCAGATCGCGGGCATCCTCGTGGCAGTCATATTAATACCCGAAATGGGTTTTCTTTCCATGCTATTCACACTAATATTGATTTCCGTGGGAGTTATCTGGTATAACCTATATGTTCGACATAAAGGCATAGGGGTATCTGCGGTATCCAAAGCTGCCGAGAGGATGACCGAAAGACTGCTGAAGAACGACGCCCGCGCGCTGGGACTCGACAAGGAACTTCGGGAGATACTGAAAGAAAAAGGCGTCAGGCCGGAAGATCCTTTCGTGGAGATAATTCGCAACGCCGATTTTGTAGAAATAGATCCGTGCGACGATGTCGATTGTGTTCTTAGATCTGGTGCAAAAATACTGAGCATGAAAAGCGGGATATCTTCAGACATGATATATGGCGCTCTTTTTGAAAGAAGTCATCTCGGCGAAACGCCAGCAGAAGCTGGTATTGCTCTCCCGCACCTACTACTCGATGAAGTGGAAGATTTCTATCTGGTAATCGCCAGAAGCATAACCGGTTTGGATTTCCCAATGGCGGATCAATCCATTCACGCTGTGTTCATTCTATTGGGAAATCGTAAAAATCCATCACAACATCTTCGCCTGCTGGCGGAAATAGCTCGTCGCGCCGAGGACCGCAGTTTCCTTGACCGATGGATAAAGGCCGAAGGCGAGGAGCAAATCAAAGTCGAATTGTTATCGGGCAGTATTTCCGAATAATATATTAATCGGTTATCCTTAGATTAGCTACCTGAGACTACACAGCGGTTTTTGCCGGTTTCTTTGGCGCGGTAGAGGGCATCGTCTGCGAGTTTGATTGCTGTGTCGATGTCGTCCCCCAGGCGGCATTCGTTTATACCGAACGAAGCTGTTATGGACAATTCCGTATCGGCATAGTAATGGACGTGCTCCTCGATATTTGCTCGCGCCTTTTCGACGATTGTCTTGCCCCGCTCAACCGGAGTCTCCGGCAGAACGATGAGAAACTCCTCCCCTCCCCATCTGCCCACATGGCCGTCGTCCCCGACGGTTTCGCTGAGTATCTTCGCGACGGTTATCAGGATGGAATCGCCACAGTCGTGCCCGTGAATATCATTGAAATTCTTGAAGCCATCGATGTCCACAAGGGCGAAAGTAATTGGTTCACCGGAATCCTTTGCCCGTTCCATATCGGCTCTGATACTTCGCCAGATACCCTGCCGATTGGCGATCTGGGTGAGCGTGTCCGTAACCGAGGCCTTTTTCCAGATTTCCAGTTCCTGTTCCTTCTTGTCGAGTTCGTAACGTGTCTCGAGTTGCGTTATTTTTCTGGTCTGCTCCTTGCCGAAAAGGCTGTCGTTCGCTTTCTTGTAGAATTTGTAATATTTGAGCGCCTTGGAAGCGTCACCCAGCTCCTCATAAGTCTCCGATAGCAACTCGTAGGCGTTGCGTTTGAATTCCAGCGAACCTATTTCTATGGCGTAGTTAAGGCCTTTGGTGAAATAATCCAGTGCCTTCTGCCAATCTTCATCTCGCTGAAGCAACCGTCCGAAATTTAGGTAGCAACTCGCCAGACCGTTTTTATCGCCCAGTTCCTCATTGATTTCGAGGGCTTTATCGTAATATTCATGTGCGCGAGACAAAGCGCCCTGGAACATGTAAACCTTACCGATGTTCTCTCTGCAATAGGAAACGCCGATCTTGTCCCCTATTTCCTCGCGTATTTCCAGCGATTTGAGATAATATTTCAGCGCTTCTTCGTAATTCTCCTGCTCCTCGTGGACGGAACCGATATTGTTGAGGATATGCGCGATTCCGGCATGGTCGTCCAGCTCGCGTTTTATTTCAAGCGACTTTTCGTAATATTTCAGCGCCTGGGGAAAATTTCGCTGATGTAAATAGACACTGCCGATATTCGTCAGGCAGGAGGATATGCCCGGTTTATTATCCAGTTCCTCGTATATGTTGAGTGATTCTTGGTAATATTCGAGAGCACGGGAATGATCGCCCTGTTCTTGATAAACAATCCCAATGTTATTCAAGCATCCGGGGATACCTTCCCTGAAATTCGCGTCCTCGTATTTTTCGGAAGCTCCATGATAGTATTCCAGTGCCTTCGTGTAGTCGCCTCGATATTGATGGACGATGCCCATGGCCATCTGGCTTCTGGCCAGGCCGAGGACGTAGCCGACGGATTGGCTGATTTCCAATGCTCGTTCGGCACGTTCAAGCGCTTCGTCCAGGTCGGAAGAGCGGGCGAGGCTGGAGAGTTTGACCAGGATGTCCGCCTTGTGAACTTCTTCAGTTGCTACTTCCAGCAACTTTAGGAGTTTTTGTTTGTCGTTTGGGAGGTACTTATCCATTATCGATGTTCCTTTATATATCTCATGAAAACAAAATAAACCCTTTATTGATAACTATCAAGAACAATTTCGAAAAATCATGTCGGCGTTTGATATTTGCAAATCGTCGCACAATTGATATATTTAAATTGTAATAAAGGAAGATTTCTAATTGCTACCTCCGTCTCGTCGCATAGCTCCGGCTGTGCGACGGGATTGGTCGCGAAACTTCGCTTCGAGAATGGCAAACGAGGCGGAGCTTCTGGTGCAGAGGCGTTACACAGCTGGAGTTGTGTAACGAGGAAAACATTAGGGCGGCTGAGGGGGGCGCAATTTTCGTTCACATTACTCACCCTGGCGGAGAGCTTCCATGTATTCGGGGTAGAGGGATAGGTCGTTGTGGCCCGCTTCTGGTATGGTTTTTACGGTAAGAATACTTGGGATGAATGTATCCGCGAGTTGCATGGTGCTTTCGCGGGGGATTACCTCGTCATTCTCGGCGATAATGATGAGGGTGGGAATATAGACCGCTGGAGCCCATCGCCAGGACTCGTATTTGTCTATCAGGATGAGTTTTGCCGGCAGATAGGGGAAACTCCGCTGGGCGATATCGAGGATGCTGTAGAAGGGGGTTACAAGGACGAGGCGCTTTGCTGAGGGCAGAAGGGCGAGTCTTATCGCTACCCCGCTTCCGAGGCTCCTGCCGACAAGGACTATCTCGTCGTGGCTCGCGCTGACAATGTCGTAAAGGGCGCGGGCATCGGCATGAATATCTTCTTCGACGGGTTTGCCGGTGCTTCCGCCGTAGCCTCGGTATTGCATCATGTAGATGGAATGGTCGGGGAAGGCCTTTGCGAATTCGGGCATGGTGTATGACACGTCCTCGGCATTGCCCCCGAAGTATATCAGGGCCTTCGTGCTTTCTGCGGGGCGATGGAGGATTTCCAGCCGGGCGTCTCCCCTATCCAACCAGACAACCGAAGCAGAACTGCGGTTTCCGGCCTCGGTGGGGAAATAAATCATCCTGCGCTGGACGGCGAACATCAAGATGCATAATCCCACATATACAATCAGAATTATCCGCAGGATTATCATCGCTATCCGTTTGAATTTTATCACCATAGTTATCATTCCGCTCGAAGACCGTTTTATCCCTTAAAATGAAGCGATATTGGTAACAAAATCAAGGCTTTTCGTCGTGATATTTGCTATTTGATTTGAGATTCAGCTGAACAATTTCAAAAAAAGGGTTTTTATTGAGGGAATAGTCTTTTATATTGATTTACTTTGAGCAATGGATTTTCTGTTTGGAGGAGATATGGTCAAGCGAGATGTCTGGGGCAGTAGGGCGGCTTTCGTGCTGGCGTCTATCGGTTCGGCTATCGGGTTGGGCAATCTATGGCGTTTTCCGATGGTTTGTTTCGAGAACGGTGGTGGCGCGTTCCTCATAGCTTACGGTGTTTGCCTTTTGGTAGCCGGAATTCCGCTTCTCATGCTGGAATTCGCAATCGGCAAACGGATGAACAACGCGGCACCGGGGTCGTTTCTGGGTATCAGCCCAAAGCTGGAGTGGTTCGGCTGGTTCGCTGTGGGCGTGGGTTTCATAATCACGACCTACTATTCCGGGATTATGTCGTGGTGTATTAACTATTTTATTTTCAGTTTCAAAACGTCCTGGGGCGCGAATCCGAACGAATTCTTCTTCAACGATTTTCTCCAGATCACGACTAACGAGGCCAAACCGTGGTCCTGGGGTGCATTCCGCTGGCCGGTCTTCATCGGCGTGGCAGTTGCGTGGATATGGATGGTGGCGTCGATTTGGAAGGGCACCAAGACGGTTGGCAAGGTTGTCTGGGTGACAGTGCTCGGCCCGTGGATTCTGCTTCTGGTGTTCGTTGTGCGCGGCGTAACGCTTCCGGGGGCGAACGAGGGATTGGCCTTTTACCTGACTCCGGTCTGGTCGAAACTGCTCAGCACCAAAGTCTGGCTGGCGGCGGTGTCGCAGGTATTCTTTAGCCTGACTGTCGGTTTCGGTGTGATGATCGCTTACGGCAGTTTCATCGACGATAAGACCTGCATCGTGAAAAATGCATGGATAATCGGTCTCGCGGACGCGGGGACTGCCATAATTGGTGGGTTCGCGGTGTTCGGTGCGTTGGGGCACAAGCGATTGCTTCAAGCCGCCGCGGCCGGTGTCGAATCGGGATCGATTCCCTTCGCGGACGTCGTGCGAGGCGGGCCGGGATTCACATTCGTAACATATCCGGAGATTATCAACGCCCTCCCCCTATCTCAACTTTTCGGCCTGCTTTTCTTCTTGATGCTGGGGCTCCTCGCGGTGGATTCGGCTTTCAGTCTGGTCGAGGGCGTTTCGGCGGCATTGAAGGACAAATTCGGTTGGTCGCACAAGAAATCTAATATAACTGTTGCAGTGGCCGGTTTCCTTCTGGGATTGCCTTATGTCTTCGGCGCGGGGCTTTGGTGGCTCGACATCGTGGACAGGTTCATGAACCACTTCGGGTTGACGCTGGTCGTGCTGGGCGAATGTATCATCGTCGGATGGATTTTCAAGGCCAAGAACATGCGGCATTTCATTAACAGCCGTTCGGATGGCAAAATCGGCATCTGGTGGGATATTAGAATCCAGCTTATCCTGCCCGCGTTCATCTTGCTGATGCTTGGGTTCGAGATATATCACAGGATACTTGAACCTTACGGTGAATTCGGTTTACGGAGTCACGAGTTCGTCTGGGGATGGCTTGTGGTTATCCTGCTTTTCGTGGTCAGTTTTATTTTAGCGAAGGTCAAAGGCTCACAGGATTATGAGAGTCTCGCTTACACGATTTCAACCGAAGAAGAACCTTGCGGCTCCGGCCTCGGCAATACTGACAAGATGAAAATTGAAGAATAATGGCAAACCTTTCAGATACCGTATCCGCGCTTGGTGAATTTGGACTAATCGAGAGGATTCGTAAAACATTCCCAAGGATCGACCTGACAGATGACTGCGCATGGTTACCGTGTCCTCATGAGGGCGATTTACTACTGACTACGGATGCCGGAATTCGCGGAACCCATTTTCCTGAAGGTTCTGAATTCATGCGCGATGCCGGGTGGCGAACGATGGCCGGCGCGGTCTCGGATATCAACGCTTCGGGAGGAAATGCGACGGGCATTCTCCTGGCGTTACAAATTCCGCCTTTAACCTTTATTTCCGAATTCGATGACTTCATGGAAGGTGTCAGGGAATTTACTGAATGGTCTGATATTCCACTGATAGGAGGCAATATCACAACAGGCGACAAATTCGCCGCGACTGTATCCGTCATTGGAGTAGCGAAAAAACATATTGGGCGAAATGGAGCGAAAATCGACGATATTGTTGTGTTAACAGGTCCCATCGGCGGCTCCGAAGTTGGTCGAATATTATTAATGAACGAAATCGATCCCGAAAAAGTCGATCCGGATGTTTATCAGAAACTGACTGAACGTTTCATGCGCCCTACTCCACCTTTAGGCATAGGAGAAAAACTGGGTTCTCTGGGGGCCTCATCAATAATCGATATTTCGGATGGTCTATTGGCGGAAATCCATCACATAGCCAATACCAGCGGAGTCGAAATTATTGTTGATATCGATAAGATTCCATTATATCCCGGTGTAAAGCAAGTGGCCACATTTTCTGGAATTATTCCACAAAAATTGGCCTCGGTTAGCGGAGAAGAATTCGAACTTGTTGCCACTATCTCTCTTGAAAATATGAAAGAAACCATCAAAGTCCTCCCCGAATTGACCGTGATTGGCCATGTCGAATCCGGAAAAGGAGTGTCAGTAATCTTAGAAGGCAAAAAAGTATTCCTCGATTATCTCGGCTGGCGGCATTTTTAGTTAGTTACAAAGCATAGAAGTAAAAAAGCCCGGGCAAATCGCCTCGGGCTTTTGTCATTCTTATTATCACTCGATCTAAAAATCGTAACTCACCGATATCGAATAGTTTCTTATAGGTGCGATATTTCTGTCGATTTCCAGATAATGCCAGTTGAGCAGGTTGCTCACTTTTAACTGAAGCGTGATATCCTTGTAAAAGAACTTATTGGTCATGTTAATGACACGCTGATCGACGGTTTCATCGGATGGATACAGCGCGAATTTGGTCTCGCTGTTGTAACGTGCATCGACAATGAAATTCGCATGTTTCCAATAATCGATAACCGCGGATAACATCACCGAATGTTCTGGACGATAGGGTAAATATACCGTTTCGCCAACCGAATCAGTCTCCGTGACATTCACGGCTTTCGTGAACATATAATTCGCACTGAAATTGGCTCTACGGAGGATATCGACAACTCTATCGTTGAAAATCCATTTTGTAACGTCGCCCATATTCCAATTCAGTCCGGTTTCAATTCCGAAAATTTTCGCGTCTGCGATATTCATGAACTGAACCTGGTTGCCCACCCCCGTTGGAGTAGCTTCAATCATATTCGTGTACCAATTATTGAACACAGCCAGATCGATGCTCTGTCCGCCTTTGAACCAATTAGCGCCGGCTTCCGCGCTATAAACCTGTTCGGCTTCGAGAGAAGGGTTCGGTTGCACCGCAACCAGACCCGCGGCACGTAGTTCCGAGAATAACTCGGCCATAGTTGGAATCCTGAATCCTGTTCCAACATTACTGCGCACTGCGATATCATCTGAGACCCGGTAAACCAGTCCAAGTTTCGGGTTGAGTTGTCCGTATGTTTCCCCCTCATAATCGTCTTTCGCGTTGACATGGAAAATATCCCCGCGAAGCCCCAGGGTTGCAATCAAGGGTTTGAACGCCGTTATTTCATCCTGAGTATAGATAGCTCCTCCGAGTCCGCTTCGTTGCCCGAACATATTGGCGTCTATAGCAGAGTGGTTTAACTCAGCACCGGAAGTGATACGGTGGCCGTCGAACGGAACCAGTGTATATTGGCCATCCACTCCAGAACGAAGACTTCCGCTGAATAAACGGTCCATATTCTCCGAGCCGTCGGCGATATATGAATCGTAGTAGTAATAATTCGTGTATCCTTTGATGTTCCAATAACGCTTGCCGCCGTCGGAACTGCCGTCGTAAACGACGTTGAACTGGGTTTTCTGCGAATATACGCGGTCATTCAGCGCTGTAGAATCTACTTCGAGAGCCTCCGCCTGGCTCTTCCATGCGAGTCCGCTACCGCGATCTTCATAAGCTACGTTCAACATGAAATTGATTTTCTGAGCCTGTTTAAGGTTCCAGGATACTTTGCTGAATAACTGTCCTCTATCGAACCTGTCCGCCTGGCGGTAGCTATCGTCGTGTTTCTCTTCGAGGTTAAAGAGCATGCCTACATCACCGATTTTCCGCGAATGCTCTATTGCGACTCGATGGAATATTCTCGACTTATCCGACCATTCCCACGCTTCATACGCTGGTTTATCCCACATACCGAACTCTGTAGAGATTTTATATCCGGCACTCTTCTCGGGTTTCTTTGTGATGAAATTGATCACTCCGCCCATGGCGTTGGATCCATAAAGTGCTCCTCCTGCCGATTTCACGACCTCCATCTGTTCGATTTGCCCGATCGGTATGGCGTCCCATTTTATTTCGCCTGTATCGCCCGCTAACAACGGCACACCATCGACCATTAGCAGAACCCTCGCGCCGACACCTTTGGCGTAGCCGGTAGAATTCCTGATAGACACCTGGTCGTCGGACATCGTAACGCCGCCGACGAAACGGACGGCCTCGTCAATCGACATGTAATTCCGTTCCGCTATCTCGTCCGATTCCATGACGGTTGTCGAGACGGGACTGTCCTGGAGCCTTTGCTCGGTTCGGCTTGCAGTTACAATGACCGGTTGAGATACAAACGCCTTTGGTAGTAACCTGAAACTCACTTTTTGGTCGTCCACGACGGTAACGTCCTGCGCCGTCGATTCATATCCCATCATGGATACTTTGAATTCATAAGTTCCTGCCGGCAGACCGTGGATGAAATAATCGCCGTCGAGGTTTGTCGAAGCGCCCTTGGCTGTGCCGGTAACTATGATATTTGCGCCGGGAAGTGGATCGCCGTTTTCGTCGGTTATTGTCCCTTCGATTGTGTAAGTCTCCGTTTCAGCCGCATTTTGAGCTAAAATGAAAGAAGCGAGTATTCCAAGAAAAAATATTAATATCAGTCTATGATTCATAATAATCTCCCTCGATTAATTGCCTTCGAGATGGAAATAATCCATCGAGCCGTCGTTTCCAACCCCGCGATATGGTGTCGTGAAATCGCATTCGATTCTGACGAACGGCATCTCATCCTCGCCGATAACTACGCTCCCCAGTTTAGAGTTGTCATCCGGGTCGAGATATTCTGCGGCGAGGTTACGCCACCCCATCGTGCTGTTCTCTGTGCTCAAAGCCGCGCTATCGAGAACAGCGAAGAAAATCCAGCCGTATTCTCCCGGCGGCATATCGATATGAAAACGGAGCGAGTCCTTATTTTCGTGGAAAACGTTATCCGGTAGTTGGTAAAACCCCTGAACAAGTTGCACATCGAGTATCAATTCGTCCGGTTTCTCGGTCGTTGCCACTATGAAGCACATCTCGGTTTCCTCCGGCCACTCGCCGACAATGATTAAATCGCCTTCGAGAGCCGTAAACCTGGGTTTCAATCCATGGTCGCAATTACTGCCCATGATAAACAGGCATCCGGCTACAATCAATATTAATAACCAATGTTCTATTTTCATTTTCTCTCGTTGTTAGATTTGGTTCTAAAATAGCAATATATAATAAGGATAGAAAAAAGGTATGTCAAGTAGTTTCAGGGGTGCATATAGTATTATAGATTATTATCGTATATGTTATTCTATTATAGAATATTAATATAGATAATACCTTTGAAACGTTGTTTTGTGTCGCTATCTTATTCCGGGACTTCGGACTTATCTACGAGAGTGTAGGATACCTTCTGTTCGTTATAATACGTAAATTCGCTTTCTTCCTGGGTTTCCATATCGACGCTCGTAATCGTAAAATCCACGATCCAGTTGAAGGTAGAATAAACGGGATAGCCGGCTTCGAAATCGAAATATACGGTTCCCTTTCCCTGGCCTTTTCCCTCATTGTAATAGGCGTATTCTTTTCCGTTTTCGTCCTCTACAGTGCCTTCGCCGGTATTCATTATGGTTATCTTTACATCGCATTTAGCGGCGGGATGGCCGTTATACTCGACGAAATCAACGATTTCATAATCCTTCACCGTCTGCTGGTTCATGTCGCCTTCTTTTGTAGTAACGTCCATCGAGTTTTCGCGAGTCCATGTTTCCCCGACTTTCATGACTTCGGGCGAGAAATAATCGAAGAATATCGACGCGTAATTACTGGCGATCATTTCGCCTCTGTCGATACCCGATTCGCCCGGTTCGATATCGACCAACCCCGACCAATCGACTAACTTGCCGTCAGGTCCGATAACGATAGTCAACTCCTGACCTATAAGGTCGCTTTCCTCGTTCTCTTTCTTATAAGCGCCATCCTGGAATATACCGACTTCTTCGAAAAGGAATCCATAAGTTACCGACGTCGTATCCCCTCGGACATAATTCACCGTGAAAGACTGGTAGCTCGTGGATTTCGATAGCGTGCTGGAACTATACCCTTTTTCGGCAAATTCGGTTAGATCGTCGGAATCGGATCTGTAGTAAACCGTCTTGCCTACTGCTGGAGCGTAGGAAATTTTCACTCCGGTAGTGGCGTAATCTCCCGTCAGCTTCTTCTCGCCGCCGCATCCCATAATCATTACCGATAGAACGGCTGTCAACGTCAATAAGATAATCGTCTTTTTCATTTCACCCTCCCCGGGGAATTAAAAGAACATTAAACCCAAAGATAAAGAATGTTCGATGTTTTCTGCGAAAAAGTATTCATAAGCTAAATATAATCTGATATATTGAAGTTCGATACGCGGGCGAAAATAGAACTCCACGTCGCTGTCTATCTCGCTGACATTGTGTTCCTGACTGCCCGTGAGCGGTTTCTTGATATCGTCGTAAGAGGAGATATTGAAGAGCGTCCCAAAACCGATATCGATTCTACCCGATAAATTACTCGAACCCAGGACTTCGTAACTCAATCTGGGGCCTACGATTATAGAGACGTCCGTTCCCCTGTTGATCCATATATCATAGAGGAGAGTATCCTCCGGGTCGGGGCTGTCGCTGAGATCCAGCGTATCTTCCCAATTCGACGTAACCAATAATCCCATTTCCGCGCCGGCTTTCATATCGTCGAGAATAAACCGCATTCTGAAATTACTTCCAATACCATAAGGTGTGGTTTCCCTCTCTCCGCCCAATCCGACTTTTAACTCAAGGCCATAAAGGGTTTTCATCTGGTCGTCGATGGCGTAAGATGTTAAGATAACTGAAAACAACAGTATTGTCGATATTATTATTTTTCCGCGATTCATCATATCTCTTCTTCTACTGATTCGATATCCGATATTCCCCGTGTTTGCGCCGACGGGGCAATCCGCGAAACCAATCCCTGTAACACCTTACCGGGGCCGATTTCAACGAATTCCTCTACTCCGAAATCGACCAAAGCCTTAACCTGGTCTATCCAGAGAACGGGGCTCGTAATCTGTTCGATTAACTGGTTTTTTATATCCGAGGGATTTTCGATTCTCGCGCCCGTTGCATTTGCGAAAAAAGCAGTTTTGGGTTCGGAGAATTCGGCCCTATCCAGAACTTTCGACATTTCATCCTTTGCTTCTCGCATAAGCGGCGAGTGGAAAGCGGCGGAAACAGGCAATCTCAGAACTCTTTTCGCTCCGGCTTCGGCTTTCAATCTCTCGCCTGCTGTTTCGAGGATATTTTCCTCACCTGATACGATTAACTGCCCCGAAGCATTATAATTCGCCACGACTATTACACCGGATCTCTGCAAATCCGAAACGACGTCGATGACTTTTTTATCTTCCGCGCCGAGTGGAGCTAACATCCCCCCCGATTTTGCTTCGGACATAAGTTTACCCCGCTCTATAACCGACAATAGAGTTTCTTCGAAGTTCAATACTCCCGCCGTGTATAGAGCGGAATACTCGCCAAGTGAATGTCCCGCGACGGCGGACGGCAGTGTTACTCTTTCGATTATTCGTAACACCACAGCAGAATTGAGAAAAATACACGGTTGCGTGTTCTGGGTTTGGGAGAGGGTTTTCTTGTCCCCCTCGAACGTGATTTCCGCCCAGTCGGTGCCTGTAAGTGCTCTGGCTTTATTATACAGTTCTCTGACTTCGAGGTATTTATCATATAGGTCTTTTCCCATACCCGGTATCTGGCTTCCCTGCCCCGGAAATATATATGCATTTTTCATGATCGCCCTATATTCTAATAACGACGCTTCCCCATGTAAATCCCGCGCCGAACGCCACGAGGAGGACATCTTCTCCGGGCTTGATCTTGCCGGATTTCAACGCTTCATCGAAAGCAATCGCAACGCTGGATGCGCTGGTGTTACCATATTTATCAATCGTAACAACGACTTTTTTCATGGGCATTTTCAGCCGTTTTGCTGTAAATTGGATTATCCTGATATTCGCCTGATGAGGGATAAGCCATTCAAGGTCTTCAATCTCGATGCCTGCATTCTCCATGCCTTTGACGCTCGCTTCTTCCATCGCTCGGACTGCGGTTTTGAATGTATCGTTACCTGCCATATAAATCGTATGCAGGTTTTTCTCTACCGTCTCCGCCGATGCCGGCATAGCGCTCCCGCCTGCGGGAAGAGTCAGAAAATCCGCGACGGTTCCGTCGCCAGACCAATAACTGCCTATAATACCGGTCTCGTCGTCAGATGGACCAATCACAGCCGCTCCAGCCCCGTCGCCGAAGAGAACACAGGTGCCTCTATCTTCCCAATTGGTGATCTTTGTAAGTTCCTCGACGGCGACTACCAAAACGTTTCTACAAATTCCGGCTTTAATCATTGAATCGGCCAGAATCATGCAATAGACGAAGCCGGTGCATCCTGCGGATAGGTCGAAAGCTGGAATCTGCCTGCATCCCAATTTCGCCTGTAGTAAACAGGCGGTGCTCGGGAATATCATATCGGGCGTTACCGTCGCGCATATAATAAGGTCGATATCTTCCGGTTTAAGATTGGCATCATCAAGCGCTTCCTTTACCGCGGGCAGTGCTAATTCGGAAGAAGGAGTATTCTCGTCGGAAATCCTTCTCTCAATGATGCCAGTCCTGGTTCGAATCCACTCGTCCGAGGTATCTACGATTCGTTCGAGGTCCTGGTTAGTTAATACCTTTTCCGGAACGTTCGATCCAGTTCCCAATATCTTCGTTTTCAATATTCCTCTCCTTTAATTTCATATACGAAGCGATTTTTCTATCTATTTTAGCACTCACCATAACGAATGCGAGGCTAATGGCATTCGAAATAGCCAGTGCATTCGATTTGCCGTGACCTATAATTACGTTGCCGTTTATCCCGAGAAGAGGCGCTCCCCCGTATTCGGCATAATCGAACTCCCTCATAACCTTTTTGAAACCGCCGCTCATCAGGACACCGCCCGCCATGGAAAAGAGGTTTTTTCTGCGGCCTTTCTTGGCAATTCTTTTAAAAAGCCCGATACTCCCCTCGGCGAATTTAAGCAGAATATTACCGACGAAACCATCCGTAACAACGATATCCGCGACGCCGTGAAGTATGTCACCGCTCTCGATATTGCCGATGAAATTCAGATTGGAATTCCTCAGGAGCTCGTGAGTCGCTTTTACCAGAGTATTTCCCTTGCCCGGTTCCTCTCCTATCGACAACAGGCCGGTTGTCGGGTGTTTCCTTTCGAGGACTTCCGTAGCGTATAGGTAACCCATCTCCGCGAAGGAAAGCAGATGTTCCGGTCTGCAATCTACATTTGCGCCGATATCGAGAACCATGGTCGGTAGTTTTTCCAGCGTCGGAAAAAGCGTCATCAACGCCGGTCTCTCGATTCCCTCTATTTTCCCAAGCCTAACAAGCGAAGTAGCGACCACGGCACCGGTATTGCCCGTGCTAACAAAGCCATGAGCCTTACCCGCTTCGAGTTCGTCGATAGCCTTCATTATGCTACAGTTGGGTTTCCGTAGGGCGAGAGTGGGTCGCTCGTCCATGCCGAACGTATCTTCCGCATGGACGATTTCTATTTCTTCCGGCAGAAAGCTTTTGCCAAGCGCTTTTTCAAGTTCATTTTTCCTCCCGACCAATTTGATTCTTAGGTTTGGTTGGTCGGCTACGGCTATCATCGCGCCTTCGAGATTAGCTTCCGGTGCACGGTCTCCGCCCATAGCGTCGAGGGCGATCGTGATCGGTTTGCCGGTCTCCCCTTTCGAATCCCATCGATGGGCGAGTTTCTTCGTATAGTATATCCAGCGTCCCAAGGTCAGTCTCTAAGTTTCAACCTGGACTACCTCACGTCCGGCGTAATAGCCGCATTCCTTGCAAGCCCGATGGGGAAGCATCGGCGACTTGCAGTGGGGACACTCAATTACTTTTGGCGCAACCGCTTTATAATGCGTTCTGCGCTTCCTTTTTCTCGTTTTGCTACTTCTTCTCTTTTGAAGAGCCATTTTCTACCTCTTTATGCTGTTTAAGTTTTTTCAAAACCTTCCATCGCGGATCGATCGATTCGTCCTCCGCGCCGTATTCTATCCCGGGGCATTCTTCACTGCAACGGGGGATTCGAGGAAGCCCGAGGATGATCTCCTCTCGAATTCGTTCTTCGAGATCGATAATGCCCATATCCTTGTCGATAAAAGCGAAATCATCATCGACGAAATCGACGTCGCGAACACCGCCTTTCTGAGCTTTGAGGTGAAGTTCAACAGTTGACTTGAACTCGTAATCAAACTTCTTCAGGCATCTCGCGCAAACTAATCCGAGATTCGTTTCAACATCCGCAATGAGCGTAATTTCAAGGCCCGTCCTATGCGATTCGATATTGACTTTTACAGGCGCCTCGAAAAGTGTATCGGGATATTTCAATCCGAGGTCTTCCGGCTGAATTGAAAAATCGATACTATCTGTGCCCTCACGGATTTCCGATATGGTTATCCGCATCGAAAACATAGTTGGATTATTATAGGATTGTCGGCTTATTAAGTCAAGGTTTTTCTCTTATACGATATTTTCCGAGTTTGGATTGATTTATTGCGAAAAAAACATATTAATATGAAGAACGAGCCAATCGAGGAGTAAATGAAAACGTCAATTCTAATTACCCTAATCCTGCTTCTCATCGTAATCTCGATAGTTATCGATTTACATAGACCTCCCGACAGGCAGATAACCGCAAAGCTTCTTATAGAAGCGATCTCACTCCATTCGGAATATATGTCTCCCCTTCTCGAAGAACTCGGTGTCAGATGTAAATTCGAGCCAACGTGCAGTGAATACTCGCGGTTGGCGATCCAAAGACACGGGTCGTGGCGAGGTTCGATCCACTCAATCAAAAGGCTTTCTCGATGCACGCCGTGGTCGTCGGATTGCGGTTACGATCCCGTTCCTGAGGAATAAAAAAGGGCGGCGTTTATCGCCGCCCCGGCAAGTCATATCTGGAATAATCACTTCATATAAATAATCCGTTCCGTCTCCAGGTTCCCGGAATAAGCGACTCTAATAAGGTAAACGCCGGTGGGCGTCTCGTCGTTAGGTTGCCACTTGTAGGTCATTGGACGTATCGTTTGTTTCTCTTCGATTATACGTCCGCTAACATCGTAAATTACCATTTTCGAATCGCCGGGTAGATGAATCGCGCAGGCGCTATTGAAAGGATTTGGCCATATATTCAGGGATCGAGAGGTGGGGAGATTTCCTCGAATCGCAAGCTCGCCGGCAGGAAGTGTATATGTATCCACGCCATCGCTTGCGGAGAAAGTAAATTCCGCTCCCCATCCATGATAGCCGGGAATCACGGTGGAATACTGAATACCCTCAGTCCATCCATGTGGTCCAACTACTTCTGCCTTGGAAAGCTCATGCACATCGCGAGTAGCCATAATCTCGACACGCACATATTCGGGCGGGTTCTCGTCTGCATCCGAATAGGTTACCGTGATTGTCGATTGTTCAGGGCCGTCGGCGTAAACCACACTCGGTGAAGATAAAATCGGCGGTGTATTCGGCGCGGTCGGCGAGGATACCCACCCCTCTAACGAAGTGCCATTATGGTTATAGTAAGCGTGGCCTACTTTGGCTTCATCCGGGAAATAAGAGACAATAGTAGGAGCCCACCATGAGCCTGTCCAATACAAATGCATCGTCGTGGCCTGGACGTTCCAATATCTGGCCTCGTTTGGGTATATTCCGTAATCGGGGTCGCCGATAATCGATGTCATTGGACAGGATACGAACATAGTCTCGGCTACAAATACGAAATCAATAGAATCGTCAATAACATATATTTCCTGTGGATCTCTATCGTAAACTTTCAATACTCCGGGGGCAAATTCGACGTGGCCTTCTAAATCGGGTGGATCTAATTCATTGCACCAGACCATTGAATAGACTATTTCGCCGGTAGGCTCCATCGGGTTATTAACAGAAAACATATATCCATAATTATGGTCATACAGATCAAGAACTGAAGAATAGGCTCCATCTTCTCTGCGGAATTCGTCGGAAGCCATTACCATCTTTCCGTAAAATCTACTGCCTGAAATACAGAAACCCGCACCGCGGATATCCAACCATTCACCGACACCACCCGGGATATTATTCATACTGTCCAGGCCGTCATCATCTGTCCAATAAACATACCAGTTCGCGGGTAATCTACAGTTTTCAGTGCCGCCATAGAATGCCGTCTGGCCGCCCCAGCAACTATCGGTTTGAATATAAAACCGCCAGTGGGCATCTCCGGCAATTCCTGCCGTAGTAGCTTCGTATCTATCATCTACGGTATTAGTCGCGATTTGAGGTGTCCAGGTCAACTGCCCATCCGTTGAATAATACAGGAAGGCGTCGGTTACAGTAAAATCGGGCCAGAGGCCGTTGTTTATCTCGCATAGGCCGTTCAAAGGATCACCACTCAAACGAGCTTGAACCCCGGCGTCGTATTGAAAAGGCGGAATACTATCGCCGTGACCGGTTGCAAACGCAGTTACGGCAATAATCGAGATGACTAATAGAATCCCTTTGGCTTTCATCCGTTCCTCCCGGAAAGGGTTGATAATCTATAATAATATATGTTTAAAAAACTGCTTTGCAAATAAAAAGTCGCTCCAAAGTGTTACGATTTACCCATTTCGTAACACTTATGGGTCTCCGGGCTACATATTCCGGTTGCTCAGCTCTTTTCGAGACGATATTGAATGCGGCCGTTGTCGTATATTAGCATACGATGCGGTTCGGCTACTTCATACCAGGCTTCCTGGATTCCCATACCGAAATCGAATCGGATGGGATAGGCTTCGAATTTACCGGCGGGGATCTCTACCTCTACGGGATCATTCACTATTAATGCCATTCCAATAAGCGTAACTGAAGCGGGCACGAATAATTTCATGTTATGTTTCTTCTGGCCGAAATCTATGGCGGGAGTGGTAAACAATAACTGATCGTTATGTATCGTCATAATCTCCGAAACAGCTATAGTGCGGTCTTCTTCCCCAGCATCGACAGTCATATGCGCGCGAATGGAATCGCCGTCGAAAACGGTTCTGATTTCCACTCTTCCCTGACTGCTATTGAAAACTTTCGTGCCTTCGATAGGCATGAGTGATTTCTCGTCTATCAGGATTTCGCTTTCGTTGATAGAATCGGAAATCCATAGGCCTTCTTCTGTCAGGTTGTAGATCACCGTAGTCTGCGCGATACGGTTTTCCTCCTGATCGAAAAGACCGTATTGGAGGGTATCGTGCGCGGGCAATTGGAGTTTCTCGTTAAAGGAGAGCTCCCATTCTTCGGAATGTGCTGTCAAAGCTAAAGATATGAGCATAATTAGCGAAATGATAAATTCTTTCATTTTTCATCCTTATCTTTTGAAATTAGTATTGCGGTTATCCAGACGATTATACTGAATAGCCCTATTATTATTTCCAGGTTCCAGATTGCGACGTAATCCGCAAGAGACACTGCCATATAATTCAATAGTGAATGGGCAATGATTGCAATCGGTAATCCCCACGATATTCTCCGGGCATTACCTCCTCCGACCGCTATAGCCGATGCTCCTGTATGAAAGATAATAGCCGATAGTCTCTCTACAAGCGCAACGGAGCCAATACTCCCGGGATGAAGTCCAACCAACCATATTGCCTCCGCGACGCCAAATCCGGCGCCCGCCGCCGGGCCGTTAAGGGTTTTCGAGGTTCCGAGTCTAATCCCGGCGATAATGAAAACCGCCGGCAGAATGGCTTTCGCGATTTCTTGAACCAGCCCCGACGGCAAGATATAAAAGACCATTCTTGCCCAGATCGCGATTTCCGTGCCGACAAGCGCTTCGGTGATTGCCTGTTGGATGGGTATCTGAATTAACTTAATCGAATAGACTGCGATAGCTCCCCAGAATAGTGAAATTAACCATCCGAAACCAATCTTCCTCGCCCTCAGGATAAAGGGAGTGATCGCGATAGACGCGAAGGCGAGGAAACTAACGAACCTTATCCACTGGGGGATCGTCTCCATTATTCCTCTGGTTCCAATTGCACGGCCGTGCCGTATGCGAGTAATTCGGCGGCACCCTGCATCATGCTGTTAGTTGTGAAACGGATACATACAATAGCGTCGGCTCCCAGAGCTTTGGCTTCGGCAGACATTCTATCGAGGGCTTGTTCGCGGGATTCAGCGACCATTTTTGTGTAGTCCGAAATTTCTCCTCCGGCGAGGTTACGCAGAGCGGCCATGATATCGTGTCCCACGTTACGGGCGCGTATGGTGTTTCCTCTGACCAGACCGAGTGTCCTCTTTATTTTGCGCCCCGGGACTTCGTCGCTTGTAACCTGTATCATAATTCTACCTCCTTATACCTATCGCATCTATATCTGAACCAGGTCTCTCGAATAGCGGAAATAAGCAGTATTATAAGTCCCAATCCAACGAAGGCAACTCCGGCTTTCAAAAAGACCGATATTTCGGAATCACCAAAAAAATCCTTGAAAAGCGAATACCAGCCGAAAGCGAGAAGAATCATAGCGCCAATCGACGTAAAAATCCAGCCTATCCCCTTTTCGATTCGATTATAGATGCCCCGCTTATATACCTTCCAGCGGGCATCCGGTAAATCCGCGAGTTTCATTTCCGAAGTTACCCCCTTTAATTTTCTGAGTTTGCGGACGAAATCCCTGCAATTGGGACATTCCAGAAGATGTTCTTCCGTCTGGACCGCCTTTTCCGGCGCAAGCTCGCCATCTACAAGCGCACTGACGAGTATGCCCCATTCCTCGGAACAGCACTCATTCGAGTTAATTTCGGTGTTTTCGGTTTTGTTTTCAGTCATCGTATCCCAGGACTTCTTTTAACATTTCCGCGAGTTTTCTTCTGGCATAGTAAAGCCTGCTCATTACCGTGCCGATAGGTATATCAAGCAATTCCGCTACCTCAGCGTAACTCCTCGATTCAAAATGGACGAGCACCACTATTTCTCTGTGTTCCAGAGAAAGAAATTCAATTGCGCGCCAAACAGCGTTTTTAACCTCTCTATCCACAACCAGGCTCTCCGGCTCCAGGATTGTTCCCTCTATCTGTGGCATATTCTCGTCCTCGATTCTCGAAGGAACGACCCTTTTCTCGACCGACCGATGACGAAGCGCGTTTTTACAAAGGTTAGTGAGAATCCGATGGAACCAGGGGTAAAATGGTTTCCCCTCGACAAACCGTGGCATAGCCTCGAATGCGGCAACCCAGGCGTCCTGAGTGAGGTCGTGAGCCAATTCCCTATCCCCGACCATACCCAGGGCAGTGAAGAATGTTCGTCTTTTATGTCTATCGACCAATTCATCGAAGGCTGTCAGATCGTTACGTTTAATTCTCGCTATCAAATCGGCGTCATCGGATATTTCCTTTGGTTTACCGATTGCCGTTTTGCTATTCACACCAACAGGAATAATATTCGAAAAAAAACCTAACATCGATGAATTGTTATTCTCTTTTCGGTTTATTATAAAAAAAGCCCCCCATCAGGAGGGCTTTTTGGAAATTCTCTTAGGCCTATTGGCCCAGTCTGCGAACATTTATAGCTTTAAAGCCTTTAGGGCTTTCGATCAATTCGAATTCAACCTCCTCGCCGGGAGTAAGGGTTCTGAATCCCTCCCCTACGACGTCCGAGTAATGAACGAAAATATCCTTCTCGGACACATCCGGGGCTGTAATAAACCCATAACCCTTTTTCTCATCGAACCTTTTAACAACACCTTTAGCCATTTAGAACCTCCTGTCGCCCGATCAATGGAATTAACCATAATCGGCATGATAAAACTAACGTCAATTCAAGATACCCAACCTCGTATTCCTGTCAAGCTATTTCCTATCCTTTCAATTGAGTTTACCCCGAATTCTATTTATTTAGTAATTCTTTCTTCAAATTGAATCACAACTCTTCTATTAATCGACCGTCCTTCGGGGAAAGCGTTATTGCCCAGTAGCACCTTCTCGAACTCGCCCTTTCTGTATCTTTCCACTTCATAAGGATCGTCATCGGCGACGCCTTGTTTGATAAGAGTTGCATTGTGTGCAGACAACCACCTGTCCAGAGCTACGTCGTTGTCCGCACCGATTATATATCTGAGATACCTTCTGAAATTCCGTTCTTCTTTGGCGGCTCTTTCCTGACTCAGGACGGTGTTTCTCCTGTCGGTTCCGATTGGATCGGTGTGCCCGATAATCCTGATGATGAGTTCGCTATTTGGATTCACGGCCGCTTCTTTGACTTTCCGCGCCATAGATTCGAGTCTCGATTCGAGATAACGGCTGGTCGATGTAACCTCGTCGAAAGCGAATTGGACTATAATCGCGCTTTCCTTTCTTTTTTCGAGATCGGTTACGACGATTTTCATCTCGTCCGAGGAAAATCTCGATATACCCTCCGCCGCATCGACCGTCATTAAATCTACATGATAGGATTTCCGTGGATCTACCAGGTTTCCGTCGTCGTCCTTCCAGTCCCAGTAAAGGACTTCCGGTGGCACGCCTTCGTCTTCCGCCAGGACGTTGATCCGTTTTCCATCTGAATCGACTATTACAACCTTATATTCGTTGACCCATCCCGATGCGATACTAATCTGAACCTTATTCTCCTTCATATCTTCCGGTATTTCGTAGTCCTTTGCGGCTAGAGCGTTCTCTACCGGTCGATATATCAAGCTCTCTCCTGTAACAAACAGCTTCACGTCGGTTTGTTCCTTCTCGCCTCTATCGACTATAACCGGGAAACGAGTCTCGTCGATAGGACATGTAATCTCCTCAAGGATGTAAGTCCGCAATTCGCTCAAAAGGTCATATACTTCGCCGAAATCGTGTTCACTCGAGGTATAACCCTCCAGAACCATGGTTATATCTGGATTTTCTTCCAGGAATATATTCGCCTCGCACGCGAACATGGAAAGCGAATCGAGGGTGGACGCATTAACTTCGAGGTCTCGCCTTTCGAAATCTATCGTAATAATCGGCCCGCGGTAATCTCGCACCCAGGAGGTCATTTCCACACGGCGGTTTTCCTGCTGAACCCATAGTTTGTCCTGGACGGATTCATACTCCGACCCAGTTCCCGCTCGAACAGATGTTGGGTCGTAATTATCCTCGATAATTTTTATAGATTCTTCCGAAACACCGAGTTCGCGAAGGCGGTCGGCAATCTCACCGGCACGTTTGAGATGGAGTTCGCTTTCTCGCCAATCCTCCGGGTCGCTCTCTATATCTACGAATCCATATAAGCCCAGGACTATATCCGGATTTCTTTTCATCCTATCCGCAATAACCTGTAGCACTGGATAGAATCTCGGGCTAAGTTCGGCGCTACCTTCCTCAAAGAATATTATTGGGACGAGAGGTTCTTCCTCCTGAATATAAGTCAGCTCGTTTATTTGAAGATTTGAGTATTCGACGCTGATCTCGGCCTCGATATCCCCTGCTATATAATAAGGTAAAACAAGTCGGTTATTATCCTCATGTAGTTCCGCGATATTCCCACCGCCAGAACTATCTATCTCTGCGATAATAATCAGATTGCTTACACCGCCCTGGGAGGGCGTCATAGACCAATTCACAGTTGTGCTCCCGCCGGATGGAAGGCTATCGATTAAGATTGGAGCTGATATAAGCGTCGTTTCCGGTCGAGTTCGATACGCTGAAACGTAGAATGAACCTGCGCCAGCAGTTCCAATATTCATTATTTCCGTTTGGAAAAAAGAAACTTCGTCGAGGGGAAATACGAGTGTATCTCTCTGCCCCTTCAGCTTTTTTACAACCAAGTCTATCCACGGGACGGGTTCCGGTTCTGTTTCCTTCCGGGGGATATTGGCCGTTATACCTATAGAATGGGTAGTAACGCCGGCATTAGACAGTGCGCCGTCGGGATAGCTGAGGGCATAATCGAATGACACCGGAACCGATATCGAACCGTTTATTCCCAGGCCGAATGTGAAATTGCCTTCTCGATAGCCGGTTCTCAATCCGAATAATCCGTCGAAGAATCTAAATTCCGCACCCACGGCGCCCTGCAGGCCTTCGGTTTCGTCCCAGCTTCCCTGGATAGCGGGAGTAAACCAATCCCACGGAGAATAGGCCGTGCCGAGTGAAATCCGCATGGGTTCCACATGACCCTCGCCGCCTTCCCTGGAAAGTGAAATATTCGGTTTTAGGAGGTTTGCGGCAGACAACCCAAAGGCGAGTTTTCGGTATTCGTATTTCGCGCCTATATCCAATCCGAAACCGTCGCTGGCTTCGCCGAATTCGTTAAACAAGGGATCGTCCTCGAAACGGTAGGATTGCGACAGATCGTATTGGTTGCGAATCCATCGTCCAAAGAGGCCTAAAGAAAGGGAATTATGATTACCAAATATTATCGGATATGCGTATCCCAGACCCAACCCGAAACTGCTTTGCAATCCAAGACCGAACTGCCTGAATTCCAGCCCAAAAACCCCCGCCTTGTATCGTGGAGTCGTATATCCTAACCTCGAAGAATACAGGGCGTCGCCGGGAAGCCCCAACCAATACCGGGTTGCGTGCGCGGATATTATATGCGAGTTGCCGTTGGCGGAGATTACGGCCGGATTTCCGCCGGGACCGTCGGTAGATAGATCCGAAATCGAATATACTCCACCGAGGGCATCATAACGAGGCCCCGCGCAAATTGCCCCGCAAAGGCAAATCAGGAAGCTAATATATAGGAGATTCCTGAAAACGACTATCTCCCCTAATCGGTTATTGTCATAATTTCCAGAACGACTCGTCTGTTGACCAATCTGCCTTCCGGAAATTCATTATTACCAATAAGTTCCTTGTGCCAATACCCTTCCCTGAAACGGCTTATTACCATAGGCTCTCTATAACTTCTGCCTTCGTAGGAAAGTTTGACTCGATGGTCTCCAAGCCATTTCAGAACCTGTTCTTCGGTTTCGAGATCGAGTATAGTCATCAATCCGTGGAGAAGAGTGTGATATTCCTTTTCTGCCCTTTCCCACGATAATTCTCTATTTCGCTTATCCGAGCCTACAATGTCGGTATGACCTATAACTGTAGCTTCTATACGGGCGTTGGGGCCAAGATATTTTACCCTATCGAGGAGGTTTTGCGCGAGGTTTTCCACGCGCGCTTCGAGATATTCCGATGTGGCCAGAGATTTTCCGAAATTGAAGTTAATAAGGAATAGTTCCTTCCGTTCTTCTTGCTCGTCCACTTTTATATCTATCGGGTTGGACATATTCGATACCGTTTGCCCGAATTCGTCCCGGACGAAAACCTCGGCGAAATATGTTTTTTCGGGATCGGGGGCCTGTCCGCGATCTCCAAACCAATTCCAGGCTACGGTTCTCGGAGGTCTTCCCTCGCCGGCATGGACAACCGCGAAGGGTTGATCGCTACCCTCTTCGCGGATCGCAACGGCGTGGCTATCGATTTGCGTTTCCGAAATAATCGTATCGATCGTTATATCGGTCATTCCGAGATCGCCGAATTCGAGTGATTCGCCGGACAGGCTCGTGCCATGCGGACGGAATATAATGGCGTCACCGGTAATATAGGTCTCGACACGCGGTTTCTCCTCGTCACCTTCGGAACAAAGAACGAGCATCCTTCTCATCATCCAATCCGGAACCCAATCCAGAGCCATATCCCGGAAATTGACCGCACGTAGATAGGCGGTGCCACGGTTTTCTTTCTCATCTGCGGCGGTAAAGCCCTCGAATATAACGTATAAATCGCTATTCTCCATGAACAGAGGGATAACCTCTTTAATTTTGCTTTCCAGGTTCTCTCTGGCTTCCCTCGAAGGTCGGTATTCGTCGGGTTCATAGTAGTATGTTCCCAGTTGGGTCGGCACCTCGAGTTTCACTTCCATTTCTACGACTCTATTTTCTTCCTGGATCAACTCGACGTCCTTGGGCAAAACGTCTTTGATCTGCTCTGACGAGCTATCGTAGCCTTCTCTAACGACACTTATCTGGTCGGCATCAGCTCCCCTCGATACAAGTTCTTTTTTAACGGCGTTCGATCTATTGATTGCAAGGGCGTCCTCTGTCGCAGATTCGGTGCTCTTGTCGTAATATCCATATAATTCGATAGTCGCACCGGGATTTCCACTCAATCTTGTAGCAATGACGTTCAGAACGTTATCGAACCTTTCGATATCCACGGTCGAGGAGTTCTCCCCGAAATGTATAGCGGGTATCATCGGGATCTCTTCCCGGATTTTGGATACCGTCGATATAAGTAATTCGTCTCTGGAAGTTCTCACGGTGCCTGTCTCCGGCGGATTAAAGACCGCTAACCGTTTTGTCCCGGTGTTATTATCGTAGTCCGTTTCCATAATCTTATGTTGTAGCGCGGGGATTTTGTCGCCCTTATCGTTCGCCGCTACGAATATATCATAATAACCGTTTTCTGGGGGAACAAAACTGAATTCGATTTCTTCGCTCGAGCCTGAGGGCATCTTCTCGATTTCCCTTTGACCTATAAGATACGCTTCACCGTCCATGACATAATATACGGTAACCGGGACGTCCTTCGCGTCCATTTCTCCGATATTGGATACTTTTGCATATATCGTGGCTTCGTCGCCGCTGGAAACGAGTTCAGCCGACGTCTGGACACTTCCGTCCTCAACGATAAAATCGGTGATAACTTTGAAAGGTTTAGCCATGCCGACTTCAAAGGAAACCTTATGCGTCTGGCCGATTTCTAAAGGCGTTTCGAGAGGAAATTGCAGAGCGTAATCGACGCCGATGTCCCACTTGCCGCGCGTCCTGAAAGATAATCCCATAGTCAGGAAATCACTGCTCAGTCCGGTTCTCGCGCCGATCATGTCGTTGACAAACCATGATTCCGCGCCTACCGAATAGGTCAGTTCATCGCTTATCGTCTTATTTGAAGTAAGGGGGATTTCTATTTCTATTGCCGGAATAACGTAGTTACGGACGTTATACGATACACCTCCGCGAATAGTCCTCGGATAAGTCCCCGACTCTACGCCGCCACGAATAGAAATATCTGGTTCGAGTAGATTATATCCTCCCAGAGCGACGGAAGCCTTCCCGATCTCCGCCAGTAGATTCGCATCACCGCTATATGCTATTGTATTATAGCCATTCGCAAAAAGCGGATCGTTTGGATCGAAATCCTCCGAAAAATTGTTCTGGTTATAGGCGACGCGATAAAGATTTGCATTTAGCGCAAGCGATAGACTGACCGGCATAGAATTGCCCGTCTTCTTTTTCTTCCGCCATAACTCCGAACCCACGGCGATAGTGGTCTTCTGCTGGGAATATATCTCGTGAGAAAAATAGCTGACGCCGAGTCCATAAAACATCCTACCCCACGTATAGGGTGAGAAGAAGAGCGAACCCTCGTTCATTCCGGGTATGTCTGCACCCGTATAATAGCGAGTATAGCTTCCGATAAGTTGTGTTCTTCCCAATCGGACTAATCCCGCGGAATTAGCCGATATCGAATTGGCGTCGTCGCCAAGACCGGAATAAGCTCCCGCCATACCGGCGGATCTTGCGCCCTGTTGAACGAGATATTCCTGTGCCATCAACGGTAGCGACAGAAGAAGCGCAACTAACAATATTAGTATCGTATTTTTGTTCCCTGAAAGCGGCATAACCGCTCCTTTCGAAACTTTCCGGGTGGAAATTTCAAATAGCACTTTATTTTCTTTTCTATCTTGCAAGGATTATCGTTCCTCCGCAAAGAGTGTTATTATCGGATAATCTGGTGACGGTATAGACGTAAGTTCCCGGCTTCATAGGTCTGCCGGTAGCGTCGCGTCCGTCCCATATAAACTTGCCCTCCGCTCTTCTTTCTACGACTAAGGCACCGTCGGCGGTGTATATTCGAATAGACGTCCCTTCGGGTTCGCCGGAATATATCGTAACGTCGTCATACCAGCCGTCGCCGTTTGGACTAAAGGGTTTCGGTAGAGCCGTGCAACCTTCCTCCATAATTATGAATGAGAATACATATTCGTCCGAGGTTTCATTCGCCGGACCGTAATCTCCGGCGTAATCCGAGGCGCTGTGAAGGACGACCTGAACGGAATCGGGTTTATTCCAATGTAATCCCGCCGAACCAACGTCTAAAGCCAGAATATTTTGCGAGAATGACAACGCCGGATCGCCCCGGTTGAATTGATATCCATCTACGCTCATCGAGAATTGGCCGGGGTCGATTCCGCTAATGTCTTCTATAAACTCTATCTCGATATAATCCGGCGCATCGCCCACTGAAGCCCTGTCCTCGGGGAATGTCGATATAACTACCGGTGGATCGAAATCGGCTATGAAGTAGCCCAATATTTCTTCCGAAGGATTGCCGAGCATATCGGTCGCCGAGATGGAAATATGATAAGTATCTCCGCTATTCCATCGACCTTCCGGTTCGATTACAATCGTATCGGCGATAATTGAGGCCTCGTCGTATGTCCAGTTAAATGAACCTGCCCAGATATCTATAGATTCGTAATCGACTCCGTCGGGGTCGTCGGCTACGATTTTTATCGGCTGGTTCTCGATATGGGTGATACTTCCGTCGAAAGGTTCGACTAACTGGAACCGGGGGCCGTCGCTACTGATATCGAGTATCCACTCGAAATGCACTGTGTTCGGACCGCAGAGAGTTGCATTATCGTCGATTTCGAATGCTATTGAAACGTCGCCGGATAGTCCGAGATTTGAAGCGTCGAGAATAACCGTGTCTCCGCTAACCATAAGTTCCGAAGAAACAGTTGTAAAAATCCGTCCGTCGATATCGAATTCCGAGGTCGTAAGATTTACCCCGGATAATACATCATCCGCTACAATACGGATTTCGAGGTCGAGAGGCGATACCGGGCCGGTTTCCGGCGAGTAGTAGATAATCTCCGGTGGCGAGTAATCGGTAGTAAACTGTAACACGAATTCTGGCAATTCGTTTCCGAGGGTATCCTGAACAGAATTGATAACCAGTTCGTGCGGCCCTTCATTTAGTTGTTCTTCTTCAAATTCCAACAATACAACTTCTTCCGAATATATTATGATATCGGAAGACAGGATTATTCCATCGCAAGATGCGGATGTAGCGGTCAAGTCTATTCCGTAAGACGTCCCCATCTCTAATGCGACAGTCAGCGGGTCGCAGGATAATATTTGCCCTTCATTGGGTTCCGTATTGAGCACCTCTATAGATGCCGGATCGAATAGGAGATTATAGCTATTCTCGGTTAGATTCGGGCATGCGTAGGCTAAATCGGACATAGCCAGATGGACTTCCGTATTATCATTCCACAATTGTCCCGCAGTAACGGGATTGAAAGAGAGGACATCGGCATTTAGATTAAGGGCGTCGTTCGAAAGACGATATATCGTCCCCCCTATTTCTAATTCAATACTCCCGTGATCGACCCCGGACACGTCGTCGGTAATTACCCAGTTGATTGTCTGTTTTGGACCGCGCAATGTCTCGTCCGACGGCGATAGTAATTCAATTTCCGGAGAACTAAAATCGAATCGATAACTCCCACCGCGCGGGGAAGTTATCGAATTGCCTATCATGTCAGCAACGGCGGTTATCTGAACGTCCGCGGTTCCGCCGTTTTCAAAGAGTTCCGGTGATGACGTGAAAACGAGGGTATCGGCGGAAAAATATATTTCAGGATCGCCAAAAGAGAATACCGTTCCATTGGCTATTAGCTCGATCGATGTCCCGTTCACACCGTTTTCGTCCGTTATCAAGAAAACATATTCGCCACACTCGCAACCGATAATCGAACTGTCCGGTGGCGAAATTAATTCGACTAATGGCGCTCCCTGATCGAAAAATACAGTCCAGCTATTTTCCGCCGAATTTGCATCGCATAACGAGACATTATCGAAAGCTGTCGCTTTGAAAACGACGCTATCTTCATCTGTATAATCGAAAAGGTGAGATGGAACGCTTATGACCGATCCGTCGTAAGTCAAACCTTCGCTTTCTCCTGCCACAACTCCGAGAGCTTCTATCGTGCAACCCCGCGGATCGATGCCGGCGCCTAAATCTGACACTTCGACGGTGATATAATCCGGCAGTGTTCCCACCGTAGAGGCGTCCTCAGGTTCCGCATTACCGAATATTGGAACTTCCGTATCCCAATTATAAACAAGTTCGATAGGCGGCGCAGTATTTCCGAAAACGTCGAGTATAGG
>CAZSHG010000032.1:0-31312 GCA_964606695.1 uncultured bacterium
TCAGCTCGTGTCGTGAGATGTTGGGTTAAGTCCCGCAACGAGCGCAACCCCTGTCGTTAGTTGCCAGCACATAATGGTGGGAACTCTAACGAGACTGCCGAGGATAACTCGGAGGAAGGTGGGGATGACGTCAAGTCAGCACGGCTCTTACGTCCAGGGCTACACACGTGCTACAATGGTCGGTACAATGGGTCGCAATACCGCGAGGTGGAGCTAATCTCAAAAAGCCGGCCCCAGTTCGGATTGGAGTCTGCAACTCGACTCCATGAAGTCGGAATCGCTAGTAATCGCTGATCAGCAGGCAGCGGTGAATACGTTCCCGGGTCTTGTACACACCGCCCGTCAAGCCACGAAAGCTGGTGGTATCTGAAGCTGTCTACCCAGGGGCCTTTGGCTACAGGTGATGGTTAAGGTAAAACCAGTGATTGGGGCTAAGTCGTAACAAGGTAGCCGTACGGGAACGTGCGGCTGGATCACCTCCTTTCTAAGGAGCACTGGTGTGCTACATTAAGATTTCCCGCCTCGTTGTGTATGCTATTTCGTTTTCATGAACCTATTTTATGGGGCTTCTTACCGGAAGCCCTTTTTATTGATATTTATTTGTCTTTTGGGCCTGTAGCTCAGTTGGTTAGAGCGCACGCCTGATAAGCGTGAGGTCACAAGTTCAACTCTTGTCAGGCCCATTAAATTTGTAGCTCAGCTGGGAGAGCGGCCGTAGGCAGACCGTGGGTTCGAATCCCATAGTTTCTTTTTCGTTCTTTATTTATTTTTGACTGGGGACGTAGCTCAGCTGGGAGAGCGTGGGCTTTGCAAGCC
This sequence comes from uncultured bacterium, assembly GCA_964606695.1. Classification (GTDB taxonomy): domain Bacteria; phylum UBP14; class UBA6098; order UBA6098; family UBA6098; genus CAZSHG01. The sequence continues at coordinate 817 of CAZSHG010000032.1, forward strand.
TGAGGCCGTGGGTTCGAATCCCATCGTCTCCATTTTAAGGATGATTTAAAGTCTCTGTTCATTTTAAGTTTTTTTCGGGGCCTGTAGCTCAGTTGGTTAAAGCGGCCGTAGGCAGGTCGCAAGTTCAACTCTTGTCAGGCCCATTATAAGTTCAGCGCAACCCCCCACGGTTGCGCTTTTTTTCACTCACAAGAATTGCCTCTACGAGATAATAATGTCTTTTGAGACAAACTCCCAAAGCTATGCAACTATCGGAACAATCTCCCCCTACCCCGTCATTGCGAGCCCGATAGACCGTGTCAATCTCCCCGCATCCCCACAACGTCGTTTCGATACGAGCTCCGCTCTACTCAACGACCGGCCCGCCGCCATTCATTGCCGTCGGTTTCAACCGACGGTTGGAGCGGACGATGAAGTTATAAAAACTCTTCCCCATTCCCCCGTTCGATAAATCGAACGGCAATGAAAAGGGCGGCCTCCCAGCCGCCCCATTTGTCATTCCCGCGAAAGCGGGAATCCAGTAGGCCGGCTCCTCACCGCCCTAAAATAAAAAAGCCCCCCTTGTCAAAGGGGGGTTGGGGGGATTATTTTTTATTTCCGAAGCATATCGCGAAGCGTCGAGCACCTCGCCGACCGGCACTGCCGCCTATTCCCAGAGAATTCCCACTACTTCCGACCACTCCGAAACCTCGCCATCCTTCCGCGCGCGAATCCAGAGGTAATAAACGTAATTCTTCTCCAGAGGGAAACTCTGCTCGCCCAGAAGCGTCGGTGATTCTCGGCGGCGCGGTAGCGGTTCTGGCATTGGTTATCCAATCTCCGGCGGAGTCTTTCATCACAAATCGGCAACTAAGTCGCTTTTCCTCGTCGATTTTGACCTTGATCTTAGGCGCGAAGGGCGTTTTGATTGTTACCAGCGAACGGTCTCTTTTAGAAATAGCCACGCTCAAACTCGAAGAGATATTCCGCTCAAGTATCCGTCGCGAGGCGTCATCGTTGGAGCGCGAGACGATTCGCGGCGGAACATTACGGTCGATTATCCAGTCCTCGCTATGATAGGGAATTTCCGGCCTGTGCTCGATGAACTCGAACTCGACATAGGTCAATGGTCGCACAAGCTCTTCCCCTAAAGGCGAGAAAAGGAACTCCTGTTTGATCCCCGGCCTCTCGTCGGGATAATCGATGGTCGGGCGAACGAAGCGATTATGCTCGTCGATACCGGCTACACAAGCGAATGTCTCGTCCATTCGGGTAATACAGGTAATGAAAATAATCTTTTTCATGTTCCTCCTTTATCGTCGTTTCGACTCCGTTCAACGACCGCCGCTCCCTCAGCGGAGCCGAACTGCCGGTGGCTGAGTGCGAAGCGTATCGAAGCCACCTTTTAGCGCCAGCCGTATCGAAGCCACCCTCCCCGCCGCGGTTAATCCGTATCCAGACCAAGGAGGACGAACTCGCTTCCGGTGTAGATTTTCTTTGAGCTTGTCGGATTAACATAGATATCGATTTGGTGAACTCGTTGATCATAAGTATCGAAATGCGAACCGGTTCCGTAAACACCGTAATCATTTTCATTTGACAGATAATCGGCTTCCAATACCCATGTAAATGAATGATGACCAGGAACATAATTTTCTGGATAAATAGTCATTTGAAGGCTTGCAACGCCATTCCTCCATTCACCTAAGAAAACTTCGTTTTCACCATTTCTAATCAATGCACCACCTCCGCCAATAACTCGCCATGAATAACTGGATATTGAATCATTATTAACCCTCAAATACATATTCGAACAGGTATCGCAAAGAACTCCATTCAATACCCCCCACGCACGGATCTCAAGAATATCCCATTCGTCGGAGATTTCTTCGAAGGTTATGGTTTTGGTGGGGGAAGTGACCTCGATAGTTTCGATTATCTGCCAAGCGCCGTCTTCCCCTGCAGGCCCCGGAGGCCCCGCCGGACCTTCGCAAGCCACGAACAGGACTATCGCGAAAAGGCTAAACAGTATAACTCGTTTCATCTTCTTCTCCTCCCGCCCTTCCGGGCAGTTAATTCTTATTTTTTGGAAAGGGGGCGCGCCCCCGCGCACCCCTCTTCCATTCCTCATTGTTCATTGCTAATTGCTAATTGCCAATTAACTACTCCATCACCCCAATCACCGGCCCGGTCCATTCGCCCTCGACACCAGCCTGAACGCCGCACATCCAGTAGGCGCATTTGTCGCCCGGGTCGATCTCGGCGTCGGCGTAAGGGTCGGCGTTGAGACCCTCGGCGAAATTGTCAACAGGCATATCGTCGTCGGTAGGGTCAGGGTCGCCGATTGCCACCACCACGCGCTTGAGATTGTAACCGTCCGCGCCATCCTGCGGATCGTGGCCGACCTCAATGAAAGGTGAGGGGAAATCGTGGTAAATCGCATACAAGCCGCTAAGCTCCGCCGGGAAAGAGCCTACCGGAGCCGGTTCCTCGATATCATACTCCAGCGTGACGCTCCAATCGCCGTAGCCGTTAGCGTTGCGCGCGCGAACACGATATTGACGCAATCCCGCAGGCGGCTCATACTCAAACCCAAGCTCCGGCCCGGAATAAAGCTCCTCCCACGTGTCCCCGCCGTCAGCGGAGAACGCGAGCTGATAACTCGTAGCCCCCTCGACCGGATTCCAAGACAGCTTGAGGAACGGATCGAGCCATTTCAACTCGAACCCCTCCGGCACCGCAGGCAAATCCCCCCCGCCGCCGCCGCTTCCCTGTTTCATCGGAACCATGCCGATAAGCTCGAAACGCAAATCGTAACGGCCCCACATCACCTTTGCCCAGTTCAACAACTCGGCAAGACGCGCAGAATCGGCATCGAATAAATCCCATAACGCACGAGTGGCATGTTTCGACTCAAATTTCTCGGTATCCTTTTGCTCGTAGGCATCGCGAACATCCGCGACAACATTTCTCAAACGATCCTGCATCTCAGGGGGAAGGACGCAGGGAACTCCCGCCGCCATATGCCTCTCCGAGATTTTCACAACGTTCAGAACCTTCGCCATTCGAGCTTCTGTTTTATCCGGAAATTCAAGGTCGAGATTGAAATCGTCCAGATGTTGGGGGTAGTCTTTGTAGCGCGCGAGGACGATTCCGCGAATGTCGGTGTATGTCTCGCGCATGATTTTTTCTTTCATGTCCAACTCGGTGGTTGCGCCTTCCTTTTCGCCAAGTTCGGCGCTGGCGGTGGTTCGAAGCGCCGTGTAATTGTCGTAACAATTCGTAGCCCAGTTGAACAGCTCCGGCGACACATTGAGGGAAGGCTGAAGGGAAGCGATAGTGTTCTGAATCTCCATCAACCGCACCCCGCGCCTGCCGAGGGTATCTTGCGTAAAGTCGTTAGCTAAGATGATCTCCATGTTATTCTCCTTTGATTGCCCTTCCGGGCGGTTTTGTTTTGTTAAAGATTTGCGAACTTAACAAACCCTTTCGGTTAGGGCGGATGTTGTATTTTAATGGACTTCATAATCATTCTGTATTTTCTTTCGAAGAATTTTCAGAAGCGTTTTTTTTCCCTTTTCCAGATAGTAGAGGACGGCGGAACAGCCACCACCAAGAGAAGAAAAAATGCAGACAACAGATACAACTTGCTATTATTACAGGGCAATATCTACTGAAATAATACCAAAGACAAATGAAGAAAGTGATTAGAGGGGAATAAATGAAAACCGACAATCCTATAAAGACAGCTTTATCCTCAGAAACATATCTATTTTTACGAAGACCTGCTACCACCTTATGCTCAATTGCATTTGAATCTGACAGGGCTACGAGGCCTTTCATATTCGAGATCATGGAATCCAGCACTTCCCATCTGTCTGCAATTTGATATTTCCTAATTAACCTAGCTTTAGTAATAGCAGTAATAAAAACGAGCAGAGGAACCGCAAGACAAAAAATGGTTATTGTGAGAACTTTACTGGGAATTTCCTGAATTACATCACTCTTTGACAAAGCGCCATTTAGGAGGATAGTATAAGAACCACCAAGCACTAGAATTGCAAGGTGTAGAAGCTTATTTCTCTCCATCTTTTCAGTGTCGATTTCTTTTCTTGTTTGAATGAAATATTCTGTTTCAAAGTCAGTCATTTTGATTCCTTTTAAATTTGTTCTTACTCTTCATTGTTGTAACCATCTCGCAAGTAGCGTTTTTAAAAATTCCATGTATTCCAGAACATCTTCTTCTCTTAATGGGCCGGGCCTATAACACTCAGGTGGTGTATGAGAAAGAATATTTCGTAACGTAGCCCAATCACGTAATTCGCGGGATTCTTCTTCTGTTAATATATATCCAGCTTCTTCAAGTCCATTAAGCTTTGTTTTCAGTCCGCCATAGTCTTTCCTTAATTCTTCCGGGAGTAATTTAGTATTAATGATTCCTTCGAAGATTCCCTGGAACCTCCATAATGCGAACTGCCACAAAAACTGCTCGTCAACCCACTTATAATGGGCTATGTCTGAGATGTATTCACCAAGACAAACAAGATCCGGATCGTCTTCAATTGCCTTCTTTTTCTTGCTTTCTAAGTCTTTTTCCCCAAAATCGATATATTTCTGAATTAGATCTAAAATGTAATCGAAATCCCTCATAGATAGCCCGTAGCAATGATAATCCTTTTCTGATATTCCTTTTAATTCTTTCCTCATTTTTTGCTTCCTTTCGTTCGGCTATCCTTTCCGGTTTTCCGCCGATCCCTTCCTGCCCTCCGTAAATTCATTTCAACCGAGGAAATGAAGGTTTCAAGGCTCCGAGTAAACCTTTCAAGCGAGGGGAAATCCTTTTCAAGGCTCGGAACATTCTTTTCAAGCGTCCGGAAATCTATTTCAAGCACCCGAGGATTCATTTCAAGCGTCCGGAAATTCATTTCAAGCATCCGAGGATTCATTTCAAGCACCTGACGATTCATTTCAAGCAATGAAAGGACTTGTCGGTCGGTCGGAATGGATTTTTCCTCGGTCGAAATGCAAAGGCGGCGTGCTGAAAGGGGTTTGTCGAGAGTCAAAAGGGATTTATCGGCGGACGGATGGTTTTTGTCATTGGTCAAAAGGGGGTCATTTTCTGGCGGATGGGTTTTTGCGATTGTCAAAAGGTTTTTGACGGCGGTCAGAAGGCATTCATCGGCGGGCGGAGGCGGTTTTGGAAGGCTCGAAGGGAGAGGGGCGTCAGCCGGGCCGTATTTTCGAGCCTCCCCCTTACGTTGCCGAGTGTCGAGGCGAGGGGTCATTTCGTGGAACCCTCCACGATGGCGGCTTCCTCCGCTTCTTTCAGGAAAGCAAATGGGGTCGTGTCCGTGAAAAGGTCGGATGTGAGTTCCGATAATCTCTTCTTCGCCGTCGCGATGGCGATAGGAGACTCGTCGATTCCAATCCAATGGCGTCCGAGTTCCTGTGCCGCGTATAAAGTAGTTCCCGAGCCGCAGAAACAATCGAACACCCTTTGCCCCGGCTCAGTAGAAGTTCTGATTATAGTTCTCAATAAATCAAGGTTCTTCTCGGTCGGGTAATTCGGGTAGGGCGGGTCTTTGAACTCCCAGATGTCCTGAAGGCGTTTGCCTCTTTTCTCGGCGTCGGTCGCGAACTGTATTTTTCTCGGATTGCCGGTAGAAGACCATTCAATCAAGCCCTGGGAATCAAGGTCGTCAAGAACTGCGGGTGAATAACGCCAATGTCTTCCGGAAGGTGGCAACTGGCCTTTCCATTCTTTGCCCGTATCGCCGTTTTGAGTTTCGCCGGGAGCGTGCAGAGGGGTCGTAGTGTATCGTCTCCCTTTTGAATCGACCTTGGGAAACAATCTGATAATATCGGCTTCGTTAAAATCTATGGTAGGTTCATTCCAGACAAAATCGTCGCTTTTCGTGTAGAAGAGGATCATGTCTTTGAGATTGCTATAACCCTTGCGGTGGAAATTTTTTGGGTTGCATTTGACGCGCGTAATATCATTTCTGAAATTCTCGATTCCGAAAATCTCGTCCATGATTATCTTAACGTAATGGCCTATTTTGTAGTCTATATGGAGATAAATCGAGGCATGATCAGCCATAAGCTCGCGAATAAAAACGAGACGCTCTCTGAGGAATTCTAAGAACTCCGCACCCTTGAGCTTGTCTGAATATGCGATGTCGTCGCTCGCCGATGGGCTTATTGTTGCGGTTCTGTCCCCGTTATGGCGGTAAATGGTGTTTGTCGCGAAGGGCGGGTCGATATAAACGAGGTCAACTTTCTGTCGAAGGTCAAATTGAGTTAGAAGAGCTTTCATCGCACGTAGATTATCGCCTTCGATTAAGAGACTATTGTCTGAACTGCCTAATTCCCCTTCTAAGAATGCGGGTTTGGTTCGATTCAGGATTTCCCTTTTTGGCCGTTTATGTGGATAGTTAAGTTCCATCATAGCTGATACAAGAACTCCCTGAGGACTAAAGCGCTCATGACATTGAACTCCTTGAGTTCGTTGATAAGAGACCTGTGCATTTTGTTCCTGCTTTTAAGGTAGAGAACTCCATCGAGAATTGCAACCTTCTCGGCTTTGATTGAAGATCGAAGCAGGAGATTCTTTGCATCTTCGAATTGGGCGTTTTGATGACCTCCATAGTCCGTCAGGAATTTCGCTTCTCCGACGACGTGTTTCCCTCTGAAGCGTCCGATGAAATCCAGTCCTTTGGTTCCTGTGTAATCTAAGTATTCTTTGGCAAATCGGAGTAGCCCGGCATCGGCTTCTGCTAATATCGCATTGCCTTTTGATTTCTTAAACTCCTCTTCGCTCTTCAAATCGGCACCCAAACATCCGGATATAATCCAGTTGCGAAAAAGCGGCCCGATAATTCGATTAATCTCTTTTGGTTCAGAGCATCTTTCCCAGATTCCATCTAACCCCATTTCAAATAGTCGTCCAGTAAGTCTTTCTATTGTCGCGGGATTTCTTTCGATTGCCGTTTTGTCGCGTTTCAGGAAGGCAACGTATGGGTCTTTGATAGGGAACAGGTCTAAATCTAACAGGCTTTTGAGTAGTTCTTTTCGGTTCTTCTTTTTGAATGCACTTTCGACTGACTGCCATTTCTCGTCGTCTATTTCCCTTATCCCTTGAGGTATTGCGGGATAAACACGATGAAGCTCATCGAGATAGTTTCTTTGATTAGCGAATTCGATACTAAGTTCGAGCCAGTAGTTCATATTCATTCTCCACTCTCGTTCTGCAAGTTCACTACCAATATAATCTCCTCCTGCGGGTGCGCAAGGGGAATTAGGCGATGTTCAGCCAGCCGTGGTTCTTGTCCTTTTTGTAGTCGTCGTGTATGAGGGCGATTTCGCGGGTAGTGCCCGTGGCGCCGTCCGGCCCGCGGAATATCGTCTCGGTTATGCCCTCTGTAGGCGAGGGTCTTGTGCCCTCCCGTTCGTCGGCATCGGTGTCCATGCCTCGGGCACCCACGAGGGGCGCACCTTCGGGTTTTCTCATTTCCATTGCCGCGCGTCTCACGAGGTCGGCGGTTAGGTTGGTTGGTTTCGCGTCGGAGGCCGGGTCGGGCGGGTCGAGGAGCACTACGCGGGTTTCGCCGCCGCCGAGAGCGCATCCCACGGCAACCCTCTGCGAAATCGGGTCGGGCGCGCCTATGCCGGCGGTCTGAAGTTTCCCGCTCTCGAGGGCGGAGGTCAGGTCGCCTATCGAGCCGGTAGTCCCTTTCGCCTCGAATATGCCGAGGCTTCCGTCGGCGAATCCGCATACGAAATCCGGCCTTTTCGTGCCGATGGGAAAGACTGCTCCGATTTTGAGGAGGGTTGTCGTGTCCGCCCAGTATTCGCAGTTGAAAATCTCCTCCATCGCCCAGCAACAGAAGCCCATGCCGAACTCGTCTGCGGCCACGGCTTTTTTGTGCGGGTCGTCGATGCCCAGCCACAGGGCGAGCATGTTTCCCATTCCGAACGCGAACCCGTATTTCCAGAAGGGGTAGAGGGTCATGGTGGCGAAGGGGTCGGCGGAGAGGTTCGCCTCGCCGATGGTTCGGCATAGGTGCATGGGCAGGAGGGAGAGATTCACTGTGATGTCGTTGCCGTAGAACTCGCGGAACTCGCAGGCGCAGTTGACCGGCCTGTCGAGGTTCTGAAACATCGCCTGAAATTTTGGAAACTCGGTTTCGTCGAGGTTGACGATGACTTTGTTGTTCTCGATTGTGATGTGCATGATGTGCCTCCTTTTGGGAATTTCAATCCATTACCCCCTATCATTTCGAACCAATTACCCCCTGTCATTTCGAACCGAAGGGAGAAATCTCTTTTGCATTTGGAAAAGATTGCTTCGTCGAGCATTCGCCCTCCTCGCAATGACGGAGCTTCATTTGATATTTGTAATTTGGATTTTGTCATTTCTTCCTGGCCTCCTATATCTAATTTAGCAAATCGGTGGGGAATGCGCAATTAGAATTATTCGTTGGGTCAAAGGAGGCTTTAACCAAGTGCGGCTTCGAGTAGGCTCTGCCACTGGTGCTGAGAAAAAGATTTTTTACGCGACCCAGGCCGGATAGAGCACTATCAAGGGCAAAAATCGCTCATTACTGAAATACTTTGTTCTTCATATACCCTCCTTTTCATATTGACAAAACCGGCTGTCTATCTATCTTATTCGCAAACTGAAATGGAGGTCGTTATGATAGAACTTATGGACAAAACACATCTCGAAAGAAGCCTAAAAAGAATAGCCCTCGAAATTATCGAGCGGAACAAGGGCGCGAAAAATCTCGTTATTATTGGCATCCGCAACAGGGGGGTGTATCTTTCCGAGCGGCTCAAAGCGCATATCGAGGAAATCGAGAAGGTCGAGATTCCCATCGGAAGCATCGATATCACTCTGTATAGGGACGATTTCAAGGAGATAACGTCGTCGCCCTATGTCGGGGGGACGGAGGTTTTATTCGAGGTCGAGGACAGGGACGTGATTCTCGTCGATGACGTGCTCTACACCGGTCGCACCGTCCGCGCGGCTATAGATGAAATAATCGATTTCGGCAGGCCTAAGAGCATACAGCTCGCGGTCATCGTGGACAGAGGCAACCGCGAATATCCTATCTGCGCGGATTACATCGCAAAACAGGTCAGTCTCAAAGAATCGGAGTATGTCGAGGTTCGAGTGAAGGAAGTTGACGGCGAAGATCAGGTCGTCAAGGTTATTAAGGAATAATGGGGCTGAAAAGCCCTTTTTTTTAGGAGCCTAAATGTATAGCAGAAAACATCTTCTTGGCCTCGAAGGCTACAGCGGCGACGAAATTCTGGAAATCCTCGATCACGCCAAGGCATTCCGCGATGTTCTCGAACGGGACATCAAGAAAGTTCCGCCCCTCAGGGGCATCACCATCGCGAATCTTTTCTTCGAGCCATCGACACGGACGCGGATGTCCTTCGAGCTTGCGGAAAAGCGGGTTAGCGCGGATGTAGTCAACTTCTCAGCATCGACATCAAGTTTGAAAAAGGGCGAGAGTCTTCGCGACACCGTGGAAAACATTCTGGCGATGAAGATCGACATGATAGTGATGCGCCATGGTGCAACTGGCGCGCCCCACTACATCGCCCGCCGATGCAACTCCATCGTAATAAATGCCGGCGACGGCTCCCATGAGCATCCCACTCAGGCCCTTCTCGATCTTTTTACTATTCGCGAGAGATTCGGCGATTTGAAAGGACTTAGAGTTGCTCTCGTCGGAGATGCCCTTCATAGCAGGGTTATTCGAAGCAATGTCTTCGGCCTTAAAGCGCTGGGCGCGAAGGTAACTCTTTGCGCACCGGCAACCCTGTTGCCTCCCGGCGTGGGGACATGGGGAATAAAGATAACCAGCGAAATCGAGGAGGCTATTTCGGGCGCGAATGTGGTCAATATCATGCGCCTGCAGTTGGAACGGCAGTCATCGGGATATATACCTTCGCTAAGGGAATATTCCAGAATCTGGGGTGTCAATACGAATAGGGTCAAACTGATGGATAAGGATCGTCTTATCATGCATCCCGGACCGATGAATCGAGGAGTTGAAATCACTCAGGACGTCGCGGATTCGGATGAATCGGTGATTCTCGAGCAGGTTACGAACGGAGTCGCGGTGCGGATGGCGGTGCTCTATCTGTTGTCGCCTTTACGCAGGGAGACTGTGGAAGAATGAGGATAGCCTATTTCGCATACTCCGATTTATCTAAACCGGGCGCGGCTGTGATACATGTCGGCGCTATAGCTGGAGGTCTCGCGGGGAAAGGCCATTCGGTCGATTTGCTCGCCCCGGAATTGTGCGGCGACACGGAAATCGAGGGCGTTAATATTATTCGATTGAAGCAGAAGCAAAGAAGCGTCATCGGATGGGCGCGCTGTGCGGCGGAATGGCTAAATTCCAATAATAACTATGACGCTATTTACATCCGGGATTTTTATTTCTGCAATCCAGTCGTGAAAGCGGCGAAGGAACTGGGTATTTCGGTTGTCCTTGAAGTAAACGGTCACGTGGGAATGGAGAAATCGTCCGGCCCGATATCTTTCAAACACAGGCTTTTCGCTGAAATCGAATGGAGATTTTACTTCAAGAAAAGGATAAATAAGGTCGATAAAATAGTAGCTGTTGCACCCGGTTTAATCGAGAAATTCGCCCATATCGCGGGTGGGAACGATAAATTCGCCCTTCACCCTAACGGAGTCGATACGGAATTGTTCTCTCCCGCGACCGACAAAGAAATCTTAAGAGAAGAACTGGGTATCCCTCCCGGTTCACCATTGATAGGCGTGGTGGGCAGTGTTTTGCCTTATCACGTCGAAACGCCGCTAATCGAGGCGTTCGAGCTATTTCTGGATGAATTTCCTCGAGCATGTCTTATTTTCGTAGGTGGCGGGCCGGGGTTGTCTAAATTAAAAGAACACATTCATAACAGCACCGCCCGAAATTCTATAACGGCAGTCGGCCCGGTCGATGTTGCCCAAAGCGCGAAATATACCGCTTCCCTTGATCTGGCGTTAGCATGGTCAATCCGAACTACTGCTGAAAATGGTTGGCCTGTGCGGCTTTCGGCCTATTCTGCCTGCGGGATTCCTATCGTGGGGCCGGATTGGGGAACGTATTTATATTTCGCCGAATTAGGAGTCCTGAAAGCCGTCGATGGCAATTCACCAAAGGCTTTCGCTGAAGCCGCAGGTGAGATATTGAAGGATAGCGAACTCACTGAAAATATGGGGCAAAAGGGGCGCGAACACGCTGTGCAAAATCTATCGTGGGAAATAATAGTCCAGAAAACGGAAAATTTACTCCTCGAATTGACCGGGGATAAGATTTCGAATAGGAGTTGAGATGTCGAACGGTAAAATCGTAATCAAAAACGGTCATGTAATCGACCCGATGAACGGTATAGATAAGATCGCGGACGTCTATATCGAAGGCGAGATGATAAAGCGTATCGGCGGACGGAAAAATTATCAGGGCTATGAGGAAATCGACGCTGACGGCAAGTTCGTTTTCCCCGGTCTGGTCGATATCCATGTGCATCTTCGGGAACCGGGCGGCGAGGATGCAGAGACTATCGCGACCGGTTCGGAAGCCGCGGTGCGTGGCGGTTTTTCTTCGATATGTTGTATGCCGAACACAAATCCACCTATCGATTCGGCATCGGACGTTCGATTTATTTACGATAAAGCGCGGAATGCTCCCTGTCGAGTTTATCCTGTAGCGGCTATAAGCAAGGGTTTGGAGGGTAAAGAACTATCTGAGATGGGAGACCTTACGCTTTCTGGTGCGGTAGCGTTTTCCGATGACGGCAAACCTGTCGAAAATTCTCAGCTTCTGCGAAACGCCCTGACATACTCCGCTATGCTCGGCATCAAATTAACATTGCATTGCGAAGACCTCGATCTGGCAAACAAAGGCAGTATGCATGAGGGCGAAGTCAGCGGACGCACTGGAATGCCCGCATCGCCGGGAATCGCTGAAACGGCAATGATTGCCCGGGACATAATGATCGCGGAATATCTGGATGCCCCCGTGCATTTTTGCCATGTCAGCGCACGTGAAAGCGTGCAGATTATCAGGGAAGCCAAAGCGCGTGGAGTCAAAGTTTCCGCAGAGACTACACCGCATCATCTGCTATTAACCGATGAGGAGATCCCAAAATCCGGCTTCGACGCGCTTTTCAAAGTGAATCCACCGCTTCGAAGTGCCCGCGATATGACTAACCTACGCGAAGCGTTAGCGGACGGCACAATCGACGCGATTGCCAGCGACCACGCGCCGCACCCGACGCACGAAAAGGACCGCGATTTCATCACAGCGCCTTTTGGGATAATAGGCCTGGAAACATCGCTGGCCTTGATTCACACTTATTTCGTGAAAGAGGGAATCATCGACATTTCGAAGATGATTGAACTTATGAGTGTGAATCCGGCGAAGATATTCGATCTTCCGGCCGGGAGTCTTTCTCTGGGTGCTTTTGCTGATGTTGTAGTTTTCGATCCGGAATTGGAATGGACGGTCGATAAGTCGAAATTCGCAAGTATATCAAAAAACACAGTTTATAACGGCTGGAAATTAACCGGGAAAACAGTAATGACGATAGTTGACGGCAAAATTGTTTTCGATGGAATGGAATAAACAATGGAAAAATACCCTATAATAATCGGCGGTAAAAAACACGAAACTAAAGAGACATTTACAATTCGTAATCCCTATGATGGCAAAGAGATAGCTAATGTTTACATCGCAGGTGAAAAAGAAATCGAACAAGCGCTTACGTCAGTGGAAATAGGATTCGAGATTCTCAAGGAATCCACGGTGAGGATGCGAATGAATTGGCTCAATAGAGCTTCACAATTACTCGATGAACGAAAAGAGGGTTTTGCGAAAACAATTTCGAGGGAATCGGGTAAGACCATTCGCGAGGCGCGTGGGGAAGTGTCGAGAGCCTGCGAAACTTTTCGATTATCTGCAATCGCGGCGGAAGAACATATGTGCGGTAAAGTCCTGCCAATCGAGGCCGCACCGAACGGTGAGGGCAAATGGGGATTCAGCAAACGATTCCCGGCGGGGCCAGTTCTTGCGATTACACCATTCAATTTTCCGTTGAATCTTGCCGTTCATAAAATCGGGCCGGCAATCGCGGCGGGAAACTCTTTCATATTGAAACCGGCCAGCTCGACGCCAATCACCGGTATCATGCTGGGTGAATTGATGATCGATTCGGGAGTTCCGAAAGAAGCGGTAAATGTCCTGACAGGCTCGGGCCGCAAAATCGCTGAGCCTATCGCATCGAACGATATAATCAAAGTCGTTACATTTACCGGAAGTCCGGCGGTTGGACAGAGACTTGCGAAGATTGCCGGTATGAAGCTGTTTGCTTTCGAACTCGGTTCTAATTCCTCGGCTTATGTCGATTCGGACGCCGACATCATGCACGCCGCTAATAGAATCACACTGGGAGCTTTCGCTCTGGCGGGACAGGTTTGTATATCGACTCAACGCGTTTATGTTCATCGAGATGTCTTCGACGATTTCATCGAACTAATGTTGACCAACACCCGAGCGCTCAAGATGGGTGATCCGCTGGACGAACAGACGAACGTCGGCCCGATGATAACCGAGAGTGAAGCGGATCGAATCGAATTCTGGGTAAACAAAGCTATCGAAAATGGAGCAAAACTTCTGATAGGCGGCAAACGCGAAGGTTCCTTTTATGAACCTACACTACTGACGGATACACGTCATGAAATGGACGTAGTTTCATCGGAAATTTTCGGGCCGGTATTGGTAATCGAGCAGGTGGATAACGCGGAAGAGGCTTTTTCCTTTATCGATAGGTCGGTTTATGGACTGCAGACGGGGATTTTCACGTCAGATATCCATCTGGCAAAAACGGCTTTCGATAAAATAAACGTCGGAGGAGTTATAATCAACGACATACCCACCTGGCGAGCGGATTTAATCCCCTACGGCGGAAATAAGCTATCCGGGATCGGGCGAGAAGGCCCGGAATATGCAATCGAGCACATGACAGTCTGGAAGAGCTTCATTGTCCAGTCTCCGCCGGACGCCTGAGCCGCCGATTAATCGCCACTCCAGCTATATTGATCGACGCGTTTGATCGATGCGCCCAAAGATCGTAGTTTGTCCTCGAATTTCTCGTAACCTCGATCGATATGGTAAATCCTCAGAACTTCCGATCTACCGCGCGCCGCTAAAGCGGCCAAAACCATAGCCGCTCCCGCTCGGATATCGCTGGCCATAACTTCGGCTCCATCCAGGTTAAGGACGCCGGTTACAGTAGCTCTGTCGCCGTTAATCACTATCTTTGCGCCCAGTCGAATTAATTCCATAACATGCAAGAAACGGTTTTCAAATATGGTTTCGCGAATAAATCCGGTTCCTTCGGCAACAGTCAAAGCGACCATTGCCGCCGGCTGTAAATCGGTAGGATAACCGGGGAATACCGCAGTCGTGAAATCGACCGCCTTCGGTCTGCCGGACATCGATATACTGATCTCTCCCGGCGAGGTCTCGATTTTCGCGCCCATCTCCTTCATTTTAAGAAGCACTACGGATAGGTGTTCCGGATTGATGCCGGTAACTTTGACATTACCCTGAGTTACTAAACCTCCAAAAAGATAAGTGCCGGCTTCCAGCCTGTCGCCGATAGGTATATGATCCGCGCCGCGTAGCTTATCCACGCCCTCGACGGTAATCACCGGGCCACCCGCGCCTTTTATTCGCGCTCCCATAGCGGTTAGGAATCTCGCGAAATCGCTTACCTCCGGGTCGGTAGCCGCATTGATTATCGTTGTCGTGCCCTCGGCCAGAGTTGCGGCCATCATTACATTCTCGGTGCCGGTATGGCTTGGACGGTCAAAATAAAGAACTCGTCCTCTGGGTTTGCCTTTGCAGTCCGCGGAAACATATCCATGTGATTCGCTTATCTCTGCGCCCATTCGCCGGAAATTATTGATATGCCAATTAATAGGCCTTGCGCCAATTGCACATCCACCCGGTTGAGATACTTTTGTGCTACCAAAACGCGCCAGCAGTGCGCCCATCACCATAAAACTCGCACGCATCTTTCTGACCAGCTCGTAAGGTGCAGGCTTATTTTCAACCCCGGAAGGATCGATAGTTATAGTCGAATTCTCTTTATCGAAATCGACCACTGCGCCGAAATGTTCCATAAGCTGAATCATTATCCTGATATCCGCGAGGTTCGGAACGTTGCGCAGGACAACCTCCCCCTCCCCCGGTATAAGCGCCGCGCACAACATCGGCAGAACGGCGTTCTTAGCCCCTTTTACAGCGATAGTTCCCTCCAGAGGCTTTCCACCATCGATGACATACATATCAAGACCCATAATATTCTCCCACTCTATTTTAATCCGAGTCGCCGTATTCTGATAGACATAGCCGTCGGAGAAACTCCGAACCGTTCAGCCAGAACCTCGACCCGGTATTCTTTGTTATCCTTATATAATTCCCATTGCGATCGGACTGTCGGCTCGGGCATAAGCAATTCCGCCGCGAATCGGTCCGCATCCGATTCCATACGAGCATTTCCTTTATCGCCCCCGCAAATCAGATAGCTGGTTTTATGCGGCATGATTATATGCGCGAGTTCGTGAGCCATCACGAAACGCCGACGCTCTGGAGATAGCGATTGATTAACAATTATCAGTTGTTTATTTTCGCTTTTAAAAGCAATCCCATCGATACCGCCGAGTTCCTCCTCGCGAAACTCCACTTCCAGTTTGTTCAGCAACTGCGGCATATCGACCGGAATATCTTCCACATCGAAGAACTTATATAATGATCTTGCGTAATCCTGCGCTCTCATAGGTTTTAAGTTATCGACTTGAACTAACAAAGTCAAACTAATACTTCGCAAAAATTAAACTTCTTGACTGATCTCGGTGGAATGTATATTTTTATTTGCAATGTTTAATCTGTCGATAACATCCATTCCAGAAAAACTCATCGCCAGCGGCCTGGTTATAATCCTGTTCTATATTTTAACAAGGCTGATTTTCAAGCTGATCGAGAAATGGATTAAAACCCCGGAGGCACTCTATTCTGTTCGTAAACGTTTAGTTTATTTCATGACACTAATCGGCGCGCTTTTTGTGGCGGGTATCTGGATGGAATTCATATCGAGCCTATCGACATTTCTGGGAATAATCGGCGCGGGAGTTGCCCTGGCACTGAAAGATCCGTTGACTTCCATTGCGGGATGGCTTTTCCTGACAGTCTCCCGCCCCTACCAACTGGGCGATAGAATACAGATCGACACTTTAAAAGGCGACGTCGTGGATATAAGCGTGCTCTCTACGACCGTTTTGGAGGTCGAGGGCTGGGTTGGCGGCGAACAATCCACCGGAAGGCTGGCGTCCATACCGCATAACTGGCTTTTTACTAAGAACATCTTCAATTATTCCAATGGTTTCCGATATATATGGACCGAGGTAAAAGCGAATATCACATACGAAAGCGACTGGCGCGAAGCCGTTCGGCTGGTCGAGGAGATCCTCGATAAGATCGCGGGTGAAATCCCCGAACTGGCCGCGAAAGAGATGCGAACCGCAAGAGAAAAATACCTGATCAAACTGGGCACGCTCACCCCAATCGTTTACACGAAAATCATCGATTTCGGCGTGGAACTTACCGCGAGGTTTCTCGTTCCTGTGCGATCACGCAGAACCACCGAATCACGCGTGGCGAAAGATATCCTGGACGCATTCAACAACAGCGATACCGTCGATCTCGCCTACACCACATACCGCATAGTCCAAAGCGGAAGCCACGAAACATCGCAAGAGACACCGGACGAATAACTCTACCTTCCCCCTTCTAAAAACATTTCACGTTCATTAATTTTCTTTCAAAAGTTAAAATAATAGGGGATTGAATGCATGCCATTCCGAATTCCTTCTGTATCCGCCAGTCTTTTTAGATTAGCAATCGCCGATTCGAGTGGCCATTACGGAACACCGGGACCGGGAAACGCGATCTGAACCTATATCGTTATGCCTTTATTCTCGATAATTTAGTTACATCTTATCTTTTATAGTTTAATTTCAGCTATTTTTCATATTTTATTATTTTTTTATTGATTACTTCTTATATATAAGTATATTATCCTAAATAATATCATTTTTGATTATTTTAGTATCTTATTACTTTTTAATAATTTCTATTCACTTATTTTTAATATTAAATATGAATTATAAATAATCAGATTGTATTAAAAAATATTTATATTACTTTTTAAATATATTATTTTTAATTTTGATATGTAAGTTAATTTAAATAAGATATAATGCGATTATAATTAAAAGTAAGTTAATATAATTAAGATGTAATGCAATTATGAATAGATATATGTTAATTTAAATAAGTTGTAAAATAATTATAAAGAGATAAAACTTATTTATATTTAGATGTAACGCAATTATAAACGAGAGTAAGTTAATTTAAGATAATTGTTAGTTGCTTATGATAACATGTAACAAGATTCTGGAGGCATTATGATCATCGATAATAACTTCTTTGCAGACAGTATTGAAAAGCGTTCAGGAAGATTAGGTTTTTTGCAAAACCGGATAGATGAAATTGCGGACGAAATAGGTGTGGAGGGCAATTTACTATTATGGGCTCAAAGTTGCGAAGACGATTGGCATGAAATTTGGGGAAAGGCGTTTATCGAAAAAGGTCAAACTGGCATCGCATTCGGAAATTACGAGATAGCTTTCGAGAAATGCTCGAAATATTACCAGAAATCGAAAAAACTGCTCAAGGCGATTATCGCGGAATATGATAACGCCGACGAAATCAAGCGTTCATACTCGATAAACGGCCAAACACCACGGTCTCGCGACGGCCTGGAATCGGCGGTGGACGATATGGTTCGCCAGAACGACAAAAACGTCGATGAGGGCAAGCCGTGGGTGCTTCCGGCGCATTTCATCGACGAGTTGAAAACGCTTCGAGCGGACATGAGCGAGCTTCATACCGAGGCATGCGCCCAGCGTGAGAAGGCCTCGGCGGCAATCGAGGCGAGGAACAAGCGTTTTCGCGAGGATTCCAGGCGACTCAGATTGGTCTATGAGCACGCCGCGGCTGTGTGGGGCGTGCAGAGCAACCATTTTATTGGTATGGGGATGTTGCCCAGGTCTATGGTCTGGACGAAAAAGCGTCCGCCCGCGCCGGAGGAGTTCCGTTACGAGAGCGGCGAGCGAATCTTCCGATGGAACGCAATCGAGGGCGCGGACAGCTACGAGATGCATCTGCGCGGCGCGGGTCAATCCGGCCACTGGACTTCGTTTTACGAGGGCGAGGATAATTCCTGCCCGCCGCCGGAGGGATTATCCGGGGCGTTCGATTTCCGCGTGAGAGCAATCGCCAATGGCAAAGAGGGATATTGGAGCAAGTCCGTCGAGGTGGAGCTGGCGGTTTAGGGAACCTATCTATCGGCCAGTTCGATCAGGGTTTCCAGCGCAGATTTTACTATATCGGGGCGGAGATTTTCGATTGTATATTGTTCGAGCCCTGCGTAGATGCTGACTTTGTCTATCTGGAAACTCGTGAATCCCCTTACCTCGTCATTGCGAGGCAATGTCCTGAGCTTGTCGAAGGGAGGACTTTGCCGGACGCGAAATCTTATATTAAACTATAAGATTGAGCGTCTCGCTCGATGTGCGGCGGGACGCCTCACCTATTAATTTCATGAAGATTTCTCGCTACGTTCGAAATGACAGGGTAAAAATGCGGGTGGCTTGAGGAAGAGGCCTTTTTTTATGTCAAAGCTCAAATGTCAAATAATCCCCCCTGACCCTCCTTTTAACAAGGGGAGATTTTATAGTTGGGGCGGGGGCGCGGTGCAATAGTCGTAAATTCTCAATTCAGCTTTTGACATTCGGGGATTCATTTCTATAATATAGGTTTGGTCGAATAATTGCTTGGTTAAGATAGCTATGTTGAGAAATGTTATAATATTAACGATAATCGCTTTCGGGACTCTGGTCGGGCAAAGTTCCGAGTTGCCTGCGGTGCCGTTTACTGTCGCGCAACTTAAATATGGCGGCGGCGGGGATTGGTATGCGAATTCCTCGGCATTGCCGAACCTCATCGAGTTCGTGCGCGATAACGCCGGATTGCCTGCGGTTTACAACGGCAAGTATGTCGAACCTACCGACGACGATTTCTTCAATTACCCTTATATTTACATGACCGGGCACGGCAATGTCAAATTCACGGACAGCGAGGTGGAACGACTGCGGGCGTATCTCCAGAACGGTGGTTTCCTCCACGCGGACGACAATTACGGCATGGACGCGTCTTTCCGCAGGGAGATACAGCGCGTTTTCCCGGATAACGAACTGGTGGAACTCCCCTTCGACCATGAGATATATCACAGTTTTTACGATTTTTCCAACGGCCTGCCGAAGATACACGAACACGACAATAAACCTGCGCAGGGTTTCGGGATTTTCCACGAGGGTCGGTTGGTCGTGTTTTACACCTACGAGACCGATTTGGGCGACGGCTGGGAGGATCAGTCAGTTCACGGCGACCCGGAAGCCAGGCGTCTGGAATCGCTCAAGATGGGGACAAACATTATAATATATGCTTTAACGGAATGATGGGCGAATCAAAAAGCAAAATACTGGATTTTCTCAAACGCGGACGCAGGGCGCTTATTCTGGTATCTTCGCTTTCCGGCGCGATGTTGGCATTGGCGGCGATATTGACCTCGGGGATTTTGATTATCTCACTCAACGGCGCATTTTATTTCGAGACCGGGGCACGCAGTGTGATGTTCTTCGCATGGCTGATAATCGCGATCGGGGCGTTAATCTGGTTCGTTTTCGCGCCGATAATTCGGTCGCCGAGGGCGAGGCGCGTGGCGGTCGAGATCGAGAATAAATATCCTCAATTGGGAACGAGGTTGGTCTCGGCTTTCGATTTGATGAACATCGAGCCGGAGAGGGTCGGTTATTCGGGCGAGATTATCGAGGCGGCGGTGGAAGATACGGGTGAAAAGATTTCCGGCCTGAATCCGAATAAGATCGCGCCATTTCGGAAGTTACGGGAAAAATCGGCGTGGCTGGTTTTCTCGTTGTTGCTTCTTGCGGGATTTCTTGCCGCGTTCCCGGCGACGTTCCAGGAGGGGCTTCGTCGAGGAACAAATCCTTTTAAATATATCCCGAAGCCGACGTTGACGAATCTCGAGGTCGTTCCAGGCGACGCTCAGGTTACCAAGTATAACGATCTGGAAATCGAGATCGAGGCGAGCGGGAAGGAGCCTGAGGCCGTAACGGTTTATCGAGTATTCGAGCCGGGTTCCGAACGCGGATTCAAGGCGGTCAGGTCGGAGAAGAATTCGCGGTTGTGGCATTTCACTTTCGAGGATGTCAAGCGGGATTTCGAGTATTACGTTACCGGCGGCGATTTCACCAGCCGGAATTTCGATATCGAAGTGGTCAATCGTCCACGGGTTATCGGCCTTAGCCTTACTTTCAATTATCCCTCATACACCGGCCTTGCCAATCAGACACTGGATGCCAACGAGGGCAACGTCGATGTGCCTTACGGGACTTACGTTACGGTGCGTGCGCGGTTCTCAAAGAAAATCGATGAAGGGAAACTGTTTTTCTCGGACACGACCGAAAAGGTGATGGACATCGATGGCGATAATGCCGCCGGAGTGTTCCGCGCAATCGAACCCGGTTATTATTCGATACACGTTTCCGACGATGAAGGCCTGTCCAACGACGATCCCATCGAATATCCCATTCGCGTGCGGATGGACGAATATCCAACGGTGGAAATCACCAGTCCCGGCGTGGACGTGGATTTGACCGAGGATATGCTTATTCCGTTATCGCTTCTCGCCGAGGACGATTATGGGTTTTCGAGCTTCAAGCTGGTTTATTTCAACCAGAAATCCGAGAGGGACACTTTGCGTATCGCGATCCCCTTCGACCTGTGGGGTAAGCCTCAGGTGGCGGTGGATTATCTGTGGGATTTATCCAATATCAACCTGGTGCCCAACGATATCGTTCTCTATTGGGTCGAAGCTTACGACAACGACCGTGTTACCGGGCCGAAGATGGCTAAAAGCCGCGTTTATTCCGTGCGATTCCCCAGTATTGACGAGATTATCCGCGATGTCAGCGAGGAACGCAACCGTCAGATGGGCGATATCGAGGAGATAGCCGAGCAGGAAAGGCAATTACAGAAGGATTTGACCGAACTCACCCGCGAGATGCAACGCGAATCGGAGGTTTCATACGAACAACGCGAAGACCTTCGTGAAGCAATGGAAAGACAGAAGGAGTTATCCGAGAAACTTGAGCAGACGGCACAGGAATACGACAAGACCACGGAGAAGGTCAGCGAGCAGAAGCTTGTTTCGATGGAAGTTGTGCAGAAGATGATGGAAGTCCAGCAACTCCTGCAGGAGGTCGCTACCGAGGAAATGCGTCAGGCGATGCAGAAACTTCAAGAGGCAATGGAATCGATGGATCCGGAGGCTCTTCGCAAGGCCGCGGAAGAATTCCAGATGTCGCAGGAAGAGCTAATGGAACGTCTCGACCGCACGCTGTCATTACTCAAGAGAATGCAGGTCGAGCAGAGAGTCGAGGATATGCGCGCGCTTGCCGAAAAGCTCAATGAGATGGAGAACGAGGTCAGCGAGGGTCTGGAAGACGGCTCGATGTCGAAAGAAGACGCTAAGCGGATGCAGGACAGAATCACCGAGGGGAGCGAGCTTCTCGAACAGGGCTTGCAGGAACTGGCCGAGATGATGGAGGAATTCCCCGATATGCCGTCGGATATGGCTCAACAACTTTCGCAGGAAATGCAGGAGAACAGCCCGTCGCAGAAATCCGGGCAATGCAGTTCCGACATGGCCAGCGGGAATATGTCGCAATGTAAAAGCAAGGCGAGTGAGCTTTCCGAGCAGTTCGAGCAGACCGCCGAGCAGTTGAAGAAGATGCAGGAGCAGATGCAACAGATGCTTTCGCAGGAGTCGATGGAAGCTATTCGCCGCGCGGTTTTCGGGCTTCTCGATCTATCCGAACGGCAGGAAAATGTATTATCAAAACTCGGTAAAAATATCCGCGATAAAGAATTGGCTCGCGCTATGGGCAAAGATGCCGCGGATATTAACCTTGCTCTCACGAGAATCACGAGTGAAATCGTGAGGATATCCGAGAAGAATATGATGATGCCGCCGAGTGTAGCCGCAATTCTGGGAACATCCCTCGACCAGATGAGTTCCATGCTTAAAGAACTTGAGCAGGGACGCGGATATTCCGCGTCGCCAGTTGGGTATGAAGCGATGGCGAGTATGAATGTCGGCGCGGAAAAACTGCTCGAAACGATGGATCAAATGAACTCTCAAAGCTCTTCCAGTTGTAGCAACGGTCAGAGCTTTTTCCAGAAAATGCAGGGGATGTGTCAGAAGCAGGGGCAGATCAACCAGGCGACAATGCCTCTCGCGGGAAGCCAGGGGCAGAGCGGTTCGATGCCTGGAGGTATGACTCCCGATCAGATGGCCGCCGCGGGAAGACTCGCCGCCGAGCAGGAGGCCGTTCGAAAGTCGATGGAGGAACTGGCACAGGAGGCCGAGCAGAGAACGGACGTAGCGGGACGAATGGACGACATACTCGAAAATATGGAGGAAGTAGTCAAGGATCTTCGCAACCGCGGTGCGGATGAACGGACACTCCAGCGGCAGGAACGAATACTAAACCGAATGCTGGACATACAGAAATCTCTGCATAAACAGGAATTCGAGGAGAGGCGTAAGAGCAGAACCGGCGAAGACGTCGTCCGCACAAGCCCCGACCAATTACCCGAGGATATGGGCGAACGTCGCGACGTGCTCCAGCAACAGCTACTACGCGCGTTAAATCAGCCCTATCCGAAGGAATACGAAGAGCTAATCAAATCCTATTTCAATTCGCTACGAGAAGTCGAAGTCAATGAGTGATCGCGTATGAGATTTAAATCGATAATAATTGCACTGCTCATCATAACCACCTGTCTTTTGGGAGATTACGCGAGGGATTTCGAACTTGCGCAACGATATGTCGCCCTCGGAAAATACGAAGATGCGCAGGAAATCCTCGAAGAACTTAATTCACAAAATCCTGACAATTCGCGTGTCAGTATGATATTGAAGCAGGTTTATCGAGCCACGAAGAACAATGAAGCGCTTCTGGGGATGATCGAAGGGGAACTCGCGCAGAACCCCAAAGATCCGAATATCTGGGCAGATGCCGGTCAGTTGTATCTATCGCAGGGACAGGGCGATAAGGCCGAAGACGCTTTTGATACCGCAGTCAAACTGGCGCCGGATAATCAGGGATTAATTTTGAAAATTTTCGCGGCCTTTCGCGCCTGGGGGTATATCGAAGAAGCGATAGACTTATTACAAAACGCTCGTAAAGAAGCAGGCGATGATGCTCTCTACGCAATGGAAATCGCTTCGCTATATGAGATTCAGGGCGACTGGGAAGCATCCTCGGAAGAATACGGTCTGTATCTGCAGAAATATCCGGACAGGTTCCGGGATGTCGAATCGCGTATGAACGAGGTCGCGGCGGATACGACTCAGCTTACACAGTTAGAGGAGGCCGTCGAACAGCTTCGTAAAACAGGAGTTCAGGGCGACCGAATAGATAGGTTACTTTCACGGTTGCAGATACGTCAGGGCAAATATATGCAGGCGGCACAGAGCCTTATCAACGCGGAGGAAAAACGCGGGGAAAAGGGAATCTATCTTCTCGGTTTTATGCGTGAAGCCCTGACAGCAGGCGAGCACGAGGCTGTTTTGTTCGCGGGGGAATATCTCGACAATGCCGAACCGCGTTTCGCTCAGGAAGCCGCCTTAATAATGGCGCAATCGATGAGACAGATCGGAAAAATTCAGGGGGCAATCGACATTCTGAAGCCGCTACAAAAAAGTAATAACAAACCAATTGTAGCACAAGCCTGCACTCAACTCGGTAGCATTTACCTTTACGAACTGAACGATCTCGATAACGCTCAACAGTATTTCCAAACGGTATTAGACAAATACGGCCGCGTTCAGGGAACCGAGGGATCTTACCACGGCCTCACGGACGTCCACCTTCGACGGGGGGATATCGATTCTGCTCAAGAAGTGCTGGATCGTAGAAGAACGGTTGCTCCGCACGATCCCTGGGCGCTGTTCGGCTACGGTGAACTTGCCTTCTTCCGGGGAAGCACGGATACCGCCGCGGCGGCTTTCCGCGCGGTGGCTTTGAGTTTCCCAAAATCGGAAGAGGCTAATAATGCAGTGGAATATCTTGCGCTTATCGTCGATGCCGCACAATCGGAAGCATTGCCGAGAATCGCACAGGCTTTTATGTTCAAACGTCAGGGGCGAATCGGAGAAGCTATATCGCTATTAAACGAGCTTATCGATGAACTCGGCGACCAACCCTGGGCTGATTATCTCGTATGGACTCGATCGGTTCTTTATTCTCAGTCGGGTAATATCGAATCCGCAAAAGACGACTACTCATCGATAATTGAGAATTTCCCGGAAAGCTTTTACGCGCCGCTTTCTCTCGAAAAAAAGGGTGATCTGGCATCGATAGATGAAAACTACACAGGTGCGGTTGAGTATTATAATAGAATCCTCGTAGATTATTCAGAGGCTGTTAATATCGAACGAGTTAGAGAAAAAATGAGAAGTTTACCGGGAAACATATGACCGGTAAAGAACTCTTAGACAAAGGCACAGCCAAATTAGTAGAAAAAGGCATCGAGAATGCCCGAAGAGAGGCTATGTTTCTTCTGGCAAGTCTCGTCGATTGCGAACCGACCAGTTGCTATGTTATCGATAGGCTACCAGAATGTATCGAACGAGAATTCAACGAGAAATTGGATCGCCGTCTAAAAGACGAACCACTGCAGATAATTCTTGGGAAATGGGAATTTTACGGGCGACCGATTTTACTTGAAAAAGGCGTCTTCGTGCCGCGTCCAGAAACCGAAGGAATGATCGATGTTATTCTCGAACGGTTGCCGCAATCGCCCGATATTCGAGGTTTGGAAATCGGTGTAGGGTCGGGTGCAATCGGTGTAAATCTCCTCGCAGAAAGGTCAAAATTAAAAATAACTGGCACTGACATTTCGCCGGTCGCGATTTCCCTTTCTCGCAAAAATGCGCTAAATCTCGGCGTGGAAGACAGATTCAAGTTGTTTCAAACCGATATTTCGACAGACATAGATGGCCCTTTCGATTTTGTCGTAAGTAATCCCCCTTATATTACTTTTTCGGAAATGGAAAACCTACCGGAAGAGGTTAAGCACGATCCCGGCGAAGCATTGCAGGGCGGAACGGATGGCATGGAGGTTATACGAAAAATAATTCAGTCTTCGATTGATAAATTGAACTCCGGCGGTTTTATCGCACTCGAGATTCATGAGGATAAGGGCGATGAAGTTCTGAAACTGCTATCGATGGAATTCGAAAAAAACAAAATAATTTGCGATATAAACTGCAAAGATAGATATGCAATAGGTTACAGGGAGACATAGATGGAACGACGGTTACAGAATCTTAACTGGAAAGAAGTCCGGGATTTACTGAAAACGAAACGCGGAGTCATCCTGCCTGTAGGCACAATGGAAGCCCACGGTTGCGCGAACCTCGGCACGGACATCACCATACCGGAATATATTGCCGAAAAGGTCGCTGACAAACTGGATTTGTTTATTGCTCCGACAATCAATTATGGCATCACCAGAACTCTTCTGCCCTACCCCGGCTCATCGACCGTGTCGCCGGATGTTTTTGAAGCTTACGTTTACGATGTCGCCGAATCTCTGATAAATACCGGGTTCGACTGGATACTTATCCTCAACGGTCACGGCGGGAATAACGAACAGCTGGAAAATGTGGCTCGTGAATTATGGAAAAACGCTGGTGTACGAACTATCGTAATACACTGGTGGGATTTCTGCGAACCGATAACGAGAGAGATCCTCGGTGAAAAGGGCGGTCATGCGGGGTTAAACGAGAACTATATGGTTATGGCCGCTAATCCCAATCTGGTTAAGGAAGGATTATTCGATAAACGAGATATTTACCGGGTTCGCGATGGCGCATATCCATATCCCAACGCGGGAACTATTTTAAAATACGAGGACGACAACCACCAACTCCGGTTCGACCGGGACGAGGCCGACAGATATGCGAGGGCTGTTGTAGATTATATATCGGATTATGTGAGAAAAGTTATAGAAAATTGGAAAAGGTCTTTTGAAAGCTTGAAATAGGATTCTTTTGCATTATATTATAAGGGATAAAGAATGCTCTCGTTTATTCAAAGGGATTATGATGAATAAAAAGCTCCTTTTTTACCTTATTATTTCTTTAACGTTTCTAATGGGGCATGTATCGGCTCAGATAACTGATATTTCCACCACGGCGCATCGAACGGACCTATCACGGCAATTATTTGAAATCGACGCCTCGGCGGTAGCCGACATGCCCGATGCCGAGACCGACCCCGATGCTTATTCCGCCTGGAAACTAAGCCTGATAGAATCCTGGGAAGAAGGCGGTGGCGCGCGTCCGCGACCGGCGGCACCGATGGATTATCGGGTCAGTAACGGTTACGTGGCCGCCGACGTCGATGAAACCACCGGAGAATTCGACGAAGGCGGAGATCCCGGAGGGGGCGGAGGATACGTTAGACTTACCTTTTCATGGCCTGGATCACCGGGCACGGAATGGGTAATGTTCTACGTCGATGGATTTACCGGCAAAACTGCCGCCGGTCTTCCAAATTCCAGTTCGAATTGGATGTCCGGCGATACGTCCTACCATATATGGAATAACTGGAACGGCGTTTATATCCGACAGGAGATTACTCCGGTTAGTCTCGGCAGTCTGCCTGGAAATAATGAACAAATCAAATACAAGGCAATAATGAAACCCGCTGGCTCCGGTTGTCACGATTGCGGATGTATAGTCTATTACGATACAATGCTGGACTGGAACGACGCGGCAGAGATATCCACCGCTTTCGGTTACACCGGAATCGCCGAGATATTTTTTGCGCCGACGATCCCTCCCATCTGGCGAGCTTATGAAAATGGATTCCCTCCCGGCCCCGGGGACCTTACCGCCCTGGGTATTCTTATCGGTTTTGAGGCCGTTATGCCAGACGTATTCTGGTATGGAAGCTGGCCGGGGTCGGCAGGAAACGGTTGGGCCGACGCCGAATGGATCGCCGACACCGGCGGGGCTTTCGGGGATTCGGCTACAATGGTTAAATGGTATCCAAGAACTGTTTGTCCGGGGGATTCAGTAATTTTTGTTACTTATTATGGAATCGGCGAAATCGAGAGTGGAACGGGACTCATTATCGACCATACTCCCCCCGATCTCGATCCCACCTGTTCCGATGTCGTGCCTAATCCCTTTACCGCAGAAGCTATCATAACAAATGTCGGGACAGCAGACGCTACAAACGTTCAGGCGACAATAACTTTGCCCGGCGGCCTATCAACTACCGATCCAAATCCAATCAATCTCGGCACGGTAGCTGGATACGGAGGCAGTAGCGTTGTAACGTGGAATATCGACCTGTCGCCTGCTGTATGGGGAACTACCATTTGTTACGATATCACCGTTTCATGGGATCCTGGTTCGGAAGATACTACGGAAACTTATTGTATAGACGTGCCAAGCCCCATCGAGTTCAGCGTTATACCTTATGCTGAATATCCTCTTATCTGTTCGGGCGATTGCACCGGTCTGACAGCGACGCTGGATACTACGGAAATCCCGGATCATACCTGGACATATACCTGGTTCCCGCCGGATTTCCTATCCGATCCGTCGTCGCCGAATCCCGTCTCCTGCCCGGATTCTACCATAGAATACGGCGTTATAGCGTCGGATGGTTACGATTGTATAGACACTGGATACGTTACCATTACCGTCGAACCTACTCCGGAAGTTATAATCAACGATACGATTTTGTGCGGCGGGGAATCTGTAACACTTGTCCCGGAGATTATTCCGGACGATCCCGGCTATTTATACAGCTGGTCCCCGGGAGGCGAGACAACACGCGAAATAACCGTGTCCCCGACTTCCACCGAAACTTACGTCCTAACCGTTACCTCTCCCGGCGCAGGCTGTTTAGGTTTCGACGACGCTACTGTTTATATCGATCCGGAGATGATCGCGGATGCCGGTTTCAACGATACGATCTGTGCGGGAGAATCGATTCCTATTGGAGGTAGTCCAACCGCGCTTGGCGGAGACGGCATATTCACTTATTTCTGGGAACCCCCGGCCGCAGTCGATGATCCCGGCCTGGCTAATCCGCTGGCGATGCCGGAATCGACTACGACATATATAGTTACCGTAATGGACAGCTCGGGATGTTTCGCCTACGATACCGTTACCATTTACGTCGATACTCCCCCATCTAACCTTGAACTCGTTTCTCCGCCGGACGGCTCTATCGACTTGCTTCCCGGCCCGATTACACTCGATTGGGACAGCGCGGACGGAAGCCCGGAAATCACCTATGACGTCTATATGAACGGTATTCTGGTGGCATCCGGTTTGACCGAGACTTTCTTCGATACTATCGGCAATTGCACCGAATACGTCGAATGGTTCGTAGTGGCCAATAACCACTGTGGGTCGGACACAAGCGATGTCTGGGATTATTCGATTGTGCCCTGCGATCCGCCCTGGGCGTATCTCATCGAACCGACGGAATCTTCCTGGACGGCGTGCGAGGATCAGCAATTAATACTGGTCGTTAACGACGATATTTCGGTGGATACGATGTCCATTCGACTTATCGTCAACGCGGATACAATCGACATAACCGACCCGAGGTTATGGATAGAGGAAGATTCTTTTCTCGTATTCGAACCTTCGCCGTTATGGGAAGACGGCGATACGGTAGAATGGTGCCTCGATTCCCTCGCGGATGAACTGGGCACGGTAACGGTGCTTCTCCCCTGCGGCGTTTTCTTCGTCGATTTAACTCCCCCTGTCGGATGGGGATTCTATCCGCCGGACGATACGATAATGTCGATTTCGTCTCCGGGAATTTACGCCTGGATAGCGGATTCTCTCTCCGGTCTCGATACTACAAGCGTTTACATCTCGATTAACGGAACTTATTTCTATATAGGCGACCCGGCGATGTTCTATACCTGGGATACGCTCGGTGTGGGGATGTCGCTGTTCGTTGATAGCTCCTTAACTACAATTGTAGCATCGCATAACGACACATTCCATATCTGCCTTGGCGGTTACGACTCGCCGGATTACTGCGATCCGAACACGCTGGAAGTCTGCTGGGAAGTCTATTTCGACCTCGAGGGCCCCGTAGCGGATCCGCCTTACGATCCTCTTTCAGGAACGCCAATCGACGGTCTTATATCGGCCTGCACTGATCAGGGCTTCTGTTTTCCGCTTTACGATACCCCGATTTCACACGGAGTCGTAGAATCGACTATTGTGCTTGGAGTGAACAGTATTACCTATGGCGTCGCAGATCCCGAAATATCGTATTCATCGGATACGCTTTGCTTTACGCCGTCGGTGGATTGGTCGGATAATGACGTTGTCGAAATCGAGTTAATTTCAGCGGAAGATGGAATCGGCAACGGTCTTATGGGCGGGCCTTATATATGGTCTTATTCGATAGACCTCTCCCCGCCGGAAATTTCGGGCGTTACGCCTATCGGCGCGATTGGAACCCTTACCCCCGTGGTTTCGTGGACACTTGACGACATTCTTGCGGGCGTAAACTATGATACGACAATATTCGGCATTGATTACCTTCCCGCAGGCGCGGGAACTACCTGGTATGATCTTTCGTTGCCGGCGTTTACGCATCTCGGCGGTGGAGATTACGAGGTCGATGTCGCCGCTATTCCGTTTGCTTTAAGTGGCGGAGATGTCGTCAGGATTTGCGTCCGTGCGTGGGATACTCCAGATTTATGTCCGCCTAACCAACTCGATACCTGCTGGGAAATTAGCGTCCCGGTGGGAGGCCCTGTTGGCACGATTATCGAGCCGTTGGACGGCACTTATTCCGCCTGCGATCCGCAGGATATCATGATGACTATCAGCGACATAAACGGCGTGGTCGATTCGACGATATTATTCTCGGTGAATGGCGTCCATTACACGACATCTGACGGCGAATTGAGTTTTAGCGAACCCGATCTCCTTTTCGATACGCCGCCGGGATTCTTCGTGGACGGCGACGTCGTGGTTTGTAGCCTTCTCTCTGCGGACGATACTTACGGGAATCCGCTCGAAGATACCGTTGTATGGTCTTTCACGGTCGATCTTTCCGCACCGGTTGTCAGTTCGATAGCTCCGGTAGCTGGAACCGCCGTCGGTTCCCTCTGCCCGACGGTGTCGTTTGATTTGGCTGATGCATTGAGTGGTT
>CAZSHG010000033.1:0-30280 GCA_964606695.1 uncultured bacterium
TCCACAGAGCACCACTACGGCTTGTTGTATAAAGAAAGCTGTCCTCAAGCGCCGCGAAATGGTAGTCGGCACCGGGGGCACCTACGCCATCTTTTAATCTAAGAGAATCTTGGTCATTTATAAATCCCAAGAGCCCCCCCCCACCACAAATATATATGATAGAGTCCATGATAGCATTTCCTACTGCACTTACTGGCCCAAACTCGAAATTCGCAATCGTATCTACTTCGCTTGTTTCGTAGGCGTCCAGAAAGAGTATTCTTTGGCTTCCCGGCAACCACACCATAAAGGAATCCCCCATAGCGAGGTCCCATTTTTCCGTGCCGGAGTAGCTATAGTAATCGTCCGTGCCATGGAAGCCGAAGCTACTTCCGGCGGCGTCCAGCCAGTCTATCATTCGGCAACGCAGGCTGTCCGGCGCGGCGTGGGCGGCGGTGGCGAGAAGGCCAAGGGCGATTAAATAAACGGCTTTCGTTTTCATAATATCTCCTTTTCGGCTACTTCAAATATACGACCCTCCGGGACGTTTCGCAACGATTTTTATGCGAAGGCCGTTGTTGAGCTTGATATCGAATAACAAAAAAATCGCAAAAAACACTTGAAATTAGGCCTGCCTATCTTTATCATTATTGGGCATATGCTCATTACTAACTCGAATATGGAAGGAGAGAAATGAAGGTAGCTATTGCGACAAATGGAAAGGATACGAGCGGCGACATCGCCGACAGATTCGGACGCGCCGGCGGTTTCGTGATTATCGATACGGAGACCGGCGACCACGAGTATTTGAGCAATTCGGGCAATATCGGCAGAGGCCACGGCGCGGGAGTGCAGACCACCAAGCTGGTCGCGGAAACCGGTGCCGAGGCGGTGATCGGACCACATTTCGGGCCATCGGCCTATTACACACTCGATGAAGTCGGAATCAAGGTTTATCGCGGTTCGGGCAGTATCGAGAAGGCCATCGAGGATTTCAAAGCGGGCAACCTGGAAGAAGTCTCCAGCGCTAACGTGCCAAGCCATCACGGCGGCGGCAGTGCAGGCGGCGGAGGTCGTGGAGGATGCAACTACTGATGACACGTCTCGACTGCATACCGTGCCTGCTGGCACACACGCTGAAAACGATACGCAAATCCGGCGTATCGGAGGAAATCGAGCATGAGCTATTCGCGTCGGCTATGGAGTCCGCGCGAGTTCTGCTCGATGGCAAGCCGGCGCCCTTAGCGGCTTCCGCGATATACCGAAGTTTGGCCAAAAAGACCGGTGTCAATGATCCCTTCCGCGATTTCAAGGTCAAATCGACCGAGATGGCGCTGAAGGTCCTGCCGCGGTTGCGCGACATCGTGCGACAATCTGACAAGCCGTTCCACAAGGCTGTGGAATTTGCCATCGCGGGCAACGCAATCGACCTGGTGCAGATGGACGAGCACGAGCTGGGCGACGTCGTCGGCTGGTTGGAATCACACGGCATGGATTTATCGAGCGATGAGACGATATCGGTGTTGCAAGAGGAAATCGAGGATGCGGAAACGGTGTTCGTAATCGGGGATAATGCAGGTGAAACTGTGTTCGATATTTTATTGCTGGAAGCTATCGATAATATGAAAATTTACTATGGTGTCCGAGGCGGTCCGGCATTGAACGATGCAACTGAGATCGAGGCGGAGGAATCGGGCATCGCGGAGGTCGCGGAAATCGTATCGTCCGAATCGGCTATACCGGGCACTATGCTGGAACAAGTCGGCGAGGATTTCCGGAAATTGTTCGATAGCGCCGACGTGGTCATCGCCAAGGGGCAGGGTAATCTGGAGACTCTGGATGACGCCCCGAGGCCCGTATATCATTTATTCAAGGCGAAATGCGAGCCAATCGCGAAACTCGCCGGGAGAAAGGTTGGGGATTTTGTCGTCTGGAAAAATACCCCAAACCAGGAGGTGTGATTATGCAAAACAATATAGGAAGAGGCCGCGGAATGGGCGGCGGACGAGGGCGCGGAAATCGCCCTGGATCCGGCCCCGGCGGAAACTGCGTGTGCCCCAGTTGTGGCCACAAGGTTCCGCATCAGGTCGGAACGCCGTGTTACACGGTAGAATGCCCTAAATGCGGCACTAAAATGATTAAAGAATAAAACAGGAGGTGTAACTATGCCAGGATACGATGGAACAGGTCCCAGGGGCGAAGGCTCCATGACAGGCGGCGGATTCGGTTATTGCGCCGGTGACGCTCGGCCGAGATTCGGTCGAGCCAGAGGTTTCGGCAGAGGCGGCGGAGTTGGAAGAGGCTTCGGTAGAGGCTTTGGACGCGGACTCGGCTGGAGAAACCGTGCCGATTACGGCCCGGCTTATGTCGAACCGGCTCCCACCAAAGAAGAGGAAGCTAATTGGCTCAAAGGTGCCATAAGCGACCTTCAGCGAGAGATCGAAGCGATGCAGAATCGCCTGTCTGAACTGGAAGAATAAACACAACTCGGGGCGGGTCGATATTTCGATTCGCCCCGGCAAAATAGTTCAGGTGATATCATGAACAAGGCATATATCGATATAGAAAAATGTATAGGCTGTGGCGATTGTATCGAAACCTGTCCGCGCGACTGTATCGAGCTTATCGACGGCAAAGCGCGGATCAGGGAAGACGATTGCTTGGGGTGCATGGCCTGCGAAAATATTTGCCCGGCAAATGCTATCAATATGGTAGTCGAGGCCGACATTATTCGGGAACCCGAGCAGGTCGAAAACAGGACGAGTATCGAAAAAAGTGAATCCACCCCGCTAATTAAATCATCGACTGTCAAGAAGGCAGGGAAATTCCTACTCAACTCGTCGCTGGCGCTACTGACATCGCCCCGTGTGTGGAGAGCTATATTTGGGCGAAGCAGTTCGTCCGGCAGGAGGCAGGGCAAGTCCAGCGGAACATCGTCCCTCGGCAGAGGCCCCGGTCAAGGCCGCGGGCGAAACAGACGGCATCGTGGTAGAATGATATAGCCAAAAAATTTTTGATTGGAAATTAAACTAAATTCAAAAGGAGACAAAAGTATGCCCTGGATCGATAAAGAAACCTGCACCGGATGCGGTGTTTGTATTGATAAATGCCCGGCGGATGCCATATTGATGCGCGAAACCGAAGCGGACATCGACATGGACGGTTGTATTCGATGCGCGGTTTGCCACGATGTCTGCCCGGTGGACGCCGTCAAGCACGATTCCGACAAGGTGGATAAGTGGATCGCCGACATCGTTCGAGTCGGCGAGAGAAATCGTGACATGACCGCAAAACTTCTGGGCAATCCCGACGAGGGCAAAAAGAGCCTGAGAAGGACTATCAAGAGCTACAAACGGAGCGAGATGATATATCGCAAAGCGGCGGAACGGCTGGAAGAAATGTATAATAATTTATAATCGCGTAATCGATATTAAGAGAGGAAAAATGCCCATATACATATATAAATGCGAGGACTGCGGCGACATCTTCGAGTATTTCGTCGCGAAAACATCGGACAAACCGGAATGTGGCAAATGCGGAAGTCATAATTTAACGAAACTGCCGTCGACATTCGGCGTGAAAATGGGAAGTTCGACCGGCGGCTCCTGCCCCACCGGAACTTGCGGTCTGGGCTAATGAAAATAGCTATAGCAAGCGGCAAGGGCGGCACCGGCAAAACGACAGTCGCCACGAATCTGACCTACAGCATAGCCATGTCCGGCGCGAAAACCACGCTACTCGACTGCGACACCGAGGAACCGAACGCCCACCTTTTCTTCGACATCGATAACGAGCGGCGACGTGAAATCACGATGCCAATTCCCAGGCTGACGCCCGAAAAATGCACGGCCTGCGGCGTCTGCGGCGACGTCTGCCGGTTCAGCGCGATAGTCAATATCGGAAAGATGACTATAATCCACCCCGGCATGTGCCATGCCTGCACCGCCTGCTGGGAATTATGCCCGGAAGGCGCGCTGAAGCCAACCCGGAAGCGGCTGGGCGAAATAATTTTCGGCGAATACGACGGCATCGCGATAACATACGGGGTGCTCGATATCGGCGAGATGTCCGGCAACCGCATAATTCATGCAGTGAAGGCGCGCGCGGAAAGCGACGCAATCAATATCATCGACGCGCCGCCGGGGACGTCATGCCCGGTGGTGGAAACGCTCCACGAGATGGATTATCTGCTATTGGTCGCCGAACCGACACCCTTCGGCCTGGCGAACCTCAAATCCATAGTCGAACTGGCGCGCGATATCGGCGTCCCCATGGGAATCCTGATAAACCGCTCCACGCCGGAGGAGGACGGCCTGATAACCGACTATATCGACTCCCGGGGCATCGATCTTATGGGCAAAATCCCGCTGGACAGGAAAATCGCGGAGCTGTATTCTTCCGGCGAGCTGTTCGCGCGGCATTTGCCGGAATATAGAGAATTCTTCATCGAACTGTATCGCAAAATTGAAACGGCGGTGGCGAAATGACGCAAATAGTTATTACGGGCGGCAAGGGAGGTTGCGGCAAGACCACAGTGGCGGCGTCGCTGGCGTATTTGGCGGAGGGCTGGGTAATCGCCGATTGCGACGTCGATTCGCCCAATCTGGGAATCCTGGCCTGCCCCGCAATCGAGGAGACTCATCCCTACACGGCGAGTAACTTCAACATCGAGCTCAATAGATGCACTCGATGCGGCCTCTGTATCGATAAATGCGCCTTCGGAGCCATTCGCGACGATTTCGTTATCGATCCCTACCTATGCGAAAATTGTAGCCTGTGCGCCCAAATTTGCCCTGTCGACGCAATCACTGAAAAAGAGGGCGAAATCGGCCACTGGCGAGCAGGCGAAAGCCGCTTCGGCCCCTTCCTGGACGCCTATCTTCATCCCGGAGCCGAAAATTCCGGCAAGCTGGTGACGCTTCTCCGCGAGGAAGCCCAAAAGCGCGCAGAAACCAACTCCAGCGAGGGCATTCTCATCGACGGCCCGCCCGGAGTCGGTTGCCCGGTCATCGCGTCGATTACCGGCACCGACCTGGCGATTGCGGTCGCAGAACCAACGGTCTCCGGAATCCACGACGTTCGCCGAATAGTCGAACTGACATCCACGCTCGAGACTCCAATCTCGATTGTCATCAACAAAGCCGACCTGTCGCAGGCCAATGTCGCCGAACTGCGCGCCTTCGCGGAAGAAAACGGCATCGAGATACTGGGCGAATTGCCCTACGAAAAACTCGCCAACGTAGCGCAATCGAACATGAAAACACTTGCGGAATTCGCTCCAGATAGCCATTTTGCAATCGAGATGCTTTCGATATGGAACAAGATACGCGACACGATTGGAGCCGCGACATGACACGCCCCAAGAAACGACGTTACATCCGCGAAATGCCGCCCAACCGCTATTTCAAACCCGCCGGCGTCCCGATGCGCGCTCTGAAGGAGATCGCGATCACCGCGGACGAGCTTGAGGCCATGCGCCTGGTCTTCGACGAGGGGCTGTATCAGGAACAGGCCGCCGAATCCATGGGCATCTCCCGCCAGACACTGGGACGAATCCTGACCGACGCGCAAAGCAAATTGACTCGCGCCCTCCTTTCCGGCATGGCCATCCGTATCGAGAGCGCCGACTACGCCGTCCCCGCCGACGAAGCCGACCTCCCCCGCCCCCGCCACTGCGGACGTGGAAGACGAGGCCGGGGATAAAGAGATATTGTTTCAAGGAGAACGTGTTACCCGAATTGGAGATATGAAGTTGATTTAGTGGGGCTATCTTATCGCGGAATTATGTTTTTCATTTAATAATTTCAATTTCCAGATTTCCGCCGAGGTATTTGCCGTTTGTATCGAAAAATACTGCGCGGATTTCCGGCGATGATTCGAGGAATAGCACGCCTTTTTCGTATCCCATCACAAAAAGGGCGGTGGAAATGATGTCCGCAACGACCGCCTCTTTCGCGATTACAGTTACCGAACTGACCTTTCTGGACGGTCGCCCCGTCTTCGGGTCGATTATGTGATGATAACGCACACCATCGCGTTCGAAAAAGCGCTGGTAATCCCCGGCGGTGGCGCAGGAATAACCGGATTGGAGCGTGAAACTCGCTATAACGTCGTCTGGAGATTTCGGGTCGCGGACGCCTATTACGAAAGGCTTTCCGCTCCTATCATTCGCGACGATATTGCCCCCGAGGTCGATAATATAGCGTTCTATATATTCGATGGTATCGAGTATCTCCGCAACAGCGTCAGCGGCGATTCCTTTGCCCAAACCACCAGGATCGAGGGCGGTGTTACGGCTCTTAATAAGTGTAACATCGACCAATTCAACCGGGTAACGAGCGTTCTGCAGAACCGCTATAAGTTCATTCTCCGAAGGTAAATGCCCCTCGCCGGTGAAATCCCACAAACGGACTATTCCGCCGACACGAATATCGAAAGCACTGTCGGTGGGTTGGATATATTCGAGTCCGATTTCAAGAGCATCGGCGATTTTTTTATCTTCGATGGTAATCGTGTCTCCCGAGTTTATTCTATAAAGCCCGGCCGTTGTATCATAAGCGTCCAGCGCGGTTTCCCAGGCGCGAAGTTCTTCCCATACTGCCTCGAATACCGGCGAAAGGTCGTTACCTGTTTCCGCGTAGATAGTGATCGTAACCACAGTATCGAACATCAGGCGGGTTCGGCGAATGGTGTTATCGCGCCTCGAACAAGAAACAAAAGTAAGGCCGGCGACAATAAATAATATATAGACGATATTTAATGGTCGAATCCTCATAACTCAATCATAAAACATGCCACGCAAAATTCAAGCTAAAACGGGATATTTAAGCGACCTATTGTATTTCCACGAATGGGGCGTCGTGCGCGCGAGGTCGTAGAACAAAGACTTATCCCCAATACCTGAAATTCCCTTTAATTTAATATTTCTTATATTTTTCGGGATTACCTCGCGCGCGTGGGCAAATCGGCTATTGCAATCGAAGTTTAATCCTTCCATTTTTACCTTGTTTCGGATTCCACGCCGATTGCCTTTACTATTGGCCGATTTGCCCCGCCTTCCCGCCGAAAAAGGTTCTGTTATGTAAAACGAGTCTCGCGCCCGGTGGGAAGGCTCGACGCCCCAAATCGCACCATTTTTAATAGTCGTTAAGAACAATTAAATTTTTGATGCTAAGAGATACATTTTAGTATTACACTTGACC
Organism: uncultured bacterium; assembly: GCA_964606695.1. Taxonomy (GTDB): domain Bacteria; phylum UBP14; class UBA6098; order UBA6098; family UBA6098; genus CAZSHG01. The sequence goes on from CAZSHG010000033.1 coordinate 7,182, forward strand.
GGCGAAGATATTTTCTTATTTTTCCCACATGAGTGGCGAGCTTAAGGATATAAGAAACGAAATAAATAGGCTTCGGGAACAGATTCGAAGGCACAATTACCTCTATTACGTCAAAGATTCGCCGGAGATTTCCGATGAGCGTTACGATGCGCTTTTCGAGCGACTTCAGGAGTTAGAGGACCAGCATCCGGAACTGATTACGCCTGATTCGCCAACTCAAAGAGTGGGCGCGGAACCTGCGCCAGAATTCGAGCCGGTGCGCCACGAGGTGCCTATGCTCAGTCTGAACAAAGTAACTTCTCGCGAAGAATTCATGGCCTTCCACAAACGCGTCTGCGATGGCCTCGGCTTGGATATAAATACGGCCGTTCGATATTCTTGTGAGCCGAAGCTGGACGGCCTGGCCATTAGCGTCAGATTCGAGGACGGCACGTTGACATTGGGCGCGACTCGCGGCGACGGCACTCGCGGAGAGGACGTAACTCAGAATATCAGGACAATCAAATCTATCCCACTCAGACTGCGCGAGGAATACCCGGTTTTGGAGGCGCGCGGCGAGGTTATCTTCCCGATATCGAAGTTCGACAGGATGAATGAGGTGCGAGTTGAAAAGGACGAGGAACCCTTTGCAAATCCCCGCAATGCCGCCGCTGGATCATTAAGGCAACTCGATCCGAAAAGAACGGCTGAGCGGCCTCTTGAGGCCTATTTCTACGCAATCGGCGCGATAAATATGGGGGACAGAGAAAATCCTTCAAACCACGCAACCGAACTCGCATTATTGCGCGAGGTAGGAATCCGAACAGTTCCGCTGGCGGAAAGCATGAACGGCCCAGAGGCAGTCGAGAATTATTTCAGGAGGATATCCGACCTGCGCAACGACCTGGATTTCGAGATAGACGGCGTGGTGGTCAAAGTAGATGACATCGGCGCGCAATCGAGGTTGGGCGAAATATCCCGAAGCCCGCGATGGGCGGTGGCATGGAAATTCCACGCGCAGGAAAAAGTTACTACGCTTGAAGACGTTATATGGAACGTAGGACGAACCGCCGCGGTTACGCCCGTGGCAGTGCTTTCGCCGGTCGAAATTGCGGGGGTAACAGTTAAACGCGCCAGCTTGCATAATGAAGACCAAATCGAGAAACTCGGACTTAAGATCGGCGACAAAGTCCTGGTGCGGCGCGCCGGGGACGTCATCCCCTACGTTGTTCGCGCAATGGACGAGCTTCGCACCGGAACCGAAAAAGAAATTATCCCGCCGGAAAAATGCCCCGATTGCGGTTCGAAACTGGTCAAGGAACCGGAGGACGTTTACCGCAGATGCCCGAATATAAGTTGCCCGGCGGTGATAGCGGAATCGGTGATACACTGGGCGTCCCGCGGGGCAATGGACATCGAGGGTCTGGGGCCGAAACAAATAACCCAACTTCTTAAAGAAGGCCTGGTGCATGATGTTGCGGACTTATACGAACTCAAAGTCGATGACCTTACTCCGTTGGAACGTTTTGCGGAAAAAAGCGCGGAGAACCTGGTCGAGGCAATTCGCGAAAGCAAACATCGCCCACTGCGGAGGTTCATCAACGCCCTGGGAATAAAGCATGTAGGCGAAACCGTCGCCAAACAGCTTACGGACGAATTCAAATCGCTGGATGCTATCTCGAAAGCTTCCAGTGAACGGTTGAGGGATATCGAGGGGATCGGCCCGGAAATAGCTAACGCGGTGGTCGATTTTTTCTATAATGAGAGCAACCGACAATTGCTCGAAAAACTCCGCAAATACGGCGTCGAACCGGAATCGCAAAAAAGCGAAAGCGAAATCGAACAGAATTTGGACGGTTTGACGTTCGTGATAACCGGCACATTATCCAAACCACGTAACGAAATCAAGGAATTGTTAGAATCTTACGGGGCGAAAGTTGCCGTCTCGGTTTCCGGCTCGACCGATTATCTGATCCACGGCGAGTCGCCCGGACGCAAACTCGACAAAGCCCGCAAACTCGATGTAAAAATGCTGAACGAAGCTCAAATGAAAGAGTTTCTCGAGGATAGGGCTATAGATTTCTGAACTGATGACTTAATAGTTGCATAATCGCTTTTGACAATATATTTTTGGTATCGCGAATTTGTTGAAAGGAAAAATAATGAAGAATTTCGCTGTAATATTGGCCGGAGGAAAAGGAGAAAGGTTCTGGCCCGCGAGCAGGTCAGACAGGCCGAAACAGCTTCTAAGGCTATTATCGGATAAGACTATGCTCGAGGAAACGATTGCCCGGGTGGACGAATTGGTCGAACCGGACGACGTTCTTATCGTAACCAGCGACGACCTCCGCGAGCTTATCGAGAAAGAAATATCGCATCTGCAAAAGGATAATTTCCTGATTGAGCCGGTTGGGAAAAACACCGCGCCCGCCATAGGCCTTGCCGCCGCCAACATTCTCGCCAGGCACGACGACGGAGTTATGATAGTCCTGTCGTCAGACCATAGGATTAAACCGGTTGATACTTTCCAGCAAGCTCTGTCTGCCGCGACTGAAGTAGCGATGGAAAACGACAAACTATTGCTTATCGGAATCGAGCCGACGAGGCCGGAGACCGGTTACGGCTATATCCAACTTGGCCCGGAAATGATGGATGTCGATGGATTCACTATATACGATGTCGCGAGTTTCCGCGAGAAGCCGAACCGCCTTCTCGCTCAGGAATATTACCTCGACGGGCAACACCTATGGAATTCAGGCATCTTCGTCTGGCGCGCAAGTGTCATAATGAAAGAGATGGAACGCGCCCTTCCCGAACAATATTCACTGCTGATGAAATACCGGGAAGCCGTAGGGACGGCTAATGAAAAGGAAGTCCTGGAGAAAGCCTTCGAAGAAATTTCATCTATAAGTATCGATTACGGAGTCCTCGAGAAATCCAGGTCGGTCGCGGCTTTGAGGGCGAAATTTACATGGGACGACGTCGGTAGTTTCTCCGCCCTGGAGAGAATCACACGCAAGGATTTCGAGGGCAACGTGGTTATAGGTGACGAGATCGTCCTTCACGAATCTTTCGAAACGACCATAATGAATGAGGCTTCGGGGCCGATAGTTACATTCGGCGTAAGCGATATAGCGATTATCCGCACCAAAGACGCATTACTCGTGATCCACAAGACACGGATTCCGCAAATGCGCGAATTGCTCGATTCACTTAAGGATATGCCTGAGATGGAGGAATACCTGTGATTAGGATAACCGTCATTATAGCATTTTCATTGATATTTCTGGGCGGATGCACCTTTACGCCTTTAGCGAAACCCTCTCCGGAGGCCGAGTCTCCCGAAACGTCCGTTATGCTCGCCGAGGCCGAACAAACACCGCCTCTGGTTGTTCCGGAAAAATCCGAACCTCCGGCCGAGAGAGATTATCGGCAACTCGACGGGGAATACGAACCGGGGATTTCTTCCGTTCCGCAGAGGCAACAGAGAGGATTCAGGGTTCAGGTAATAACGACGAAAGACCCGGCGCAGGCGGACGATATAATCGACGAAATCGAAACGAAGCTGGACCTGCCGGTTTACAAGATATTCGAACCGCCGTATTACAAGGTTCGAGTTGGAAATTGTGTCGAACAAACCGAAGCCGAGGAGCTAATGGACGAACTTCGGCGCGAGGGCTATGAAACGTTTATCGTCCGAGACCTTGTAAATCCCGCCGATAATGAACAATGAAGGTGATTCGAGTCAATCCGGATGATCCCTCCGAATCGGCTTTGGATACTGCGGCGGAATATTTAAATCTCAACCGCGTAATATGTTATCCAACTGAGACTTTATATGGGCTCGGTGCCAACGTTTTCTCGCGAGAAGCTTATCTAAGAATCCTCCATTCAAAAGGCAAAAAACCCGGCGAACCCTTGATAATGCTAATTTTACAGAGCTGGACACCGGATTGGATCGAGGATTATGAATCGGCTAAACCGCTATTCGACAGCTTCTGGCCGGGGGGATTGACTGTGGTAGCTACTCCCGCAAAACGGAGTGATATGCCGAAATGGCTACTTTCATCCGATAATGGACTTGCAATTCGGTCGGCCTCGACCAGGTTAAACGAACGATTAATCGAGAAATGTGGATTCCCAATAATATCGACAAGTGCAAATATGGTAAACGACAGGCCGTTGAGAAAAATCGATCCTGAGGATAGATGGCTGGACAGTTCGTGCAATATCGCGCTGGACGCGGGGTTAATCGAGAACGATATCCCCTCCACAATAGTCGATATACGGGCTTTCCCGGAAAAATTGCCCGTTCTTCGGAAGGGAGTAATCCCCATAGAGGATATTCGCGAAAAATTCCCGAATACGGAAATCGAGGCTATATGAAGATACTATTCGTGTGTTCGGGAAACACCTGTCGTTCGGCGATGGCCGAGGGTATCGCAAAGAAATTGTTGGCCAAAAGGAATATGGAATGGGAAATAGCCTCCGCCGGCACGCTCGGTCTGGAGGGACATTCCGCGTCGATAAACGCGGTATTAGTTTGCGAAAAAAGCGGCGTGGATATAAGCGACCACTCGAGCCGTGGCTTGACCGCCGACCTCCTCAGTAAATTCGATTATATCTTTGGCATGGAAAATGCGCACGTTCAATATGTAAAATGGCTTGCGCCGGAGGTTCGTGGTAGAACTTTTCTGCTTGGCGGTTACGGAAAGCGAACCGAAGGAAAAGAGATCCCCGATCCGGTTGGAAGAGATATCGACTTCTTCCGGGAGATAAGGGACGAGATAAGGACCGAAATTGATAGGATCTTCAGCGAAATCGAGAATGAGAATTGAACTGGTTGTTCTTCTGGTTTTAATTCTAACCGTATGCCTTCTGGCCAAAGTCGAAACCGATCCGGAGAAGGCTGAATTGGCGCTTCACGCCCTCGATTCAGTCGAAATCCCCGTTCCGGATACCCCTGACGCTTTCAAGCCCGGTGAGTTTTTGTGCTTTTCCATAGACTACGGTTTCGTGAACGCGGGTTGGGCGGAAATGGAGGTCGTGTCCATCGTCGAATACAAGGGACGCCTTGCATACAATATCCAGACGCGCGCGGGGACTAATAAAACATTTTCCGTGATATTCCCCGTCGAGGACAGGGTAGTATCCTTACTCGATATGGAGGAATTTTACTCGCTTCGCCACGAAAAACACCTACGAGAAGGCAATTACAACGCCGATAGGTGGTTCACCTTCGACCAGGAAAAACACAGGGCGATCTCAAAGAACTACAATATCGAAACCTACCCGCGAGTTCTCGACATTCTGGGGGCCTTCTATTTCGCAAGAACCCTCGAAATGGAGCCGGGGGATACTTTCTATCTACCGAACCATACCGACGGAAAAAACTACCCGCTTCGTGTAGCGGTTCATCGTCGGGAAGAAGTTACCGTCCCGGCCGGGACTTTCAAGACTATCGTAGTCGAACCTATCCTGAAGGCTCCCGGTATTTTTGAACATAAGGGCAACGTCTTCGTGTGGCTCACCGACGATAAGAAAAAAATGCCGGTATTGATGAAAACAAAAATCGTCATCGGGTCGATAGACGCTTCCCTGCGGGAATACAGACTCGAATAGATATTCGGGTTTTTCTCCTATTATCTAATCCCATCTTAGATACTTCTTGCTTGATTTAATCCGCCTCATACCCTATTATTAAAAAGTAATAATGAATTAAGGAGGATTTATGCGAAATATCTTTCTGTTTTTACTACTCGCTTTCGTCCTGGTTTATGCCCAGGAGATAATTATTAGCGTGGCTTCGGGCGGGCAGATGACACCCGACGTCGCTTCGGACGGTAACAAGTATTTTGTGGTTTGGGAGGATACCCGCACGGGCACCGGTAATCCGAACATTTTTGGCCGTATGGTCAATTCGGACGGTTCCCTTCCGGGGTTCGAGACTCCTGTGCAAAGTATCCCGGGGTATCAGCGTATTCCGGCAATTGACTTCCTTGATGAATTATACGTTGCCGCGTGGATGGATCAGACTTCGGGCTACGCTATCGACGCTAAGACCGCTGATACCGCCGGCACGGTGTCGTTTATTGCATTCGATGTTTCGGATGCTTCCGGGCTAATCCAGAAAATAAGCGTTACGCACAACACAAGCGAAGCTCTGGTTGCATGGGAGGAGAGAGTTTCCGGTGTCAGTCATTCGAGAGCTTGCGTGGTCGATGAATCCGAAACCGTTACTTCGGCTGTGGATTTATCGTCGTCGTCGGGACACCAGAAGTCGCCTAAAGCCGCGCCGTATTCCGGCGGTTGGGTAGTAGTTTTCGAGGACTCGACCTCCGAGGGCAAGGGTGTCTACGGAGTTAAAATTACAACTTCGGGAACTCTGGACGGATCGCCCTATACTATAGCGACCGGTCATGGGGAGAGCAATCCCTCCATAGCTACCGACGGCGCGCGTTTCATTGTAACCTACGAACAGGACAACGGCACTACGGGAAGAGATATTTTCGGTATTCTCCTGGGCGGAACCGGCGCGCCTTCCGGTTCGCCGTTCCCCGTCTCCACAGAGTCCGGCGATCAGGCGAGGCCGGTGGTGGCCTTCGACGGCGTCGGGTATCTTGTCGCCTGGCAGGACGTCCGGGCGATTTCGGGAGATATTTATGGCCAGCGTATTTCGGTTTCAGGCACGATAATAGGTTCAGAATTGGCTATATGCGATTCCAGCGGCACGCAACAGAAGCCGTCTATCGCTTCGACCGGGTTTAATTGCCTCGTCGTCTGGGAAGATACCCGCGGGGCTACGCCCGACGTTTACGGCGCTATTGTCCCTCAGATGACCACTCCAAGCTGGCCAGACGTAACTGTCCTGCAACCGCTACCGTTGATGATAACGGCATGTAGTCGCAACCCCGTGGAGTTACTTGTTACGGACGACGACGGTATAGACGGCTATACCGCCGAATTCGCCGTGCTCAGCGATACTTTCACTCTCTATTCGAGTTCTCTATTGCTGTCCGGCGATACCCTTCGTTTCGTTCCGCCCTGGGATTTGCCCAGCGGAGATTCGATTCTCGCCTGCCTGCTCGATATCGCGGACAGCCTCGGCAACCATCTTCCCGACCCGGTTTGCTGGACTTTCTTCGCAGACCTCGATAGCCCGCTGGCCAGCAACGAAAGGCCCCGAGACGAGCAGATAGTTGATTCATTCCCTGAATATATCTCAGTTAATCTTGCCGATTCCATTAGCGGAATTTCGGAGTCGTCGTTAGAGTTTATACTCGATGCGGATACTTTCCACGCCGGCGCATCGGAGATAACCTGGGACGGCAATACCGCCAGACTTTACCCGCCCGTTCCAGACGATTCCATCGGAGCGCATAACGTTACGGTCAACGCCAACGATTCCCCCGATTACTGCGATCCGAATACAATTACCTTCAGATGGACATTTTACGTTAATCCAGGAGGCGGCCCGACTGTTTCGGAAATGTTACCTTTGGACGGAGACGTAACATCCAATCCGTCTCAGGAGGTAAAAATCAAAATTAAGGACGACGACGGAGTGGATTACTCGACTATACAACTCTGGCATGGTGGGACATTATACGAATGGTCGAGTGGCGACATGACTTTCGAGGATACAGTCCTGACTTTCACACCCCCTTCGCCCGGCGGGCACGGAGATATAATTAATTTAACGCTAAATTCGGCTCTCGACTCACTCGGCAACGACATCGACAGCCCGCTGGACTTCTCCTTTTCAATAGATACGCAAGCGCCTTTGTTTACCCATCACTGGCCGGGGGATTACGACACGTTGTATCTCGGTTCCGACGACGTGAAAGTCCTTGCTGAAGATACGCCGGCGGGAATCATAGGAGATAGCGAACACGCCGAATTCGATTTCTTCGATCTGTCGATGAGCCTTCTCGAATCTCCTTCCTCGGGGATAATTCAACACGCAGATACGGTTATATTGCAGAGTGGCGCTTTCGGCAGTTCCCTCGACGACGATATCGACGTGATAATCTGTGTCGAATTATCCGACAATGTCGATATAGGCGAAGCTAACACCGATTCGATATGCTGGCAGGTGCATATCCAGCACATGGCGATAGACGAGGCCAAAAAACCCGGCGAGATGGCGTTAACGGCCTATCCGAATCCATTCAACGCCGTATGCAGAATCATGTCGGATTCGCCCGTAGATATTTTCGACATGACGGGACGCAAAATCTGGAGCAGTCCCGATAGAATCCCGGACGGCGGATATTCATGGAAACCGGAATCCAAATTGCCGGCGGGTTTATATCTCGTTAAAAGTAAATATAGCTATCGTTCGATAACGATATTGCTTATAAAATAGCGGAGAATCAAATGAAAATTCGATATCTGACGGCTTATTTTCTTGCGATAATTATTGCCTTTTGGGCGTTATCCTGCGACGACGGCGGTACGGAACCAAACGGCAACGGTAATGGCGACGACACAACAGGCACCACGCTCATAGTCGATTTCTGGACGCCCGAAGACGGCGCTGTAGATGTTTCCACCGGAGCCACCCTCTACGTGCGCACCTGCGACACCACGGCCACGCCGTCGGGGGTGAATTTGGACAGCGTTTTTCTATATGTCGATGATAGCAGTGTTACGTTCGCAACAATTCATAACACCTGCGGTGCGATAGATATTAGATATACCCACGCCGAAGATTTCGAGTTCGAGACGACTATAACGGCGGCTATAGCCGTATGCGATACCTTTGGAAGATGGCTCCACGATACGATATCCTTCACGACGGAACTCCCCTGGGATACGACGTCGTATACCATCGATACCCTTACTGCATTAACGGGTTTTGCCGTCCGGTCGAGACCCAGCGGCACTTTCAGCGATCAGGCGATTTATTTCCCGAATACGAGCGGCAGTTACACTGTCATGCCGGGTGGAGCTCCATACAGTCTTTCCTTTACTCCGGGCAGGAGTTTCTTGTTGAACGATCTGGACGCGAATATCTGGGCGTTCAATCCCGATCTTGGGATACAGACTCAATTGACCTTCAGCCCTATCGCGGAGAAATTTCCCGCTCTCTCGCCAAACGGACACACCCTGGCATACACCCGCGAGGGCGAAATAGTCCTGCACAATCTTGCCGATGGGGCGGAAGATATACTCGCTGTTACATCGCAAGGAGGCCGCGATTTCGCTTTCTCGCCGGATAGCCAATACCTCGCCTATCGTAGCGGTGCGGGTTCGATGAACCCAAAAATATTCGTATGGGACCTCGAAGAACGCGATGAGATCGCCGATCCGATGTTATACAACGAGGTCGATTGTTTCGATTGGTCGCCTACGGGGAGCAGTATCGCCGTTATATCCAACGAGAACCTCTATTTCTGGCGGATTGGCTACGGTTTCCCTGACCAGCTACACTCGTCGGATAACCTCAGGCACGTGAATGTGGTGGAAGGCTACATCTATTTCGTTGAAAGCACCCCTACCGGCGACTATATCAGACGCGTCGCGCCGGCAGGCGGTGCGATAGAGACAATTATCGATCTAACATCTGAATCGGCGACGGTCGAAGCCCTCGCCCTAAATCAATCGAGCGAAATGGTTTACGCAAAAAACGTCGGCGGAGATTATACGATAGAATATTACAAGGTAGAATTAGCCGAAGGTCACACGGTAACCGACGAGATAGGTCAGGTCAGGCAAATAGTCTGGTATTGATTATGAAAGAAATTCCGCTAATTGGGGTTACCGCGAGTTGGACCCCTTTCGTTGAAAACCGCCCCGTCTTCCCCGACGGCAGTTTCGATTACCTGAAAAGCGAATACAGCGATTCATTGACGCGCGCTGGCGGTTTGCCGGTCATCATCCCGAATTTTGAGCGGGACGATTGGCACCTCATCGATCCATTGATAAGACGGTTCGACGGCCTTCTACTCTCCGGCGGAAGCGATTTTGCTCCGGATTTGTTCGGACAAAAGGAGATTCCCGGGTCGGATTGCGTTATCCGCAGGCGACGCGACGAATTCGAGCTGGAATTGATGAAAAGATGGGACTTAATTCGCCCGAGAACGCCTGTTTTCGCTATCTGCAGGGGACATCAACTTGTTAACATACATTACGGTGGCTCTTTGTTCCAGGATTTCGAAGCCTGCGACGTCAAAACAATCGAAATAGGCCATCGAACGAAGAAAAAACGCAGGACATATCACGATATCGAGGTTCACGAGAATACGCTTCTGGCGGGAATAGTGGGCGCAGGGAAACTGCGTGTGAACTCCAGCCACCACCAGAGCGTGGACAGAATCGCCGACGGGTTTATTGTAACCGCCAGAGCCGAGGACGGCATCGTAGAAGCCATCGAGCAACCGGTTTCGGAAAGGTGGTTACTTTCCATCCAATGGCATCCCGAGGCTCTTACCGACGAGGCCAGCGCGAAGTTGTTCGCCGCTTTCGTCGAGGCCTGTATTAACTCGAAATGATCTCACTCTAATCTATCTTATAACCCTGTATTTTCAAGGCTTCTCCGGCGAGATAGAGACTTCCTGTTATCAAAAGGAGGTCTTCTTTGCCCCCCATTTCCCTGGCTTTCAAAATAGCCCTTTCGAGATCGGGTTCTTCGATTATTTCAGCATCCTTTTTTTCGATAAGGTCGGCCAATTCACCGGGCACGGCGGCTCTCGGCCAATCGAAGCGCGTTAATATAAGCGTCCTTACCGAATTGCAAATCGGCACTAACATGCCACGGATATCCTTGTCTCGGTTAGCCGCAAACACCGTAATCAAAGCTTTTTCCGGCCAGATTCTTTTAATCGAATCGAGCGTTGCCCGGACGGACATCGGACTGTGCGCGCCGTCGATGAGGATATCCGGTATTCCCTCGAACAAGTGCATTCGTCCGGGCCAGCGCACGGTTTCGAGGCCCTCCCGTATGTGCTTTTCATCGACCTCGACCCCAATGTTACGCATTTGCAATACAGTAACAATTGCCACGGCTGAGTTGAACGCCTGAAATTCGCCAATTAACGGCAGGTGAAGGTTTTTGTAGTGTTTGTTGCCGAATTGTAGATCGAACGTCGTGCCGCATTTATCGATTTTTATTGAACTTAGGATTGCGTCTTGCCCTATTTCGATAAGTCCGGGGGCGCCGCATCTAATGGCGAAATCGCGTATCACGGCGCTCGCCTCTGGCTCCTGAGGCCCCAATATGACGGGAGTGGAGGATTTTATGATGTGAGCCTTTTCGAGAGCGATCTCTTCGATTGTATTTCCTAAAATAGCGGTATGATCTAATCCTACGGTGGTTATTACGGTAACTGCCGGCCGTAACACGTTGGTTGCGTCCAGTCGGCCGCCCAGGCCGCATTCGATTATGCCGATATCGATTTTTTCTTCGGTGAAATATTCAAACGCTGTTGCGGTCATTATCTCAAAAACTGTCCTATATCCCTTCGGAACGCCTATTTCGCGCGCATAATCGATTAATTCTGATAACTTTCTTACAAAATCGCGGCGAAGAATCGGTTTCCCATCCAGCTTAATTCGTTCCCGAATATCGATTAAATGTGGCGAGGTATAAAGCCCGGTTTTATAGCCTGCCGCACGGAGGATACTCTCGCAGATAACCGCAGTAGAGCCCTTGCCCTTCGACCCCGCGATATGTATTGTCCTGTATCTATATTGAGGATTTCCTCTATTCTTCAGAACCTGGCTAAATTTGAAGAGATCGTCCTCGGTTGTTCCGTAAGGTTCGGGTTTTACAAGCTTCTCGTAATCGATAAAAGAATAAAGCTCGGTAACGGTTTTATCGAAATCGTGGCTCATTTGTTACGATGGATAAGTTTTGTAACAAGGTAAATTATCGATAGGATAACTACGATGCTGGCTCCGGAGGGAACATTGAGAATATAAGATACGAAAAGCCCTGCAATAACGGTCAGAACCGATAATATGACCGAGAAAACGAACAACGAACGGTAAGATTTGGAGAAATGTAGCGCCACGGCACCGGGCACCAGAAACAATGACGTAACCAGGACTATCCCCACGATGCGGAGGGCGGCTATTACGGCAAGCGAAATCGAAATGAGCAGTAAGGTTTGAATCAGGTTCACCGGCAGACCGTATATGCCCGCGATTTCCTCATTGACCATGTAGAATTTCAACTCTTTTGCAAATAGAATCAGGAAAATGGAGCAGGAAATCGTTATTGCGATAAGCCAGATAAGATCGCCGCTATCCACCGCGAGGATGTTACCGAAAAGATAACTCATAACACTGCCTTTATATCCCGCGGAGAAGGATAGAAAAACTATGCCCAGCGCCATACTCAAAGCGAGTAATACCCCTATTGCGACGTCGCGGCGTTTGGCCGATCTACCCGATAAATAAGATACTCCAAGCGCCATTGCAATTGCGAAAACGGATGCAGGGAAATTCGGATCGATTCCCAGGAGCAACCCCAGCGCTATTCCCCCGAAGGCGGCATGGGATATCCCCTGACCGATGAAGGCCATTCTTTTGGCGACAACGAAGACAGAAAACGTCCCGCATAAAAATCCCGCAATAGCGCCCGCAATAAGTGCCCGTTGGAAAAACGCATATCCGAAAACGTCAATCATCGTGGCACTCCAGACATCGGTTGGGGATTTCGTGCACGAGGAATTGTATATCTTCGCCGAAGGTTTTCGTTAACGCTTCGGGAGTCAATTTGCCGGGACGGTCGTGGAAGTAGAGTTTCTTATTTATACACGCGATACAGTCTGCGTGGCGGGTAACCGCCCCAATATCGTGGCTGATTAGCATGATGCCGATTCCATATCGATCGCGTATATCCGCGAGCAGGTTCATGAAAACGTCCGCGGCTTCGATGTCCAAACCCGAATCCGGTTCATCTAAAAGCAGGACATTGGGCTGTCTTGCCAACGCCCGCGCAATAAGAACGCGTTGCAATTCGCCACCGCTGAGTTCGCCTATCAGTCTGTCTTTGCGGTCGATCATCTTTACGGCGGACAGACAGTCGAGGGCGATTTTTATATCCTCGTCGCCCGGTTTTCTGAAAAGTCCCACGATATCGTAGCGAGCCATCAAAACCGTTTCCATGACCGTTATAGGGATATCGCGTTCGATATTCCGGCTTTGAGACATATAACCTATACGCACACCGCTTCTAAGTGCGATTCTGGGCGGTTTACCTTCGATTAAAACCTCGCCGCTATCCGGTTTAAGTTGCCCCAGAATCAAATGGACAAGCGTGGTTTTCCCGGCGCCGTTGGGGCCGACGAGTCCTAACAGGTGTTTCCGATGGAGGTCGAAACTGACCGAATCCAGGATTATACGCCCGTTGCGGGTGTAATTCAAATCCCTGACCGTAATTATGGATTTTTCACTCAATTTCGATCCCGGCTATGGCGTTGACGTTGCGTTCCATCATCTCAATGTAGCTTTCGGTTGTTTTTCCCAGCGGATCGACTTCGATTATAGGTATTTCGAGTTCTTCGGAAATTACCTCGGCGGGCTTGCGCGATACCTGAGGTTCTGCCAGAATCGCCACTGGATTAACCTCCCTACCCTCGTCGATTATTTCCTGCAAATCCTTAGCCGTCGGTTCCTGGCCGGGCAACGGTTCGAGGACGTCCATAACCACGATACCGAATTGCCTGCAAAAATAAACCACAGAACCGTGATGAAGGATAACGGATTTACCTTTTAGATGTGCTACACCCTCTTTCGTCTTTTCGATAAAAGTTGCGAGTTCCTCTTTTATTTTAGCAGAATTTGCTCGATAATAATCTTCCCCCTTTGGATCCGCCGCGATGAAAGCTTTTGTCATATTCGGTATAATTAATTCCGACATAACCATCGGGTCCATCCATACGTGAGGATTCCCATGCTTTGCGATTTTGTTTTCCTCGAGATAGCGTTTACGTAACCTTTTGGGTAAAGCCGGTAGAACAGGAACTCCTATCGAAACGGGGACAATCCTCGGGCCGTCTTTCGCCTTCAGGGCAATGTCCACCGCCCAATCGTCCAGACCGAGGCCTATCTGGAACAAAATCGCCGAATCGGCAAGTTTCTGGACGTCGTTGGGAAGAGGCTCATAGGTATGTGGATCCGAGCCGGGGGGGAGTAGAGTATGAACGTCCGCCCTATCTCCCGCAATCGCCTGCGCGATAGACTCTAACGGATGAATAGTAACGAATACGCCGTATTTATCGATGTTTGACTTATTACGCTTTTCAGTTTCTCCGCACCCGACAAGCGCGAGTGTTACGAACGCCGCAACTAATAATACTGCCGATCTTTTCATTATTCATTTCCTCCTGATGTTACTTTCTAATATTTGCGTAACACGGTCGATTTGTCCGCGTGTATTGAATATATGGAACGCGAAACGGAGCCCGCCTTCTCTAAGTGAAATTGCGATGTTATTTGCCCGCAACCTTTCTCTAACCTCGCGGGCTTTCGGGACGTTAATCGTAACGATATGGCTTTTGTTTTGCTCCGAACGATTACTTCTGACGGTTATTTCCGGTATATCGCCGACGCATTTACAGAAATAATCGGCCAGAGCGATATTATGTTTTTCGATTACTTCTATTCCAATCGCATTAATTAACTCTATCGAAGCGTCCATGCCCCACAGTGGGCCGTATGGCAGAGTTCCAATTTCGAAGCGCCGCGCGTCCGGTGCGGACGGAAGGTGGTGTTTGAGCAAGTCGAGGAAATCCTCGGGGGAAACGAAATGGGATAACCAGGCATCGTAAGCCGGAGTAAGGGAATCCAGAATTTCACAACGCACGTATAAGAATCCCGTGCCATAGGGCGAAAGAAGATGCTTCTGGCCGCCAGCCGCGAAGAAATCGCACTGCGTATGAACGGAATCCCGCAAAGCTCCCGCGGACTGAATGCCATCGACGAAAAGAAGAACGCCCCTTTCACGACAGATGCCATATATTTCTCCCAATTCCGCACGATAACCATCCGAAAACTGCACACTACTTATTGTAACGAGCCGCGTTTCCGGGCCGATGGAATTCGATATTACATCGGGGGTTAACTCGCCGCCGTCCATCCTTATCCATCTAACGTCAACGCCTATTCGTCTTAAGTTCAGCCAGGGATATGAGTTTGCCGGAAACTCCCTATCCCCGATGAGGATTTCGTCGCCCTCGTGCCAGTTGATCGACGACGCAATCGAGTTTATTCCCGTGCTGGTGTTCGTCATCAACGCTATTTCGCAGGGATCGGCGCATATCAGTTTCGATATATTGGCCCTCAAACGCGCCATCATCCGGAAGGTTTCGGGATCGTGGAAAAGATCGCTGTCGCGGTAGAAATTTATAAATCTTTCCTGAGCCTTAAGCGAACGTTCCGGGATAATACCGGTGCTGGCACTGGCGAAATATAGGTATTTCTCGGTAACCGGGAATTCTTTTTTAAGTTCTTTTTCGGTGAAAATCTCCATTATATTCTATCGACAGATGATCCTTATATCGTCGCCCGGTGATTCCGTAATTCGATAAAACTCGAATTCGCTTTCCACGGGCGTTCCGAAAACCTCCCTATCCCCATCGACTATTCTTATCCAGAAAAGCCATGTTCCGTCGGGTGACCAGCAGGGCGACAAATCTTCGTTTGCATCGATTGTAATGAACCGTGTTACGCAATCGTCGATTCGTGTTACGGCCAGGTCCCATTGTCCCGAATGATAGACTTGATGCGCTACCTCGGTGCCATCAGGCGATATTGCAGGGCATTCGTCGCTCCAGTCGGTTTGCGTCAGGTTCTCGTATGTTCCACCTTCCAGTGGAACACGATAGAGATCGCGGATGCCGTTGACAGTCATTACGCAGATTATCGCGCTTCCGTCAGGTGTCCACATCGGATCGTAGGCATAATATTCTTCCGAGGTCAGCTTATATGGGCTATCGCCCGATCCTGCATCAGCGATCATAATAGAATATTGCCCGTATTCGAACTCCCTGACGAAAGCCAATTTCGACCCATCGGGGGACCAAACCGGCGAATCGTCCGACCCCTCCCAGATAGTGAAACGTGTTAGGCTGGAGCCGTCGGCGTTCATCAAAGCCAGTTCGCGGTCATAATAACTGAAATAATACCGTTTCGTTATAAAACAGATTCTATCACCTGCGGGGGATACTGCCGGATCGCCGTCATATAGGGAATTATCGGTTAGCTGGTCAGGATTCGCGCCGGGGCAATCTATACGGAAAACGTTCCAAGCGTTGTCAGATTTCGCGCCGAAATAACATTCGCCGGCAGGCCCAAAATCGATTCCCCATCGACCACAACCTTCATCGAAAAAGGTGAATTGATGCGGTTCGCCGTCGGGAAAATCCATCATCCAGATATTCGGCGGGCCGTTTCGATACGATACCCAGTAAAGTTCGCAATCGGGGGCGTCGTCAGGCCAATTTGGATCGGTGCCGCAACACGCAAGAAAAGATAATGCAATAAGAATTGTAAAAAATGGAACTTTCATGCAGTAATAATAGTCAACCTGACGGGCGCTGTCAAGCGATGAGGTTCATTTAGAAATCGAAAGTTTTCGGAAAAAGAGAATTATCTTGTAATCAACCCCTGCAATTTTACTGTTGAAATATCGACTTAAATCATGTATAATTGTATAGATATGAAAACGAAGATAAGAAATAAAACGATTTACCTTCTGCCTGTTTCGCTTCTACTTGCAACGCCATTGTTGGCGGCGGAAGAAGAATGGCCTGCGATTTCATTTGGAAAATTAATCCCGATAATTATCGGCGTTATCTTCTATTTGATCTCGAGAAAAAAGAAACTATTCCGGAAAATGGAACAGAAGGGAACCAATCCCGAAAAGAAAGTCAAACCGAAAACTTTCTCTACATACGCCAGAGATCCTCTGGACAGAGATAAGCGGATCCAGGATAGATTGCAGAAACAATACAAGCCTATTGAACCGAAGTGAAGAAAGTCGCTTTAATAAAGCTTCTGCCGGTAATAATTGTCATGGTTATATCGTGCGGCACGGACCCGTCGGACGAAAACGTGAATATCCAGCTTCAAAGGGTCGATAATCAACCATTTGTTTATATCCGCCCGCCGGAAGGGCCCGAAGGCACGCCTACAGAAACCGTTACCAGTGTTAACGAGCACGCCGGAAGGGTTTACAGCTACACAAAACGTATCGCCTACGATAATATTATTATCGTTCGGGATTTCCGCGAGATAGAATATTACGGCTACTGGTGGCTGAACGGTAAAATCCGCGCCTATCGCGAAACGCGGACCTTCGAGCCCTTTGGCGAAAGCAAGGAAATTAGGATAGACTATTGCCTTTACTCCAACGGTTACCTCAATAATTACCGCGCGTTTATCGACGGGATGCTGTATTATTACGGCCAGGAATACGATCCTGACACCCTGGATTATTCCGGCCTCCCAACTGTCGATTGACTTTGTCTTCCGATTCTATCCCGCGCAAATCGAATTTCCAGTTTGACAAAACGCCATTTTCGAGTAATTTATCACAACCCGTATTATCGGGGATATAAACTGTTTTTTGAATGTTGTATAAATTAGGAGAGGTGCCGGAGCGGTTGAACGGGGCGGTCTTGAAAACCGTTGTCCCCTCGGGGACCCAGGGTTCGAATCCCTGCCTCTCCGAAGATATGATAACGGTGCGGTTAGCGGGCTGGGCGGGCTTTTTTTATGTCTAAAATATTACAGAGATCATTTGAGATACACGATTCGTTTCGTCGAGACAAAGGGCTTAAGCCCCTTGTTGCCGGGGATGGTCGCCCGGACGAGATAAACGCCGGAACCGAGGGATTCGTCCGGTCGCCAGGTGAATTCGAAATACACGCCCCCTGAGCCTGTCGAAGGGGGATTAACGTATGCACCGCCGCGCACTTCGACAGACTCAGTGAGCGGCTGGACTAATCTCCCGTTCACATCGAAAATTTCGATTTCCGCGCCCACCGGCGCTGAAATTGTAACTCCGGAGTTGAAGGGGTTCGGATAAGTGAAAAGGGCCACGACCGAAGGGCGCACGGGTGAGGTCTCGTCGATGGCACTCGGACTCATATCGCCCCAGGCCGCGTCGATTATACTCGCCGGGCCGTAAACGAAATGCGCGTCGGTTTCCGGTGTTACGGGATTGACTTTCCAGAGTTCGCTCTCGCTCCAGTCGCCCCCATGGACAGATACAAGCACATAAGTGCCGTCGAGCGACCATCCATACACCTCGGGGAAATAGCCGTCGCCCCAGCCGAAGTAATTCTCGATTTCGCCCGATGTTGTGTTCAATACGCAAACGATATTTCCACTCGATGTGGGTGTGTAATAAAAAGCCAGAAATGCAACATGGATGTTATCCGGCGACCAATGAGGTTTGCACGGATACTGCAAGCTTACCTCCGAGGTTTCGGAGAAAATCTGTGTCCGTCCGGTGCCGTTTGAATTGGCCAGGTAAAGGCCGTCGTCATCGATGCCGTAAACGATCTTGCCGTCCGAATGGCGGACATCGAAATCGTAGAAACTGGTGCCCCAGTCCTCCACGAGGATAGAATCGTCCGTCCAATCTCCGGGAACGCTTGTTTTATAAACACTTCCGCTGAGAGATGATTCATAGTAGATATAATTGCCGTCGGGAGACCAGGTAGGATTCAGGCATTCGTCTTTACCGTAAGCCTCGCTGTAGCCGACGTTCATTATATCGCAGTCATTATCGACTCCGGTGGTAACATCGACGATGCCGTAGCCGTAAACCATTTCGACGCCACCCCATGTGTATGCAAAAACAATATGAACGCCCGGCGGGACGTTTGGAATCGAAAAGTTGCCAAATGCATCGGCCGAGAATTCGCCAATAACTCCCTGGCAACAAATAGTCGCAAAAGCGACATAATCTCCGCCCCATGTAACCTGGCCGCTGACGGAACCTGTCGGGCCGGAATACCAGTATTCGTTGGCGTTGGGAGCCGGCGTTACCTGCCGCCACTGGGTGCCTTCCGAATTAATCGTGAATATGTTCTTCCTCGCGGGATTATGGTAGCCGTCGTGGTCTGAGGTTATTGCAAGATAACGCCCCGAGGGAGCGATGTCGATGTGGGAGATGTAGCTTCGGTTGCTGTCGGCGGGTTCGCTATCGAAGGTAAAGAAAATCGACGGCGAAGAACCGTCAGGACCCATTTTGTAGATTACGGATTCGTCGGTCGCCGTTTCCACGGTTACAAAAATAGCTTCCTCCGCGAAGACAGCAACTACAACTATGAGCAACACAATCGTCAGTTTTTTCATTTTGAAATCCTTTTTAGAACGCGTTGATAATTCGACCCCTTTTAATAGGGCTACCTTTCATTATAGTTAGTGACGATTCGTTAGGCAATCAAAAAGTCCCTGCAAATAATAAAAAAAACTGCCCGATGTTTTGAAACGAATCCTGGCGAGAAAATGGACGCACCCGTTAAAACTCGACCGCGACGCCGAAACTGAGCGAGAATAAATCGGTGTCGGATTCATCGGGATGATAGATGACATAACCGTCCTCGATTTCGATATCGCCCTCTTTGAGATATTCCGCGTTGCCGCCACGGGTATATATCATTTTGATATCAACATAGACGTTGTCGGCCTCCATTTCGTCTTTCTTCTTATTCGATCTTTTCTCCCAGACTTTTACCATAAGACCGCCGCCGCCGCCGTAACGCCACGTGAAATCGTCGAAATTGGTGCTACTGGCGATATCCTCGTCCGCGCCCTGTAGATCGCTGATTTTCGTCTCAGTCCAGAGGTAGCTGAACCCGATCCTGCCCTCGATATATGGCTTCAAAACAATCAGGTCGCCGATGACCTGCGCGTAGATATCGCCGAACATGAAGTTGTTCGTGCGGGTAACTTCCACCGTGACGTCGGGAATCGTGTAGGAAATCGGTTCGCGGCGGGATTCCGAGCCATAGACCATGAACCCGAACGCGCCGCCCACGGAAAAGAATCTGTTCGGCATCGCGCCGACGTTCAAATCCAGCCCGAAACCGGGATTATCGAGATGTTGCTTGAATTCACCCTCCGGCATCCCTACCAGAAAATGCAACCCGCCCTGGCCGCGAATAGAACTCCTCTGAGCCGCAAAAGCGCCGACTACAAGCAATATCGAACAAATAGCAACGATCTTTCTCATAATGAACCTTTCGATAAGATAGAACTCTATCTAATTTTACGGATGATAATCATATTCGCAACAAAAATGCTGGGAGCGATCAATGAATCGCGCTTCTGTTTACCTACGTCATTTCGATGCTCGAATCCGTTGTGATTAAGGTCATTGCGAGGAATGGAATGACGAAGCAATCTCTTACGGTATAAAGAAAGATTGCCGCGCTCCCTATGGTCGCCCAGACGGATGCAAGCACTCGCAATGACAGGAGATTAGAGGAGATTGCCGGACAATAAAACTAACCTTTCAGAACGAACGTTGTCGTCATCGTGTGAAAAACCGTTGTTAATTATTGCCATGTCTTCTTTTACTTATGAATATGTCTCGTCGCATAGCTCCAGCTATGCGATGAAAGTGCATCCGAAGCTTTGCTTCGAGAGAAGATGAAGCAGAGCTTCAAAGGCAAGCGCATAACACAGCCGGAGCTGTGTTACGAGAAAAAGAATTTTATTTTCCTTTAGCGGCGGCAATCCAGTTGAAGGAGAAGCCGTCGGCGTTGCCAGATGTTCCAGTAACACGGAATCCTCCATGAGTAGTTTCGGTTATACAAAGCACGACACTCGGGCAGTTTGGCGTAACCGTAACTATAGGAATTTCATCATTCGGTAACTTTAAAACGAAGTCTTCACTGAAATTAACCCACATTTCGTCCGTTTGCATCGATGACATTCCGAAGTCGATAATATTTTTCTGTTTACTTTCCTGCTGATTACCTTGAGAAGGCGGAGTATAGTAAGTTCTGCTGACATTAACCACTATTTTGCCCTCACCGCTATCCAAATTACTCATTGCAAAACCGATAATAGGTCCGGCTTCTGTAGCTTTCATCCCGTGGCCGGGTTTGCTTGATGACGTAATTGGATCGCCGGGCTTAATCGAGCCGTTTTCCGTAGTAGCGAGAACGCGAACCCTACCGGCCAGAGCTATTGGCGAACCTGGGTCATCGGCAGTTTTGGGGTTAGTCTGTTTCTCTATTTCTTCGCGCTTTGCCCATACAGGATTAGTCTCGTCCGGGCGTTTTTCGCCTGCTTTTAACTTTAGAAGCTCCTTTTGCTCATCTCTATATTCCTCCGCATTTTCCGTGGGACCGATATAAATAGCAGGGTTTTCCGATTTTACTCCAATTAATTTTTGGTCATAGGGTTTCGTGCATAATTCGATACGTATATCCCTTGGATCATCGCTTGGCTGACTCAAAGTAACAAGGGCGCATTCAGGTATTTCTCCATCGTCAGGATACATCTCGGCAATATCAAAATAATTATAGGCATATATATCACCATAGAAATAACCGGCCCAATCCGCTGAAGTGTTTTCGCAAGAACCGACTATCCCTGCATCAGTCGAACCACCATCATATGCGTAACCATATACTCCAAAACCGCCATTATCACATCTTCCAACAATACCCGCGGCATCGGTGTAAGTAGTTAGAATCCACCCGCCATGCCAGACCGTTGAATATCCTGTATTTGCAGCGTAATCGGAAGAGCCATTTGTAACACCATAAACTGCCCTTCTATCTGCGGCACTGACTACACAATAACCTCCTGCGCCGCCGGCACCGCTTCCAATTAATGCACCCACGTAGCCATTATACATATCCGTCGTTGAGCCACTCGTCTGGTGAACGTGGAGTTTAGCAGACGGGGTTGAAGTTCCGATTCCGACGTTTAGGGCCGGGCTGAGGACAATATCACCGACATCGGTATTGATAACGCCGTCGGAGCCGTTGTGAGTTAATCCGAGATAGGTTCCCCAACTGCTTGCGCTTCCGTATATTTTTACGGATGCGTCGTAAGTTCTGGAACTCGAGAAGGTTGAATAGAATCCGAAAGTTTCGTTCGAGTTATCATCCCCGGAAATAGTCAGGAGATCGTTATTGGTGAATTGAATCCCCGGACGTCCGCCACCGGCATCTGTATCGGTTATTACAATACCCGGTGAACCCGAACCGCTTATGTGTAGTTTATTTGACGGGCTTGTAGTTCCGATGCCGACGTTGCCGCCGAAATAGCCATTGTAAGGTGAGTATAATCCCCATGAACCGTAACCGAGGTAAGCGTAGCTGGTTCCACCGGTATCACGAAAATATCCCCCCATTGTTGAGCCGTCAGCTCTTATACCGTATGCACGACCAGTAGAATAAATCCTATATGATGTTGAAGGCGTAGTTCCCACTCCAAGATCAGACGAAATCCTCGCATTGCCATTGACATCGAGGTCGTAGCTTGGTGCAGTCGTTCCGATGCCGACGTCGCCGTCGCGTTCTATGGTAAAGACATCGTCCGAGCCGCCGACTACGAAAAGTTCATCCGTGCTATATGTGTGCGCCGTCCAGCCGGAGGGTATCGAGCCGGCCGTCCAATCGACCGGTGTCCAGCCGGGGGACTGATCGTTATCGGTTATCGTATATTCTACATTGCCCGACGAGGAGCTGGAGTTAGTTAAATATACTTCCAGATGCGCGCCGTCGTAAGTTCCGTTTTCCAGAATCCTAACCTGATAGAAGACGTCGTTCGTATAACGGGAATGGCTCATCATCGTGAAACTGATTCCGCCTTCGTAACCAAAATTAACACCGGCATGGAATCGAATTGTCGAATGGCCGGAACCGCTAATCATATCTCGAAGCGTAAATGTGGCGTCGGCTCTGCCGCTGGTAATCGTTGCGATTCTATACCATCCTGAAGTCGAACCGGAGAGAGTGAAACTGTTGCTTTCTCCTCCGCCGGAGGGGGCGGCCCAGGCGAAGTTACCTGCGCCGTCGGCGGTGAGAACCTGATTAGCGCTGCCTGTGCTTGCGCCATCGTAAAGGCCGCCGGTGATAGCAACGTCGCCGTAGAAATAACCGGCCCAGGTGCCGTTTAGAGATGTTTCGTCCATA
>CAZSHG010000034.1:0-30126 GCA_964606695.1 uncultured bacterium
GGCTAAATCCTGACCTTTGTGAACTCTATCTAATAACTTCCCGTGTGGAAATTAGCTATACAACCTTTTGAAAAATCCAACGTTCCAATCGAGGAACTAAACGGTGTCGGTCCCGCCAGAGCAAATCTACTGCGCGAGAATGGTATAGCGTCGATCTTCGACCTCATCCTCGAATTCCCGCGACGATATATCCATCGCAAGACCGCGATTCCTATCGCCGAGGTCGAGGAAGACGAATTCGTAACAATACTCGGCGAAGTGCGGTCGGTCGATTTCCACCGTAAAGGCTCCACGGGGACACTCAGGATAAATATCTGCGACGAATCGGGTGTCGCCCGCTTATTTTTTTTCAAAACGCCCGGATGGCGGGCGGCGCAATTCGAGAAGGGGCAAGAGGTTCTGGCCTGGGGGAAGGCGAAGTTTGAAAAGGGAAAACCGCTTTTCGCCCATCCCGATTATGAATTCACATCGGAAGGCGATAGCAAAATAAACCCCGTCTATAGCGTTTTTGAAGGCGACGATGGAATAAAAATCGGCCAAAAATTACACGCGCGTCTCGTCCGTAATGCACTCGCCGAAATCGACGACTTCTACGATCCAATACCGAAGAAGATTATCGAGGAAATGGATCTGCCGCCGCTGAGCGAAGCAATCGAAAAGATACACTTCCCGGGATTTTTCGAAGAATACGAATTGGCGAAACGGCGTCTCGCTTTCGATGAACTTCTCTTCTTGCAGTTGATCTTCGCGCAGAGGCGACACAGGGCAAGTATCGACAGGACAGCGCCGGAAATCTTCCCGGCGTTGAAATACGTTTCCATGATGAATCGTCTGCCCTTCGATTTGACTGAAGGTCAGAATCAGGCTCTCGCTGAAATCATTAGAAAACTAACCGAATCCGGAAGGTCAGCCATGCTTCTCTCCGGAGACGTAGGTTCGGGGAAAACAGTAGTCGCGTTGCTTGCCGCCATCGCTACGGCGGACAGCGGTTGCCAGACCGTGATAATCATCCCCAGCTTGCTGGTGGCGCGCCAACATGCCGATACAATCGCCGATTTAACAAAAGGTTCGGATATTTCGGTAGGCCTTCTGACCGGCGAATCACAATCTCCCGCGCTACACAATGCCATGATTTCCGGCGAGGTGGATATCGTCGTAGGAACACAGGCGTTGTTATCCGAGGGTATCGAATTTAATAAACTCGGTCTCGTAATAATCGATGAGCAACACCTGATGGGAGTGGAACAAAGACTGAAACTCCCGGAACGCGCCGGCGCAAATGTTTTGATGCTTTCCGCTACACCTATCCCCCGTTCAACAGCCCTTGCTTTCTTCGGCGATCTTGATCTTGTCGAAATACGCGGTTATCCCGAAAAGCGAGCGGGAACTAAAACCTACATGCGAAATCCGAAAAACCGCCGGGCTATCTGGGATTTCATCGAGGAACGGATAAAAGCTGGAGAGCGCGCGTTTATTGTTTTTCCGCGAATCGAGGGCGACGATTTCCCATCGCTGGAATACGGTTTCGAAAGGCTCCGCGAACGGTTCGGAGATAAGATCGGGAAGGTCCATGGCGGCTTTCGAGAGAGCGAAAAGAACGCCGCTATAGCTAAATTCCGTTCTGGTGAAACCCCGATATTAGCCGCGACGACTGTTATCAGCGTGGGAATCGACGTGCCGACGGCCAGCGTAATGGTCATCGAAGGCGCGGACAAATTCGGGTTGGCGCAGTTACATCAGCTTCGCGGAAGAGTCGGCAGATCGAGCGTTGAAGGATATTGTATATTGATGACAGACAAACCGAAATCCAGCGTCTCATCGAGACGATTGGCGCGGTTCGCATCGGTCGAAAACGGACTGGAGATAGCGCAAATTGATCTCGAAAACCGCGGCGAGGGTCATTTATTGAAGATTTCTCAATCGGGCAAAAATGAATTTATATTCGCCGAACCATTGCAAATGCGGAATTTGTTGGACAAAGCAAAGGAAATCGCAATCCAAATCATAAAAAAAGACCCTGAACTTAAAACTGACAAAAACACTGGACTAAAGCAAAGTATTTATTATATTTATAGTGCAGGGGAGGTTTTGAGAAACGGCGTATGAGGTAATTGGTATGCCGAATGAAGAGAAATCACAGCAGACTTTACGAGAAGAAACCGACGGTAAATCGGTAGAAGAACTGCGGAAACTCGCTTTTACCGATGAATTAACCGGTCTTATGAATCGCAGGTTTCTTCGTAACAGATTGCCGACTTATATCAAACAGGCGGAATCCGCGTCCAGCGAAGTAACGCTTTCCATTCTCGATTTAGACGGATTCAAGCAGGTAAACGACACTTACGGTCACCTGGCGGGAGATCAAATCCTCAAGACTTTCGCAGGTCATCTGGAATCCGCGGTTAGCCACAATGCAATACCAATAAGATTCGCCGGCGACGAATTCGTTGCGATATTTAACGGCCAGGATAAGAAAGACGCGAAGGAAGCGTTAGATCGATTAATAACCAAACTACAGGAAAACCCCGTCGAAATAGGCGACGGGAAAAAAGTTACGATAAACGTAAGTATTGGAGTAGCTAATTATCCGACCGACGCGTCGGAATCCGATCTACTCTTCAGGCGCGCCGACGAAGCTCTCTATTACGCCAAAGATGCCGGAAAGAACAGGGTAGTCTCGTATCCCGACGAGGGCAAATTAATCGCGCCGGGCAATATTTCCACCATTTTCCCGATAAGTCATACTGTTGGTTTTGGAAAAATACTCCACGAACTGGGCATGATTACTATTAACCGAATTATCGGTTCGGAAATCGAACCCGAATTACCGGTTGTTTTCGGTTCCAGGGGAAGTGGAAAATCGAGGTTGCTTTCGGAACTATGCAAAAAGGCGACCAAAATCGGCAGGAGAGTTATTCGACTCGCAAGCGTGCCGGGAAATAATAGGCCCTATTACGCTCTTACAAGAGCTTTTGGCGAAGCGCTTCGTAATGACGTTCTACTAACCAAAGACCTGGCAAAAGAACTCGAACCTCAAGAACTTACTGTCCTTGTCGAGGATATTCCCGAGTTACAGGAATACGTAAGCGAACGGAACGAAAAAGAAATCTCCGGCGACAGAGACACCTTGCTATTCAAAGCTTTGAATAGCATACTTTTTGGATTATTAAGGGATAATCGGGCATTATTAGTCGTAGATGACGCACATGATATGGATCAGATATCATTACAATTCCTCGATTCATTCCTCGCCGAATTTCCCGGAAGCGAAATAGACCTTGTCTTCGCTTTGAACGCCGACGACGCCGACGAAAAAGAAGAGAATATGACCAATCTGCTGGGTAATCTGTCCAGGTTCGCTCAGTTAGCAACGGTTACGAGTTTCGAAATCCCCCCTTTGAAAAAACCGGGTATCGCTTCTATGCTACAGGAAGTTACTGGACTTCAGGACATCCCGGAAGAACTGCTCAACGTTTTGAAGGAGCGTTCCGAAGGCAATCCGCTATTTCTGGAAGAACTCATGCAATTGATTATCGAACGGGGTATAATCGATTACGATGGAACGAAGTGGGTAGTCCATGAGTTTTCCCCAGATGATATACCGTCTTCGCTGGATAAGGTCCTCGAGGAGAGATCCAAAAGGCTTACCGATATCGAAAAAGACGTCCTTAAAAAGGCGTCCATCATAGGGGAAACTTTTGATATTCGTGTCCTCGCGGAGATGTGCGAAAGAAACGAGGGGGAAGTCTTAAAAGACCTCGAAAAACCCAGAAGAGCACACATAATCTATGAGGTTAGAGGACGGGAAAACGAGTTCGCTTTCCACTCGAAATCCACGATGAGTGTTTTTTACTCGATGGTAGAGGAACAGGCTCTCAAAAAGGCACACCGTGAGGTGGCCGATCTCGAACTGGATATCAACAAGGGACACGAGGAGGAAGTTTACGGCAAAGTCGCCAAACATTACCAGAAAGCCGGCGATTGGAGTAGTGCCGCAAGGATTATCGCTACGTCCCGAAACCGTTATGCCAAAGCCAGGATACCTGAAGCCACGCGACGAATGCTCCAGAGGAGGGCTTTTGAGGCCGATATGGCGCGGGAAAGCCCTCTGGAAAAGGAAGATATCGCTCGCGCAATAAAAGTCCTGAGGCATATCAAGGTTACAATGCAGGCTTTGCGGCTTTATCCGAGGGAAAACGAGAATGTTGGGAAAGCACTCGATAAATCTTATCAGGGAATCACCTCGTTCTTCGATATAACTGAAGTCCTGACTTTCTCCGTAACAAGTGACGATATTCTGGTAAATGGGCAAAGCCCCGGTCCCGAAGATAACGACCATAATCTGGCTATGGAATTCAAACAACTTCTGTCGCCTTTCGCGCTCCAGGGCATAGTATTTACAAGAGGTTTAACGAAGAACGAACTGGAAGCTTTTCTTGAAATATTCAAATCTAAACCGGAGAATGTGGTCGATCAGTGGGAGGATATTCTCGTCGAAAAGAAGTTATTACACGTAAGACCGGACCGCAAGATATACGTGGCTTTAGGGCAGAGCAAAGTCAATCTGGGCAGTCAGGTAATTACGGTTGATACCGCCACGTCGGATGGCTCAGCCGACTCGGAAGCCGCTCAAGCCGCCCTAAACTCCATACGAAATTTACTCGACGAATTCCAGAACAAAAGCAAGGAGCTTCTGAAAAACCTAAACCAGGACCGGGGCGCTTCCGAGGAAATCGACAAACTAATTTCACTACTCCAGGAAGTTACTACATACGTTCCCGAGGAATACAAAGCTAAGAAAACTAAACAACCACAGGAAGAACAAAGCGATATAGAAGATATTACAGGCGACGCATTCGAGGAAGTTGTAGAAATCGCCAAAGAAGAACCGACCGTAGAAATAACGGAATCCGTCAAACACGAACCTGCGGGAACACAACAAATAGAAACGTGGATTGCGAGTTTGAAAAGCAAGAATAAAGTTACCAGGGCAAGAGCCGCCCAGAAGCTTTTGGAACAGGGCAAACTCGCCCTTAATCCGTGCATCAAAGCAATAACAAACGAAACCGACCATAACACAAGGCAATTACTCACATCCATTATTAGAAGGATTGGTAAGTCGGGTGAATTCGTCTTTGCAAGCGCTATTAATCATACCCCCGATAATAAAGGTCTCGAAAGGTTGCTTTCGGTAACAGATGCTTTTTCGGACAGCAGTATCGTTGGAGACGCGCTTGGCACGGCTGTTCGAAATCCCGATAAGGAAGTCCAGAAAGCCGCTATTAGAGCTTTGATTAACTTCCCGGACGACGTTAAATGCAGTGCGGCTATAATTGCGCTCTCTTCGCCCGATATCGAAATTAACGCGCTGGGTATATATATTATTGGGGTTTTTAAGATAAGACGCTTATTTACGAGACTCACGGAATTCGTATCCCTGGAAAAACTCAGGGAAACGAAAAATATTTCGCTTGCGATAACTGTCATCAGGTCATTAGGTTATTTTGATACGGATGAAGCAGTCGAAAGCCTGCAAAATTTGGTTTTATCCGACAAAGCTATGAAACTGCCAAACAGAATAAGAGTCGAAAGTTTATCGTCTCTGGGAAGGATAGGGTCGGGTAAGTCTATGAACATTATTAAAAAAGTCGCGAAAAATAGTAACGACCCAAACGCCGAGGATGCCCGCGCAATCCTGGCGAAAATAAGCGGACAAAAATAAGAGGAGATTTAATGAGCATAACGAGAATGGCATTCAAGTTCCTGGAGGAAAAAAGAACTCTGTCTGGAGATGAGATGTTCCCGCATTGGGCGCTGAGGAATTTCGGTCTGTTAGGGGATTCGATCGTATCTTTTATCGGAGATTTCAAAGTGCCCCCGGAACGTTGGATCGATATCGACAGCATAATGCACGGGAATAATTTTCCCGATACGGAGATGTTGCATTTCGTAATCGAACATTTCGGGAGTAGCCTCCAGGAAACCGTTTTAAGGCAGTCGTTATTGGTCTCGATCCTCGAAGAAAAATTACTTCACAGGATAAAATCCAACGATCATCAATTGACTCGCCTTGGTGATGATCTATTTGACAGTGAAAACAGATTGAGTATAACCGCTGTTGGTAGCACACTTGTTTCGACGAAAATACATATCGGCGTTTTCACAAAGTCGCCAGGCAAGAACTACCACGGCCTGGAAGATTATGGCGTTATACCCGAAGAGCTTTCCGAAGTAGTCGTTTGCCAGTATTGCGCCGAAATGCGAAGACTCGCCGAGAAAACCTGGAAAGTCAAACCAATCATATAGCTGGAGTTCAAATGGACGAAGAGAGGATCAAGACTACCGAAAAAAGCATGATATTCTTCGATCTGCTGGTTTTATTGCGGGAATTGGTTCGATCTCAGCTCGGCCTCATCGCAGATCCAAAATCGGGCGAAATTCATACAGATATTGCTTCAGCGAGAAGATTGGTCGATATGATCGTTATATTGAAAGAAAAGACCGAGGGCAACCTGAATGAACAGGAACAGCAGGTCGTGAACAACCTTATATCCGAACTCCGGATGGCCTGCGTAAAAGCCGACAAACCTGCTTGAGGATGTGATAGTCCTATATGGATTGCTATATTATTAAGGTTACGGCATTAATACTGGTAGCGATAACGATAGTATGGGGAGAAGAGATGTCTGACACTACGAGAGCTGGCGAACGGGACAGTATGGTTACGAGGACTATCGAAAGGCGAGGGATTTCGGATACGGACGTCTTAAGAGCTATGAGAACGGTCAAACGTCATCGGTTCGTTCCTGAAACATACAGGAATCAAGCTTACACCGATAGACCCCTGTCTATCGGTTATAATCAGACAATTAGCCAGCCTTATATCGTCGCGTTAATGACCGAACTCGCCGAACTCGATTCAAATAGCCGCGTTCTGGAAATCGGCACCGGCAGTGGTTATCAGGCGGCTGTTCTTGCCGAAATCGTGGATTCCGTCTATTCGATAGAAATTATCTGTCCCCTCGCGGAAAGGGCTACCGCGATTATAGATTCTCTCGGCTATGATAACGTGAAGATAAAATGCGGCGACGGTTATAAGGGCTGGCCGGAATACGCTCCTTTCGACGCCATAATCGTTACAGCGGCTCCGGAAAAAATCCCCGAACCATTGATAGAGCAATTGAAGGTCGGCGGCAAGATGGTTATACCGGTAGGAAGTATATATCAGGAACTGAAAACGGTTACGAAAACCGAAGAAAGCGCTTTAGTCGAGGACGTCATCCCGGTGAGGTTCGTGCCGATGACCGGCGAAGCTCAGGACAATAAGTAACTTGCGATTCCTGAAATGGATATACGGTTTTACGGCCGGTTTCGCGATATTGATTCTGCTCACCGAACTCGCCATTCAAATACTGCCAAGGGGGGATTTGAAACGGAGCATCAGCACGACCATCTCTATCTCAGAATATATGATCGACGATTTGATTTATCGAAATAATCCGTATATTATCGCCCTCGGGGCTTTGGTAATTCTCATATTACTTGTGATGCCCGAGAAAAAATTATCGAATTGAGAATGGAGTCGATATGAAAAAAACATTGCTTTTTTGTCTGGCGCTGGCTCTAGCGGCCTTCTGTGCAGATAGCCTTAATGTCCGTCTGCTGGGGCGTTATACGCCCTGTTCCCCGACGGATATAATCACCGAGGGCGACGTCGCCTATGTGGCAAATTCAAGCGGCGGATTGATGATTCTCGATGTCACAGACCCTTCTTCCATGTCTTCTCCGGGTTATTTATTCCTCTCCGGAGAGGCTTCGAGTATCGATAGAATCGGCGACTACGTTTCCCTAACCTGTTCGGATAGCACAATACAAATCCTTGACCCGTCGGATCCTGGCGACATAGGAATAGTGGGTGAGTATTACAGCTCTTTTTCCCTTGAAAATTGTATCGTAATCGGAGACACAATCTACGCAAACGGCGGCGGTTTCGTCATCCTCGACGCTGGGGATCCTTTCTCGATTTCCCTTATCGGCGAATACAGTTCCGTTTTCGCCGCGGAAGACCTTTTTATCAAACCTCCCTATGCCTTTTTAGCCGAAGATAACTACGGCCTTTCGATACTGGATATTACTGCCCCTTCGACCCCGCTATCTTTCGAGCGATATTTCGGGCTGGAAGAATATATCCGATCGATATACGTCGATAGATGGAACCGTCTTTTCATCGGCACCGACGAGGAAATGATGATTTATCGCCTTTCGGGAGATAGCATTCAGCATCTGGGAAGCTGGACGTCTCCCTCTCCCGTCCTCGACATCGAGGTTGACGGCATTTACGCCTTCCTGGCCTGCGGCAACCAGGGTCTTCGCATACTCGATATCAGCGAAACGTCGTCTATAACCGAGGCCGGCTACTATGTTCTCGGCTCGGAGATGACCGAACTCCATCTCGATTATCCGCGCATCTGGACGGTCGGCGTCCGGGCGAGAGTAAATTGTTTCGACATCACACCTTTCGCGGATGTCGAGGAAGACATCGCAAAACCTGTTATAAAGACACTCAGCGCTTCCCCTTCGCCCTTCAATTCGAGTTGTCGTATCGAAGGTTCGACGTCTCAAGCGGTGATTTACGAT
This sequence comes from uncultured bacterium, assembly GCA_964606695.1. Classification (GTDB taxonomy): domain Bacteria; phylum UBP14; class UBA6098; order UBA6098; family UBA6098; genus CAZSHG01. The sequence goes on from CAZSHG010000034.1 coordinate 8,638, forward strand.
ATTCGAGGCGCGCGCGTTGCAGATATCGAAGTCCCAGGTGTCTGGAAACCCGACGACGATTTGCCCTCCGGGATTTATCTCGTTCAACCGACCGGCTCCGGCGATTTTTCCGCGTGCCGGGTAATCCTGATGAGGTAAAATGAACCGGTGGCCTTTCGTCGTTTTACTTTCGATATTCATCGTTCAAATAACAATCGCCACTCCTACGATTCTTTACGGCCCAAAACTACGGGTCGAAACTGATACCTCCGAAATCGCTCTGGAAAAACCGGACGAAACGGCCATATCCGGTATACCGATCGACTCTCTCGAAAGTTACGAGATATCCGTTTCCAACAGATTGATAAACGGCCCCAAACGAGCTTTCATACTACTTTGCGATGGCCAGATAATCGAAATACTCGCCAACTCGCTCATCGAAATCGACCCAAAAGCGAGAACGTTGAACATAATCCGGGGCGGGGCATTCGTCCATATCGAAGACCCTCCGGCGGGGTTTTGCTATGACGTAACTGCGGACTCGGCGGAACTGAGGTATTTCGGCAGAGACAGCCTTTACATCGAAACCGGCGATACCTTCGCCTGGCTTCCGCCCGCTGGAAAATTGCGAAACGGCGAATTCAAAGAAACCGAAGATTCCTGGGCTATGACGCAATCCAAAGACGCGCGCTACCTGTTCCGCCAATTCGACGACGGTGACATCCCCGACCCGGATTTTAAATTCAAATTCCCCAGCGCCGAAGGGCCGATTTTCCACCATACCAGCCGCGGAAAAGGCGGAATCGCGACATACAAGGACGAAACTTACTATTACGCAGGCGCGATCTACCGCGCAAACCTATGGGAACTCGAATTCGCCTACGATTTCTGGTTCGCGTTCTCCGAAAAGGGCAAATTCTACAGCGAGGCCTGGGACGAATGGAGCGATCTCGTGGATCACATCCATCACATAACCTTATTCAGGCGCGGTGATCCTTTTTATATGAGGGCGGGACTTATAGAAAATGTCTCATACGGCAAAGGTTTACTGGTGGCCAATTACGACAACGCCGTCCTGCTTCCCTTCGAGAAGAAAAACGGCCTGCAGATGGAAGTGAAACTCAAAAAATTCCACGCTAACGCGTTCGTCAACGACATCGGATACCCGCGGATAGTCGGCCTTCACACGAGATTCATCAATACGGAACGCAGGATGAACATAACCACGACTCTCGTGGCCGATTTCGATATGTATTCAAGTATAAAAGACCGCGACGGCGATTCCTACCCGGACGTCGCCGACCCGGAACCTGAAATTTATAACTCGCCTTCCGACAGCACGATAATCTCCGTGAACCCGCCCAACCTGCGAGATGTCGGGATGAGTTTCCTTATCGGTGCCGCGGGGGGAGCGTCGGGGAGAATCCTGACTATTGGCGATTTCAGAGCCGTGCTATCCGGCGAAGCGGCCATGTTAAGCAATCTCGGCACTGGCATATCCGCGCCCGATTTGACATTGCGATACCGCGGCGTCTCCATCGGCACGGGGATGGATTTTCAGACACCCGGATTTTTCGACGGGATAATCGACGGCAACTACGAACACGACAGAGGCTACGTCCTCGAACAGGAAGACGGCTCATACGCAATCACCGGCAGAACCGAACAACTCGCCGAAACCGAGGGATGGCTTTACGGCTGGAACAACTCCTTTTCCGTCAAATACCCGAAATACGTGATTTTCTCGACGACGTTCCGCGACTTATACCGCGAGGACTCCCGCGACAAGCGGCTCGGAATCTACCTCGAAAACCGCTACCCGTGGACACCCTATATCCACGACACGAAATTCTTCATCGAGCAAAAAAACGTCACTCACCTTTTCCAGCGCAAGACGGACGGCGAACAGTGGGGATTCTCGGTCAACATCTGGGCGCACCGCACGATTCGCATCAACCTGCGCTACCGCGAAATATACGAGGACGCAAACCTGAACGGCGAAATCGGCTCCGACGAAATCGACCGCAATTTCAACGGCAACGTCGTTATCCAGGGCGATTATTGGCTGAAAAAATTTATCGAGTGGCGAAGGAAAAAGCGCGCGGAAAAAGTCATAGAGTAAAACATTCCAACACGATGATTCTCCAAATTACCTGAGAACTGACCTAATCCGCCAAACAGCCTGTCAGAGCCCATTTCAGCTATCATAAATCGTCGATTCTGCCGTTACAATTGGATATTTATTCATTACATTAGTTTATATATTGGCATTCAGGTTATTATAGTAATGTATTGTATAAACATATAATTGTAACTTAAATATTATGATATGTAACTGGTTTTTTAGAAGGCTTTCGAGCTATTAATATAATTGAAACGGTTTTTTCCAGGATATCCAAGGGGAATTCGGGATTTTTTCGATCTTTCTGTATGATAAAACGGAATTTCTTTCAGCTCGAATCGCCTAATCGAACTTCAGCCGTTTCCATTTGCCTCTTTTATAGATGACGAACGCCCATAACCCGGTAATCGAGTTGCTGAATACCATCGACCACCACAGGGCGTCGTAGGGGAATGCGGACAGCGGTTGCGCCATTTTTTCCAACAGGGGCGCTATGGTGGATCGTGCTATGACGTCATATTCGAGGATTTTGCCAGACAGGATGTAACATAGCGGGATTCTGAAGAGCCAGAGCCGGCTGATGTTCACGCGTAAAGTCGCGCCGGTCAAGCCGGAGCCGTTGAACACACCCATAAAAATAAACACGACTCCGAAAACGAAGGTGGCCATGGACGTCACCTTGAACATTCTCGTTCCGACCTCGATTACCGCCGGATCGTCTATGAAAAGCCGCGTAAGATCGGCTCCGAGAAAATAGAGTATCGAACATCCCACGCCCAATATCGCGAAAACGAGCAGGAAGGCTTTTTCGAGGCTTTCCCCTACCCTCTCGATTTTCCCCGCGCCGAGATTTTGCCCGACGACCGTTGCCAGCGCGTTGCTGATGCCCATCGCGGGCATCATAAACAGGCCGGTCATGCGGTTGCCAATCGAGAAGGTGCTGATAACCACGGTTCCGAAGGAGTTCACGAACCCCTGCAGGATGAGGAATCCAAACGCCGTTACCGAATGCCCTACAGATGCCGGAATCGAAATTCTGAGGATATTCCCGAGCATCTTCAGTTTGGGTTTCAGATCCGGTAAACCGGGTATCAATCCCCTTGAATATTTGAACAGGAATATCAGCGCGAACAGTGCGGCGAGGAATCTGGAGAAGAAAGTCGCTATAGCCGCGCCGCGAACGCCCATTTCGGGGAAAAAGCCGATGCCGAAGATCATGAACGGGTCGAGGACGACGTTGGTCAAGACTGATATGACCTGGATTTTCATCGGCGAGACGGTATCGCCGAGGCCGTGGGAAATCGCCTGATAGAACATGAATACGAACATAAATGCCATGCCGCCAAGTATTATGCGCATGTATGTTTTCGACATCTCGAATATCTCGCCGGGCACCTGAAGCCATTTGAGTATCTGCGGAAGGAAAAACATGCTCAGAACAAGGAAAATCGCGGTGAAAACGACCAATATCAACGTGAATTGGCCGATAGATTCCTTGATTTTATCGGGTTTGTTCGCGCCTTTGTAGCGAGCCACGAGCGCGGTTCCGGCGATTGCAAACCCGAACCCGAAGGACGAGAGCGTCCACACCAGCGGAAATGCTATGCCCGCGGTAGAAACCGCTCCCTTGGCGTTTTCCGCCATCTTCCCCAGCCAGAATGTGTCCGCAAGGTTGTAAAACGTCTGCATAAAATTCGACAGCATTATCGGCAGAGCAAGCCGAATCAGGTTGCGGATGATACTTCCCTGCGTCAGGTCCGAGCCTGTGTTTTTAATCTCATCCGCCAATTTCGCCTTCGCTTTCGGTCGTTGTGTCAGGTTGAGCGATGGTATCCGGCGGGATGCCCAGGGAATCAAAGGCCGTCTCGAGGATTTTAATTACGAAATCGTCGCGGACGTCCTGGCTGTTGGCTTCGAAAACGACTGCGATAAGCCGCCGTCCTCGCCGTTTCGCCGATGCGGTAACGCAATAACCCGCCCCGGACGTGTATCCGGTCTTGATGCCGTCGATGTCGAGCCTTTCGACGGGTTTGAAATGGTTGTTCATTGCGTAAGGCCCGAAAACACGCGCGCTGTCGGCGTCCCAGAAATCGGCGCGCATAATATTCGAGTAGAGAAGCAATCTGGGATAACTGCAAATCGCCGAGCCCAATTTGGCCATCTCTATTGGCGTGCTTGTATTGGCCTGTGTCGCGACGACCATGTCCCGGCGCTTGTATCGTTGTATTGCGATGCCGTTTTCTAAAACTCTCGACCACGATCTCGCGGGCGGAAGACCGTGGGCGTTGTAGAATTTCGACCGGATGAGTCCGATTCGTTTGGCGAAATGGTTCATGAGGCGGACGCCGCCCGGAACGCCGGTGGAATCGTGCAGGTTTCCTATATGCTCGGCAAGAAGATAGGCGGCGTCATTGGCCGAACATACGGCAATCGCGCTTAACAATTGTGAAACTGTGTATCGCTCCCCTCTGTCGAGATACGCCTGTGAACCGCCCATCAGCGGCGCGACGTCGGTTACCTCCACGGTGTCGAAAAGCGAAATCGCACCGGAATCGACCAGTGCGTAGGCGGTAAACATCAACATCATCTTGGTCATGCTTGCAATTCTGCCTTCTTGATGACCGTGGTAACTCCACAGAACACGTAAACTATCGTAATCTATCAGCGCGGATGGGCCGACCGCCGGTTCGCCCCGGTAATCGCGCGGTATCGTTACGTCTATCCTGTTGCCATCGTAGGAGAAGGTGATCGGTTCGATATCCAGCGTAACGGGAGATTCGCGCGGGACGTATCCGATCTCGGCGTCTCCAATCCGGTTTACGGCACAACGGGACAGGCAGGTTAGATCGCGCGAATCGGTTTCATCCTCGACGACCTCTTTCTTTATAGCCAATAACCCCACCAATCCGAAAACGGCCAGAACCGCCAGTAATAGCAATCCCAACCGTCCCCAGCGGATTTTGAACTTCCCCGGCGGCCCGGGACGGGTTTTTTTCAGCGTGCGTGAGTCGTATTTTCCAGTTCGTTTTAACATAATCGAATATACAGCTGAATATGGTATATATTCGGGAGTGAAAAGCAAAGGACAATCTTAAAGTAGAGAATAAAAAAGGCCGTTTCCAGCCATCGGATGAGATCATATCGGTTCGATCTTTTACATGCCTGCTTTCTCGCGTTCCGTTCTCGCAAGACGCAAATCGCCTTTAATCACGGGATCGTTAGGGGCAATTTTCTCTGCAATTTCAAGGTATTCGATTCCCTCGTCGAATCGCCCCTGAATGGCCAGCGAGATCCCGAGCAGATGATGCGCCGCCCGGCTTCTATCGGTATGGATTCTCGAATATTCGAAAATATCCCTGTCATAGAGGGATAATTCCTCCGCGCTAATTCCCTCCGCCAGCTTCTCATCGATGGTCTTTACCATTTCCACCTTTTCGGGATGGACTCTCCTGGCAAAAATCATCGAACCCCGATAAGCGACTTCCATGTCGGAAATATTTTCGATAGCTTGTTTGAAATAGATCGCGGCGGTATCCGGTTTCTCCATGTCAAGATAAACCTGTCCGATATTAATCAGCGACCCGGTTGCCTCCGGAGCGACTTCCGAAGCCTTCTTATAGCAATATAGCGCTTTGTCTAATTCGCCTCTGCGTTCGTATATAACGCCGAGATTTCCGTAAGCGAAGTCCGGCAGAAACGGATCGTTGTCGAGGGCTTTTTGGAACATTTGTATCGCAATGTCCTCTTTTCCGTAATTGAGATAAACCCGTCCAAGCCCGATCATCGCGTTGCCAAAATCAGGTTTTATCTCCAGGGCTTCTCTGAATAACTCTTCGGCTCTGACGATATTGCCCCTGTCCAACATCGTATTCCCGGCTTCCTCCAGTTTCATCGCGGTATCGAGTTTTTCCTCCTTTGAAAGGAAATCCAGCCAATTCGGATCGATTGCCGTCGCGACACCGACCGCCATCAGAAAAACCCAGAAGACCAGCAATATCCACGTGATAATCGACTGGAATCTTGTAACAGTCCGATTAACGCCGGAATTCGGTTTAACATCACGTGTTGTGGACGATGAAGAGGACATTCTTCCCTACTTTTTTCAATCGGTTGAAGACATTACAGGCGTTGGGTGTCGGCAATAAAATAGCCTGAGTGCAACGTCCGGTCTCTGGATTAAAAGCGAAGCTGGATATTTCCGAACCCATCCCGTCCCCGCCTTTGCCGTCCATGCCCGTTCCGAATACGACAATATCCGCCTTTTGCTCGTAGATGGTGGTCTTATCACCGGGAGTGAAATAGCGTTTCTTATCGACGAGACGAAACGTCCCGTTCGGGAATATCATTATATCGAAATACGGGATCGGTATCCCCTTGTAAACGGTCAATCCGTTGGTGTTATATACGATATTCTCGTCGTGGTATTTGAAAAATGAAACGCCGAGTGCGACTATCGCTAAAGCCAGAATCACTAAGATAACTATCCGGGTTAACTTCTTGCGCGAAAGATGAATCAAAAGGAACACGACAATAAACGCCCCAAAGACGATCGCCATCGCCTGCCCGATGTAATGGATTTCGGTCAACAGCGAACCGAAATATAAGAAGAGCAGATTGAAAACTCCCACCATCGCCATAAACGGGAACGGCGACCTCAAATAACCGCCGAACTTATTCTGCGCAACACGCCATCCCCTCTTTCCTACGATCCGCCCCTGTTCATAAACGAAATAAATGATCACCAGCCCTATCAGAGTTCCCCAGCCGTCTTTGGCGATATCGCCGATATCGAACACGCGCGACGATAGAAAGAACTGAAATCCCTCGTCGAAGGTCGAAAGCGCCAGCGCGGAAAAATACGTCGTCCGCACGATACTCGCGTCGCCCCTCCCGCACGATTTCATCATGCGGAACATCAGAACGGCGAAAATCGCGTAGGCGATGTAATGCCAGTTGTTCTGCAAGTCGTAGAACGGATTCCCGATATAGAAATCGCAAATCTCCTGCGACAACAATATCATCCCGATAACCACCACCACCGCAACCGCCCGAAACAGCGTTATCTTCTTCCTGATTACGATTAGAAAGCCGATGAACAACGCCGCCGCAATCGAGAACATCAGCGGAAAATCAAGCCCGAACAACTCCACCGAAAAATCCGACAAATCGCCAATCGCCCGCTGTAGGAAATTCTGCAACATGATGAACGGCGTGAACACCAGCAACATCGCATACAACACGACATGCGTTACCGGCGAATGTATTTTCCGACTCAAGTTCATACTGTATAAATTAAAATCCCCCGGCCAAAAGTCAACCCCCCAAAAAAACGGCCCCCGGAGGAGCCGATTTCATTAAGTCGAGGCTATACTTCTTCTCAGCCTATTCCGCCGACGGTTCATCCGCCTCTTCCGGCGTTTCCGACGTCGATTCGTCTGGAGGCATCTTCAACTCGCGCATCTTCGGAGTTTCCCTGCGCGGTTCGTCGCCTTTTCTGGACATCTTGAGCTGAAATTCGGCCTCGCGAAGCTCCGCGGCGTCCGGTTGCCCTCCCCTGCCGAAGATGTTCATTCCCTTAAAACTCTCGAATAGTAGCACCTCTGGCTTTCAGCGTTACCGGAAAGTCGATTATAATAGAATCTGCGCTAAAGGTATTGTCGGAACCCGCCCTGAATATCAAGGTGGCTCCGTCGGGAATATCGGCGGAATCTGCGATAGCGGCCTCGATATTCTCGTATGGATTAGCCGGGGAACCGTCGCCGGGGAGCCTATCGCCTACGAATCTTACTACGCTTTCCGGGGCGATATGAGTTGTATAAGAATGAGTCGCGAAAACGTATGAACCGGCATCGACCAAATCCGCCGAATACCAGCCGTTGCTACTTCCGCCCCATCCCATATTCATTTTAAATTGCCTGTCGGGGTCGGTTGCCTTGTTATAACCGTGGACGACCCAGAAATGTCCGCCCGCGCCGGAAGTATCGCTTCCGTTCAGGTCAAAAGGTCTCAGCCACTCGATTTCCTCGGTCATCTTCTCAATGTCGATTGGTTCCGATTCGTGAATTGCGTCCGGATCGTAGCGGAAATGGTCTTTCAGAGCATCGGGGAAATGGCCGTATCCTACCGCAGAACCCCATATCCCATAGCTCATCCCGATAGCAACGCCGCCATGATAACATATCTTGGCCGTCTCGAAATCTCCCGGTGTATCGGGCGGGGTGACGTGAGTATCCTCCATAATACTCCAGTTATAGCTTGTCGCGCCGAAATTTACGGAGCACAGTGTCGAATCCCTGTCGAGCCGATTCCAGAGGGTTTCGAGTGCGGCGAGATAAGCGGCGTCATCGTTTAAATCCTGAGCTTCGCCATAAACGCTATTGTCCCAGCGGCCATTCATCTGTAATTTTCCTCCGCCGCTTGAACTCCACAAGAGACGACCACCGCCTCCCCAGTTCCCCGGAATACCGGGGTCGGTTGCAAGGGGTTCCTCATCCCACGTAGCCCTCGATCTGTATTTGTAGTATAAATCGGCGATGCTTTCACCTGTATTGGGCCATTTCCAAAAATACATGATCTGGGTCAGAGACGTAGCGCCACAACCGACAATGGTAGTCTCGGCAGGCGTTGCCGGTGTGAGCACAGGGCACAGGGCATTATACGGCGATCCTTGATCCCATTCCGAGGTAACATTGATACTCATCGAATCCGGTTCCAGCATAATGCTCTTCGGGCGGGTCATTCTGTCGGGAATGCGTCGAGCTATTAAGTCCTGCCAGAATAAATCCCTTTCGGCAAATATCGATTCGTATCTCTCCAATTCCGGATTGCCATTTCTTTCCCATTGTGTCAAAGTGATTGTTCTTTCCTCTATTTCGCGAAGAATGAATGAGAGTTCGGGGTTGTCGGCGTCGTATATTCCATTCGGGTTGTAAAAATATACGGGAAGAACGAGGTTATCCGCACCGCAGAGACAGAATCCGCCTCCTTCGAAATGAGCGATAAACGCAACCGTCCTCCCGTCGTTTTCATATGGCTCCATTCGGTCGATTACCGCATCGGGGCGAGCGTCGGCAGTCACATATCGCACCCATGTTTGAACGGCGACACCGACTTCACCGACATCCAATTCTCTCGCGAAAGTCAACACCGGCGCGATCAACAAGACTAACAGAGCCGCCATCAACGGGAGGACCGTCATAATTATCCTATTTTGAGTTCGTTTCATAATCCTATCTCCTGTGCCTTAATGCAAAGATACGAGGACGAGAACGAATCCACGTCCGTTTTCGAGCGAACTCATCGCCTTGCCGATAATCGCGCCCTGCGCTTTACTATAGTCGGCGACTTTCATCGCATAGCCCGGCGTATCGGACGTCGTAAGTATATCGCCCGGTCGAATGGAGCCGTTCGTGGCGTCAACCCGGCAATACACACGACCGCTGAGCGCAACCGGATAGCCTCCATCGGCGATAGTGCCTTCCTGGCCCATAATCATGCCCGTTTCCAATCCACCCGCGCCGCTAATAATCCCTGCAACCGTGCGGTCGTAGGCATTTTGACTGACTATCAATTCTCCGGGATTTTCCGGGTCGATACAAACGACCGTCCCCGGCTCGATTTGTTCTGATGGGTTTCCGCTGTCCAGAGTGGAAGCGCTTTTGACCTCGAATTGCTCGGATAAATCCGCGCCGCCGGTTATTTTAAGCACCTCGACAGAGACTTCGCCCTCGAAAAGGCCTGCATAGCCGCCTGCACCGATTACATGTATTCCGTCGCCGCCGGGGGATGTGATTTTTACGCCGTCATCCCCGGCGTCATCGACCAACAGCCCGTATTGCGCAGGCGAGTCAACGAACACGCCTATATGCCCGCTCTCTTTTATAACGATTCCAGTATCCGGGTCGGTAAAGCCCGATGGGTCTCGAATGTATATACCGCGTCCGGTGGTGCTTACTCCCATTATTTCGATGCCGTCGCCGGTGGGGCCGTATATTTCTATACCGTCGCCGCCGGGATATTCTATTCGGATGCCTGCCCATGCGGGGGAATCGATAAACACGCCGCGAGCGCCGGCTTCGTTGATTTCCAAACCGTGATAAGCGGAGGACTCGATAAATATCCCGTCGGTTCCGGGGGAATTAATGTATATTCCGTGCGTTCCCACGTCGTTTATTACAATTCCCGTGTCGGGGTCGCCGATGCCAACGAGATCGTGAATATATAGACCTCGTGCGCTGGTTTCGCCGCCCAGTATTTCCACGCCATCGCAACCAGGAGACCTGATATTCATACCGTCGAATGCGGGAAACCAGACGCTCACTCCTGTGCCGCCGGCATAGTCTATCGCCACACCGTCCTGACCGGTGGCGCCTATCCAAACACCGTGTTGACCGGGGGAATCGATCAGTATCCCGTGGTATCCAACATCCCTAACGATTATCCCGGTATCCGGGTCGCCAATACCGGCAGCGTCGTGGATGTATAAACCGCGTCCGGTAATACTGCCGCCCGATACTTCCACGCCGTCGGCTCGCGGGGAGTTAATCTCTATCCCGTCGTCGCCGGGGGAGTCGATTTGTATGCCGTCGCTACCGGGAGAGTCTATAATCAGGCCGATGTCGCTAATCGTTCCGATTTCAAGTTTCGCGCCGGGCACGGTCGTTCCGATACCGACATTGCCGGACGGGATTGCATACATATCAACTGCGGAAACCTGCCAATCGCCGTCGCTACCCGCGCCACTGCCTGCGAGGCTGTCGGCGATTGCCGCGCGAAACGCATACGGGCTGGTCATAAGTTTGACTCTCGGTATAAGAATATTTCCGCCAATCTCGATTTCGAGCCAGTAGTCGGTATCAAATGAGAGATTTATCGGGACAATCGAACCGAGCTCGACGTCGAATAGGCCATTGGTTACCGTTATCTCGTCCCCGATTGCGTAACTCTCCTGCCAGAGGAATGATCCCCCCGTTTCGACATCGAAAATTCGGAAAGTCATCGTGTAATCCCCGTTGTAACCGACACCCCCGATGTCGGTGAGTTTGCCCTGATAGGTCATCATCCGGGGAACTGCAACTAACGAAGTCGCAATAATCATCATTGTGAGAGCGGCGGCGACAGTCCTTTTCATTTTTTCTCCTTGTCTAAATGTCCCGATTATATGCGGTGTTCTTTGAAGATGTCAGAATCGTTATTGAGTATAACACAACTAATTACGTTAAACTAAACGTTGAAGTATTTTCTAATATCTCCAATAACCACATTCTAATATAACAGGTTAAATTGAGGCAGGCAAGAGAGAAATGAGTTGAGAGTGGGAAGTTGAAGAGTTCGAAATGACAGGTAAAGGACGGGATTACTGCGTAGCTAAGTTCCATGTAATGACATCGCGGGATGCAGGTGGGTAAAATGGCGCAAAATCGCGTAAGTCGTTGATACTCATGACTTCTTCAAACGGAAAGTAGTTCTCTTCAACGGAAAAGCCGTTCTCTTCAAACACACCCCCCATTTTTTCCAAGCATTCCCTTCATTTTTCACTCGATTTAATAATTGATGGACATTATCGCCTAATTTCCGTCCTGTCATTCCCAACTTGATTGGGAATCCAGATTCGTAGGGGCGATCCTTGTGATCGCCCTCGGTTTGGGCGAATACGAGATTCGCCCCTACGGAATTGGCGTTGCCTTGGGCTTTGGCCGGAATGATATTTTGGTCGCGTTTGGTCATATTATTGTGGGCGGGGAATATTCCCCCGCCCAGGTTCGCCATCCTCCAGAAATCTTAAATATGGCTCAAAGATCAATTCCCGGAAAAGGAAATCGGCCGAAACATTATTCAGCGGTATTTTCATTCTCATCCACAGAAGATTTGAGCTTATCGTCTCCCTCGACGTCGTCATCTGAGCTTTGCCTTTTCGTGGGAGGCATCTTCAACTCGCGCATCTTCGGAGTTATCCTGCGCGGCTCATCGCTTTTACGGGACATCTTGAGCTGAAATTCCGCCTCGCGAAGCTCTGCGGCGTCCGGTTGCCAATCATCGGGGATGTTTTTCGCGATAACCGAAGCGTCCCCACCATTCTGCTCGACCCAGTCCGAGATGGGCATGACGCCATCCTTCACGGCCTGAAGCCTAATCCAAGACATCACGCGCTCCCGGTCAGACTTAGGAACCTTGCTCATCCCGGAATAAGCCTCGGTTGAAGACGTCGTCGCCTGCAACTCCTCGGCCTTGCCCTGAGTGGTCGTCTCGCCCTGAGCCTCCTCCGCAAAAAGCGGCGCGACCGCAATCGCAACGACCATGAGTAATAAAATCAGCCTTTTCATCGTATTCTCCTTGTTATTCGTTTCGATATAAGCTCTTCAAAATGGAAGTTCAAACATAAATTCACTTGTTTTAACACTAAACAAGAGTGCGGAAATGACATTATAGACCGCGACGATGCCGCATCCGACCGGGACGGCACGGTTTTTGATTGAGATTCTATTTGTTCAGATGCTCTATTCATCATATTTTCCCAAGGGGCGGGGATTATTCCCCACGCTCTTTTATTATCATTACGGCTCCTGGTCTATTTCATAACTGCCCGGCTCGATTCCTCCCGATGTCGCGTCGCCCGCGCCGGTCGCGGAGATATTCAATTCGCCTTCCACGCTGATATTGCTACCGAGATTGACGACGCCCGTGCCGCTTTTATCGATAGTCAGGTTGTAGAATGTCTCCACGCCGCCGCCGAGTCCGTCTCCCGAAACAACCACGTTATCTACCGCCCAATACATATCGTAATTCGCGTTGTAGTAATGGAATCTCACCTTCATTGCCGAGTTTGCATACGCCACGATATCTATCGACTGGTGATCGGGCGTGCCCCATGCACCGACATCCGCCCCCGAAGCGCTATACACGTTCTGCCACAGTGCTCCGTCCCAGACATCGACGTCGGCTATTTCGGTTCCCAACGAGTAATCGTTGTAATAATGGTCGAATTCGAGTGTCAACGACGTCGCACCGGCCGTATTCACCTCGGGCGATTCGAGAATCTCGTCCATAGCGACGGATCCTGCGGCATCGCTATCTACGAACACGAAAGGAGTTCCGTCCAGGGTCGAACCGAGGTAATCGGTTTCGCCGAACCATGTATCGGCTGAAGCGCCGCCGTCAATCACAGTCCACGTTCCAGGTATTCCAGAATCGAAATTCTCGTCGATCGGCGTTCCGGGACCGCTTCCGCCCGGCCCGTCGATTGTGCTCGCTCCGGTTCCCTCGAATATGATAGTGCCGGTTCCCGGATTGAATGTTCCGTCGTCTGTCCAGTTGCCGGTCAGGGTTAGCGTTCCCGTTCCGCCGTTGAGGATTCCGTCGGTTTCGATTTCGATATTCGCGCAGACCGCGGATGCGGTGTTGATTGTCGGGTCGTTATCGGTGGATGTTGCGTCGGGTATCGTAACGTCGATAGCGACGGTGGGGATTTCGGTGCAATCCCAGTTGTTTATGTTGTCCCAGTTCGTGTTCGATGCGCCAGTCCACAGGCCGGGATAACAGGGCGGGCAGGCGTCGGTGGTAAATGAAGCCGAGGTTCCATAATCTGAGGTGGATAGGTCGCAACTTGTTTCGGCGTAAACACGGAGGTAGTAGGTTGTTTCGCAAGACAGCGCGGATGTCGTGGCGGACGTTCCGGTTGTGGTTCCCCAATCTACCGCGCCGCCGCCACCGCCGTAGGTGCAGGAGGATGTTGTTCCGACGACCCAGTAGTAAGTAACCGTCGCACTTCCCGCAGGAGTTCCCGCTGACCACGAGAGGTCGGCGGTCGTTTCTCCGGTTGCCGTGCCGGTAACGCTTGTCGGGGTGCCGGGGGTTTCGCATCCGGCGAGGTCGTAGCAGAACTGCACCTGGGCGAGTGTAGTCGTGGGGCCGTAGTTTGCTGAAGGTGGAGATGCGGGATCGGGGTTGGTTCCGTCGCTATAGTAAAGGAGGCCTCTGCTTGAACCGGCTGTATAACTTCGCCATACCGCCGTGCAACTATAACCCGCACTATTCTCATCGACCGCGATAACGATATTGTCTCCGGTATAAGTGAAGGGCGTCGAAAGGGTTATTTCGAGCCATGTCCCGGCGACGGGCACGGGAATCACGCCCGAAAAGACTTCGGTCATACTGCCGACGGCAATCCAATCGGAGGTCGAAGTGAAGGACGCTTTCGTCGTATTGCCCATATAGACTGTCCAGTTCTCCCAATTGCCGAACGTGGTTCCGCCGCTGTCATAGTAGAATTTAATTCTATCGACCGGCCCGGGTGAACCACCCGCCGCGGTGATTTCGCTTTCGGTGTAAATCTGCTGGCTGTAGTTGTATCCATAGCAGGAATAGATCGGGAAATAGGAATTTGTGCTCGTTCCGGAACCGATTTGAATGCAGGTGCAAACGTTGGTGGTGAAGGAGGCCGACGTTCCATAGCCTGAGGACGTTCCGTCGCAATCCGTTTCAGCATATACCCTTAAATAATAGTCCGTTTCACATGATAAAGCTGATGTCGATGCGGACGTCCCGGTAGTCGTTCCCTGATCGACGCCGCTTCCGTAGGTAACGGTCGGGCTAGTTCCGACGACCCAGTAATATGTGACCGTCGCGCTTCCGGCGGGTGTTCCCGCGGACCATGAGAGGTCGGCGGTGGTTTCTCCGGTCGCGGTGCCGGTAACGCTTGTCGGGGTGCCGGGTGTTTCGCAACCCACGACCTCGGTTATTACCAGATCGAAATCGGGAATGCAATCTGGTAATGGCCAAGTGTCTATCATCAAGTAATAAGTTCCGGCGGAAAGGAAAACATTGAGCATGGATACTCCGCCGCCGCCGGAATTAGTTACGTAATCGATACAGGTCAGACCGGGCGGGCAGGCATCGGATAACGACATTCCCGTATATGTCGAAGCCGTTGTCATTTCGATATCGACCCAGGTGTCGGATGTAACATTAAGCTCGTAAATTATGTCCTCGCCGCCGTCGTAGGAACCGAGGCAGGTGCTACTGTAATCATTAGTTCTTCCGCAATTCGTCTGGCCGGCGTCGGTGTATGTTAAATCGGCGGGAATATCGACGACTATTGGGTCGGAGCAATCGTCGCCGGGAGTGGGACAAGCATCCGTAACAAAAGAAGAGGATGTCCCGTAAGATGACGACGTCCCGTCGCAATCCGTCTCGGCATAGACGCGCAAATAATATGTCGTCTCGCAAGTTAAGGCCGATGTCGTAGTTGAAGTGCCTGTTGTAGTTCCCCAATCTACCGCGCCTCCACCACCGCCATAGGTGCACGAGGAAGTCGTCCCGACGACCCAGTAATAAGTAACCGTCGGGGTTCCCGCTGGAGTCCCCGCCGACCATGATAGATTGGCAGTAGTAGCTCCAGTTGCCGTTCCTGTGACGCTTGTAGGGGTGCCGGGGGTTTCGCAACCGACTTCGGTTATAACAAGGGTAAAATCTGGGATACAGTCCGGAGAAGGCCATGTGTCTATCATAAGATAATATGTCCCGGTAGTGAGCGAAACATCGGTCATTGATACCCCGCCACTAAGTGAATTAGTTACGAAATCGATACATGTCAGACCGGGCGGGCAAACATCGGATAGCGACATTCCGGTATATGTCGTAAGTGTTGTCATCTCGATATCGACCATTGTATTCGACGTTACGTTAAGCTCGTAGATTATGTCCTCGCCGCCGTCATAGGAACCGAGGCAGGTGCTACTATAATCGTTAGTTCTTCCGCAATTCGTTTGGCCGGCATCGGTGTAGGTAAGATCGGCGGGGATATCGACTACTATGGGGTCAGAGCAATCGTCGCCGGGCGAAGGTTCGGCCGGGCAGTTGACATAGAAAGTATGCGTGCTCGCGGTCGTGTTCTCATCGTCGAGGAGGATGTAGTATGTCGTCCCCGCCGTCCAGGACATCGAACCGTATTCGCCGGACGCGCTAATATCATCGATACATGTCCACCCTGATTCGGCGCAACTCGAAGCCTGCCAGTTATAATCCACATAAGTTCCATCCGCAGTAACCTGAATGCTATATGTTCCCGTAGTAGGCGCGACAAAGCTGTAAACTTGTTCTGTTCCGGGAGAACTGAAATAACATGGATTTGAATCCCAAACGCCACTTCCGCCACTCACATAAGTCTGCGCGTAACTCGAACCGCAATCGTCTATCGAAATAACGTCGTCGCAGGGGCCGGGGAGTGCATCACAATTCCCAGTTCCGTTCCAATCGCCGCTTGTGTTAGGATACCAATCGTTAACTAAAAGCGCTCCCGTGCCGTCCTCGACATCAAAATAATTCTCGCTCGGATAACTTCCGGCTGTCCAATCGACGAAAACAGCGTCGCCGGTGTTCGCCGAGAAACTGTAAGTCGCCGGGCCGGAACCGCTCCCAAGCGTTATGTCATTTAAAACCAGAATCCCCCCGACGTAAACATCACAGGATCCCCCGTTCCAGCCGTCGCCATAGGTGTCGTATAGGTGAATATAATGCGTGCATGCCATCGGCTCCATCGGTCTCTCGCGCGGGTCTTCCGGCGGTGTGTCGATGAGAATCTCACCCTTCGCCTCCTCCTCGATAGCTTCCTCGATTGCCCTCGTCCGGCGCGGCATGGGTCTTTCGTCGATTTCAAAATCCAAATCGATCGGCGGGATACGCGAACTGTCCTCGTTCGCGGTCTGGTCGGGTATTTCGGTTGCCACAGCGAAAAGGTCGTCGGCTTTCTTCGAACAGTTGCACGGCCCCGCGGATGTCGAACCGCTCAGGATAACCGCGACAGAAATCGCCGTCGCAATCATTGGTAAGGCTATGTTCTTAATATATCTCATCTTCTGTCTCCAGCTTTGCCGACCATTCCAGCCTGCGATTTAGAAAATCCGGTCAAAATCTCTTAAAGTTTCATTTCGCTAATTTGAAAACCTTATCTTATCAGGGGCGGGGATTATTCCCCACCCCTCTTTTATGTTATTATCTCTTTCCGCCGTTTTTATCGAAGTCATCGACGTTTATGTGTGCGCCGGGATTGTCGAGGCGACGGTTAATTTCGTCGTCGGAACCGACCATATCGATTCGCTTGGCGGATAGACGGTATCCGAATCGCGCGTCCATATCGCCCGAAAGCGCTTTGACGAAAAGGACACTTCCCTCCATGCGCGCCATGAGGTAAGCTTCGTCCTGCGGGGTCACGAAGGGGACTATCGTGCTTTCCGCAACGACGTTGTAGAATAGCCAGAGGTCGGTGCCCTCGTTTTGTTCAGATATATCGAGTTTGAACTCGCCGTTGATTAGTTTTCCTTCGCCCACGATGTCGGTTCTTAGTCCGATTCCGTCCCAGTTGTATGTGGCGTATTTGTTTTCTCCGATCTGGACAACGGGATCGACCTTTGCGCAGTCGATTTTGCCCGTTCCGTCGTCGTATATTCTGACAGCTCCAGCGCCGTCGTCCGATGGCCTCAGGTAAGCTCCTGCATCCGTCCATTCAGTCGAACCTCCGGAGCCGATATCGTGCCATGAGCCGTCGTAGTATTGCATGGAGCTTCCGTCCCAACGGATTCCGCCAGTCGTTGCGCCCTCGAAGAACCATTGTGTTGGATCGGTAGCGTCGTCGACAGCGGCGTCGCCGAAGGAATAGACACCGTATGGACAGGAACCCGAAGCTTCGCCTACGACACCAGAACCGGTTGCGCTTTCAGATGTTCCGTAAACGCCGTATTTTCCTTCATAACCGAGAGCGCCCCATATTTCCGAAGCGGAGCCGTCGAATCCATAAACCAGATCATCAACAGAAGCAGTATATTGGCCCAACACGCCTGCGGACATATAGCCTGTCTGAGAAGTTCGGCCATAGACACCGGAGCAGTATTCCGCCGCGCCGGCAGTAGCGGCCTGCCAGCCATAAACGCCCTGCTGACCATAATCGAGACCGTCAGCATCTTCTACGACTTCACCAATAACTCCAACAACAGGCCACGTTGAATTGGTTCCACCCAAATCATCAAGGCCTATACCGCGAATACCAACATCCAGATAAGCGATACCGGTAACGCCGTTGTAGATGTCACCATAAGCATAGAGGCCGGTGTAAGTGACGCCATCGGCAGATGTGATTTCGCCATCGAGACCAGTATCAACGAATGGGAATTCATCCCAGATAAAGGATGGGATTTGGGCATAGGGAACGCCCGACCTATGTCCGATAGCTCCGCAATCGCCACCGGCGAAGAAGGAGCCGTTAGGGTTGGAGCCTTCGTAGTAAATTGCGAGGTCTTCGCCGGCATCGTATATTCGGACATTGTCGTTATTGTAGGGCTTGATATAGGTTGGGTCGATTGTCGGTCTAATCCAGTATTCGATGTCGCCACCGGGTAGGGAAGATCCATCATAGGTCAGGTCGTATTCGGTTCCGCCGTCATCCTGGAAATAAATTTTGTCGTCGTTCTTGACATATACACGTCCCAGGCCTGCATCGGGGGCGGCGGGGGAAGCCGTAAGCTCTTCCATATCCACGTAGTTTTCGACAGCTATGACTCCTTGACCAGGTTCGTAGGTTGTTAAAGCAACCGAAGTTCCAATAGATACACGGAATTCGGTTATTGAACCAGAACCTACACTTGCATCGTCAGTAACTTGAAGAGTCCAGATTCCATTACCATCCTCACCATCGAAATCGGAAAGCATTCCTTCGGGGCTATAAGTTCCCGTAAATGGTGCCGATCCGACTGTTATTGAAGTTACCGCATCGTCATCAAATACTGTATTTGTAAAATTATCATCTGAGCTTCCATTATCTGTAGAAAGTTCAACGACTGTTCCAATTGGGCTTTCCACATATATATCGAGATCACCGTCATATGTATGAGTAATACTTATTTCTATTTCCACTTCGCATATATTACTTGTTAATCCGCTAACGTCGCATGTAACCTCGGCATAACCGGGATCGGGAATAGCTACCGATCCAGTCCAGGAGCCTTCTTCAGCAACTGCACCGCAGGAAGAACCGGCAACATCGCCAACAACGAGGCCTCCGCCAGAAATTTTAACATCGCCGTCGTCTTCGACATAGACTCTGTCTGCTTCGGCGGTGGCGTTATTATTGTAGAGGCGGTTGTTTGCGTCGTCGTCCGTCCATTGGCTTGTTCCGCTATTGGGTTGCCAGGTGCCGATTCCACTGGCGTCGGAAGTGAGGACATAGCCGTCTGCGGCACCGGTGGCCATCTCGAAAGTTCCGGTGGAGAGATTGTCTGTAACTCCGACGGACATGCTGAAATCGGCGTCGTTGGTAACGCGCATTGTTCCGTTGACGTCGAGGGTTCGCGCAGGTGTTGTCGTTCCAATGCCGACGTTGCCGTCGGAACGGACGAAGAACTTGCTGGATGAACCGGAGTAGGCGTTGAGAATATATGTTCCAGTCTCTTCATTTGTGGCAGTAACTAGTAATCCACTTTCCCCGGAAGCATTCGTTCTGTTCCAGATTCTGGCGGCTCTTTCGGCGGTGGCGTCATCTACCTGCACGTCGAGTTTATGTCCGGGGGTCGTCGTTCCTATACCCACATTGCCTGCTACCGCCGAGTATTGATCAGAACCGTTGATCGTCCAGTCGGCATCAGCGCCACCGGATGCCGGTTGCCATGTGCCGATTCCGCTTGCATCGGAGGTGAGGACGTAAGTATCGGCGGCACCGGTGGGCATGCTGAAACCGGTCATTGTAACAGTGCCTGTAACGTCCAGTTCGGTTGCGGGTGTTTCGTTGTTAATTCCCATTCTTCCGGGATTGGTAGCGTCGTAGAAAATTGTTCGGTAATCATTGGCGGTGGAGACGCTGTTTCCGAAAACCATCGAGTATTGGCCGGAAGCGGTATTATTGTATCCTCCGGGGATTGATGAATAATCCCCACTCGCGGTGTTCGTATGTCCGCCGGATATCGCGGAGTAGCTTCCGCTCGCCGTGTTGGTGAATCCTCCCGCGATAGAGGCTGTGAATCCTGCGGTGTTGCTTGCCCCGCCAGCAATAGTGGAAGAATTACCGCTCGCGATGTTCGATTGACCGCCGCCTATGGTAGCGCAGTTACCGCTTACATCATTGGATATACCTCCTGAAACCGTGGTATATGACTCCCCTGATGTGTTGTTGAAGCCGCCACCGATTGTCGAATATCCCCAGTTCTCGCCAGTTTCGCCAGTAGTGCTTGTCCCATAACCGAGATTGATATGGGTATTCGCGTTCACGCCGATTAACGTTGCACCGTTTGTAGCGATTCCACCGGCTTTGGCTTCGAGGTAGTCTGCGGGGGATGTCTGTTCCGTCCAGTCGGCGTCTCCCCCACCCGCTTGCCAGTTGTAATTGGTTCCGTCGAAAGCGAGGACATCGCCCGCAGAAACGGGGGCGTCGCCGTCGGAGTCGAGGATGTTATTGACATTGTCGAGGTCGAGATCACCATTGTCGATTCCAACATTGCCGTCGAAATAACCCGCCCAATCGCCCGACGAAGGATACGACGGGCTGGAATTACTCGACGCGAACAAACCGACATCCATAGTCGCACCGTAAGCGACAGCATAGACACCCGTGTTGTCGGTGCCTGTATTCGTCGCGCGAGCATAAAGACCGCGTTTGTGGCCGTTCGCGCCGTCTGATTCCGAGCGGATACCGTATTTGTATTGGCCGGCGTCGGCATAATCGTTATCGTTATCGAATCTACCGGCGTAATTCACTCCGGTGTATGTATCATCGACGAATGTGCCGCGAACGCCGTATTGGTTGCCGCCCAGATAACCCTCGTTGTCGAATTCGCTACGTCCGTAAGCGCCGTATATACTGCCACCGAGGTAGCCGTATGTTCCGTCCTCATGTGCACCGTAAGCCCCGTATATGCCACCTAAATAGCCGTATCTTCCGGCTTCTCTGCGACCATAAACACCATACGTGGAACTGGCCATATATGCATAGATATTCGCGTCATAAACGGCTCGAATTGCTGTTGTTGTTGCGTTTGCGTCAACATGGAGTTTATAAGAAGGTGTTGCATCCCCAATGCCGACATAACCGCTCGATTCGTCCAGGAATAAAAGTTCGTCCGGTGTTGCTTCATCATTATAGAAGCGAACATCCCCGTGTGCCGCAGTCATCTGAACGACATTTCCGTCTTCGTCGTAAACTTCTTGCAGTGTCTGATTTGCATCGACAATCGCGGCGTCAAGTTCGCCTAATGCGTCGTGAACCGTGCCACCCTCTGTAATATATGTCGGGTCGGGAGTCCAGTCGGTGAGCGGCACTTCGGCATCGGTTTGGTCGTCTGTCTCTGTTATAAGAACGTCGGTTGCGGATGTTATTCTGCCCTCGGCATCCACCGCGATTTGCGAGACAT
>CAZSHG010000035.1:0-29458 GCA_964606695.1 uncultured bacterium
GCCCCGGAATCGTCATCGTCGCAATCGGCGCCTTATTCCAAGACGTCCCGCCACCACCGTTGCCGCCCGTCGAACCCCACGGCGTATCCGTCCACCAGGGATCGTCCGACTTCGGGTAACGACTCCGATACCAGTCGAATATCTTCCGTTCCTGCTCCTGAATCGGAATTCGCAACTGCTCCATATCGTTCTGCGCCGCCTGCATCGCCTGAAAAGTTATCGTGAAATCCTCACGCTTTAAGACGAAATCGTCGAACGCCGTTTGAGCCACCGTGAAATCCGGAACCATCGGCGCGAACTCCGGATCGCCCGAAACCAGCGCCCAATGAGACATACAGCCCGACGCCTGAATATAAAGCTCGTCCTCGTCTGTATCAATACTCCCCGCGAGGCCGAACTGCCCCAAAACATCCGGGTCCTCGAAAAACACCGGCAAGGTGTCTTTGAGGCGGGTCAGCGCCACGCGAAGCGCCTTGATAGCCGCATCCTTAAGTTTCTTCTTCTCCGGCGAAAGGCCTTTCTTAATCTTGTATTCGGTCAATGCCGCTTCGTAATCATCGACCTTGCCCACAATGCCCACCCTGAGCGACGGCTGATAATCGGGCTCGCCGACCTGCGACGCGAGCCACAAAATCAGCTCCCTCATGAAACTGAGAAAATCCTCCCAGCCCAGATGTTGCGGAAATCTTTCTTTTTTCGGCATTTATGCCTCCCTTTTAAAGTTTAACGATAACGAACAGAAATTTTCATAATTAGAGAACGATTCCTCGGTCGCCGAAACCACCTGCTCGACGCAAAGTTACACATGCTCGATCCAATTTGTCAATTGCTCGACGCAAAGTTACACATGCTCGATCCAGTTTGTCAATTGCTCGACGCAAAGTTTGAAATGCTCGATCCAGTTTGTCAATTGCTCGACGCTAATCACAACCTCCACGACGTCTTTTCGCAGATTTTTGGTGTCTTTTTTTAGTTCTACAACTACCGAAATCGCCAAAACAACCGCATATTTCGCTTTCCGCCCCCACTTTAGGACTAAAAACCCCTATTTTACCAACTTCAAACCCCATTAGCACTTCTCCAGTGTAATTTACTCGACCTATTCATAATGGTCTTTCGTGTGCTTGCTCAGGATGTTCTTGTTCAGGACTTCCAAAGCGAGCTGATAGGTGTTGATGTTCGCGTATTCGGCGTCGCCCGGCTGAATTTCAAGCTCCAGTTCGGTGCACAGCTTCTTTTTCGCGTTCTTTTCGGGAATGAAGTTATGGGAGAAGGGGTCTTCGGCCCAGCTTTTCTGAAACAGGGCGAAGGTTTTGTCCTCGAACCAGATTGCGAGATACGACTTGCC
Source organism: uncultured bacterium (assembly GCA_964606695.1). Classification (GTDB taxonomy): domain Bacteria; phylum UBP14; class UBA6098; order UBA6098; family UBA6098; genus CAZSHG01. The sequence continues at coordinate 1,349 of CAZSHG010000035.1, forward strand.
GGATTTCCCGACGAACTCCCGCATAATCGCCCGCCTATCCCGAATCCAATCCTTCCACTGCGCCGCCGATGATGAATGTGTCCGTTTCATTTAAGCCTCCTATAAATATAATATTTATCTCGTTTTTAATTTCTTGTAATACCCCTATATGGTTTTTCTATAATCAATTTAATTGCCTCCTCAGGAAAACCAATTTCTTGAACAATTATTCGCTGAATCGAGGTTATAAGATCAAAATTTAGTTTACCTAATTTATCCCCATTTGCTGATTTTTCTTTTAATTCTTTAGACCAATGTGTAAAATAATTCCTCGTGACGTTTATTAAATCTATTTTCGCATCATCAAGAATATCTTCAATACTATATTTATCTCTAAGATCTTTGAATCTTTGTTGAAAAGTAGGTCTGTTATTACTAAATTTCACAAAACCACGAAAAAATTGCTTATGCTCCGAATTCAAATCACCTTTTTCGATAGCTTCTTCAATGTTGCTAACGAGTTGTTCCCATTTCATAGGTGTTCTGAAAGTCTTATCTGGAAATTTCTGGCTATGAAAAGATTCTAAAGCTTGCACGTAGTTGAGAAAAGTAACTTCCATAGCATATCCGTTTTCCCTATACGCTGCAAAAAACAAATCAAATAGAACCGGATAAACAGAATACCCTTCAAGCCATTTGCCAATAGAGGGGCCGAAACCTTCATTTATGTCTTCATGGAAGAACAAATAATGGCTACCAGGATTATCTGCATCTGAATATGGTCGATAAAAAGGTCTATATAAACTAACAGGTCTTAGTTTTACGTCCTTGTCCTCAACTTCTTCGAAATAGAATTGGACATTTCTAATATAAACGGTTTCTTTACATGCAAACGTAAAATACCTTTCTATTTGTCCGACTAATTTCCAAGCATCATCTAATTCTAAAATAGCCTTCGAAGCTATTGTTAAATGGACAACCTCCTTTGTCCTTCTTTCTCTTGTGTTTTCAAAATGATGTGGTTCAGAATTTGGATCAAGAGAAGCACTTAATTGCAGTTTTAAATCATTATTAATTTCTTGTTGAATACTCTTGGGAGCATTATATTTAATGATATATTTGTCCCGCCAAGGATGACCTTCAGCCTTAACTCCCGTTAATTTAGTCCATTTTTCAAGTTGTGGGAAATTCATTACGATTTGTCTAATCTTGATTTGCTCTATTGTGTCAAAATGCCACCCTTCTAATGCAGCAGCAACAGAAGCGTATGAAGTCTCTATTTCTGAACCATACGGTTTATCTATATCTGGGAATAACCAAAAAGATTTAGGGTATAGTAGCGTAATTGGTGTGCCATAAGAAACTAATCCATTTACTATTTCTGTTTTAGACCATTCGTCCCCGTGTTTAAAGGCGTCTCTTGCATCTTGAAGCTTCAACCTACAACCCGTTTCATCATTGAAGTCCAATACGCCTCGGATTCTATCGTCTGGGTGTTGTGGCAACCACCATAGCCCTTCTAATTTCTTTTCTTCAGCCATTATTTCCTCCTACACCTCCCCGGCCGCTGTTTCGTCTATCCTCGCCATTTGGGCGATTGTGAAGTCCAGAATGGAGACTCTGCGGTGGGTGGCGGTTATGTTATCGTTGGTTGTTGTCATTGCGTGGAACCCTCCACGATGGTCAATTCCAATGGGTTGTTCAAAATATAATCGCGCAAGGTGCGCAAATCCTCGTCATTACGGATAATGTGGTCGTAAAAGGAGCGTTGCCAGATTTTCGCGCCGGGGGTGTTGCGCGTTTCGTTTATTCGACGGGCGGAAAATGATTTGAATGCGCGAATGAATTCGGATAGGCCGTGACGTTTGTCCTGTGTGCCGCGACGGGAGGGTCTCAGACCCTCCCCTACGGGGGTTTTGTCGGCGATTGTTTCCGTAGGGTCGGGTCTGAGACCCGACCGCACGTTAAATACGTTGGTCGAATTGTCAGCGTTCACATCCGTAGGGTCGGGTCTGAGACCCGACCGCGCGCCGAATACGTTGGTCGAATTGTCGGCGTTCACATCCGTAGGGTCGGGTCTGAGACCCGACCGTTGCGCGAAATCGGGTAAAATCGATATTATACCGTGGAAATGATCCGGCATGATTATGAAAACGTCCAATTCCATGTTATTGTAATGGTTTGGTAAATCCTCCCAGCACGCTTTCGCGATTTCGCCGTATTCGTTCAAACGCATTTCGCCATCGATTACATCGCCGAATATTTTCCCTCGTCCCTGCGCGCATACCGTTACGAAAAACGCGCCGGGGGTCGAATAATCGAATCCCTCGATGCGCGTCGGTTTCCGTATGGGCAAATTGGGGGTCATTTCGTTGAACCCTCCACGATGGCGATTTCGTCGGGGGTGAGGTTGTAGAGGTCGTAAACGAGGGCGTCGATGGCGCGGTCGGTGTGGGAGATTTGCGCCTCGATGGACTTTTGCGTCGAGGGGGACTCGGTCTCGCGAAGGCGCACGTTAAGCGAAAGCATATCCTCCACAAGGGAAACCAGCCGGTCGTGCTGTGCAACATCCGAAGGGTTCGAGAAGTCGATGGATGGTAGCGGCATGTTTTCAAACTGGTAGGTTTGGATTTCAGGGAATAGGTCTTCCTTCTTTGTTGTGAATAAGCTCTTAAACAACCATGTTGCAAAGGTAGAATTCATATAACCGCAAAGGAAAGAAAGGCTATATTTATCCAAAGGAACAATTCCATAAAGATTCTTAGTGTAAACGGCTTTTTTGTCGCATATAGTCCCTTGTAATCTATTGGATACACGCCTTAAAAAGAATTTGCTCGTTTTTGAGATTCCTCTTGTTGATTCAGGAATGAAACTCGCTTTGATATCTATTCTCGCTTCGGGCGGGTTTGCGGAATATCGATTAATCTCTTCTCCGATATAGAGAATCTCTTTACCCTTCAGGGTTCTTGCTTTTGCTTTTCCAATTTCTAAACCTCTTTTTGACCTAAAATAGTCTCCTACACGATTTGATTTGTCGATTACCTCGTGCAATGTCTTTATCGTATTATTCGAAAGCCTAGTATTGAGAATTCTGTAAGGCATTCGATTTATAGCCTCTATCTTTTGTTTAGAAATAAATATCGTCTCGAAGGGATGTATTTCTTCAATTTCGATTTCCTTTGAAGCTTTATTTTTCGAAAAAAGGAATAATGCGCATTCAATAGCTGCATCTGCGAAGGGCATCCCTGCCTCAATGACTTTCTTAAGCCCATTTTCGAATAGGAAACATCTTAACTCCTCAGTATTCGCATTAACCCAAATGAAGCGTGGGATAATGAAACTGAATAATCCACCGGATGTTGAAAGGTCAATTCCCTTTTCGATGAATGTTGTGTAGGTATCTATCGGATATTTGAATTCTTTCCGTATGTAGATAATCTCGCTTTCCGATAAAGAATTAATTCCTACATACGGCGGGTTGCCTATCACTGCGTCGAAACCGCCGTTGGCGAAGATGTCCGGGAACTCCCTTTCCCAGTCGAAGGGGTTGATGCGTTCGAGTTCCGCTTGCCGTTCGTTCGTGTCGGTGGGCAGGATGTCCATGTCCGCGATGTCCCAGCCTATGAGGGAGTTGCCGCATTTGATGTTGTCGTTGAGGTCGGGCAGGTATTTCATGCCTTCGAGGGTGAGGTAGGTCTCGTCCTCCATCAGCTTGAGGTATAACGAGAGCATTGTAACCTCCACCGCGCGCCCGTCGATATCGACTCCGAATATGTTGTTCACGAGGATTTCCTGCTTCACGTGGAATCCGAGGCGCCAGTTGTTGTCGCCGTCCACGTAGGCGTCGGCTCTGGTCATTCCGCGTTTGATTTTCTTCGGGTGTTTTTTGAACCATTCGATGTGGTATTTCATCAGCTTCTCATAGGCGCCGATGAGGAAACTTCCGCTTCCACATGCCGGGTCGAGGATTTTGATTTTGCGTATCTGGTCTGGGGTTTTGCCTTCGATGAGTTTGCCGACGGTTTGCTCGACGATGTAATCTACGATGTATTTGGGCGTGTAATAGACGCCGCCTGCCTTGCGGACTTCGGGCTTGACCTCGATTTTGACCTCGTCATCTTCGCGGACAACGACCTCGCCGAGGAAGCGTTCGTAAATTGTGCCGAGGAGTTCTACGGGAATGACGCCGAAGTCGTAGGGGACGAGGGGGTTGTAGATTTCCTTGAGCATGTCGTAAACGGGCGGGTCGGGGACTTTCATGTCGTCCCAGTCGGTGGGTTTGAACAGGACGCCGTTGAAAATCTCGTTCATTTCGAGGAAGAAGGGTTTTAGCTGGTCATATAGTTTGACTTTCGCGCCGACGTCGGAATATCTTCGGTAGTCGTTCCATGCGCCCTGCAGGGGTTTTCCAGTGAGGGCGTGTCTTTCCTCGACCACACGCAGGAAGATGATGCGATTGAGGATTCTGCCGACGTATTCGTTGATGTCGTGGATTGAATAGGCGGGGTTCTGGTTTGCCAGTCCGATGGCGAGCCTTTCGCGCCAGCCTTTGAGCATATCGAGGAAATGTCTATCGACGGGGATAGTCGATTTGCCTTTGCGAACTCTTCCGACAAGGCGTTGAATGCTCCCGTCGAGAACGGCCTCGCGTCCGAAGGTTTCGAGGAGTTTATCGGCGAAGTCGGGGTATTGTTCGTAGCCGATGTCGAATTCTTTGATGAGGTTGATTTCCGGGCGCGGCGTGACGGGGAAAGCTGTATCGAAGGCGCGGAACTCCTGAAAGTCGTGGAGAATGCCGATGTCGATGCCGAGGGTGAAGCCGTAACGTTTGAGCTGGTTGATGACCTTTTCGTCGCGAAGACTGACCTTTGGCTTTTTGGCTTCGACGACGAAGGCTGTTTTGTTGTATGAGTGCAGGAAGGTGTAGTCTGCGCGTTTGATTCCAGCGGGTTCTTCGCCGGTTAGGTCGAGTTCATCGCTCTGGACATTGGATTCGACATCGACGTGGTCGGGGTTTCGCATATCCCATCCGAGGGCTTCCCAAAAGGGGTCGATGAGATATTGGCGAGTTCGGGCTTCGTTCTGCCCGAGGACATCCGTTCTTTCGTTGTAATCTGCAACGAGTTTTGCGAGTTTATCTTTAACAACGGAAAGTTCGGGCATTTTGTCTCCTAAAAATTAGTTTTCACTTTTCAATATAATCTCTCTTTCAGCTGGCGCAAGGGGAATTAGGTTATGTTCAGCCAGCCGTGGCGCTTGTCCTTTTTGTAGTCGTCGTGTATGAGGGCGATTTCGCGGGTAGTGCCCGTGGCACCGTCCGGCCCGCGAAAGATTGTCTCGGTTACCGTCGTTTCGATACAAGCAAAGCTCTACTCAACGACCGGTGGACACAGAGCCTGCGGTGTCCTGAGCCTGTCGAAGGGGCGAAGTGTCTTTGATATTGAAAGGCTTCGACAGGCTCAGGCACCGTTGTATCGAAGCCGCATTGCGGGGAGGGAGGCGAGGTTCGAGGAATCGTCGCCCGCCGCAGAATCGGATAGAGGGGAAAATGAATGTTTGCGAAAACGCGCGGTGGGGCATATATTTGTGTTAGCAAGGAGATTTTATGAGAGATAAGATTATAATCATTGCGTTTATTTTTTGCACGGCGTTACTGACCGCGACGATTGTTCCTGTCGCGGACGAGCCGGAGTTGCAGGCGGCGGTGGCGGCGCTGTCCTCGGGCGATACGCTTGTGCTGGAGGCCGGGACTTACGATCTGACATGGGCGCTCTGGCTGGACGGCGGCCTGGATAATGTCGCGATAATCGGCGCGGGGCGCGACGCCACGGTTATTCGCGGTCCGGGGATGTCGGTCGATGACCCGGAAGTCCCGCATCTGATTTGGGTCGGCGACGTCAGGCACTTTCTAATCGCGGATCTGACCCTGCGCGACGTCTATTATCACCCGCTACAATTTTCCACCGGCGACGGAGCTTTCGCGCCCCATATCGACAACGTCCGCATAATCGATTCGGGGGAGCAATTCATCAAAGTCTCCACCGGCGTGGGTCTGACCGAGTATTGCGATTCCGGGATCGTAGAGAATTGCGTCTTCGAATACACGGACAGGGCACGGTCGGGCTACACCAACGCGGTCGATATCCTCGCCACCGGCTTTTGGATTATCCGCGATAACCTTTTTCTGCGAATTCGCGGGCCAGTGGGCGAGCTTGCCGGTCCGACCGTCCTGGCATGGCAGAATTCGATACACACGACTGTGGAACGAAACGTCTTCATCGAGTGCGACATAGGAATCGGGATGGGCAACCCCGCCGGCCCGGGAATTTACGCCCGCGACGGCGAGACGGTTTACGACAACCAGAACGCTATCGTGAAGAACAATTTCATTTATCGGACGGAATCGGGCGACGTGGGAATCAGCCTCAACCGTGCACGGGACGCGGAAGTTCACCACAATACCGTCGTCCTGAACGGCACCTTTCCGTGGGATATCGAGTATCGATACAGCTCGACCAACGCCTCCATTTACAATAATCTCTGCGACAGCGGGATTCTCTCCCGCGACGGCGGCGCGGCGGATCTGGGCGGCAATATTATCACTGCCGACGAGAGCTGGTTCGTCGATGCACCCTCCGGGAATCTGCATCTCATATCGGGCACGGACGCCGAGAACGCGGCGGTTGCGATACCCGCCGGAAATCTCATCGAGGATATTGACCGCGAAAGCCGCCCCTACGGCTCCGCTTCCGATGTCGGCGCGGACGAGTATATGCCCGGCACTTCCATTTTCGATGTCTCCGCCGAGACGATGGAAACCCTCGGCTATCTGGGTTTCTCCGACGGTAAAATGTTCTGGATAGGGGAGGTTATGCCCGAACGATTGGATATCTACGACCTCACAGGAAGACGCGTGTTGTCGGGCGCGACTGCAAACGTTCTTGGGAATGCCGACAAATTGCCGACTGGAATTTATCTCTATCGTTTCGATTCTCATGGAAGAGAAGCTGGCGGACGGATTGTTGTGGTGAGGTAAGGAGGGCCTGCAAAGCCGTTTTGGTTAAATCCAGTCATTGCGAGGGTTTACACCCGAAGCAGTCTTTTCGAATAATGGAAGTCAGCCATCGAATAGGACACCGCCACTGCACAATTTTTGTGCAAATATGCGTAAGTCGATGTGGCTCAGGCTTTTGCCTTAGTCCTGTGTGCGTTTGACCGAGTCCTTCTTCCGTTTGACCGACCCCTGTCAACTTTTTACCGACTTTTTTTCGAATTTACCCGACCCTTCCCTCGGTTTTACCGACCTTTCATTCGATTTTACCGACCCGGAACCCGATTTTATCGAGCAGAATTCGGTCGAATTCACGAGCAGGCGGGTTTCAAACCTGCCCCTAAGGCAAATTTATTTCAATCAACGAAGGACGCGACAATTGAGAAATATTTAAAACCCGCAAAAATTATTCTTAGTTGTCCAATTTCTCTCGATTAATTCGACCTTAATGGTTATTTCGCAATCGTCTTCGCCACTATTTCCATCATCTTCGCCATTGTAACTTCGAATAAATGGGAACGTATCTTCTTTGGTATTAAAAAGAATTGCCAACGGTTTCGAACTAGCGATCGGATTACAATCGACTGTATCATCAGCGGAAGGAAAATCGTAGTCCATCACTAAAACACCGACTATAAATTCATGAAGAGAATCTTCGACATCGTATTTGAAACCTCCAATATTGTCTAATTCACAATAATCTTCCCAATAGCCAGATGTTGGGATTCGATTTTCTGATGTTCCACCACTTATCGGATAAAAAGCAATGAAGAAATAAGGATCGCCGCAACCAAAACCGTCAAGAACTGCCCCTGCCTCTTCCTCATAATGTGTAATCGTTACCTGAATGGCACCGTTTCCACTAGGCCAAAAATCCCACAGGCTATTTATTGTTATTGCCTCTGAAATCGCGATGTTATCATTAGTATCATATGCTTTTGCCACTACGCTATGAGCACCTTCTGAAAAAGAAGAAAAGTCAATTTCGAATGAATACGGAGAATTTGTATCTGTCGAGATAACGGAACCATCAACGAGTAACTCCACTTTGGAAACAGCTTCATTATCAGTAGCTTCGACCGTAATAGTCGTAATTCCGGAAGTCGAATAACCACTTGCTGGGCTTGTTATCGTTACAGATGGCGCTTGCGTATCATTTGAAGGATTTGTTCCGTTATCATCGTCGTTGGAACAACCAAAGATGAAAATCATTCCAGATACGATAAAACATAAAAAGTTCTTTTTCATTTTCTCTCTCCTTATTTTGACGCCCCGCGCCGTTTTATTTCCTCAAATCCTGCCTGCGTTGTCTTTCCGCTGGCTGGCTTCTTGTTATCGATATTTGAATCTTCTGCGTTCATACCGCAATATCTGGTGCGAATTTGGGAATGTCAAGCAAAAAAGCGAATCGCAAAAAAAACCGGAGAGCCTTAACAGCCCTCCGGTTGCGTGTTCTCCGCTGTCGGTCGCGTTTATCCAAGGAAGGGGTATCTGTAGTCCTTCGCCGGAACGAAGGTCTCTTTTACCGTGCGGGTGCTTACCCAGCGGGTCAGGTTGGCTTTGCTTCCAGCTTTGTCGTTGGTGCCGGAGGCTCTTCCGCCGCCGAAAGGCTGTTGCCCCACAACCGCGCCGGTGGGTTTGTCGTTGATGTAGAAATTACCCGCCGAATTGCGAAGGGCGACGATGGCCGTGTTCACCGCGTATCTGTCGATTCCGAAAATCGCGCCGGTGAGGGCGTAAGGGCTGGTCTTGTCGCAGATTTCCAGCGTCTCCTCGTATTTCGCCGGGTCGTAGGCGTAAACTGTCAGCACGGGGCCGAATATCTCTTCCTTCATCGTGCGGAATTTGGGGTCTGTTGTGAGGACGATTGTCGGTTCGATGAAGAAACCCTTCAAGTCGTCGTAGTTGCCGCCGGCGATAATCTCAGCGTCGTCGGCGTTCTTTGCGTAATCGATGTAGCTACTGATAGAATCGAAAGCGCTTTTGTCGATGACGGCGTTTATGAAGTTGCCGAAATCTTCCACGGCGCCCATTTTCATGGATTTGACAGCATCGATGAGTTTATCTCGAACGGCCGGCCAGATATTCGATGGAATATATGCTCTACTTGCCGCCGAACACTTCTGTCCTTGATATTCAAAGGCTCCGCGGGCGAGAGCGGTCGCCAGCTGTTCGATATTCGACGATTCGTGCGCGAAGATGAAATCCTTGCCGCCGGTTTCACCTACGATACGCGGGTAGGATTTGTATTCCTTGATATTGTCGCCGATTGTCTTCCACATGTTCTGGAAAACGGCGGTGCTTCCGGTGAAATGGATTCCCGCCAGATTTGGGTCGTCCATGACTTTCGGCCCGACCTGGCTTCCGGAACCGGGGATGAAGTTGATGACGCCGTCCGGTAAACCGGCTTCCTGCCATAGCTTCATCAGGAAATAGGCGCTGTAAACGGCGCTGGAGGCAGGTTTCCAGAGGGAGACATTGCCCATCAGTGCAGGAGCAGTCGGCAGATTTCCCGCAATCGATGTGAAGTTGAAGGGCGTAACCGCGAAGACGAAGCCCTCCAGGGGGCGGTATTCGACGTAGTTCCACATGCCCTTGTTGCTGTCAGGCTGTTCTTCGTATAATTGCATTGCGTAGTAGGAATTGAAGCGCCAGAAGTCGATGAGTTCGCATGCCGAATCGATTTCCGCCTGGAAGGGATTCTTGCTCTGGCCCAGCATGGTCGCGGCGTTCAATTTATCGCGCCATGGTCCTGCCAGAAGTTCCGCGGCTTTCATGAAAATCGAAACGCGCGCTTCCCAGGGCGTTTCCGCCCATTCTTTACGAGCTTCCAGTGCAGTCGCGATTGCCAGTTGAACCTCGTCCGCACCTGCCTTATGATATTTGCCGAGCAGGTGGCTGTGTTCGTGCGGCGGGCGGCATTCGCCCATGTTGCCCGTCTTAATCTCTTTGCCACCGATAATCACTGGAATTTCGATTTCCCGTGATTTCAGATCGGAAAGGGTGTTTTTAAGGGATTTCGTTTCCGGATTCCCCGGTGCGTAGGATTTTACCGGTTCGTTCGCGGGTTTCGGGACTTTGAGCTTTCCGTTAAACATTATCATCCTTTCGTTTATGTTATTTTAGAACTAACGGAAAACAATATATAACTGGTTCGCTTTCAATCAAGAATAAATCGTTAAAAAAGTGCAAATCGACGTCAAAACATTTTTTTCGCTAAATTTGACATTCGATATTATTATCAATATAATTAATCATAATGGTCTAAACTACGTGGATATTTACAAGAGGAATATATAAGAAATGCCGTTAGAGAAACCTTCAGAGAGCCAGACCGACCGAAACCTAAAAGAAATAATTCCGATACTCCAGAAATTACGGAACGCTCAAACTCCCGGAGCCAAGTTCGAGCTATTAGCCGAAGGGATACACTCTGTAGGATGGCAAAGAGTGCATTTATATGTGATGGACTTCGACGAGGGCGATCTGAAATCTGCGGCAACAAGGGGTTTGAATGACGAGGATAGAGAATTTCTATTAAATAACCCCCTTTATCTCAAAGACGTAGAACGTATGCTAATGCCTCAATACGATGAATATAAAATAGGCAGAAGCTACTATTTCCCTCATAATAGCGAAGACGATTACATCCATGAAAAAAGGACTACCGCTCTCATCAGCGACAAAGAAGCTAAAATGTCGGATGGATGGCATCCCGAAGACCTTCTTTTTTTTCCCATTATCGATATTTACGGTAAGATAATAGGGGTTGTATCCGTGGATGATCCCGTCTCCGGCGAGAAACCGACCGAGGAAAGTTTGGCGATAGTCGAGCTGTTAATCGACTACGCCACAGCTATTCTCACCGAAACCGAGTTTCAGGACTATTTCAGCAAAACGAGGGGACTGATATCCCGGCTTTTTGATCTATCTCCGGCGATGATATTCGTTATGGATGAGGACAGCAAGATCATCGACACAAACGATTCCGTATCGAAACACCTGGGCTATATGCCCTCCGATCTCATCAACCGGCCGGAATCGTCAGTTTTTTCATCGGATATCGAATTTGAAGAGATGGTATCCATAAGAAGAAACGGTGTTTATAACGGCGAACTCCTTCTCTCAAAGAAAGACGGCACGGATTTATGGGGATATGCCAGTAGCGTGCCCGTTTTCGATGCCGAGGGCAAAGTAGATGGATATATAACTTCTATTGTCGATATAACCGAATCCAAGCAGTTACAAAGATATCTAATCAGGGCCGAGAAGCTGGCCGGTATAGGCGTCCTCGCGAGTGGCATCGCGCATGAAATAAATAACCCGCTTTACGCTATCCTCGGTCTGGCAGAGGAAATTTTGGCGGATGAGGACACGCCGGAAAAAATAAAGGTGATGGTCGAGGAAATCCTGGATTATACCGAGGAAGCCGCTGGCACGGTCAAGAACCTATCCACCTATGCATATTCAGCAAAAAAGGAATCGACGAGTTCAGTCGATTTGAATGAAGTTATAACGAACGCGATCCATATTATCGAGCGATCCTCTACGGCGCAGGGGGTTATTTTCGATCTCGACCTGGCTCAAATCCCCGAAGTCCAAGCGTCAACCGGCGAAATAACACAGGTATTTACGAACGTGCTATCCAACGCGGTCGATGCGCTTAAAAAGGGTGGAGTTGTATCCGTCAGGTCGCGTTTGGTCGGAAATAATGTCGAATGCAGAATTCGCGATACCGGCCCCGGTATCCCTGAGGAAATCAGGGACAGAATCTTCGATCCGTTTTTCACTACGAAAGAAGTAGGGCAAGGAACCGGGCTGGGTTTATATGTCTGTTACAGGATTTTGACCAAACATCGAGGCTCTATAATCGTGGAAAACACATCGCAAAAGGGAACGTGTTTTCTAATAACCATTCCGATATCGACTAATGGAACAGAATAAGGCAAAAATACTTGTTCTCGACGACGAGGAACGCGTCCGCAAGATAATAAGTATGCAACTCGAACGCGAGGGCTACGAGGTCAAACAGGTAGATGGCGGCGAAAAGGCAATCGAAGAACTTAAGAACGGCGGTCCATTCGATCTGATGATTTCGGATATTAAAATGCCAGGCACTAACGGCATGGACGTCCTCAAATTCGCCGTCGAAAAAGTTCCACTAATGCCCGTTATTATGCTCACTGGTGTCGTCAATGTCGAGACCGCGGTCAGCGTTATGCGATCCGGGGCTTTCGATTATTTGATAAAACCCATTACGCGAAAAGAACTGATCCCGACGGTCGAAAAGGGGCTCGCATATGGAAGATTAGTCCAGTATAACCGCCGCCTCGAACTGGAAAACAAAGCATATCAGGAGGAACTCGAAGAACAGGTCGAGGAAAGGACGCGAGAATTATCTGAAGCCCTTAACCAGCTCCGGAAGATTCACATGGACACGGTGCGAATCCTATCCGGTGCTATAGAGGAAAAGGATCCGTATATTCGAGGCCATTCCAACAGATGTAGAATCATGGCTCATCATATCGCCGAAGCAATGGGCTTTTCCCCGCGAGAACTGGATATGCTCGATTTCGGGTCGCTTCTCCACGATATAGGTAAAATAGCAATCGATAGCCGTATTTTAAATAAACCCGCCCTCCTCAATCCCGACGAGATGAAGCTTGTTCAGACGCATCCTCTTATCGGCGAGAGAATTGTCAGCAAGGTAAGCTATTTCTCGGATATCGTCCCGATGATCCGGTGGCACCATGAAAGATGGGACGGGAAGGGTTACCCCGACGGCCTGAAGGGTGACGAAATACCGATAACGTCCAGGATACTCAGTATTGTCGATTCCTACGACGCGATGACCTCGGACAGAGCGTATCGACTTGCATTGTCATCCAAGAAGGCTCTCGAAACGATTCGCGAGGAAGCGGGACAACAATTCGACACGGAAATTGTCGAGATATTCTTACAGGAAAAAACATACGAGTTAATTCACGACTTTAGCTTGTGAAATAAATCCCCCGGAAAGAGCTTACTATCCTCTGAAAAATAAGTTTTCCGGGATTTCCCTTCACCCGACCAAAATATAATCCACTCTGGATTATATTTATTCAGTAAATCCCTTTTATTTTAACTTCGTTGTTGCGCGAAAGGATATATTACTATATTATAATCAGATTTTATTTGAACCGGCAAATTAAACAATGGCAATAGAAGCGCAAAAACAGGACGATCGATGCAGGATTCACCTCGAGGTATTCGAGGGGCCGTTGGATTTACTGTTGTATCTCATAAAACGTGACGAGATAGACATTTACGATATTCCTATAAACCACGTGGTCAACGAATACATCGCCTTCATCGACGAAATGGAAGAACTCGATCTGGATATCGCGGGGGAATACTTGTTAATGGCGTCGCTTCTTATGAGTATCAAAGCGCGTATGTTATTGCCGAAACCCGAAATCGACACGGACGAAATCGAAGATCCACGCCAGGAACTGATCGATATGCTCGTCGAATACAAGTTATTCAAAAAGATATCGGAGGATCTGATGAGACGCCGCGATGAACAGGAGCGCCTTTTCCCTAAAGGTTCCAACCCCGAACCTCCGAACGCGGCTCAGCATGCAAAACAGGAAAGCCTGCTAAACTACGATTTCTATACGCTCGTTAAGACCGCCTGGCAACTGCTGAAAGAACAGGACCGAATTATCCCCGGTTTCGAAGGCGAGGATGTGAATGTCAGCGAACGGATGGATCATATTCTCGAATATCTTCGAGAAAAGGAACGCGCCCAGTTCATCGAATTAATGCCGGAAAAGACCACGCCCATGATGTTTGTGGCGACGTTTATCGGTTTGCTCGAACTCATTCGCGAAAAGAGAGTCCGCGTTTATCAACGGTCGGCCTTTGGCAATATCTGGATATACCCCATCGCGGAGGAAACTTGAACGAGACTTTCAGAAGAGGAATTATAGAAGCACTTATTTTCGCCTCTCCGAGGCCGATTAGCCCCGGAGAAATAATCAGATTTTCCGGTATCGAATCGAAAAAGGAAATCGAGAAAATAGTGGAGGATTTGAACGGGATTTATGAGGAAAATCACAGGGCTTTCCGAATAAAAAAAATCGCCGGCGGATACCAGTTCTTCACGATAAACTCTTATGCGCCATATATATCCGAGATGTTTCAGGATAGACATAAATTCAGGCTAACCAGAGCGATGCTGGAAGTCCTTAGTATAGTCTCGGTTAAACAACCCGTTACGAAACCCGTAATAGATAAAATCCGTAACGCCGACAGCGGAGCGCCCGTCCACAGCCTTCTGGAAGCCGGTTTGATTACGGTAAAAGGACGACAAAAAAGCCCGGGCAAACCATTCATTTACGGCACAACCGAAGAATTTTTGAGGATTTTCGGCCTCGAAAGCCTCAGCGACATCCCGGACGAGGACGAGATAAAACAACTTTTCGAGGAAAGGGCTAAAGAGGAAATAGAGAAGGAGAATGTTTTCCCCGACCCGGAAAAGCGGGAATTGAATTTCGAACTCGAAGATGAAAACGATAACAACCCGGAGGAGCCGGATGGCGAAGAGGCTTAATGTTTTCGTGGCGAGGGCGACAGGTTTGTCCAGACGTGCGGCGGATAGAGCCGTGGAGGAGGGGCGTGTCAAAATCGACGGCGAAACAGTCCTCGAACCGGGAACTAATGTGGAATCCGGCGATGAAGTTACTTTCGACGGGCGTCCTATAGAATCACCGGAAGAATTCGTATGGCTCCTGATGAATAAACCGGAAGGCTACATAACGACACGAAGCGACGAATCCGGCAGACAAACGGTTATGGACTTACTTCCCGAACACCTGCACAGACTCTTTCCCGTTGGAAGATTGGATCGCGATACGGAAGGAGTGCTCCTGTTTACCAATGACGGCAAAGCCGCCCACAGGATGTTGCATCCGTCACACGGAGTCGAGAGGACGTATCGCGTTTGGCTTGATAATAGGTTGTCGGATAGGGAATTAGATCTGGTTCGCAAGGGCGTTCTGCTCGATAGCAAACGCGCCGTGCCTTTGGAACTGAAGATGATCGGCAAAATCCAACCTATTTACGAAATCACGTTGACAGAAGGCCGCTACCACGAGGTCAAACGGATTTTTTCGGCACTGGGACGCGATGTTTTAAAATTGGAACGTCTGTCTCACGCCGGTATCTCTGCAGGAAAACTGAAACCCGGAGAATGGCGCATACTCGAGAAAAAAGAAATTGAAAACCTAAAATCGAGACTGAAGCGAAAAATTGAGTCGAATAGCCGAACATAACCGCCCAATAGGCGTTTTCGATAGCGGACTCGGCGGATTATCCGTGGTCAAAGAGCTATTCCGGCAATTGCCAAACGAAGAGGTTATCTATTTCGGCGATACCGGGAGATTCCCCTATGGCACCCGTAGCGCCGAAAGGGTAACCTCGATGGCCTTACAGGACGCGAATTTCCTCCTCGGATTGGGCGTCAAAATGCTACTTGCGGCCTGCAATACGGCTTCGAGCGTGGCGATGGACGCCCTGGAAAAATCCGTGCCGGTGCCGATTATAGGCGTGGTTAAACCGGGGGCGAAAGCGACGGTAAAAGTTACGCGCAACGGCAGAGTGGGTATTATCGGCACGCGCGCGACTATCTCTTCTAAAAGCTACCAGATCGCTTTGTTAAAGGAAAATCCCAAAATAGTAGCCAGCGCGGTGACCTGCCCGCTGTTCGTCTCCCTTGCCGAGGAGGGATGGACAGAAGGCAAAATCCCGGAAATGGTCGCCGAGAAATATCTCGCCGATATCAGGGAAAAAGGCGTGGACACACTTATCCTCGGATGCACTCATTATCCGCTGTTGCGCGAGACGATCGGCACGGTCATGGGAAAAAACGTTACCCTTGTCGATTCCGCCGAATCAACCGTTTTGTGCGTAAAAGAACTCCTCGAAGAGAGTGGCCTACAGAGAGACTGCTTGCCCGTAAACCACAGGTTTATCGTAAGCGACGCCCCCGACAGATTCTGCGAAATAGGCGGCATGTTCATAGGAAAAGAAATTTCGACCGCGGAGAAAGTTATACTTGAAGATAAGGGATAATATACATATATTAATCTAATGAACATTTTTTTACTTGACATATCAACAATCAGACCTATATTTAACCGTAAGATATGAGGGCGTTTTACGCCCAATTTATGAGAAAGAACTATAAGCGAACGATATAAACAATTGAAATATAAGGCGTTAGAACAATACGCCGGGAGGATAAAGTGAAAAGGACAGCGACAGTTTTCACGGTAATATTGCTTATTAGTATGATTTCAGGTGTTTTCGCCCAGAGTTATAGGGAAGTTCACGGGCCAACCAGGCTTTTCGATACCGGCGCCTGGGTAGAAGCGCGCGTTGATACCAATATAGGTTTTTTCGGAATTGGTAAATATAATCCATCTACCGAATTAACGTGGGATTTTATCCCTGTAACGTCAGGCACCGGGAACTCAAATTTCATCGTCAGAATTGACGGAACCTCGACCTATGGACTTTATTATGTGGGTTCTGAACTTACGTTTAATCCTCCTCTTACTTCAGTTTTAGAACCGTTTCATTCGGATGGATTTCCCAGAATTATCGGTGGGATTAATACTATCCATGACAAATGGGTGATAGATTTCTTTGGCGATAATATTGTTGTAAACCAGTATTTCCAACCGGATTCTGTCGATACACTTGGCGTTATTAAGATTCGATATGTCATCCAGAACAACGGTTCCGTGGCGCATTCAGTAGCTTTAGAACATAAATATGACGTTAATATCAATGGCGTAGATAATGCCCCTATTGCAGTTCCAGGCATATATGCCGCCGAAAATACTGTTTTCGATACCGATTTGGGCGACGGCATGCCAGTTAAATTCCTTGCCGCCGAGGAAGGATTCGATGATTCCACTTATGGTTTGGTTGCCAGAGGAATCCTGAAACAATATGAGGCGACCGAACCCGATTTTCTTGCTTATGGCGAAGAAGAGGATTTGATTTTTAGCAATTTCTCCATTACAACTGCTTTTGCAGGAGGATCCTACTCTTTGTCGGGAGCGCTATTGCGATGGAATGACGTGTTAATAAACCCCGGCGATAGCTGGGAAATAACAACTTATTACGGATTGGGCGACGCATATTTCCAGTCAGGGCAATTGACGTTTTTCGGTTTGACTTTCGACAATTGGGGAATCGACAATTGTTCCTATGTCAATCCTCATGAGTTTAACCTCTATCTACAAAACGCCTCTGAAGATACATCGGTTTTCGATACAGTTTGGGTCAGTATGTCCTACGATTCTGATTTAGCTGACCTCCATCCACTAACACCTTATTTCCCATATACTGATACCATCTTCTACGATTTGGAAACTTTTGAGCCGGAACCTCTGAGTTGGGCTTTTAACGCTTTAGGGGACACATGTGGCGAATTCTGTGTTCGTTTACGTGCACATACTAACGTGATCGGTGTTGATCCTATCGATACGATATTCTGTCGTGAAATAAAATGTTTTTCCGGGATCGAGCCTACCGCTTTCCTTGATTACCCGGAAAATCTTTTTACGGCATGCACCACCGGAATGGGGCTTTATCTAACTTTAATTATGGACGACAGCCCCCACGCAGACGAAGGAGTCAAATATCAAAATACTGTTACAAGGATAAGAATGGGATCGGACAGCCTTATTTTCAACGTGGATAATATCGACGAGGTTTCCTGGACTCCAGCATCGAACGCCATGATAGAAACACTGACCGTTAATCTCGATGACTTCGACACTCTATCCTTCGGAGACGGCGATACTTTAGAGGTTTGTGTTTTGAGATTGGAAGACATCCACGGATGTTCGCTCGAAGTTCCCTTATGCTGGGATATTCTGGTCGATACCGAGCCGCCCTACATAGATAGTCTATATCCTCCGCCCGATACAATAATTTCAAATCCCATCCCGACCATATCCTTCCATCTATACGATTCGATTTCGGGGGTGGATACGAGTTCTGTATCTTTCCAGATAAACAGCGACCCGATATTGACTATTTCTCCCGGGGAAGCCGTCTGGAATTCAATTATTAACGAGGTGAGTTACGATTACCTGACGGGATTCGACAGCGAAACCTGGGTTACAGTCTGCGTTCTTGGCGCTACGGACTTTACCGACGGCATTTGCGGGCCCAACGAAATGGCGGATACCTGCTGGGAGTTCTTTGTCGATTACACACCGCCGGGAATCTCTATAATCCAGCCGGTCGATGGGGACATCATTTCCTGCGACAGCCTGACGGAAGAAACTCCGTTAATAATAATCGCCGATGACAGCACATGCCTCGATTCTACAATGGGAATAGTAACCTTCACGCCCGGCCCGACCATAAATCTTGCCACGTGGCCTTATGTCAACTGGTCGTGTAACCAGTTAGAGGTTTACGGGGTCGCTTTAACTCCGGGCATCGTCGATGTTTCAGTAGATAGTCTAACCGACCAGGTAGGCAACTCGGCATCGACTGAATTCATTAGCTTTACGGTAGATACTATAGGGCCACAGCCCAATCCGTTTAGTATTACGCCTCCGGATTCGAGTGTTATCTCCTCTTTCTTCACTTGCGATATAACTGTCGTCGAGGAAAGCGATATCGACGAGACTACACTGGAATGGCATTTCTTCATCAATCATATGTTACCGCCGGAAATACGAGCCTTCCCGAGCACGCATATCTCTTATGTAGCCCTTGCGGGATCGCAATACGAAATAAGCTATACCAACATAGGGCCGGATCCTATCGGACTTTCGGACGGCGATACGCTTACCGTATGCCTTGTCGGCTGTTCGGATATCGCCACGCTATGCGGCGCTAATCCGCTTGACGGCGACAGCATCTGTTGGACTTATTTCGTCGATGGCGCCGGCCCGACCGCTGAATTGCTATGGCCTATCGACGGCGTTTGCACGGCGTGTAATCCAGCGGACGGTGACGGCGAAATACAGGTTCGTTTGAGCGATATCGCCGGCATAGACTCGACCTCCGTCCAATTCAGGGTCGATGACACGCCCTTCCCGGCCTATGAAATCCCCGACGGCGATACGACAGTCGATGTTTACGACATCATTGTCACCCACGGCTACGACATACCGATATGCCCAGATTCCGTAGAAGTGCAACTCCTGCAGGCTTACGATAACCTCGGCAATTCCGCCGATACTACTTCATGGTTCTTCAAAATCGATACAATGCCTCCCTTTACGGATCCTGAAACCTGGGAACCCTATATCGGCCACGCGATTGAGTGCACGACGACTTCGCCCTACGATACGATAGTCTTCTGCGTGGACCCGGGTTGTTGTGGAGGGTTTTTCCACGACAGCGTCAAGGTGATTATCAGAAACAGCAGTGAGGGTTTCGAGACTATCTGGGGATACGAACATCCCGAATGGTGGATTGGAGATTGTTTCCGGATACCAATACCGGATATAACCGCCGGCGATGGAGATTCTCTATTTATAAATCTGGCTTACGCCCGAGACTCCCTCGATTTCATGATCGATTGCGGTTCCAATGTCGCTGAGAACCAGATGTCCCTCGATCCACATACCTACGACTGGGGAATCCTCATTAGCGCGGGAGGCCCGGTTATTTCCCGATTGCAACCTCAGAAACGCTACGTTAGTTGTGATAATTTCCAATATATATGGCGAGTTAACGACAACGACGGATTGAACGATACATCGATGGTTATAAGTGTATGGTCGGCGAGCACCGGTCCTGATATTTACACCTGGGGGGCTCCCGAAATAGGTATATCGTGCGATAGCACGATGGAAACTTGTAGGATGACCTTCGACCTCGATTTATCTACTTATGCCGCCCCTGGCGAATCCGTTTGTGTGGAGGTTCAGGAGTTCTATGACGCAATCGACGTGGTCAACGAAGCCCCCAGCACCTGGTGCGTCAGATATGATAATACCGATCCCTGCCCGATCGATCACTGGCCGACGGAGGGACTGGGATTATCGGTCAGAACTCCGACTATATGGGCGTTCATCGATATAGATATCGCTCCGGTTTTGGCGGAGAGCCTAGGTTTCTCCTTCGACGGCGGGATGTCATATATATATCAGGGTATGTTCCCCGGCGCTATATACTGGATAGGCGATACCGGATTTTGCGATATCTCCATGCTACCGGATACGCTCTGGCCGCGCGGCGGGGATACTATCGATATTTGTATTAGAAATACCGATAATACGGACACTCTGGTGGATTGCCCACTGAACCAATGCGATTCCTGCTGGAGTTTCTGGATAGAGGCCAACGGCCCCGTTCCAACAGCTATCGAACCGGGAGAAGACTGGATTGTAACATGCCCGACTATAGATTCGCTTGTTATAGCCCTGGAAGACTCCGACGATATTATCTGGGATTCCGCGTGGGCTACGTGCACCACGAGAGTGAACGGAGATATCTGGAATTGGGATCCAACCTCGCCCGGATTCTCCGGTGCAGGACATACCCTTAAGCTATTCCCGTCGCCGGTCATGGCCGAAGAGGATACCTACGATGTCTGGATATATGCCGTAGATGAACTCATCAACCCGCTTATATCTCCTGATGGTATATACCATTACACATTTATCATAGACCATTCTCCGCCGGATTCTATCTGGCTGACTCCGCCCTGCCACGGCGATTCGGTCGATTCGCCTGTGCCGACAATATGGCTACACGCACACGATGAATGGGGGAGAGTCGATTCGCTTAGCTGGTGTCTTGAATTCTGGAATTACGGGCTTGGCGATTGGATAGAAGTCTGTTGCGATTCCATACCGCCGACGGCGTGGGAATTATACCCCGATTCCGTCGGATTACATACCGGCATGCTCGATACTCTCGCGCCCTGGTGGAGCGGTGGGGATACCATTTACGTCCACGTGAGCCGGGTTTGCGATTATTCGGATATGTGCCCGCCGAATTGCACTATGCTGATGGATACCTGCGAGATGTTAGTGCCTTCTCAGGGGCCACATGTGGAAAACATCTGGCCCGATTACAACGGTGTCCTCGGATGCGAACAGCCGGATACATTCGTATTCACGCTTTACGACGGTGAGGGAGTGGATACATCGACCGTCAGGGTTAAATACTGGGATTGCACAACCGATACTTCCGATACAGCCGTATTTACTCTGGATTCGCCGGAGGTTGTATATTATATAGTGGGCGATACGCACGACACACTGGGCTTCGTTCCGCCGCATACGGTTCCGGAGGGATGCACGCTCTGGATAGAGATCGAAGCGAGGGACATCTTCGACAACGAGCAGGTCGAGGGTGCGTTCCCGTTCATCTACGATTACACTCCACCCGGTTTCGAGATAGCTTATTCGCCTATCGACGCAGTTTACAGCTTCTCGCCGCGAATTCCGATGCGCTTCCCGGACGATATCGCCGGCGTCGATTCGACCTCGGTTATCGTGAGCCTGCATTCATGGTGCGGTGAGGATATAGATACATTAAGAGCGCAAGCGGGCGATACTTTATATTGGATTTTAGACAGTCTCGGAAATCCCGATACGCTGATATTCAGTTTCTTACCTCTCGAACGTTGTATGTCGACGGACAGTTCCGCCTGTCTTACCGTCCATATAGCGTGCGATAATAATGCCGCCTGCGAAGTCTGCACTTTATTAGACACAACCTGGTGCTTCACGGTGATGCAGGGCGGCCCGCAGGTCGATTTCTACCATCCGCCGTCGACCGGACCTCTGTTATGTCCTGAAGATTCCGTTGTGATGGATTTAATAGATCCCGATGGGATAAATACGGATAGCATTCATGTCTCAGTAAATAGCGTAGTGTATCCATATCCGACGCCCGGCAGGTTGTTCTGGGATGCCGCCGGAACGAGATTGGCTTTCTACCCGTCGGCACCTTTCGATACCGACGAAGTTACGGTATGTATCTGGGGAGGAACGGATTTATTGGATTACGAAATGGATTCCATCTGCATTGTTTACGATGTGGATTTACATCCGCCTATGCCCACTTATATCGGCCCGGCATCGCCCGTGTCCGATCCGCAACCGGACATAATCTTCTATGTCGAGGACGAATTCAATTTAATTACACCCGAATGCTTCCAGTTGTTCGTCGATGGCACGAGCTACAGTTTCGACGATTTAATACTAACATGGACGACCGATTTAGGCACCGCTACCGCCGGAACTCTCTCCTGGCATGCCGATGCGGCGGCTGAAACATTACTGGTAGGCGATACTATATGGGTTTGCATGGAGGAAGCCTGCGACAGCACGGGTTGTTCGGACAATAACTATCTCTCAGATATCATAGATACAATAGATACCTATTGTTGGTGGTTCCTTATGGAACCGGGGGTAGGCCCGATTGTAACCCTCGAACGACCGCCTGCATGCAGTCTCGCTATCAATTGCGCAACCGGATTCCAGTTTATCTGGTATGTCGATGACGATGAGGGACTCGCGGATTACTCACTGGACATCTCGATGTTCGACGGCGTTGCGGTTCAACATTACGATATGGATTCGCCCGAAGTCGATATTATTGGCAGATCCGACAGCACGACCGACTCGCTTATCATACTCAATGTCCCGCCAATAATAACTCCCGGCTGGATATGGGTTACTATAGATTCACTCGACGACCTTCTCGGCAACCCGGCAGTGGGTATCAGCGACACATGCTGGTTCCTCATCGATTGGGACAAACCATATACTACAGATCACTGGCCGAGTTCCGGCGAAGAGATTGCCACGCCCTATCCCATGTGCTGGTGGGAAATCCAGGATACGAGCTGGAAAGTCGATACCACTACCGGTCAGATAGTTGTAGATGGAACGCGCTATGGCGTATCCGATCCGCAGGTCTGGTGGACGGGTGACGAAGAGATCGACACGATATGGTTCCAGCCTCTGCCGGGCGAGGGTTTCGACGGCGGTGCAACGGTTACGTTCTGCGTCGATAGCGTCGCGGATTCCACGATACTATGTGAACCGAGCTGGTTATCGATGGTATGTGATTCCTTCTTCATCAACGGCGAAGGGCCAATGGTCAGCCTGATATTCCCCGATTTCGACCTGGATACCATGGTAACCTTCTGCGATTCCGGTGCATTCTATGTCATGAATGTCGATCCGGAAAGGCTGGACAGTTTCGAAATCGAAGTTGTCTGGAACGGCACCGACACGATATCCTGGACGGAAATAGACACGATGACCGGCGATACGACTTCTACCGGCTATTTCGAACTTACTCCGGGCACAGGCGATACGGATTATGTCGCTATCTGGCCGCCCTTCTCGTTAAGTAACGGCGACACTATATGTCTGACGATTCCCGCCTCGATGTGGCCGGATACGCTCGGCAACGGGCTCATCGCCGATAAACACTGGTGCGCGGTAGTAGATTTGCAGGCTCCTATACTCGATATCACCGGTTATTTCCCGTTAGACGGTAGCATCACAGACACCTGGAGACCGACTATCTTCGCGCATTTCGAGGATTCTATCGCTTTCGTCGGACACGGATGCGTGGAATTCTATATCGAGGAGGACAGTGTGCCCTGGAACGGCGGCACTTTCCCGGCGGATGATCCGCAGGTTAGCTGGAGTCTAACAGGCGATACGGTCTTCTTCACACCAGACACCGATTTCACGGAATTCTCGGAAATCTGTGTGCAGATAACTATTTGCGACTCGACTACGATAAGCGAGCCTTATAACTGCCCCCCAAACGTTGCGACCTATGACTGGTGTTTCACAATAGGCGACGACGATACTCTCGGCCCGCAGGTCGTGTGGTTCGATACATGCTATTCCTTCGAGGGCAACGATACGTTTACCATAATGGTCGGCCTCGCGGACGAGGATGGCATCTTCGACGATGCGTCCACCGACACCACCGGCCAGGGCTTGATGGGACATTTCACCTTCCATCGAGCCGGAGGAACCACCGATTATTGGATTCCGTTGGATATATCTGATGTCCAAGATACAATAGACGTTCCTGGCGATACCATTTACTGGGCAATGACCGAAGCCGGAATCATCCCGCCGGACAGCCTGGGCGCGTGGGACAGCCTTTGCTACGAAATCTGGGCTTACGATAACGACTTCGACTTCGATAATCCAATCGACAGGCATAGACTCATTTCGGAAACACATTGTTGCGTAATATACGATACACTTCCGCCCGTAATAGTCGCCTTCGAGACGCCCGAGGGAACATATACATCCTGTCGCGGTCTCGAACAGGCGATTATAGCCGGTTTCGTGGATTATAACGATGTTATCCCCGAATCGCTATATATTGTCTATTTCGTGGATACGTTTATGATAGATACGTCAGTAATAGAGTTCATTCCGGGATATACCGATTCTATTTGGAATGAGATATATCCCGAGGATTCAGCCGCCGGGACCATAATCTACGCGCCCAGACTGGATACCGGTGCCTGGGACGACGGCGATACGATCCACCTCTGCGTGGGCGGCGTGTATGACATCTGGTTCAACAACGCCGAGGATAGTTGTTGGTTCTATTATGCCGACTTCATGCCTCCCGAGGCCGAATGTGTCGATCTTGCGGACACGAACCAGGAAATCGAGGACTTCACCACCGTTGAATTCGAGATACATGACAACCTGGCTGGAGTCGATATCTACAGCCTAATCCTGACAATAGAGAGTATTAACGATGACGGCACTTCGGATGTAGCGGAAGTCGCCTTTGGCGACCTGTCGATGAATTGGGATTCGCTAACAGGGATTCTTACCTTCGATATTGCCTATCTTTCGGGATTCTCCATGGAACGCGGGGATTCGCTGTTTTTCAGTATGTATGTTAACGACCTGACAATGATCTGCGATCCAAACGTGTTCGACGACTATCTCTGCATGAAATACATCAAGCCGATAACCCGTTGTCATGCCAGTCCTCAGCCTTTCACCCCTCCGCCTCCCGCGGATGGATATAACGATCTGGTTTTCTTCGATTATCCCGGCAGGATAGATTTCGACGCAACAATTAAGATATACGATATGCGAGGCCGCCTCATGGTTGAATTAGAGGCCGGCCCCGGTCATGTATATAAATGGGACGGTTACGACTGGAATGGAGTCGCCAGCCGCCCCGGGGTCTATACGTATGTGGTTGAAGAAGGAGGGGAGGTGATCTGCTCCGGAACCGTTGTTTTAGCGAGATAGTGGGGGCTATTTCCGACACGGTAGGAGTTTAATGATTGCTCCCGGAGGTGAAATATGAGACGCTCCATAAAAATAGGAGCGGCCATAGTCCTTCTTGCCATATTAATGCCCGGTATCGGGCAAGCGCAAACGGCCGCACGAAAATTAGCTATGTATCCGCCTGGAGAGAGTGGAACGAGGTTGATCTACACCAGCGGGGATCTCAGGATTTCCGTCAACAATACCGACGGCAGGTTCACGTTAGGAACCTCTGAAGGTAAATCTCTGCTTTTTGGGTTCCCCAACGAGGGCGCAACATCGCATACGCATTTCTTCGTCGATGATACTATTCGAGGAACCTACACCGACGACGGCGGTATGCACCCCGTCCCGGCTATGGTTACACTCAATCCGGTAATCAGTTCGGGCAGTATCATATCGACCTATATCATGGAGGGGATCGAATTTACCCAACGATTAACTCCGACATATTGGGGCGATAACCCGACCGTCCTCGTGGAATACACGGCCACGAATACTACGGCTACGATCAAACGAGTCGGTGCTATGTTATTCCTGGATACGATGATTGGAGATAACGATTACGCGCCCATAGCCACGGAATACGGCTATTTTGCAGTCGAACGCGAATTCGTTTCGCCGGACATCCCGACATATTGGCAGGCTTTCGAGTCATCGCCCTGGCAACCACCGGAGAGTTTGATAGGTGGCGGAGTGTTGGTGGGAGGAAGCGCTGTTCCGCCGGACAGGGTCGTTTTCGGCGATTTCTGGTCTCTGGACGACGTCCGATGGAATTACACCATTAGCGGCGATCCATATTCCGATTCCGCTGTGCTCTTCCGATGGGACGCCAGAGACCTCGCGCCGGGCGAGTCCCGAAGAATGGCTACTTATTACGGCAAGGGAAGCGCGGTAATCACGATAGGCGATTTGAATCTGTCTCTATCAACTCCCGATGAATTAACTATCGAGGAATGCGAGTTCCGCACGCCGAATCCATTCCCGATTAATCTTATCGTATCGAACGCAACCGGGACGGCAATAGGCGGTATAACAGCCGAAATTGAAATCCCCGATGTATGCGAGATAGTCTCCGGCGAACCGATAGAGATGATTTCGCCTTCGGCTTTGGGGCCGGCGGCTACGGGAACCGTAAGCTGGAATCTGAGCATATCGGATACACTCTTTGAAAACGATACTACGCTGTTCTTTTCGGCTTCCGTTTACGGAACCGGAACGGATACTTTCCATGTCGATTGGACTATAGGTATCCCCGGCAACGACGGCAACGGCCCTACGGCCGAGTTAATCGAACCTATACCCGGTTCTACGGCATCGTGCGACAGCATGGAGTTATTTTTCCGCCTAATCGATCCCGATGGAATCGACGAATCGTCCATTCGGGTCGATGTCGGTTCGTCATTCTATTTCTGGCCGGATCCGGCTCATCTGGAATTCGATTATCCATATCTGCGATGTGTTGTTCCTGAAGAAGATGTCGGAGACGGAACGGTAGATATAGGATTACGTTCCATCACCGATAACAACGGTTGCCACGTATCCGGCGTGGACGAATGGGTGATTAACATCGACAGACAGCCGCCGGAGGTATCGCTTATAGCTCCCTCGCCGGGTGATACAATCCTCGACGAGAGTTTCGAGATAGTGTTCCAGCTATCCGACGAAAGCGGAATAGACACGGATTTACTCGAGTGGAATATCGATGGTTTAGTTATTTCAGCCGATTTCGACGGTGAATTCGCGCGGGTGCGCCCGGTCGATCTGGGAATCGCCCCAACTGGATACGAGGATTGGCACGTATGTCTCCAGGGAATCGTAGATGATATAGAAGGCTCTTGTGGCGGCAATATAACATTACCGGTTTGCGTCGATTTTTACACGAATTTCACAGCGCCCCGTGCGGAGATTATCCAGCCTTTGCCGGGAAGCTATAATTCTTGCGAATATCCGCGTGTCGAAGTCAAGTTCAGGACTCCAGGCGAGGATATTGACCCATCTACGATTCGATTCGAATACAACGGCACCGTTTACGACCTGACGTCGCCCGATTTGACCTTTACCGATTCGATACTAACCTTTATTTCGCCCGATCCTGCAACGGACGGCGACGAAACCCCGGTTAAGCTCTTTGCAAGCACCTACGCCGGTTTCCCGATAACGCCTTTGAACTGGACTTTCTATTCGGATCTTTCCGAACCGGAAGTTTCCGCGATATATCCGCCCTCCGGCATGTTCGTCGCCCCAGATGACGATATAATTCTGCTTGTCCATGACGACGGTAGTGGTCTCGATCTCGATTCTACGCTTTTCGACATCGAATACACCAGCGGAACGCGAGAGATATCCCTTAGCCACACTGCACTTACATGTTCAGGCGATACATTAATTATTGACCTTGAAGCCCTCGATATCGAACTTGAACATTGCGGATATGTGGATATTCGAATCGACGCCAGAGACCTCGCTACGGGATGTGGACCTAACGTTCTAAGCGGTTTCGATTATCGAATCGACGTTCCCTGTTCCCCGCCGTTGGTTGGCGAACCGGACGTCTTCGACGATACCTGGACGTCTTGCGACACTATACTCGTGGATATCCCGTTAAGCGACGAAGAGGGGCTGGATTTAACCTCGATGGATACGCGTTATAACGGATATCTTATCCCGTTAGGCGATTTAGCCGACTATGACGACGATACCTT
This sequence comes from uncultured bacterium, assembly GCA_964606695.1. Taxonomy (GTDB): domain Bacteria; phylum UBP14; class UBA6098; order UBA6098; family UBA6098; genus CAZSHG01. The sequence continues at coordinate 29,395 of CAZSHG010000035.1, forward strand.
AAGCCTCTTTGTTCCGAGGGGCGTTTACGGCTCCTCCGATTCGATATATATCTATATCTCGCCT
>CAZSHG010000036.1:0-27791 GCA_964606695.1 uncultured bacterium
CGGCCACCTTCCTTGTTGAGGGAGGCGAAAGACTGGATTTTCTACGAGCTGTAGGTGCGGTCGAGGTTGGGAATGATAAACGAACGTAGGGGCGGGCCGGTCGTTGAGTAGAGCGGAGTTCGTATCGAAACGGCGTTGCGCGGATTGGCATTTTTTTCCTATCTGTCATTTCGAGGAAAGCGGAGCGACGAGAAATCTCGTTCGGATATAGGGGAGATTTCTCGGCAGGCTCGAAATGACAGTTTTATTGATTTAAGATTTAAGATTGAGGATTTAGGTGTGTTAATATAGAAACACCCTTCGGATCGATATACGGCATTCATTGGCAGTCTTTTATCTAAAGGCAAATTATGATATGTCAAAGCATTTTAATTTGAATTCCGCGAAATTTTGGCTTGCAATATTTAATCTCTGAATTATAATATTTAGATATTTTTGACTCTAAACTCCAGAAGGAGAGAGATGAAAAAGCTTATTCTGTTCGTTCTAATCATTACTGTGATGTATTTTGCGGTGGGTTGTTCCGACGAAAACGGCGGAGACGATCCGAGCACCTGCGACACGCTATACATCACGGACACGCTCTACGACACGCTTATCGTGGTGGATACCATCGTGATATGCGATTCAAATTACACCGACCTCGACCCGCCTTTCATCGAGGACGTTTTCGGGCCGGGCAATGTAACTGTCGGCGAGGAAGCGGCTTTCGGATGCAGTGTCTATACGGACGCTCCAATCATCGCCTACCGATGGGATTTAATGGCATCGACCGAGGGTTTCGAGGATTATTTTTATCCAGCCGTTGCGATGGAGGGCGATTTTACTCCAGTCGGCAGTGCGCCTTTCCCCTTCCAGCCGGAAGATTCGGGCTACACTTCGAGCTATACCTATGATTATCGCGGGCGATATACATCGATATTGCAGATCGAGGACGAGGACGGTTATATCGAATATGCCGGAACGCGTGTCGCTGTCGATCCAACCGCTCCAGATAGCGCCGGGCCGGATTTCATCGTCCGTGTCGGCATGGCGGAGAGCCTTTTCGTGGACGATTTCAATTTCAAACGCCACGCGCTGGTCGCGGATCATAGAATCCCGGCGGCGGTCTATCACGACGACGAAAGCGATTTTCATGCCTTCGCGCACGTCGACGACATCTATCTCACCGGCACGCGCTATATCCAGACTCGCGCGGAGATGGGGCGTATTCTGCAACTGGAGGCTTTCGGCGATTATATCTGCGAGCTGACCTGGGATATAGACGTCCAGGGCGCATTGCATTATTGGGGCGATAACGCGTCGGATGTCGTCATGTATTCGATTTATTCGAGCATGAAGATGGACGACGGTCTCCCCCAGACGCGCTGTATCTACCGTAAATCACTTACCGGCGACGGCGGCGATCAAGCGTATTACATCGATCGAAATATCTCCGTAACCGATTCGGTGCTCGTATGGGGCATGCACGAATACGAGGTCTGGCTGGCTGTAGAGACTGTGCAGATGCTTGGCCCCGGCGGCGGTGGCGCGGTTTGTTTCGACGGCGAAAACGGATTTACTCGACTGAACAAGGTCGATATTTATATGGACAAATAATTCCCCAAAGGGGCTATCATGGCACGGAAAACAGTTCCGGTTCTCCTGATTATATTAACGGCAGCTCTCTCCGCTTACCAGGTGGAATTGCTGGACGATTCACATTCATCGACGCGTTTCGCGGTGCAGTTCGGGACGCCATACGCGCGGCATATTTCGGGCGATTACTGGCTGATCAAAATGGACGGCTTTGGGCACAGTGGCGAAGATTACGGACCCCAGTTGTTCGGGCGTAATTTTCAGGTGGCTGTCCCCCGCGATTGCGAAATCGAGGTCAAGATAGATGACATCGAGTGGAGCGAATGGACGAAAATAACTCCGGCCCCCAAGTGCCCGAAAATTAATGTCGAGGGCGCTATGGGTGAGTTCGATCCCTTCCTCTACGCGATGCCACAGGGCGCGACCGTCGAACTGAACGGGCGACGTATCGTGCGTGGAGTCCAGATCGCGGATATTTTCGTCGAACCGGTGCAATACGATCCCGGGAACGGCGTGCGTTTTATGCGGAATATCACCATCTCTCTGGATTACACCGGCGGCGGCATGACCGATTGCGGGCGCAGGCTGTATCATCCGACATGGGAGAACTATTACCGTGCGATATTGGTCAATCCTTCAGCGGCGGTTCCGCGGAATCGACCGACCTTTATCGAATGGGATCCTGCCGACGGCGCGGATATTCTGGCTATCGTTAGACCGGATTTCGAGGACGAACTTCAGGATTGGGTCGATTGGAAACTGCTGATGGGATTCCCGATAAAGGTAGTAACAACGAGCGTTACCGGCACGGATACGACGTCGATTAAGGCTTATATTCAGGATGCTTACGACACCTGGGCGATGCCCCCAGCTTTCCTGCTTCTATGCGCCGATGCCGACTATATCCCGTCTATTCAGGGATCTGGCGGCATGAGCGGCGATAACAATTACGCTACAGTCGATGGTAGCGATATTCACCCTGATATTTTCCCCGGCCGAATCTCGGTCGATTATACCGATCATATCGAATTGCTGGTCGTAAAACATCTTAACTATGAAAAACACCCGGATACCACCGACGACTGGTATGCGCGCTATGTGGGCATTGTAAACGAGGACGACCCGGACTGGGATCCTCTCGGCCCTCAGGATTCGTCCTATCTCGCGGCTATTACCTATGGTAGAGACCAATGCCAGCTTGCGGGTTTCACCAGCTACCCTATGTTCCGCAGGCATGACGGCGATGATTTTTATGACGTTGAGCCTTACGTTCGAGCTGGTCTGGGCCTTGTCCAGTATCGTGGACAGGCATGGCCGGATTATTATTATGGTTTTAACGGCGGATTGGATACCCTTGACAACGATGGTAAATGTCCTATTAACATATCGATTTCCTGCGGCACCGGCGCTTTCATGTCCGGGGATACTCGAATGTGCGAACGATCTACTCGCGCCGGGACTGTATCCGATCCAAAGGGCGCAACCGGTTTTATGGGACAATCGCTTGTCAGTTCTAATTCCGAGGAGCGATCATCCCTTTCAAAACATGTTTTCGAGGGATTATTCGAGGCGGATTTACATGAACTCGCCGCCGCGCATACATACGGCAAAAACGAGATGTATTCGGAATTCGGCGGTAGTTGGGATTCACGCTACGAGTTCCTTTCCGCGGTAGTTCTGGGAAGCCCTGAGATGCTCGTGTGGACAGGTCCTATCGATCTCGACCCGACTATAACATATCCCACGGCAGTTTATGCCGGTCCCAATAATGTAGATGTCAATGTCAAGCGTTTCAGCAGTAATCTTGAGGACGCGCGAGTAGCCCTCCATCAGGGAAGTGCATTCAGTTATGGCAAAACCGACGCTTCTGGAGACGTAACGGTATCCATCGACATCGATCCAGCAAACGCCCTTGTAATCGTGGTTTCCGGACCTAATATTTATCCTTTAATAGACACGATCGACGTAATAGAGGAGGGATTAGCCGTCTATGCGGCACCCGTAACATATAACGATTATATCGGCAACGAGGACAGACTTCTCAACCCGGGCGAAACGGTTAGTTTCAATCCGGGGATTTTCAATATCGGCACGGAAGTCGGAACCGGCTTATCCGCGAGTTTGAATTGCGAAATTCCAGTCGTCTGGATAGATTCCCTAACCGACTTCCCTACCTGCGCTCCGGACGATACCGTTTACGGCGATGAAGTGGTTTTCCAGATACCCGATACACAATCCGCTTTACCTAATATTGTAATTACACTACACATAACCGGCGATCCTTCGGGGCCATGGGATCGGGATATAGCGCCTGAACCGGCGATACACAGATTCAGCCCCTTGTTCGAGACTATCATGGTTTTCGATTCCCCTCCCTATGGCGATGACGACGGCGTTCTCGAGGCTGGCGAGGTTGCAGACTTATACATCAGACTAAGCAATAATACACTGACTGACGCTTACAATATTATTGCCCACCTAATCGATATACCAAATGTGGCCGTCATAAATGAATACGCTTTCCTCGATATATGGAATCGGGGCGATACGGAAGGTTTAACACCTTTATTTACAGTAAGCGCTTCGCCCGGGATAGATCCCGGCACCGAGGTTTCGTTCCCTATGGAAATTACAGCCCACTGTTCGATATATAATTATTTAGATACAATAAACATCCCATTAACACTAGGTGGTTCTGTTTCCAACATGCCAACCGGCCCCGATTCTTATGGATATTACATATATGAAGATGTCGATACCGATTACCCGATGGCGCCGAGCTACGAATGGTTTGACATATCCGGCATAGGCATTGAAATTACCCCGGTCAGCGATGCGGACGACGAGGTTTACACTATCGGCCTTCCATTTGATATGACATTCTACGGAGTCGATTTCGATTCCATAACAGTCGCATCCAACGGGTATATCAACCCCGGCACGGAGACTTGGCACGGTGCTGGAACAGGAAGCCCTCAAGAATACCCCACCGTCGGTGGACCGGATGGTATCATCTCACCTGCATGGGCGGATCTCGCACCACACAGAGCCGATGGCGGCGAAATATATGCCTATAACGATACTGGTAATGACCAATTTATTATACAATGGGACGAATGCGAATTCTATTACGGCGGCGGCGAGATTTCCACTCAGTTACGAATATGCGATCCCTCCTCATGGTCAACACCTACTGGCGATTCCGAGTTCTTCATTTACTATGAATTCATGAGTGGAATAGGCGCGATGGGAATCGGCATCGAGTCGCAGGATGAATCGATGGGGCTACAATATTACCTCAACGGCGCTTATGACGAACACGCGGTCGAACTGGACGACGGACGCGCCCTGCGAATAACAACCCTCATCCCCCCCGATTATTCCGGCCCCTGGCTATATTACATTCGTGACCTGTGGATAGACGACTCGCTCAATGACAACGACGGACTCATCGAGCCGGGAGACAGAATCGGCATCCGCATGAGAATCGAAAACGGCGGCACGGCGTCAGCCCCCAACACCGAAGGCGAAACCGGCACGACCACGATGATCTCCCCCTACGGTTCGCGCGCGCCATTCGGGAACATCGGAGTCGGCGCGAATTCATATAACACCGTCGCGATGCACTGCGATATATCCGGCTCATGCCCGGTGGATACAATCCTGGAAGTCCCGATCAACCTGTTCGCCACGGGCTACACAACAACTTTCTACATCCAGATGCACGTCGGAGGCGCGGTAAGCGTAACCGAGGACGAAATCGAACTACCCCGCGGAATCGAACTCGGCAACTGCTACCCAAATCCATTCAACTGCACGGCTTCCATCGAAATCGCAGTCGGATACTATATCTCGGACGAAATCGCAATCGATATATACGACATCACCGGCAGAAAAATCGATAACCTCCACTACGGCTCGCTCAAACCGGGACGCTACACCTTCAGGTTCGAGCCGACCGACATCGCATCCGGCGTATATTTCGTGAGACTGCGTTGCGGAAACGAAACCCAATCGCGCAAAATAGTCCTAATCGAATAGAAAAACGAAATTAGCGAAGCGCTGGGGTCAGTCAATTTCGGCCGTCGCTGTTTCTTTTCATTTTGTTCGATTTATTACATGACCGTCGATTTATCGTTACCATGCACAAATTATGTGTAATCCCGCTAAGTCGTTGAGGTTTTGAGTTTTGTCAAAGTAGCAACGGCCTTTGTCGGACCCACATCGACCTTTGTCCGACTTTCGTCGGCTTTTGTCCGACATACACAGCCGTTTTCAGGACTTTTTTTATCGACTTTTTTCGATTTTTCGATGAAATTATTTCACGATTAAATCGAATTTTTTGCTTTTTTACTTGCGTAAACAAAACACCATGTTACCTTATATTTGTAAACAGAAGGGAGACAAGATGTTCGCACGTAAAATCTTTTTAGCAATGATAATCGCAGGAGGTTTAGTTTATGCGATGCCCGATAACGTCGTTTATCTGGGCGATGGCTCAACCACACCGGTTGTCGAGGTCGAGGTGATCGACAGAGTCGAGAGCCCCGCGCCGGAATTCCGTCGAACAGCAATCGAAAAACCGGTTATCGAGCCTATGGAAAGCGCGGACACTGTGGACATTCGCGTCGCAATTCGTCCCGGAGAGGCTCTTCAGGTCGAAATCGACGCGAGCACTGGCATCTTCAATATAATCCCGCCAAATCACGGCCTGAGCGGGACATGCAGTAGCGCGGTTCAATCCGCGCCGGAATGGATACGCGAGAAACTCGCCCTTCAGCTTCCCCATTTCGGTTCGAAAGCGGATTCCATCGCAAATGAAATCCTGTCGGCGTCGGCGGACATCGTCGATGAGGTGGCCTTCGTAGCGGCGAACCTTGCCCCGGAAACCGTCGCGGATCCCCGCTTCGAGGCGGACATCATCACGGAAAACGCCGAATGGATCTATCGCCTCGCGGATTCTCTGGCCTATGTCGAACTTGTCGAGGACGCCACGCCCGGCAACGAACGCACCACCACACGCTATCGGTGCGTCGATCTATCCGCCGACCCGCCAGACACCGTCTGGATGGATGCTCCGCACGAGGTCTATTACTGGTGGGTCGTGCATCCCGTCCTCACCGATGAAATACTCAAGCGCAGAGACGACGGCACCGAGACGCAACAGCAGACCTATGGCCATCTCTGGCGCGAATACCTCTGGGCCGACCCCGACCCGACTTTCCCCTATACAGCCGGCGGATACCCATTGCTCGCGGATTACATGCTCCCCTGCCGTTTCCTCTGGTGTCGGCGCGACACGATGCTCACCGGCATGCGCGACCGCACCGACGACGACGGCGCGCTAAACGCCCTCGGCAACTGGACTTTCCGCGTCGTGCCAAACCCACCCGTCTCGCCAAGGGGTCTGCAACCTAACCAGATTGCTTTCAATCACGGCGGCAACTGTGGTGAAATTCAAGACCTCATGGCCGCCGCCGGACGCACCGCGCTTATTCCCTCCCCCGGAACCGTCGATCCCCTGGAAGATCACGTCTGGAACGAGTTCTTCGACAACGGATATGAGGACACGTCCTCAACCCTCGGTTGGGCGGGCTTCCCCGCCAGTCAGGTCAACCGGTGGGATTACGACGGCCACACATACCTCGCACCGCGCTGGGCGGGCTACGACTCCCAACGCGGCGGAAGCAAGGACGTCAGCTTCGTTTACGATTACCGCGGCGACGGCACGGTTTACAACCGAATCGACCAGTATAGCAGTAGTTGCTCGCTCTCCATCTACGTCCGCGACGCACACAACGACCCGGTGGACGGCGTGACCATCTGGCTCTGCTCGGACAGCCCCTACGGCAGTGGTATTTATCTGGGATGTTCCGCCGTTACCGGCTCGGACGGCTACGCGCGTTTCGCCGCGGGCGAGAACAACCCCTATTACGGCAAGGCCGTCTGTTCGCTTGGGGAGGATCCCGGCCCCGGCTACGTCTCGGAAATAGTCTCTATGGCGGGCGTGGACGGTTCTTATTCCATAACCCTTAACCTCGATGGCAGTCTTCCGCAACTGGAGATCGCACCGGCGGGAGAACCTGCGGACACAATCGATAGGGGCATCATCGTGGAATGGGAGGTCGTGGGCGAAATCGCGCGAGGCAAAAACCTGCGCACCAGCCAGGAATTGACCTGCTCCGATTATCGTCCCGGAGGCAGAATCACAAGCGCGCTATTCGATTCGGCTCAGGCGCAAAACTGGCAAGACTCCACGACGGCGCTTGCATGGCTATATCAGGACAGAATCCTCGCGGATACATCCACCTTCATGTTCCCGGACAGCGGCAAATACACCTTCATCCTGTCGAACCAGCAGGCGCTGACCAACGACCAGATAGTCGAACTGCGTTTCATCGGCATCAACATGACCACGGCTGTCGAGGAATTCTCCGCGAAACCAGAGGCATTCGAGATTTCCGCCTGGCCGAACCCCTTCAATTCGGCGGTCACCATTGCCATCAGCGGCGTAGGGGCAATTCATGAATTGCCCCTACGGGTGGAGATTTACGACGTGGCGGGGCGCAGAGTTTCAACCCTCCGGCCTTCGGCCACCTCCCTTGAAAAGGGAGGCACAGATGTTGCCCCCCTTCACAAGGGGGGTCAGGAGGGTTCTTATATCTGGCGCCCCGCCCCAACCCTCCCTTCCGGCGTCTATCTCGTGCGGGCGCGTTTCGACGGCCAATGCTCCGTAAAACGCGTAGTTTACCTAAAATAATCCTGTAAACCCCTTATAAAACGTCGCCTGAAGTCGTTGAACACCTTTTACTATCGAATAATATTTATTTTATATTATTAATTATTTTCTTTCTTATTATTTATTTTTCTTTCTTATTCTTATTATTTAAATTCTATCGACTACATTTTATTTTATATCGTTTATTTATTCTTTACTATTATGGAAATGTGGCTTCCTAATACAATATATTTTTATTACTATCATTTATTTTCTTGTGAAATCGAATAATATCAATATAATTATATATGATAAGAAAAAGAAAAAAGTTAATATTATTCAGAGTAATTAGAATGGAAAGAAATTATGTTCAAGCACAATAACTTTCATATAGATAGTAAAGGAGAATTTATGGCAAGAATCCGAATTATGGATGATGGCATAGAAAAATATCATGATAGTATCGGGTTTTCGGACATAGAGGTAAACGAGATACTCGAATTTATCGAAAATTACATGAAGTTAGGCTACGAAGCGAAGGAAGAAAAGGCGGATATGAAGGAATTTTACGCCGTCGTGAAGTTGGCCAGCAAAAAAGTGCAGAAAGGGATTTACGCTTGCAGGAAAGCTCTGCGCGGACTATCGCGTCTGGAGGACGGCGACGTGCCGATTTATGTCGAGGAGCGGTTCGAGCTGGACAAAAAGGTGCCAAAAGACCGCGCCGGATATGTCGCGATGGCGGAGAATATCCTGGAGGGCTATTCTGCGCTTCCAGTCGAACAGCCGGATTTCTACGTCCCGCCTCCCCCTTTCGAGGCATTGGAAACGGCGTTGAACGAATTGAAAAGCGCGCTGGAAACCTTGTCCAGGGAACGTGCCGAGGCGCGTGCGAAAAAGTCCGAGCATCGGCGTATGCGTGCGAAGGGCGAGAATATCATGCGAAATATTTACCATCACGCAATAGCATTCTGGGGCGATGAAGACCCGCGCCTCCTGGAATTGGGGCTGGTCGATAAATCGGGCATCTGGACATATAAGAAGAAAGAAGGGGAGTGATAGTCCGCTGTTGCCGGTCTCCTCGGCTCCGCTCGGAGACCGTAAATTTGTTCAGCGGCATTAAATTTAAGGGAGGGAAAGGCAATACTATGTCAGGTTGATGAAGGGGATGGGGTTTTTGTCCCAGGTGCGATGCGAGACCAGCCCGAGTTGCAGGTTAAATTTATCCCACGAGTGGACATAGGACGCGAAGTAGCTTTCGTTTTCTGTGTCGATTTCGTAATTGTAATCGACGGTGATAGCGTTGTGTTCGTTGAACAGCAGTTCGATGCCTACGGGGATACTGCTGGACATGAGGAGGGTGTAGCCGGAGGTATCGTTTTCGGGGGAGATTTTGCCGTCGGTGAGGTAGAGGTAATTCGGGCCGGTGTGGAGTTTGAGCCATCCGGTTACCGGCACGGAGATTATCCCGCTGAAAATTAGTGCTGTGCCGTCGGCGTTCAGCAAGCCGAATATGATTATCAGGGGTTTGATTCCGACCTGCAGATGATCGGTGAGGCCGAAATCGAAGGTGTAGAATCCCACCAGAACCTCGGATTCGCGGAGGGTATATGCAGTGGGAAGGGTGGTGGTGTAGGTCAGCGGCTGGACGTCGTCGATCACGGCGAGAACCGATATACATGTGGATAGGATTAAAATCGGTATTATTGTTTTCATGATGAACCTCGCTGGCTAAAAATACATTGGAAAATGGTTTAGTCAATAGTTATCGTAGATTTTTTCAGCTCGTAACGAGATTTTAATTGGCTTATTTTTCTTTATCCTTGCATAAAAGACCTTTCCATATATAATATATAGATTGAAACGTTTTGGAGAATAGATATGAAAAAGAGATATCTGTTTCTGATATTAATTATCGTGGTTGCGGTTTTGGGCGAGCACTATCCGCGTGCTCAGGCAATCGGCGGCACCGGTGTGGTTCTTACCGAGGGCGGGGCTTTTCTCGGTTCCAATCCTTCGGGGATAGCTTTCGAGCGCAATCATATTTTTTATCTGTCGCTTTACACGCCCTATATGGGCATCGGCGACGCGATGTGGCGTGGGGCTGTGGGTTACGCCCACCATTTCCGGGCATTCGACGCCGGTATCGATATCCAGCAGTTCCAGTCCGAGATGGTTCTTCGCGGCGATCTTGGTCTGACTATCACGAAGAGATTCGGGAAATTCGCCGTGGGATTGCGCCCGACATTTATCCTCGACAGTTACAAAAAGGGAAATTTTCATTACGTCGAGGGCGACGACCCTAACGATCCGTTGTTGACGGATAACACGGCGAATTTCGGAATCAGCGGGGATTTTGGATTATATTATCGACCTTCCCAAAAAATTTCTGTCGCTGTAATGGCGGAAAATATCCTCGACCCGAACATGGCGCTTTCTACTACTGACGAGAGCAAAACGGGAATGAGTTTCTCGCTTGGAGCGGCTTATTCGTTCGGGAGGATCGGGATGGCATACGCTCGGGGCGGTTATGCGATGGAATCTGCGGACGGCAACGAAATAAACTACGGCGCGGGGTTCGAATCCAATGCCGTCCATCCGAATCTGGATTTACGCGGGGGATTTTCGCAATCGGACGCCAACCTGGGATTGGGTTTTCACTTACCGACGGATTTACCTCTTCGAGTGGATTACACGTTTAGCTATCCTCTAAGCGATTTAAGAAGGGCGGCCACGAGTCATCGTCTGGCGCTTGTCGGCGAGATCAGGCCTATCGTGAAATTCCCCGATCTGGCAGTTTCGGCGGCTATCGATGGAGAGAATTATCCTGTTGGAGATTCCACGACCATCTCGGTCGAAATATCGAATATCAGATTAAAAACCAACGACGTCGAGGTTGTGCTGGAACTCGACGACGGAACAGAAATAGCGAGAACGCAATTCGATAAAATCGAACCGGATGAAATTGTCGAATGGACATCGAAAATCGCCCTGGATAGCGAACGCGAATGGAATTTCTTCCTGAAGGTCGATCCTATCGATGCTATCGAAGAAAGCGATGAGACGAATAATACGGCTTCCGTTTTAGCGAACAGCTATTCGATTCCAGACGTTCAGGTTAACGCTACGCCGGAAGTTTTGAAAGTCCAGACGGTGGATTACGTTTATCAGGATGAATCCATAGTGCCGGCGGTGTTTTTCGAGACAGGAAAAGCTGAAATCGACGGTCGGTTCGATCCCCTGCTGGATTTATTATCGCAGAGACTTATCGAGAATCCCGATGCGAAGTTCATCGTGGATGGATATTACGACCCGGTTACGGAAGAGGGCCAGGTGGAACTCGCCGAACAAAGGGCGAATAATCTTGTGAATGCGCTGGTTTCCCGCGCGCCCGAGGTCGCGGACAGGATAAGTATCGGCGAAATCCCTGAGGATAAAAAGCGTGTGGATAGAGTAAGTCAGTTCGACCAATACCAGACCTGGATCGACGAGGAGAATCGACGCGCGGAAATCGCGGTGGAGTTTCCGGAATTTCGCACCGAAATCGACCCGTCGAGCTTTACGAAAACCGACGCCGACGCGATAGTATCGAAAATACAGGAATACTTAAGGCGTAATCCGCTTGTAGTCGGAGTTATAAGGAGTTCGGATATAGACCGCAAATTGACAAATGCCTTAAACGACGCTTTTTCGGCGAAAGAAGTCCTGAAATCCGAATTGCCGGACTATTTACGACCGCAGATACTCGCGGGCGCGTCCGATCTTGTGGAAAAGGGCAAAACGGAATTCCTGCTTTCGGGCGATGGAATCCTGTATCGCCCCAAGGAAATTCATTCCGCGCTGAGTTATGAACCTCAGGTTTTCGCGGATTGCCGTATCGATTTGAATATCGATTATCCCCTCGATATATCTACATGGCGTGTTTATCTGGCGGAAGTGGGTGGCAAACCGCTTTTTGATATTCAATCCGGCGAGGGATCGCCACCGAATTACGTCAAATGGGACTGGCGCGATCCCGAAGGCGGGCTTCTCCCCTTCGGACAGAAATTCGATATATGTATCGAAGTAAAGGATGGCTTTGGACGAACGGCGTCGGCGTGCACGGAGGGAGTCGGCACGGAGGTTACTCGCCTCGAGGAACGAACGGATCGGCTATTACTGGTGCAGTTCGTTTTCGACGCTCCGGCGGCACAATCGAATTATCTCCAGGATAGGTTAGAAGAAGTCGCGCGACATATCATAGAGCATGGTTCGAGGGAGGGTGTTAAGCTGGACGCCGAATTACAGGGGCACACGGATGAAATCGGCGGCGAGAGACGAAATATGGAATTGTCCCGGGAACGCGCGAAAACTGTCAAAATAAGGCTTAGAGCGTATATGCGGAGTATTCTGGGACTCGAAAACGACGATGCTCTCGACAACTGGATGGTGGAAAACGACATATCATTGGTTAGTAAGGGTTACGGATCGACAAGACCTTATACATTGGATTTATGGGTAGGTGGCGAATTGCGCAAGGTCGAGGTGGGCAATAATTCGCTTCCTGAGGGGCGGAATATCAATCGAAGGGTGTTAGTCGTGATACATGAGACCAACGAGAAGGGGGACGAAGATGAATAGGAAGATTATCTCCCTGATACTACTAATAATCGCTTCTTCTGTTTTCGCGGAATTGTCGTGCGGTTTTATCATCGATTTGACGCCGCCCTTCGTTCTACCGGACGGCCTCTACCCTCCGCCGGAAACGACTCTTGCAGAAACTGACGTTACGATGGATATCGATATCGACGACGGCATCGCCGGGGTCTGGGACGACAGCGTGCGAATCGTAGTCTCTGTCAACGGTTTTCCGACCGATTCTATAATCGGCGCGACGAGTTTCCCTCAATCCTTTTCTTCTGGCGATACCGTGGATGTTTGCATCCGCGCGATAGATGAGATTTACGACACGCTCTGGTGCACCTGCCCGGCAAACGAACTGGATAGTTGTTGGAGGTTTTATATACTCGAATGTGACACGTTTATGGTCGAACATATCTGCCCGAATCCTTGCGATATAACAACTTCCTGTGATGATCAGTTTGCTTCGATGCGATTATACCCCGCCAGTTCACCCGGAGATTTAGCGGTATTCGCTATCGACGAAATAATTGCAGTTATCGAACGAAGTTCTGCTCCTACCGAAACGCTATATGCCGCACCGAGGTTATCGGTTATCGGGGATACTGTTCAAGTTCTCGCGCCTTTTAGCGGTTATTCTAACGGCGATACAGTAAAAGTCTTCATTCATTCTCGAAATGAATGTCCTGTGGTTTTATCCGATACTTGCCAATTCATCGTAGATCTCCAGCCGCCGGTGTTAGTCGATTATTTCCCGCCGGAGGACACCACAATCGGCCTATCTTCCCCGTCGATTATAATCAACCTCTTCGATTCGCTTGCAGGGGTTTTACCCGAAAGCACAATCATACGGAGTATTGCCAATCATTCAGACGGCACCGCGGATACGGTTTTATGGTATGGTTCTGGCGTCATGGTTGGGGATTATCAGCCGTTGGATACGGTGCAAATTTGTATCCTGCAGGCGATGGACAATATCGATTATTACGAAGGTTGCACATGCCCGCCGAATGTCATGGACACAACCTGCTGGGAATTCAACGTCTTCTATTGTGTGGCAGGTCCCTTCGCTGAAGTCGTTTATCCCGATTCCTGTGGCTACATTACCAGTTGTAACGATCAAGAAATCCATTGGGAGATATTCGACACAACCGGTCTGACAATCGACGATACGACGATCCAGATCCATGTTTCCATTCGAGGGCCTTCAGGTGCGCTGGATACTAATATTACAACCTTTTCGGCGACATTGAGCTGGGACGGCATATCGAACCTCTATTTCCAGCCCGGCGTGGACGGCTGGTTTTGGAATAGCGGGGATACCGTAACAGTAAGCCTTATCGGCGCGAACAACACTGGCGGCTGTCCTCTCGATTCACCCGCCGAATGTAGTTTCATAGTCGATCTGGATCCGCCGGTGGCCTACGATTTCGAACCGCCGCTGGGCGATGTCGTCAGTTCGATGAATCCATTTGTAAATGCATCTTACATCGATTCCATTTGTTCGCTTTACGATGCGACTGCTTCCTGGAGTCTTTTCCGTAGTGGCATGCTTATCGACGGACCAACCAGTTTCATGTTAGGTTCTTCAATTTCCATTTCATCTCCCGAAACCGGTGATTCCGTCGTAGTCTGCCTTGACCTTGCCGACTACCCCGATTTCGATTACTGCCCACCAAACGACACTACGATATGCTGGTGGTTTACGCTATCACTCGATGCTCCTACTGCGTGGATTATCGAACCACTCGACCTCGATGGCGACAGTGTAGTTACCAGCGCTTGCGATTGCCAACCGATCATTATCGGAATTTCGGATTCGGATGGCATAGACGAGAGCACTATACAACTCGACATTGAGGGCACGATTTACGATACCGACGACCCGGAACTCGTCTGGGACGGCGATACTATGCTAACTTTTACGCCAACCACACCATGCTGGTCTGACGGCGATGTCGTCGATTTCGAGCTTATAGCCGCCGAGGACAGCCTTGGAACACCGCTGGGCGCTCCATTAGCAGGCAGTTTCATTCCTGATTATTCGCCACCGGTAATGGTAGGGACATATCCGCCTGAAGGTTCCGTTATTCCGGGCCCATGGGGAGATATCACCTACGCGATATTCGAGGACATTCCATCCGGTTTAGACAGCCTGTTCCCGTCGATCGGCTACGTTTTCGACGACGGCTTAATGATACTGAACCAAGCAGTTATCTGGCAGGGCGATACAGCGTTGATTCCCGGAACAGATACTCTCGCAATAGACGGCACAATCGATATCTGCTTCGAGGAGATTCAGGATTCGCCGGATTATTGTCTTAACAGTGTCGATACATGCTTTTCATTCGAAGTGGTTACAGGCGAACCCGCCGCTGTTTGGGTTCTGCCAATCGATGAAAACGCTGACGGCGACACTATTACGGCTTGCGATTGTCAGGAGATAGTTTTCGAGATTACAACGACCTATGGCCTATTCCCGGAATCGACACTGGTGAGAATCAACTCAGTCGATTATCCCTACGACCCGGCCTGGATGACGTTCACCGCCGATCATGATAGCCTCATCCTCGATCCATTACCGATATGCCCATTCAGCGACGGTGATGTTGTCGATGTCGAACTTGTTATGCTTGTGGATAGCACATTAGGTCATCTTGTTACACCGTTATCTGGCAGTTTCCACGTCGATCTTGCCGGACCGGAATTTACCGGAGCTTATCCGACCTCCCCGGTCAGCGGGATTGAAACGGATGTTTATATTTCAGCATCCGATGTCGTTTGCGGCGATGTAATCGCTGATTCTATAGTAATTTTCGATGACCTGGGCGGTGTTTTCGATTTCGTCTACGATACACTCAGCCTTTCATTATCTGGTCTTACCGGAGGAACATATACGGCTTGCGTTTACGCTCACGACGATTGCGCCGATTATTGCGGCCCGAATTACGCCGATTCATGCTGGGAATTCGAGGTCATGATTGGCGAACCGGCGGCGAATTGGGTAGAACCAATCGATATCAATCTCGATGGCGACACCATTTCCGCCTGTAGTTGTCAAGTGGTAATCTTCGAGATTACAACGACCTATGGCCTGTTCCCGGAATCGACTATCGTTCGTGTGGACGGTATCCCCTATTCGTGGGATCCGTCCTGGATGACGTTAACCGACGACCACGACAGTCTCATTATCGATCCATTGCCTGTTTGCCCCCATACTCACGGCGCTCTCGTAACCGCCGCCGTAATCGAAATGGTCGATAGCACCGGTGGGCATCTTGTGGAAACAGAATCCGGAAGTTTCAGAATCGATCTGCGTGGCCCGACATTCTCCGGAGCGTTCCCCACTGGCATTTACAGTTTGCCCGACGTGAACATTCGAATCAATTCCAGTGACGATATCTGCCCCGATGTCGTGGCCGATTCTATCGTCGTTTCCATAGGCGGAAGTCCCGTGGCGAGTGCGGTCGATACTCTTGGTATCGCCTATTCCGGTCTTGCCGACGACGATGTAGTAACGGTTTGTGCCTTCGTCCACGACAATTGCGCCGATTATTGCGGTTCAAATTATTCTGATACCTGCTGGAGTTTCGACGTTACTCTCGGGGCAATCAGCGCCAGCGTGATTTATCCCGAGGACACGGACGGCGACGGTTTAGTAGTTACGGGCTGTCAGGGGCCTCCAATCTACTGGTTGATTTTCTCGGATTACGATATTGTCCCCGAATCCACGTGGATTTTTATCGAGGGGATTCCCTTCGACCTGTCATCCGACGGCCTTAGCGCTTCCGCAGGCTTCGATACCCTTTTCTGGAATGCGGACAGCAGTATATGGTATAGCGATTCGCAAGTAATCAATCATGAATTATTCCGTCTGTTCGACGTTACCGGCGAATCTCTCGCGCCGAGTGTGGTCGATTCTTTCCTGATCGATATATCCCCTCCTGCACTTCTGGACAGATGGCCATACCCTTCGACTTATACCCTCGATCCAGTTTTCGGATTCTTCGTCATTGATACTGTGTATAGAATCGATTACGATGATTTCCTGGTAACCTTCGAGACTCCAACAAGAACCGACGAGTTCGACGTATCATCGCCCTATGCGGAATGGTCGGGAGATTCGCTTATAATCGACTATCTCGCGTATCCCGAAGCATTTAGTTGGGGCGATTCTGTGCTGGTTTGCCTTCACCTGCACGATTGCGTCGATGTTTGCGAACCTAATTATCTGGACACGTGCTGGATTGTGGTGATTCAAGATACTTTCCCACCCTACGCCGATTCATGGACATGGAGTTCCGGTTGCGACGACCAGGCCGTGCCCTGGCTGGTGTTCGATGATCACGTTGGAGTCGATACGACTCGTTTTGATGTCACAATCGACGGCGCGGGATGGTCCCTCACCGACCCGGAGGTTTCATTTGCCGGCCCAGAAACACTTTATTACCAGCCTTCGATCCCATGGACTGAGGGAATTCACACGGGTTGCGTCGCAGGATTATGGGACTGGCATAATAATCCCATCGATTCGGCTTATTGTTACGATTTCCTTATCGATTTAACCCCGCCGGAAATCGTTTTCCTGACACCATCCTGTTCAACCGAGGTTCACGACACGCTTGCGGAGATAACCTTCACTGTCTCGGACTCGCTTTCCCCGCTCAATCCGGATTCGTGCTGGATAGTAGTTCGCGGCGATACCTTCATGCTCGATTCTCTATCAGCAAGCGGCGACACGTTCACATTCGATCCGGCGACGGAAGGTTGGGTCTGGGCAGTCGATGAAACAGTCGTTTACTGCGTCCACGCCTCGGATATGCCGACCTATTGCTCGAACACGGACGAACGTTGTTGTGAATTCTACATTTTGCAATCTACGCTCTGGGCGGAACTACTACATCCGCCGAATGTATTTACAAGCTGTTCTCTGCAGACAGTCAGCTGGTTATTCCACGGATTAATCGACACAACAAGCGCAATAGTCGTCTTAGGCGATACTAATATTTTCGACATGACCGACCCCGAGTTGTATTTTAATGGGGACACCCTATTCTTTGAACCCACATCAACATGGTTGGACAGCCAATTTGTCCATTTATGCCTTGTTTACGCGGAGGATACATTCGGGGTCGTTCTCGATGATACAATATGTTCCGACTTCGGCGTCGATCTAACCTCACCCGTCTTTTACGGTTTAGATCCGGCTCCGGGAGAGGAAGTCGATATCACTTCGCCGATAATATCGTTAAGTATATATGATGATCTCTCCGGACTCGATCCGTTTTCTATCATAATGACCGTAAACGGAGAAACAGTGGGGCCAACTCTGATAGACGACAGTTTGTCCTTTAATCCGTCGGACAGCGGATGGACATGGAGCGGCGGAGATACTATAACGGTATGTATCTGGGCGGCTGATAACGCCCAGTTCTGCGGCGCTAACGCCGATTCGATCTGTTACGAATTTGCAATAGCCTCCGGTGGACCGGAAATTACGCCCATTATCCCGCCCGCTGAATCTCTGTGGTCGGCGTGTAACGATCAGGGCGCTATGTTCACCATTCTCGATCCGGACAGCGTCGATTCTTCGTCGATAATCGTTACCGTGAACGGCGACACCATAACGTCGTGGGCGTTCTCTAACGATACGCTTCAATATTCCACCCCGGCCTCGTGGAACGACGGCGATACGATCACCGTTTGTGTTTGGGCGGAGGATATGCTGGGTAATCCCTGCGACGATTGGGGATGTATCACCTATTTCATCGACCTTGAAGCTCCGGTTATTAGTAATATTGATCCGACTCCCGAGACCAGCATAGCGGCGACTCCGACATTCGATATCATTGTAGCGGACAGTGGTAGCGGTATCGATGGATCGAGTGTTACCATCTCACTCGACGGTAACACCTATGTCCCCGGCGATGGCTTCCTTACTTTCGATGGTGTTACTATCACGCTCGATCCCGATACGACATTCGCACAGGGCGATACCTTGACGCTCTGTATCGATTCTTTGATAGATTCGCCCGACCTTTGCTTGCCGAATCAGCTCGATTCATGCTGGATATATGTTGTCGAGGTTCTGCCTGATATGTGGACAGACGACAGCATGGTTATGATCGACCCGGCTTCTATAGTTGAAGGCGACACTATTACTTTCACTGGCACTATGTTCCAGGAATACTCATACGCCGATTTCTCGTGGGATATCGTCGCCAACGGCATAACCATAATGGATAGCTTTGCGGTGCTAAACGCCGGGGAATTGATGACCGTCGTCAGAGATTTCTACGGTGTCTTTGTCGAACTCGGCCCCGGAGATTACGTCCTCTGCATGCGTCTCGATCCCGAAGATTATTGGGCGGAATGGAACGAGGACAACAATATTGGATGCACTAACCTGTCAATTATTTCCAGCGAATGCGACGCTCACCCCAGCCCTTTCTCCCCCAACGGCGACGGCGTAAACGATTACGCCATATTCAATTATCCGGGGCAGGCGGCGATGGATGCCGTTATCAAAATATATGACATGGAGGGACAGCAGGTCAGGGAATTGAAAAACGCGAATATTTGGGACGGCGCGGACGGTGCCGGTCAACCGCTCCCCAGGGATATTTACATGTATCTGGTGATTCGCGACGACGAGATTATTTGCAAGGGAACTATCTATCTGGCACGATAGGATTAAACGAAAATAAGGGGCGCTGTAATATGCCCCGCTTCTTTCAAATAGATATTCTCATTAATGTAAAACTTTAACTATTTACCTCTACCCTCTTTTTTTTCAGTATGATATACTGAATGAATGATCGACGCGCCGTGAATAATTATCGCCGATGCGAAGCACACGATAATGGTAGTCAGATTCATCGTTCCCCAGACATCCGGTGTCGGCGCATTGGGATCGAAATCCAGGACAAGATCCATATAACCGATATATCCCTTGATGAATTTAAACACCCCGAATAAGAAAAAACCCAGCGCACCGCCCATCATCGACCGGCCTAAGGCCTTGAACCCCATGAAGATCTGCCCAAGTCCGGGAAGAACTACCGAGGCCAATATCGGTCCGAATACCAGTTGTTTCTTTTTGTTCATGTAAGCCTATACTTGCTTTTTCAATTCCATTTCTTTATATTATATAAGATGTGGAACGGCAGTCAAATCAAACCTTCAAATCGATATGAATAAATACGCTATTATTTTCAGTTTAATCTCGGTTGTTTCCATATTTGCCCTCGGCGCGGGAAACACATATTGGACGCCTTCGGGAGTTTATATCGTTGTAACCTCCTGGAACGATGAGGGTTTATGGATTATCGACGCAAGAACGGGTGAAATCGACCAGTTAGAGATAGAGGGTCTTCGTGGGAGATACGTCAATATCGGAGATAACCGTATATTCGCCAAAACGATTACTCCAAACGGTCAAATTCCCATAATATACAACATAACATCTGGGCAGGTCGAATACGTATCCGACGCGGTTATATCCATCGGTTCGCCGTTTCCTACGGGCGATAAAATAGCCTGCGCGGTCGGCGATAGGCTGAATATATTCGACCGATCCGTCAGCGAAATAAGATCATTTACAATTGAGGAAGCACCGCACGAATTCGATTCACACGGGAACACTGTTCTGTGGGCTTCCGCGGACGGTATCGTCATGACTCTGGATATTTCGACCGGAGAAAAGGCGAAATATCCCGCACCGGTTTCTATGTGGCATCCGCTGTTTATTCACGATGAAATTCACGCCGAAGGTTCAGACGGTAATATCTGGCAATATTCCGAAGGAAAATGGGAAATCGTCTGCGAGGGCCGTTCGCCGGTGGCCTATCGAGATGGAATTATAGTTACCAGAACCACCAGCCGCGCAATGGAAATAGTCGAGTCGGATATCTATTTCGTCCGAGACGACATCGAAAGGCGAATCGACGACGGCGATATTCTCATCGACCATGTAGACATACACCCGGAAGGCAAAGACATCGCTTTCGTGGACAGGCGCAACGATAACCTCTATGTGGCGGAACTCGACGGCATGCGATTGCACGATATCGAACTTCTCGCGGAGGCCGAACTCTTCACTGTCGAAACTTCACCGCGCCCACGCCCGGCGGAACCGATGCTCAACAATTACGCGCCTTATCTCCATCAGGTTTACGACACCCCGGACGATTTCGACGGAAGCTGGTCATGCGGGCCTTCCAGTTGTATGATGGCGCAGGGAAAATACGAGATTCTCCCCCATCACGACATCACCTGTTCGTCGCCCTACAGCCACACCAGCCATTGGGGATGGTATATCAACAACGAGTATTCTTTCAACGGATATACTTACGATATTCTCGGCCTTGCCGCCGGCGACGTCTGGGTTACCGGGGCACACGGCTTCATCTGCAGGGAATACGGCGGCGCGGTATGGGCGTATATGCAGGATTGGCTCAACCAACATACCTTAACCAGCACGATAGATTATTCCCCTACCTGGAGCGAATACACTGCCGAAATCGACGGCGGTTACGTCGTCGTGGCGAGTAATTCGATTCTTGGACTCGGCCATATAATTCTATTTAAGGGCTACAACGCCGACCACAGTTTCTGGGTGAACGATCCCTGGGGCAACGCGAACACTTCGCCCTACATGGATTACGATGGCGCGGACGCGATTCTGGATTGGCCTGGCTATGACAACGGCCACGTCCAGCCGACGGTAAACGGCCTGATAACATCCCACGGAAGCGGGCTCGCAGAACCGGACACAATTGTCGATGATCAAACCACCGGGTTCGACCGATATGGCTCTGGCTCTTTCTGGTGGGACGACGTAATCGGCTGGGAATCGCATATGTGGTTCACATACTCCACCAACGCTACCGACACTACCAACGACACCTGCTACACAACCTGGACGCCGATTCTCCCCGACAGGCGATATTACGAGGTTTTCGCATACATTCCCAACAACCACGCAGTCGCCAGCGCGAAGTATCGAGTGTATCATGATTTAGGGATGACGCAGAGCATTATCCGCCAGGCGGATTACTTTAACGAATGGGTAAGCCTCGGGACATTCATGTGTGAGGCCTCTGCCGGAAGCTGGGTTTATCTCGGCGACGGCACTGGAGCTTCCGGCGAGCAAATTGGTTTCGACGCGATAAAATGGTCGGACAGGGGCGCTCTACCCGCTCCGGATACGCTGGTAGGACTTTTCAGCGACGGTTTCCGATGGGGCGGCCCGATTAAATGGCGAAGAATAGTTACCGGCGGAACCGAGGGCACTTTCTACTGGACGGGAAGTATAACTTCCACGCCGGATGTCAATTCGGGAACCTGGACTCCAATCCTGCCCGAATCCGGCGAATACAACGTTTACGCCTATATACCATCGACATACGCCACCGCCGACGCGATATATCACATCCATCACTCTTCGGGAGAGGCCACCCAGACAATCGACCAGACCGTATATGGCGACGAATGGGTTCTGCTGGGGAGATGGACTTTCGATTCGGGAAGCTCGAATTACGTTTATCTGGGCGACTACACGGGTGCGTCGGGGAATTCCATTGGCTACGACGCCGTAGTCTGGCGGAGCGTGGAGCTGAGCGTCGAGGATTGCGATAAACCTGATGGAATTTCACCCGGTATTTATCCCAACCCTTTTAATTCCGCAGTAACCATCGATATTGGGGGAATAGACGATTATCCCGTAATCGAAATCCGTATTTACGACATCAAAGGGCAAACTATCATAAATAAAGCGATAAATGGCGATAATCGAAAATACATCTGGAGGCCTTCGGAGAATATCGGCAACGGTATTTACTTCGTTAAACTCAGCGCAGGAGGTTACGAAACGTCAAGGAAACTGATATATCTGAAGTAACCGGATTTTATTCTCTTGATTATAGGTTGTATTTTTATATGTTAATAATAATAGATGACGTTTAAGGAGTTAAAATCGAGAGGTATCCTATAATATGCATGTTGGCGATGTTAATCGCATGTTGCTCTTATGCGGATATGGGCGATTGGGATATCCTGTTCGGTTTGTATTCTTCCGATTCTGTTTTCACTGACGATTGGAATTTCGCCGGCGTAGATACTCTTGCCGATGATGAATGGGATTCGCGCGATATACAGAAGTATTTTCCTCCGGTTTCCGAATACGCTATCATTTTCTTTCCCCACAGCAATCCGTCGGAACCAGATTATTGGGCCTGGCCACATAATAACGATTATGCTTCCGACATCCGCTCCCCGCTGGATTCCACGAAGACCTGGCGTATGAAAATCCGCTCATTATATAGCCACTCGAATACACTGACTATCTGGTGGAAGGACGAGGGGAAAATGCCGGGAACTTATCTCCCTATCCTGATTCGCGAAGACGGCGATACGATGAACATGCGCGAACGACACCAATATACGGCGGTATTTCCGCCCGGACTACAGAGGTGGAAATTCACGGTCGTGCCGGATTACTACGAAGGAATCAGCGTTAATCCCGCCAGCGCAATAGTTCATGTAGCCGAGACGCGGCATTTCAGGGCATATCTCCTGCACGATTCGGATTCCATAATGGCGAATACCGCCAGATGGGAATATCACGGTAGCGGCGGTTTCGTTGACAGTAACGGTTATTTCACTGGAAGTTCGCCGGGCGGAGGATTTGTCCTGGCGGATATCGGTGGAATCGTCGATTCGGCGGAGGTTACGGTTATTCCCGGCGGCGATTTCTACGAGATTAGCCTTAACACGGGTTGGAATTTGATCTCACTTCCCGCGGTTCCATCGAGCAATAGGGTCGATGACATTTTCCCGGACATCATTCCGCCCGTGTATTTGTGGGACGCAGATTCGCAGAAGTCCAGAACAACCGATACGCTCTGTTTCGGGCGTGGCTACTTCGTTCTTAGTCCGAGTCCTTCCATTAACGAGTTCTCCGGTTCGGAGACCGATTCGATTGTCGCGCCTATTAGACGCGGCTGGAATATGTTGGGCGGACTGAACGAGACGATTTATTATCCGGGAGATTTTTCGGTTTATCCGCCGGAAATAATTATGGTTCCTCCCTTTATTTTTGACGAATATGTATATTTTCTCGTCGATTCGGTCGCGAGAACCCGTGGTTACTGGATTCTCAGCGCTACGAACGGCGAACTAAAAATTATAACACATTGAGAGGTGGCAAAATGACTACCAGGGCAAAAGGTGTAATAATATCGATTCTGGTGATTACCTGTGTAATATTTGGGATAACGAATTATTTCAAAGAAAGGTTCGAAGACCTCGATTATTGCAATACAATCAAGACTACGGCGGATTGGAATACCGTAGGTCAATACGGCGCACCCGGGAAGAATCCCGCCGAAGAGGTGGCCAACGTTACCGCCGCCGCGGGAGAACCGGTCGATGTCGCGACAAACGGGAAATATGTTTTCGTGGTTTCGACGGGTGCCAGCGGAGGATTCACAATCCAGAATGCTATAACTCACACCAGAGAGGTTACCCATGTCTCGGCGGATAACGACCAGGGCGTCGCAATACACGGTCGATACGCCTACACCGTCGATGATGTCGGCGAAATTACGAAATACGATTGCGGGGACGTCAGTTCCGCAACCAACGTCTCCAATACGGATTTAGCCGGAACGGACTTGCGCGGAATCGCGGTCTCCAACGGCTGGCTGTATATAGCTTCTGACGCCGGTTTGATTGCCAAGGACGATTACGACGGGGCTTATTTTACAGTTGCTACGGGCGGCGATCCCCAGGATGTCGCGA
Organism: uncultured bacterium; assembly: GCA_964606695.1. Classification (GTDB taxonomy): domain Bacteria; phylum UBP14; class UBA6098; order UBA6098; family UBA6098; genus CAZSHG01. Next base: position 24,716 of record CAZSHG010000036.1, read on the forward strand.
TATATGGCCCCTATATACTCGTTGCCGATGGCGATGGCGGTCTGAAGATTTACGAACACCTTAATACTGCCGCCGCGCCGAACTCGGTCGGTTCTATCGCCCTTGCCGATTGCCGCGGCGTTTCGGTCTATGGGACTTACGCTATATTGGGCGCGGGCGACAGTGTCTTTATCGTGGATGTAAGCAATCCTTCCACCCCCTCGGTCTCTAATCGACTCGGGTCGGCGGGGGATTGCAATGAGGCTTGCGTCTTGGCGGGCAAGGTTTACGCCGCTTGCGGCGATGCCGGAACGATGGTTTATGTCGGAGATGATCTCACAAATCTCAGGTCTATTGGCATCTCCCCTAATCCCGCTCTTGGATCGGCGATGGCAATCGTCCCCGTCGGGCACGAGGTAGCTGTGGCGCAAAACGGTAGTGGAACGGTGCAATACCTTTCGCAGGGTAATTCTATAAGCCCCCCTGCAGGATGGACATCGACCGAAGCTACCGCGCATAGAAACCCAATAGCCGCGACTATCTATGGAGATTACCTCTACGTATCTGAACAGACCTACGGCCTGATCACCTATGATCTTAATACGATGACCATAGTTGACAGCATCCAGGTTCCCGACGGCACTTCGGCTACCGGATTATGTTGCACCGGTAGTTTCCTGCTCCAGGGACTCGGCGTGGGCGGACTACGGTGCTATAATCTCAACGACCCTTCCAATCCGACCGTCGAATGGACAATAAGCTCAATTGGCGGCGGAGCGACGGTTATGTCGGTCGATGCCAATGGGGCATACGCATTCGTTTCGGCTTCTGGTTTCGGCACGACGGGCATTTATAAAATACCAATTCTCGGAGGAAGCCCCCCTGCCCCCACTACCTCGGTGGCAATAGCAGATAACGTCTATAATATCGACGTCAGCGGAGAAATCGTTTACGCCGCGGCTACGGGACAGGGCCTTATCGCATACGACCTGGATTTGACCGAAATAGACTCCTACTATTACGCAACAGGCGACTGTGAGGACGTAATCTGCGAGAACGACTACGCCTACCTCAATTACGGCGAAGGTGGTTTATTGGTCGTTTATATCGGCGACGTCGGCTCAGGTATTAGCCTCGCCGATAACCTGGACTATGCGACAATAGGAAACATCCTATCGATAGCTCGATTCGATAAATACCTTTGTGTAGGCGAGGAAGCCACAAGCAGTGAACTGCAATTCGTAGATGTATCAGATCCGACCGCGATTGGTGCGCCATCGACAAGTCTCGAAGGCGTAGTGGTGCCGGCGGGATTGGAATTACCGGTATATATGGCAAAATGGAACACAAATCTTGTCGTAGTGGACTATCTCGGCGGCGTATATACATGGGAAACCTACCCCGATGACTGCACCGACCAGCTAACCACTTATTCCGTGCTCCATTCTAACAAAATGAACGATTTAACCGGAATCCGGTTCACGAACTGGCGATCCTGGGAATTCTACCCGGACGACGATAAGGACACATGCTATTACTATATGTTCTATTACAAGGACGCTACGGCTTTATGGGATACTCTGCGCGTAATCCCGGTTGGCGCTCCTACCCCCGGATACGATGAATATCAGGTTCCCAATCCTCCGCCCTGGGCTTCCGAAGGCTGGTTCTGGATAGAAAGTTTCTTCGGAACCGGTTTCGACAGTTTGTGGTGGTATATCGAGATAACTGATTGGCATAATGTCTGGGCCGACCCTGATTCCGCCGGGCCGGGCGGGCCTTACACCGGCGTATGGAAGATCGACTCACTTATGATCGGTTACGGCAACGGCATGTGGCCGGGAACGCGCGGAAGTGCAATGACCTTGCATTTCGATTTCGGAGGTGGCGAGGATCAGAACCTGATTATCGGGAAGGATTCTTCCGCCACCGATAGATACGATCCCGGGCTGGACGTTCCCTTCGTTCCCCCGGCAGACAGGCCTTATGCTTATTGGGCTTTAGACGATCCTTTCGGGCCGGAAGGTGTCGGACTATCGGCTTGTTACGCGCCGACTCTGGTCGGAGCACGTCCGGTTAGATTAATCCTAAGCGATCCGGCGACGGTTACGTGGACGATACCGCCGGATATCATTCAGGGAGAATTCGTCCTGAACGAGATCGATTTGGCTACGACTTCCTCGATGGATTTAGAGGCCGGAGAATACGTCATGCTACCCGGCGGCGGGTTCGCCATTTTCTTCTTCAACCAATTAGAACACGGCTGGAATCTCACCGGAACATCCGCCCTGCCGATTTCTGCATATCCGTCCCAAACCTTCAATGCGATGTCAACCAACGTCTGGTGCTATGACGATGCGGTCGGCGGATATTACAACCCGGAGAAGATCGAACAGGGCAAGGCCTATTTCGTCTTCGTCGATCAGGATAAGACCGGGCAGTTCTGCGGCGTAATGAACGATTGGGTTCGCACGGAAATCCATCCCGGTTGGAACCTAATATCGGGGCCTGCCGCAGGTTCGGTTCATTTAAGCAATATTCTCACGCGCCCCGACAGCGCGCTCTGGGCGGGACCGATATATAAATTGACCGATTCAGGTTACGAGGCCACGGAATGGATTAATCCCGGAGAGGGATACTGGGCTTATGGTTTGGACAATGCGGAGTTGTTCATCGACACGTTGTTATCTGGAAGTAGGAAGCTTGCGCCAACAATTACACCGGGTCTAACGAGCGAGTTGACGCTATCGATCGCTGGCAACGAGACTCGCCTTACAATCGGTGTCGATTCGAGGGCCTCGATGGATATCGACAATAGATTCGACAGGCTCCAGCCGCCGGCGCGCCCCGGAAATGCGAACCTGGGTTACCTGTATTGCCAGGGCGCACCAGCTCCCCTATCGACCGATATTAACAGAGAAGGCGAATGGGAACTTCACATCAGGAATATATGCACTGCCTCGTCCGATTTCCCCCTGACTGCTACTAAAGACGGCGAAGCTCACGAAATCGGGGCTTCCGGCGTTCGGCTTGAACCGGGAGTTTATAAGATCGCCTATTCCGAACGCAGATCGGAAGAGCACACGTCTGAACTCCA
>CAZSHG010000037.1:0-26376 GCA_964606695.1 uncultured bacterium
TCGCAATGACGAGGTATAAAAAAGGGCGGCCACCTCAAGCCGCCCTAAAATATTCTCTAACGTCTAACATCTAACGCCTAACGACTAACAGCTACTCCGGCACCTCGATAGTCGCCACCTTCGATTCCCCTTCCTCCTCGCCGTTGAACACCGTGATTCTGTATTCCCAAATCCCCGGTTTGCCGGGTCTGTCGCGATGCGGGAAAATCTCATCAGGATCAACCGGAAGGTCAATTATATGTTTCCATTCGATTTCGCCCTGAAGCCTTTTGCTGAGATTGATATGCGTCGCACCATTGACCCCGCTGTATTCGATCTGCACCTCATCCGGCCTGCTCAACGACAACGAAAAAGTCTTCGATATACTCGGGAAATCGGGAAGCCCCGGTATCGGATCGCCCGGCGTCCAGATTTCACTCGAAGGCACGAAGCCAAGAAGCCCCAGCCTGTCGTCGTCATCGCCAAAAATAAGGCAGGCGGTGTTGTATAATATCCGGAGCTTTCTGGAGTCCGTCGCGAACAGCGCGGCCTTGTCCTTGTAGGCCTGCCGCGATTCATCTTTCTCGATTTTTGTGATGTTCAGAAAATCTTTCAGTTCGTTCTCATAATCGAGAAGTTTTGTCATGATTGGATCGGCGATAACAGGCGTCAGGCCCTCCGCGACCATGTGGTCATGCTGGTCTTTCCACGCGGAAATGGCTATAACAAGGCCTTTTCCGGTGCGAGGAGAATCGCCCTCGAAACCGTAAGTTTTGGACAGGTCGTTGGGATTTTCCGTTTCCGTGATGTAGGAATTTAGCAGTGAGCGCGCCTGAGTGTAGTAGTCGTAAACCTCGGAAACCTTGTTGGCGTAGGTCTCGAAGGCCTCATCCATCTGGCCGTCCTCGATAATTGCGCTCGACACGGCGCTTTCCCATTCCGCGCCGGCGTTCTGTGCCCATGTCAGCATGGGGTCTGGGGCGATAAGGCCGAGATCGGCTGAGTGGTCGTCGATGTTCGCGGACAGCGCGAGCAAGCGTTCGAGACGCTCGTCGTCTTTGTCTGCAGTAAATTGATTGTTATAAAGCATTTTTTCCTCCATGGTTTTTATAAGTTTTTTTTAGAATCGATTGCCGTCGATCCCGTTTCGACCGCCGTTGGTGGTGTTCCGAGATTCGTTTCGACGATTACGGCGCTCGGACCGTCGATTACGGCGTTCGGATTCTTGACAACGGTGCTCGGTTTTGTAGCAACGGCGCTCGGAACAACGATTACGGCGCTCGGAACAACGATTACGGCGCTCGGTATAATGGCAACGGCGTTCCGATTCTTGACAACGGTGCTCGTTTTTGTAGCAACGGCGCTACCGATGTCGCCGACGGCACAATTTTTGTGCAAAACGGCACTTTTTGCATGGTTAACGATGTTAAAGAGCATCGGTTTGACCCGATTTTGGGGATTTCTCCCCATTCTTGTTTCGATATTCGATTACCTCCTTTCATTTTCGGTTCCGTAGGGGTCAACCGGTGGTTGACCCGTTTTTGGAATAACGAACATTGCCGTTGATCCGTGCGCGGGCGTATTCAATACGCCCCTACGAACAACCACCGCGAAAACAATTCCGCCCCGACGCGGCACCGGGGTTTATATGAAAATGCGCATTCGTAGGGGTCAACCGGTGGTTGACCCGTTTGTCAAACCCGCGATTGTTATTGTTTTGGCCTCACGGGCGACTCGTCGGGTCGCCCGTACATCCAAAACCATGATTTTCAAACAACGAAAGGTGCGTTGCATCATTTCATCAACACCAGGCGTTTGACCGACGTCTTTTCTTTGGTCGAGAGGCGCGTGAGGTATGTCCCTGAGGGGTTTTCCGCGCCGCCGTCCCATGCTATTCGATACAGGCCGGCCGTCAGCTCCTCATCGATGAGGCGCGACACCAACCGCCCGGAGATATCGTAAATTTCCAGTCGCACGTCCGTCACCTCGCCAATCTCAAACTCGATTTCGCAGGTTGGGTTGAAGGGGTTGGGCGTTACCGAGTTAATCCCGAAAGCCAGCGGCCTCGCGGGATCGGCCTGACGTTTGGCCACCGAGGCCGATGTTTGAGTTGATGACGCGAGGGCGGTCATTTTGTTCGAGGCGTCCTCGGCGTAACCCGCCACCGGCATGCCTACCGACGACCGCACGGTGTAGATCACCTCGGCCTCGGCGCTCCCGCTCTTGCTTTGCGCAAACGACACGACCGCCAGCGCGAGGAAAATTAGTATTAAAGATGCGTATTTCATATTAACTCCTTAGTTTTGATAAAGTTGGTTCTGTCATTCCCGTGCACACGGGAATCCAGCTACGTTGGGAGGCTTTCTGGATTCCCATTTTCATGGGAATGACATGGTTGTTATTTGCGGGGAATGGTTTCATCTTGCTAATGTCACCGTTCCTTCGCATTTGATTCTGCCTTCGGCGCGGATGGTATAGATATAGATTCCCGGGCGCATAGGGGCGCTGGAATCGTCTCTGCCGTCCCATTTGGCGGCCTCTTTGGCACCACTGCCCGTGGGCACCTCGATATTTCGCACTCGAAGATTGCCGAGGGTGAATATCTTGATTGTGCCGGGCACCTCGCCGAGGCCGGGGAACGTAAACTCCGCCTCGTCGTTAATCCCGTCGCCGTTCGGGGTGAAGGGGTTGGGGGTGGCGGAACAGAGGTGATAATCCGGCATATCGCATGGGATGGTGATTGACCCCGCGTAGAACGTAATCGCCTTGTGGCCGAGTTCGACGTCGTATTCGCCCTCGGGCAAATTCGGGCAGACGAACTTTAGCCATGTGTTGTAGAGCGAATGCGGGTCCGGGCGATGGTGCGAATACTCGAATGGTATAACCACGGTATCTCGAGGGCCGTAGAAATAGATTTCTATGTCGCCGCCGATGTTCTCGTTGCTTCCCTGCCAGAGGTTGCGCCCGGTGAGGGTAATCGTATCCCCCGGGTTAGCGCACTCCGGCACGGAATCGACCTCAATCTCGAAGGGCTCAGGGACGGCGCAGGGGGGGAGTTCGTAGCCTTCACAACCCGCCGCAGCGCAGAGAATATTCGATACGAATTTCATATTATCCCAGATAACCGGATCATGCGACCAGCCTTCCCACTCATGCGAACCCATTGCGATGAGAACAATCGATTCGCAGTTACCGATATGAAAAAATGGGTAACTAATTGCCGATATTGGAAAAGTATATTCTTCCTCCATGAACACAAATGGATAGGCGTTGATTCCGCAAACGATGGGATTAAGAGTAGGCTCAAGCCGCAACGAATCAACAGAGTCCGTTATCGGAGAGAAATCGAATATATCATATATTCTTTTTACTTCATAAGGCGGTATAAAGATATTATAGGCGATAATGCTAGTTTGCCAATAATCATTACGCAACAATTCATTATCCGGTGCTTCTGTCTGGGGTGGCATACTGCCAGTGAAGAAAAGTATCGACCCTCCCTGCTCCGAGAAGTGTATTATCGAATTAACATCTTCTTGATTGTATGGAAATCCCAAATATGGCGGTATTGTATCATGTAGTTGCATTATCCAGAACATATCCATACTCATCAGATTCGACAGTCCTTCCCATCCGGACGTGAAATGGATTGTGGAACCGTGGTTTCTTAAAGTATCCTCCATATGGGTTATATCGAACCAATCGGTTGAGGTAAATATATCCTCCTGAAGCACATTTTGGCATATTCCCAACGTTAAGATTACGAGGATTCCTGCTAAGATCAAGTATATTTGATTATTTCTGGATACCACGTTAATCGAAGTCCGCGATTACCCACCAGTCAGTATCGTCATTTTGGATTATTATTCCCTCGTTAGCAGGAAGGGTATAACTACCCGATCTTTCGATATTTCCGGATGCAGGCGTAATAGTGCTACTGTTCGAAGTATCCGTGTTCCTTATATAATATATCCGCCCGGAGCAAGTGGAACCTGCAGGGATTGAAACCGCCGACCCACCCGATACGAATAGCGTATGGTCGTCGTCGTCCATACTCAAATCGGCATTGATGGCCGATGCCTCGGAGCCGTCGTAGTGGAGGGTGGAGTGCGGGCTTGGTTCGTTAATGCCGAGCTTGCCGGGGTAGTCGTCGGTATAGAAGGCGGTTACGTATTTCGTGACCTTATCGAGATCGAGTTTTTTCATATCAGCTCTTCCTGATAAATGTGGTTGCGGAGTTCGCGCCGGGCCATTTCGCAATACTCTTCCTTCGTATCGATTCCGACGTAATATCGGCCCAGTTCTTTTGCGACTATTGCGGTTGTTCCCGAACCGATGAATGGGTCTAAAACCAGATCGTCCTCTTCGGTAAACAGCTTGATAAACCATTCGGGCAATCCTTTTGGGAAAGCCGCGCTATGGTTGCGGTTCGCGCATTCGGTGGCCATGTGGAGAACATTCGTAGGATAGACCATGTCGCGACCGACCCAATTAGATATGTTCTTCCCAAATCCGCTATCGACTTTGGATTCGTCACGGGTTTTATCGGTGTCACTGAGGTTCCTCAGCCTTGTCTGAGCCCAATCGCCGACGGGCACCATTACGGCTTCCTGATACATATTGAATTTTTTCTGTTTGTTAAACTGAAGGCATCTTTCCCATGCGTCCCTGAAACGATTCGGCCATTTGCCGGGGTAGCAGTTCTTCTTGTGCCAGACAAATTCCTCCGTCCAGAGCCAGCCTTGCTCACGCATTGCGAGGATAAGTTCGAGAATATATGTATGGCGTTCGCCGTTGAAAACGCGTTCTTTGATGTTCAGAATGAAAGTCCCGGTCGGTTTGAGAACTCTCAGAAACTCAGCCGATCTTTCTATAAACCAATCGACATATTCATCGGGGTGGATTCCGCCGTAGGTGTTTATACGGCGGTCTGTATAAGGTGGTGATGTAACGATTAAATCGATGCAATTATCGGGGAATTCTTTAAGAATATCGAGGCAATCACCGCAGAATACTTCGTTTTTAATTTCGTCTAGTCTCATCATACTTCCAATATAAACACTCATTTCGTTCCGTCAATAAATTATTACGAAACCTCCAGCCAGCCGTGGTTCTTGTCATCGATGTATGGCGTGCGGACGAGGTTGAATTCGCCTGCGTCGGAAACGAAAAATGTGCGGATGTCGCCGAAGAGGCTTTCGCGGTAACGGCGGGCTTCTGCGGCGCGGATTATCGCGTCGGCGGTTGAATCGACGGGGACGGGAGGGCGCGTCCGTGGGTCTTCCTTCGGTCGCCCGTGGGGTTTCCTTTGGTCAAAGGCGGGCGCAATGATAGGGCTCGGAATTATTTCAAATCGGCCACGAAAGAGACGCGTCGAAGGTTGCCGTGAAGCTGGACTAACTGGAGATGCCAGTTTTCGCCGCCGTCGAGGGTGTTGAAAATCTGGCCGCCGTTGAGGTCGGTGGAGACCATCCACGCGATATTCTCGTCGATGTTCGTGATTCCCATATACTCGCCGAAACCCACGGATGTATCCCCCACGCAGGTTTGCTGTTGCCATGTCGCGCCCCGGTCGGTGGTTTTGAAGACGTTGTCGTTGTCGCATGCGATGAAGGCGATGTCCGCTGACACCGGGCTGACGCCGTTGACATGATACCATGCTATCGGGACTTCCGTGTCCGTCCATGTCGCGCCGCCGTCGGACGTAACATATCCTCCCGCGCCGGAACCCACTGCCCACACGGTGTTTGCGTCGAAAGCGGCGATATCGATTATTGCGTAGGTTTCGGAATCGACGAAGAGGCCTTCGAGCATGTCTTCCCATGTCGCGCCGCCGTCGGTGGAACGATAGGCGACGTGGGTATTATCGGTGTAGTCATCGCCGCCAGCCCAAATTATATCGTGGTTCTGGCTGACAACATCGACCATTCCGAAGATGACGGAATCGGGAATATCGGGGGTGAGGTCTGTCCATGTCGCGCCGCCGTCGGTAGTTTTGAGGACGGCTCCGGAATCGCCCGCGACCCATGCTGTTTGGGCATCAAAGGCGTCCACGCCGTCCAATTCTATGTTCGGCAGATCGACCTCGGAGCCTGTGCGAGTCCAGTTTTCACCGCCGTCGGTGGTTTTCAGGATTACCGCGTAGCCGTCGGAAGGATCGCCCACTGCCCATGCTATGTTTTCATCGACCGCCGCGACATCAGATAGGCTGGAAGTCGGTATCTGGGAGGCATCCCCCTGTCGAGTCCATGTTGTGCCGGAGTTTTCGGTGTGGTAGATAAGGGCGTATCCGCCATTTTCCTGGCCTACCGCCCATCCGACATAGTGTTCGACCTCGGGTTCGGGGTCGGTGCCGTTGTCGTCGGAACAGCCGGCCAAACATAAGCATAAAGCCATGAGTGATATGATTAATGGGAGTGATTTTCTCATGTCATCCTTCGGTTGCGGTCGTTCGCGTTTGAATAAATATTTCTACTTTAGCCACTCATTCCTCCTCCGGCATTTCCGACCAGTGGCCGTGGATAATGCGCCACTGGCTATGGCGTTTGAGAAAAATCAGCGTCATTCGAACATCGGCAGGGCCTTCGTCTTCGCACGATTGTCTGACTATTCCAGTGCAATATATTACAGTGTCGGCGAGTTGGAAAAACTCAAGCCCGTGGAACTCGACGGATAAATATCCCGGGTCGGCGTTTTCGCGAATCCAATCGCCTATCTCGCGGAAGGTCTCCGCCCCAAAGGGTTTTGCGATGAAATCCTCGATGAGGCGGAATTCGAGCTCGTCCGTCCAGTGAAGGGCTTCGAGGGCAGAGGCGTCGGCGTTGTCGATGCCCTTTTTGTATGCTTCGAGAAGCCCGCGAATCTCCGCGGATATATTATCGTCAATTATTGTCGATGCCAACTTTTTTACTGCTTCCCGCGACATCCTTCTGGTCGATGACGATTTCGGATTTGGGTTGCTCGGTCCGCTCCGTCCGCGCAATGCTGACCGGTTCGGCGGGGATTTCTTTTGGCGTTTTATCCATGCGGGTTTGAATCACGTTGTATTCGTCGGAATAGCCGTAAGCTTCTGGATTAAGCAGTTTGCCGCGAGGGAATCTGGAGTTTTCGCCCTTTTCTTCGACAACCGGTCTTGCGAGATGGCGAATCACCGGGTCGTCGCGGTCGGCGAGGACGATGTATGCGATTTCGCGGTTCGGGTCGCCGTAAATCGTGAACTCGGTGTAGTTTTTGCTCCACTCGTAACCGAACATAAAGGGTTTGCCGATGGGCGTCAGGCTGACCGTCGCCTCGTCCTCTTTTGTGAGGGATGAGAAATAATCGGGCATTGTAACGGTGCCCTCCCCTTTTTCATCGAGCTGAATTTTCCCTCGATATATACAGAGATTTTCCGGGGACTCGACGAAATTATGGCGCAGGGTTTTGTTCAACGGGTCGTCCGGGTGGTCGATGAGGAAGGAGCCTGATGCTTTGCTCAAAACACCAGCGACATGAAGATCGTCTGCGAAGTATCCTGCGTAATCGTTTACTGCGTCGTCGCATTCGCCGTAAACGCCTATATCGAGACGGCTTGAAGCCGCGACTGAACCAGAAACTCCCATTCCTGAAAAAGAACCGGTTCCGTCGAAAGTGCATCTGCCGGAAACACCGCGTCCGCCGTCGTCGGTATTGATTCCGGCAACACCGCTTTGAGTGCCTTCATCTGATTGGCCGTAAACGCCCGTTGTGCCTACCCCTACGCCGAATACGCCCGCGCCGGAAGTGCTGTCGCTTCTGCCGTAAACACCGCTGTTGCTACGCCCGAGGATTCCGTATCTGTTGTTGTCCACACCGTTATAATGGGAGCCGATGACGCCGTAGCCGGTGCCGTCGGAAACGGCTACTACTCCGTCTCCATTACCCGAATGCAATCCATCTGAGCATGCTCCTCCAAAAGCACCGATGGCGTCGCCTGCAGTATTATCGTTAACCGCTTCGATCGCAGGTAAGCTATCGGAATCTAACTGCGCGAAAAGGTATCCGTCGAAGTAACCCGCGTAATCTCCATCTCCCATGACGCCGTTTACCGCTATAAAATAGCCGCCGTCATTGGAATATCCGAGCATTCCCGCCATGGGATTGGTTAAACCGACGACTCCAGCGATACATCCGCTGTAGTTGGAATAATTGCTCTGGTCAGGGAAGGGCGCGTAGATACTGTAACGATAAGCGTCTGTATGTGCGCTGTAGTCGTATCTCTGTAGAGCGCCATATATGCTGGCCGCGCCGAAGTCGGTAAAGCTGGTTCCGACCATACCCGTGGAATCGACGTCCGCCCAACTACAGATGCCGAATTCGTTGCCGTTCGCCGCGATTGCAGAACCGACGGTCATTCTATATAGAGTGCCGACGTTATTCCCCAGAGATTGAATACCGGTTCCGGAATCCGCGCTGTTAACCGCTATCATGCCGTAGGTTCCAGACGATCCCGTAGCTCCGTAAACTCCATCCGTGCCGGAACCGACACCAATAACACCTGCGCCCAGAACGAACGAGCTAACTCCTGTAACGCCGGTAGAATTGTCGCCGCCCTCTCCGCGAATTCCGGCAAAAGCACTGTCGGTAGTAATTCCGTAGAAAGCATATCCATCGGCGGCGGTTATATAAAGACCGCTGTCTGCACATGTCCAGTTTTCATTACAATGGGTATGGCCATCGACCGAGAAATAACCGGAATCATAGCCGTCCAGAAGATCGGCATCGAGACCGGATCCGGAACCCTGTGGAGCTACGCTTATCGTAACGCTTCCGGGTCCTTCCGCCACACCGATATTCGTTCCCGCGTTGACGTCTTCCGGTCTCAGGTATCGCGCATCGGCGTAATCGCGATCCATTGCGTCGTCTCCGGAATTGGGATCGCCCGTAAGACTGATCCTCCCGCTCACCGAAAGGGCTTCGCCGGGAGAAGAAGTCCCAATTCCGACTTCACCCGTGCCCATTATCGTCAAACGGTCGTTCGATCCGGGAGATGCGCCGAGGAAATCGCCGGAAATCTTGAATTTCTGAGCGTCGCTCATGTCAACGCCGGTTGTCCAGACGAATCCGCCGGGGCCTCCGGGGAATCCAATGATATATTGCAAATAAGGATCAGAAGCCGGAATCGGCGCGCCGCCCGAACCGTCATCGACCTGAACGGTAAGCACGTTATCGGTATTTATCGTTCTCGAATGGACTTTCGTCGATGGCGAACTCGTTCCTATACCAACGTTTCCTGTTGGGCCGGAATACATGTCCGTGCCCGATATTACCCAATCGCCGTCGTCAGAAGTGCCAAAATCAGTCCAGGAACCGGCATCGTTTTTAAATTGCATCGTGCCGCCGTTGTCGCGGAAACCGTAACCGGAGGAACCGTCTGTGTCGCCCCAGTTAATATAACCTCCGCCGGTTAATCCAATATTACCTCCAATATCGAGTTTGTGATCCGGTGTGAGGTCGCCTATTCCAACATTTCCGGTCGGCAGAGCATACATATCCACGCCGCTGATTTGCCAGTCGGTATCTGTGCCTCCGGTGGCGTCTATTGTGATATCGCTTCCCACTTGAGTTAGCGTTATATTCGTTCCCTCGATTAATGAAGCTTCCGATGTCAGCCAGGGGTCGCTGTTTGCACGAAGGCGAATGAATCCCTCATCATCGACGCCGTCCGCGAAATCCGCAGGCATCCCGCCAATAGAATCCCAATGGACATACGCCGCCCAATGCGCTGAATCCGCCCATCCGGTGTGGAAAACGTAACCGATGGAATCGATATAACCTATCGAATCGATGTATCCGATGCTGTCGACGTAATTTATTGAATCGATAAAACTTACCGAGTCGATGAAAGTAACGTAAGAAACGCCCTCGACGCTATCCGCCCAAATTGCTCGAAAAGCGTAGGGAACGGTATTCAATGGTTGTCGAGGCCCGAGTGTCTCGGTGGCTACCCGAATTTCCATCCAATACTGTTCATCGAAATCGAGGTCGAGTGGCGTCGTTTCCCCGAGAATAACGTCGAAAAGACCGTGGTCGATACTCACGCCGGAATGCGATTCGTTCCAGAGGAGAGTGCCGCCGGTTAACGCATCGTAAATCCTGAATTCAAGGTCTCTGGTGCCGTCTATCGCGACTCCGTCGGGATCGGTTAGTTTACCCTGATAATTGATAGTCTGAGGAATCTGTGCCAGGAGAATGGGTATAATAAGGATAAGAATGAAAAAGTGCTTCACGAATTTCATATTAAACCTCCATTTTAAATTTTCAATAATATAATGTATATGAAAAAAACTCTTTCGTCAATGTTAATGAACGAAAAAGGGGAAATTATCGTAAAATTACCCCTTTTCATGGAAAATACCTTCTATTCGAGAACCTGTTTTACGGTATCGATAATCGTGCCGTCGCGGTATTCTATCAGGGCGATTATACGATCGCCGAGTTTTGGCGGGGCGGGTTGTCCGCCGCAAATTCCATCTACTTCTTTCTTTATATCGTGGATATCGCGAATCTGTAACGATGAACCTTTGAAATGTTCTACCAGGTCTTTTCTGCGCGGATTTATCGAGATTCCCAATTCCGTTACGATTACGTCGATAGTCTCGCCCGGCGTTGTTACCGTGGTAACGGCATCGCGGATTATTGGAATTCTTTTGCGATATGAAGGGATCACGATCATACAGAGTTTAGCCCCGGCGGCTACATCCGTGTGCCCACCTATTCCGTGGAGTAGGAGACCGTCCGAATGAGTGTTCACGTTGACATTGAAATCCACGTCCACTTCAGTAGCTCCCAGAAAACCTATATCCTGGCGGTTTACGAGACAACCTTTGCTATGTATATTCGCATACATCGTCATTGGGGTCTCGTGATGCCAGAGGTCGTCTCGGAAACTCTCGATCGAATCCGTATCGAAAACCTGGCCGTCGAATAGTTTTTCTACGATGCCCTCGTGGAAAAGATCCACAGCGAACTTCGTGATACCGCCGTTGATGAAAGCCGCTTTAATTCCGTCCTCTCGCATGTAGTCTCCGAGATGTTTGGTAACCGCGAGACTGATACCTCCCGCACCCGTCTGGAAACCCATACCGTCACGGTAGTAAGGCGATTTCTTGATGAATTTCGCGGCGAGGTTAGCGATATAAAGTCTTGCAGGGCTACGGGTAATCTTCGTTGTGCCGCTGACAATCAAATTGGGATCACCAATTCTATCGACCTCGACGACATAATCGACGTGCGTGCTCGGTATGCTGATCGGCAGACACGGATAGCGGACGAGGTTATCCGTTACAACGACGACCTTATCAGCATACTGCGCGTCGATTGCGCCGTAGGCCAGAGGTCCGCAGATGGAAGGCCCGTAAACGCCGTTGGCGTTTCCATAGTCGTCGGCGCAGGGGGCCGCGATGAAGGCGACGTCGATGTGCAAATCGCCGTCCTCGATAGCGCGCACGCGACCGCCGTGCGTTCGAAGGATAGCGCAGGTCGGCATATTGCCGTAGCTCACAAACCTGCCTACCGGACCGTTCATCGATCCTTGAATATTTCTGATTACTCCGCTTTTAATGTGTTCGATAAGCGGTTCGTGGCAGGGGAAAAGTGCTGTGGGGGCGAGGGTGATATCTTTAATCCCCATTTCCGCGATGACATCTACGACCATGTTTACGACATAATCGCCGTTTCTCAGATGGTGGTGGAAACCTATAGTCATGCCTCTTTTAAGGCCGGTTTTGCGAATGGCCTCTTTGAGGTTTTTCAATAATTTACTCTCCCCCCCCTCGTGTGTAGGATGAGATTGGGGGATTGGCGGTGCCGCCCGACGCCCCTTAGCCAATGGATCGGCGAAAGCGCCCTGGTAAGGAGTGAGTTTACGACCGTCCATTTCGGCGGGCACAGGCCGCCCGAGTGCGTTTTTAACTTCCATTATACCTCCGAATTATTTTCAATTTAAGTTTGTTTCCAGACTCTAACTCTATTTTTCCCGTCGGCTTTCGCGCGATACAAAGCCCTATCCGCCCGGCGCATAAGGTCGTCGGAATCCTCCACGTCGTCGGTTAGAGCCGCTACGCCGAAACTTGCTGTAACGTTACCTCCCGCGAGGTATTCTTCATCGCGGAACGGGTAGGCGAGGATGCTCGTTCGTATAAGTTCTGCGCGGTTCTTCGCGATTTCGAGTTCGGTGTTTTTCATTATCATCACGAATTCGTCGCCGCCATATCTCGCGACGATATCTCCCGGCGATTGATGTTGCGTAAGAATATGCCCAACCACTCGAAGAAGATTATCGCCGTAATGATGGCCGCCGAGATCGTTATATGCTTTCAGATTATCGAGGTCCAATACGACCAGGCAAAGGTTCGCTTTAGCTTCCCTCGCCGAAACCATCATTTTGGGCAACGCTTCTGAAAAATAGCGGTAGTTATATAATTCGGTTAGTCCGTCGGTCGAGGCGAGTTTCTTCAACTCCCGCATTGTGTCTTTTAACTCTTCGGCTAATTCCCTTTGTCGAGTTATATTCTCGATGATTGTCATCACATTCTCGACGCCTTTGGTGGGGGTTACAATCGGGATAAGACTGGTTCGGACGTAGCGTTTGGTCGTATCTTTAAGATAGCTTGTTTCCTCCGTGGTGACCGTTCTTTCCGTCCGGAATATTTCGCGGTATGTTTTCTCGTATCCGTGCTTTTTTATATACGGCATTACCTCGGTAATTCTTCTGCCAACGTCCTCCTCGGATAGATTGAATTCCTGTTTCAAATTCCTGTTGAAATAAATCAGTCTCAGGTTCCTATCTACGACATGTATCCCGGAATACAGGCTTCTCAGGATATCGGCATAGAGGAAATTTTGATGCTGTAATTCGCCGATATCATTGGATAACTGAATCATCTGGATGGTTAAACTTATATAATCCTCGATCTTTTGCCTTAGCCCCGCTTCCGGTTTACGATCAACAATCAGTAATAAACCTTGCATTCTTTCATCGGCAATTAGAGGAATAACGAGCAAATCCGGGACGTCCATTATTTCCAGTAGTTTACCGAAGGTGTCCTGCTCGTTTTCATGCAGAGAAAATATTTGATTAAGGGAAGTAATCCTTACCGAATGGCCCAGAATAAGCGACCGGTATTCTTCCCTGTCGGTATCCATATCGGGTTTAAGTTTCTGTGGAATCGTATCGGCAATCTCAAAGAAGCTTTTACGGTCTTTTTGCTTCTTATAAGAAACTCCCGGAATACTCAAGGAATTGTCGTCTTTATTGAATTTACATATTGCCGCGAATCTCAGATCGGCTACATCCCGAAGGGAATCGCAGATTATCTGGAAAGCCCTGTTTTCGTTACCGTATTCGATGAGCATCTGGAAGCTATCGAAAGTCAGGTGCAGGAGTTCGCTTTTATGAGTAATTAATTCTTTGCTTGAAATCACCTCGGCTTGCCTGTCCTTGAGAAAGGAAAAATAGATAATCCCTCCAAAAGCCACGGCGATAGTGATACTTAATGCGATAAGAGCGAAAAGAAGTTCATTCCGGTAACCTCCCAGTTGTTTATCGATTACTTCGGCATCCGAATACACAACCAGAATCCATATATTCGATCCTATATAAATGGGCGAAAAAGCCGCCAGATAAGTATCATTTGAATCCGAAACAAAAATGCCATTACCGCGTGTGCTTCTACCGGGGTTCTCGAATAATTGTGTTAATGCTTCCGAGGACCGGGTGTCATAAATTCTCCGAATTAATTGTCCCGGTTCGTATTCGGGGTGATAAATGACCTGACCGATGGAGTCGATAATAAAGGCGTTAACACCGGTTTCCGTGAGATTTTCCTCGATGAAATTCAGGGAGATAAGAGCGCATATATTGCCAAACCATAAGGAATCGTGTAAGAAACAAGGCTCGTGAATGGCTATAGCTTCGAATCCCTGGACGGTATTTATCGGACAGCTTATTACAGATTTATGCGACGCAATGGTCTGAATAACGTGGGTCTGATTACTTATGTTCTGTCCGATGACGTTTGTATCCGGCCAGGTTGCAACGATACATCCGGTTGTGTCCATACGTGTAACGCCGACCACCCGGCCCTCGAAGTGGTCGTAAAGGGATTTCATCAGGATTAATATCTCGTCTTTCTTGAAATGGCCTATGTTGGCTGTTTCTCCGGCGAGATCGAGATTGTTCCGAATCGCATTAAACGTATCTTCGATCCTACTGCTGGTTAAATTGGCTATAGATTGGTTGGTATCCAGAGTCATATCGACATATTTATCGTAAACGTTGTGATACAGCCTGGTAGCGAGTAGTAATAGAAGTGTTATTACGAGGGTGAAAGCGATAATCGCCTCGACATATAGTTTTAGCTTTATTTTACGTTTACGATCCGGCAATTATTCCTCGATTTCGGGGATTTCAAGGTTCATTTTTCGGGCGAGTTCGAGAGTTCTCCTCGCCCTCGCGACCACGGGCGGATCGATCATCTTCCGGCCAAGAGCGACAACTCCGCTACCTTTGCTTTCGGCCTCCTCGGCGGCGGTTATTACGCGGACGGCATAAACGAGTTCCTCCCTGGTCGGCGCGAAAATCTTATGCACAATTTCGATCTGTCCGGGATGTATCAGGCCGCGACCGTCGAATCCCAGAACTTTCGCCTCTTTTGTAGATTCCAGCAATCCTTCGTCATCAGAAAGATCGCTGAATACGGTATCCGAAGCCATTTTCCCATAAGCCTTCGCCGCGAGGACTATTGATGACCTTGCAACGAATTGCTCTTTGCCCCCGCGGGAACGTTCTGCGCCTATATCTTTGGTGAAATCTTCGGCTCCGAAAGCCAGCATTACCACTCCCTCTTCTGCGGCTATCTCAGGCGCTTTGATAACGCCGAGAGCGCTTTCGATTATGGGGATAATGCCGATGTCGAAATCTGTCCCGGCTTCGGCTTGAATACGGGAAATCTTTTCTTTCAACTTACGAATGTCTTCAGCGGATTCGGCTTTAGGTAGCACTATTATTTCCGGTCCAGCCGGGATTATGACATCCAGGTCGTCCATACCGTAGGGACTCGATAACGGGTTGATTCTCACAGCTAACTCGGCGTCTCCGAAATTAGTACCCAATATCGCGTTCCTAACAAGGTATCTCGTTCCGAATTTCTCCGACGGCGGAACGGAATCTTCCAGATCGAGCAAGAGCATATCCGCGCCAAACAACCACGCATTGGGAAAAAGCGCCGGATTGTTCCCGGGAATATAGAGCCTGCTCCTTCTGAGTCTTTCTGGTTCGTATTTAATTTCTTTATTCGACGTCTTATAAGTGCTTTTCGTTCCTGATGCTCCTATAACCGCCGCTTCCACTCTCGCCGAAATAACATAGGTAAGTCCGCCGTCATCTTCGATGAGGACGTCTGCGTTATTCACTTCGAGTCTATCGAGTTCGGCGACGCAATCTTCGCGGATGCGGTCGCCATACATAGTGCTGATACTGCTTTTTATCTCTATATTTCTCCCCTTGCCGGGAGATATTGTTACCCGTAAGTCTCCGCGTTCAAGGCGACCTACCTGCACTGTTTTTTTAATTTCCATCGTTTACCTCGTTATTGGTTAATCTCTGAAGTATGGCGAAAGTTTCTCCAGTTTGCTGGGATGCCTTAGTTTGGATAGCGCCTTCATCTCGATTTGCCGTATTCTTTCCCTGGATAAATCGAAAATCTGCCCGATTTCCTCTAGCGTCCTCGGCATATCGTCTTCCAGGCCGAACCTGAGGGATATCACGCGTTGTTCCTTCGGCGTAAGTGTGTTGAGGACACGCTTTAATTCGTGCTGGAGCATCGTCAGGTTAGCCGTATTCATCGGCGAACTCGATTTCTCGTCGGGCAAAACGTCTTCGAGAGTCCGCGTATCGTCGTTGCCGAGGGATTTATTCAACGATACTTGCCCGGTGAAGAAACGCTTCATTTTGTTGCTTTTGCCGGGCGTAACCTCGAGTTCCTCGGAAACCTCCTGGGGTGTCGGTTCTCTGCCGTGTTTCTGAGAAAGCTCCTGCGCCGTTCTAGTATATCGACGGATCCACTGGACGAGATAGGTCGGCAATTTTACCACGTGGGATTGTTCCGCGAGTGTTCTCAGCATCGCCTGACGAATCCACCAGATTGCATAGGTCCCGAGTTTATACCCCCGGCTCGGATCGAACCTTTCGACCGCCTTGATGAGCGCCGCGTTGCCTTCCTGAATTAGATCCAGGAAATCGACTCCTTGATTCGTGTAATTCTTTGCAATATTAATCACGAGCCGAACGTTGGCTTCGATAAGTAACCTCTTACACTCGTCGTATCTTCCCCATAATTCGGGAATCTTTTCGAGTTTCCCGGCCAGGTCTTGCACCGGCACGAAACTCGTGAGTTCGAGGGCGTTTAAAATTCGATGTTCTCTCTTTCGAAGCACCTCGACCTCGGCCATCAACGATTGGGTAACGGATAGCTTTTTAGTTGCCTTCTTCAATGTAAGTTCGCCATTTATAACCTTATCGGCCACTTCGCGAACTTTGGTCGGATCGAGGTCCTCTACGGAGGCCATTTTATCGAGTCTGTCCTCGCGATGGTTGATAGCCGCGAGGATCTTCCCAAAGACCGGCCTGAACATTTCGAGGGCGCGGTATGCCAGTTCCATCGAGTTGATATTCTTTTTGAACGATTTATAAAACCTTTTTAATTGCTGTATTTCTTTTTTTGTTTGTCTCCCCCGGGAACAACTTTTCAGGATAATCGCCCTCGCTTCTTTAAGGTCTTCTTCGATTTTGGCGAGTGTGTCGACAATCTGCTGACGCCTTTCATCCGTAGTTGCTTCCGGGTCGCCGAGGGTGACCTTAATGAACTCGTCCACGGGCATTTCCCGGCTTTCGACAAGTTCTCCAACCTTGAGAAGATGGGAAATAAACATGGTGTTCGTAGTGATAATATCGCGTATTTTGCGCATTATGTTATCCATTTTTGTGGCGAGTTCCAGCTCGCGTTCCTTGCCCAGAATATTCACTCTGCCGACTTCGCGGATGTATAGCCAGAGCGGGTCGTCTTTACGGACATGTTTCTGTTCGGTCTTCTGGAAACCCAGCACCGTTACGCCGTTTGCCGAAAGGTAGTCGATAACGTCTTCCGGACTAATTTCCCAATCCAGGTTCTCGATAAATTCCTCGATGTCCTCGAAAGTAACGGTTTTTTTCTCGCCGAGTGAGTCGAGAAATTCTTCCAGCGCTTCATATTTCTTTTGTTCATCCATAATTTCTTTTTTCATCCTTATTTAATATATTTATTGCGAATTTGCCTTATTCTGCGCATAACATCCGTGCGTTCTCTAAGCAAACGCGTTCCTTCTTCGTCGTCGAGACCCACGTCGTTAAGTTTTTCGAGGAGATCGTTAATCTTATCGGCTTCATTCTGGAGTAGTTTATAAAGTAAAACCCCGATTGCCGTTTCTTTGCTTGCGCCGGCTTTCAAAAAGGCTTCCGACAGGTATCCTCTCGTTCTATCATCCGTTATTTCGGAGAGTATATCGGAAGCGGAACACCCTCTATTGGCCTTTGACCATAATCCCGGGTAAAGTTTAAGCGGGTTTTCATCCAGCTCGACGGGATGTTTCAACTCTACAATCAGCGCGATAATAGACAATTCGAGTTTAGCTGTATAGTTGAGTTCTTCTTCGCGAGATACGTCGTCGTCCGAGCTATAACTATATCTCTGTTTCCGATATGTCTTCCTTAAATGGCTACGCAGGCTTTCTTCGCCCACCCCGAGCCGTTTGGACAGCTCCCGAATATACATGTTTCGTTTCATGTCGTCAGCTAATGCGCCCAATGGCACGGCTATCTCATCGACCACCCCCGCCATAGCCGAAACACCGGTGCCGTCCGATTTTTCTCGTGAATAATCGAACAGCCAATCGAACCATTCGGGCGAGTTATCGATAAGCTCTTTTAATTTACCGGACCCCTTTGCCATCACGAAAGAATCGGGGTCGTCGCCCTCGGGAAGTCTCGCGACGAATACGTCCAAGCCGGCGGCCAGAAGTATTTCGAATGATCGCAGAGTTGCTCTCAAGCCGGCCTCGTCGCCATCGTAAAGGATAACCGTTTCGGGAGCGAATCTCGCCAGGAGATTGGCTTGTGTGGAGGTCAACGCGGTGCCGCAACTTGCTACCGCGTTATCTATTCCCTTCTCGGCAAGCGCAATGACATCGAAATAACCTTCTACGAGCAATGATTTACCTTCACTCCTGATCGAAGATCTCGCTTCCGGTAACCCGTAGAGTATGGCGGATTTATGATATATCTCATTATCCGCGCTGTTGATATATTTGGGGCCGCTGTAGTTCGGATCTTCTTTGATTCTGCGATGGGCGAATCCCACAATCCTCCCGCCGGAAGTCGCAATCGGGAAAACGAGGGCGTCGCTGATTTTAGCGAAATAGTCTCCCGTAGATGATTCACCGAGAACACCTATCTCCACAAAGGATTCAGGTTCCAGCCTGGCCTTGCGAATCGACGAGACTAAATGGTTTTGATCTGTGGGTGCCCAGCCGAGACCATATTTATCAGCAGTTTCGTATGATACGCCCCGACGCAAAATATATTCACGGGCGTTTTTGCCGACATCGACCTTGAGGGCTTTTTTAAAGAACTTCGCCGAGAATTCGGCCGCTTCATATAATCCCTCGCTTTTGCCACTGCCGGATTCGAGTCTGGGAACCTCGATGCCCGCTTCGCGGGCGAGGTTTTCTACGGCCTGATAGAAGGTCAGCCCCTCTTTCTCCATCAGGAAATTGAAAATACTCCCGCCGGCATGACATCCGAAGCAATAATATAAACCCCTGTCCGGATCTACGGTAAAACTCGGTGTCTTTTCCTTGTGAAAAGGGCAAAGCCCCACAAATCGGTGGCCTCTGCGCTTGAGCGAAGTATATCTCCCGATAATGGAAGCCACGTCCACCGAGTTGATTATCCTGTCCAGAAATCCCTGTGAAAAACGTTCTGCCATATTTATGTGAAGACGTTCTTATTCTAAAAATACGGGATAACAAAATACCATTTCGCCGAAATCCCGTATTCTATTTAATATATAAGAAAAATCCTTGAATAAAAATGGATTTTTTCACGCCCTATCTGAAACCTTTTTAAATCCGGTTCTATCTGTCTATTTTTAACACCGCGAAGAACGCCTCCTGCGGGATTTCCACACTGCCGACCATTTTCATTTTTCGTTTGCCCTCTTTTTGTCTTTCGAGTAGTTTACGCTTTCGTGTAACGTCGCCGCCGTAGCATTTTGCAGTAACGTTTTTTCTTAAAGGCGCGCGTCTGGCTCTGGAAATAACCCTCGATCCGATGGCCGCCTGGATAACAACTTCATACATCTGCCGGGGAATTAGTTCCTTTAATTTGCTGACCAGTTTTTGACCCCAATCGTAAGTCCTATCGCGGTGAATGATTACCGATAGCGCATCGACGAGGTCGCCGTTTACTCGAATATCCAGTTTTACCAGGTCGGCTTGTTTGTAACCCGAAATATGATAATCGAAGCTGGCGTAACCCCTGCTGACGGTCTTCATCTTATCGAAGAAATCGAAAATAACTTCGGAAAGGGGAATGGAAAATCGAATTAGCACGCGGTTGGGATCGACATATTCGGTAGCGATATATTCGCCTCTGCGCTCTTTGACGAGGTCCATAATCGGGCTGACGTATTCGTGCGGAGTAATAATTTCAGACTCCGTGTAGGGTTCTTTGATATGGTCTATATCGAGAGGATCCGGCATCTGTGCGGGATTATCTACTAATATGACTTCCCCGTCAGTGGTGTAAATTTGATATTCGACGTTTGGGACAGTTGCTACAAGGTCGAGATCGTATTCTCTAAAGAGCCGTTCCTGAGTGATTTCTAAATGAAGCAATCCGAGAAAACCGCACCTGAAACCAAAACCCAGTGCCGCCGAAGTTTCGGGCTGGAAAACGAGACTTGCGTCGTTGAGTTGTAGCTTTTCGAGAGCCGAACGCAGATCCTCGAAATCGTCGGGATTCGAGGGGTAAAATCCGCTGTAAACCATAGGTTTCGGTTCCTGGTAGCCGGGCAGGGGAGTGTCGGCCTTATTTCTCATGGTGGTAATAGTATCGCCGACTCGTGCGTCGGTAACATTTTTGATGCTCGCCATCAGATAACCGACTTCGCCGGCTGTGAGTGAATTCGTTGTTTCGAGGTTCAATCTGAGATACCCGACTTCGTCCACCTCGAATTGTCGGTCGCTGGCGAAAAATTTGACGACGTCGCCCTTCTTGATTTCGCCGTCCATCATCCTGAAATATACGACTACGCCACGATAAGTATCGTAAAAACTATCGAAGATTAACGCGTGTGTTTTGTTTTCAGGGTTTGTTTTCGGCGGCGGGATGCGTTCGATTATCGCTTCGAGCACGGCCGGAATTCCCTCGCCGGTTTTAGCCGAAACCATAAGCACTTCGGTAGGATCGCACCCCAGAAGTTCCGATATTTCGATTGCGGTGTCCTCAGGTCGGGCCGCGAGCATATCGATTTTATTTACGACTGGGATTATCTCCAGATCGTTCTCGATAGCCATGTAGAGATTGGATATGGTCTGAGCCTCGATTCCCTGGCTGGCGTCGACGATTATTATTGCACCTTCGCAGGCGGCGAGAGAACGGGATACTTCGTAAGTAAAATCGACGTGTCCGGGCGTATCGATTAAATTTAATTCGTAAGTGTTGCCGTCTCTGGCTTCATAGTCCATTTTAACGGCATGGGATTTTATAGTGATACCGCGTTCGCGTTCGAGTTCCATATTATCCAGAAGTTGTTCGTCGTGTTTACCGATTTCGACTGCTCCGGTATATTCCAATAGCCGGTCGGCAAGCGTGGATTTGCCGTGATCGATGTGCGCGATAATCGAGAAGTTACGAATTTGTTCTATTTCTTTCATCTGTCCATATCGGGTAATAGGCCATCGAATGAACAATATATGCTACTTTCCGGAAAAATCAAGCTAATGGAAGTTTAAATAGAAAATGAAAAACTGCTTGACTTGATTTTTCATACGAATTAAACTTAAACGTTAGACTGTTTTAAAATTCAAATAGCTCTATAATTTAGGAGTTATAATGAGATATCGCTTTCTTTTCATTCTGGTAATTCTAATCTGCATCGCCACCGTTGTTCACGGCGCACGTGGATTGAGTTATGTCGGTTTACTGAAGGGTTCGACTCCGGGGGATAGATACGGCACCAAACTCGCCGAAGCCGGTGATGTCAACGGCGACGGTTACGTAGATTTATTGGTTTCCGCTCCTGGAAGCTACCAGTCCGTGAACTACAAGGGCAAGGTTTTTCTCTTTCTTGGCGGAACCGAACCTACTCAACCTCACCTGACACTCGAGGGCGAAAACGCCGGCGACCGTTTTGGCGCAAGCCTTACTACCCTCGGAGATATTAACGCCGACGGGTTCGACGATTTCGCTGTCGGTGCGGATAAGGCGGACGACGGCGGCACGGATGCCGGAAAAGTATATATATACTTCGGAGGTAAACAGGTAGATGGTGAACCCGACATCATCCTCACCGGAGAACGATCTAATGATTGGTTTGGGACGGCCATCGCGGGCGGCAAAGACCTGAACGGCGACCAGATTCCAGACCTGGTGGTTGGCGCCAGTTACGGCGGAAGAAACTACACCGGTGTGGTTTACGTTTTCCTCGGCGGTTCGACTATCACGAGACCGGCGGTGAAAATCGACGGAGAGACGTCGGGAGATAGTTTCGGTGAAAGGTTGGCCATTCTCGGCGATCTCGACGGCGACGGCCTGTCGGAATTTGCGGCCAGTTCCTATTACCATAACAGCGATGGCAATAAAAACTCCGGAAGAGTCTATATCTTCCGCGGAGGCTCGGTTATAAGTAAGGAGCCGTGGCACACACTGAACGGTTCTCGTCCTCAGGCGAATTTTGGTTTTAGTATCGCTCGGGCGGGAGACGTCAACAAAGACGGCGTTCAGGATTTCATCGTGGGTGCGCCGGGCGACGGACCGAATACCGAAGGGGTGGCCTACTTATATCAGGGTGCTCCCGTTATTCGCGATCCGATTGCCACTTTCTATGGCGATAATCCCAAGGACCTTTACGGTTATGCTGTATCATCGGCGGGCGACGTGAACAACGACGGATATGCGGATATAATGATAGGATCTCCCTTTGCCGACGTTGAAAGTTATCGAAGCGGTAGAGTTGAAATTTTTTACGGCGGTGATAAATTCGATACGGTGAATGATTTCCATATCAATGGAAGTCAGGCCGACGCCCAATGCGGAACATCGCTAAAACATATTGGCAAAGCCCTGCCCGGCAAAAGAAGTATGGTGCTTGTGGGCGCGCCCGGACCGCTTGGAAACGGAAGAACAAGTTATCTCTATATATACAAATAGGTTATGAATCCGGCTGAAATAATACGCGCAAAGCGCGATTCTGAACGCCTCGATCCGGAAACAATCGAGGCGTTTGTGAATGCGTTTATCGACGGAGAGGTCGAGGATTATCAGATGTCGGCCTTTCTGATGGCGACGTTGCTGAATGGCATGGACGGCACGGAAGCATCGGCGTTAACTTCTGCATACATAAATTCCGGCGAGAAGATCGATTGGTCGGATTTGCCCGGCATACCGGTAGATAAACACTCTACAGGAGGCGTGGGCGACAAAGTCAGCCTGATATTAACTCCCCTCGCATCGGCCTGTGGGGCTTACGTTCCGATGCTTTCCGGACGTGGTTTGGGACACACGGGCGGCACACTCGATAAACTCGAATCCATCCCCGGTTTCACGACCGACCTCTCCGTGGATAGACTCAAATCCCAGGTGAAGAAAATTGGGTGCGCTATGGGACGCCAGACATCGGAACTCGCTCCCGCCGACGGCCGAATTTACGCGCTCCGTGATGTTACGGCAACGGTCGAGGCGATTCCGCTTATATCGGCCTCGATAATGAGTAAAAAACTGGCGGAAGGCGCGAAGGGTCTCGTTCTCGATGTCAAGGTCGGTTCAGGTGCGTTCATGAACACGGTCGAACGCGCCCGCGAGCTTGCTAATATGCTTATATCTATAGGATCTACGCACGGGCAGAAAGTCCGCGCGCTCCTGACGAATATGTGGGAACCGCTGGGGATAGCTGTAGGCAACGCCCTCGAAGCCGAGGAATCGATATTACTCCTGCGTCGCGAAATCGAATTGCCCAATCTCGAAAACATAATAGTATCTCTGGTTGCAGAAATGCTCATAATGGCTGAAATAGAAACGAGTTTGGAATCGGCGTCCGAGTTAGCGCTGTCCAAATTAGATGACGGTTCGGCTCTCAAAAAATTCGAGGAATTAATCGAGGCACAGGACGGCAATCCGGCGGTCTGCGAAGACCTATCCCTTCTTCCAAAAGCACCGATAGTGAAAGATATCCCGGCTCCGGGGGTCGGTTATGTTAAATCGATCGATACGCGGGCTATAGGCATGGCCTCTCTGGAACTGGGCGCGGGAAGGAAGAAATCGTCGGACATTATAGATCCGGCTGTTAGTTTGAAAATCTATTCGAATGTTGGGGATAAAATCGAAACCCGCCAGAATTTAGGCCAGGTTCATTCTTCGAGCGAATCCGCGGCGGACATGGCAATTACGGCGGTTCAAAGGGCTTTTACCTTCTCCGAAGATCCGCCGGAACGACCGGATTTAGTAATCGAAAAAATATATTCCTGATTAGTCTTCGAGAGAAACCACGCGGAACCCTCCTATAGAAGGCAAGCACTTCTTATCTTCGTTTTTCGCGACGATGAAAATTAAATCCTCCCTGTCGAAATCCCGTAACGTGATATCGCCGAGATGCCGCCATTCGGATTCTCGCCGCCAATCGCTTTTCCCAATAGGCTGGAAGTAGGGCTTATCGTTTTCGGGAAGGTGCTTGTATGACCTGCTTTCGCCGTAGATTACCTTGCGCACGCCGAAGGCCCTGGCGGCGTCTTTCTTAATCGCAACGCCGTAAGGCTCGAATGTGTATCTCATCTGGCGGGATTGCCATTTCATCAACTGAACCGCTTCTGACGGCGGCAATTCCGTCAGTGATACGAAACGCACTCCGCGCCTGGCGTGTTTATCCCCCGCGAAAATCCGCTTTTCATCGACGATCCTGACCAACGAAGCCAGCGCCGATCTTGCATAGTCGTCGCCGGATTTCGCCACCGCGCTATAATAATCCGCAGACGTTTCGTCCGGCCAGGGTTCGATAAAAGAGCGCGTCCAATGCGTTAAATAGTCCCACTTATCTTCGGAAAATTTACTGGATAGTGCCTTAATATCGAATTTAGGGATTTGGACGGGTTTCGACGGCGCGTGTCCGCAGAGAAAATCATCGATAATACTTTTTCCCTTATCTTTCGCAGTTTCGATATGCGTGGTCATATTCCCACCGCCGCGAATTGAAACCGGATAGAGTTTGTTTGCCATTTCGATAATCAACTTGTCCCGCTCCCGCCACGTCGCTTTCGACCTGGTTGAGGGTGTATCCGTCGGGAATAAGATAAATCCCGTCTTCTTCGGATTAAGCCCGTAGTCGAGAATAGTATTATCCACGATAGTCTCGTAATCGTCCTTCGGATATTTCGGCAGGACGATTATCTGCGAACCTCCTGCGGCGGAAATCGCCCACACAGCCAAATTCCATGGATGCATACCAAGCGAAGTCAGAGCCGTTGCGCCGCTTTTAGCGATAGACCATGCGGCGCAGTTCGTGTTTCGAACCCATGGCTCAGACCCACGTGGCATCTTGTTTTGCCGCGAATTCAAGATCAAGGCAAAGGGACGCTCTAACGCAGGCCCGTAATAATCCGGGAGTGGTTTATTTATTTTCTTCTCCATAATACTATACGAGGATTGCACGTCTGATAAGTTTTAGCGCACCGTCGTCGATAGATTTTGAACGATTACCAGACATGTCGCCTGCCAATTCAAAATAAAAACCGTGAAATTTATTAAACAACTATAACTAAATAAAATAATATTAACAATCTGGCAAGGGAAATTTGCGCCCCCTGCCAATAAAAAAAGCGCCCCGAATAGGGCGCTTGAATATCCTATGAAGAATACTTCAGGTTACATATGATAGAAGATTCTTGCTCCTCGATGCATGTCTTAGCCGTTTTATCGCCTTTTCCTTTATCTGGCGGACACGTTCACGGGTGAGATTAAAACGCTCCCCGATCTCTTCGAGTGTCAACGCGCGTTCCCGATTCAATCCGAAATAAAGCGAAATGACCTCGGCCTCTCTCTCCGTGAGTGTCGATAGGACTTTTTCGATTTCCGATGAAAGCGATGTTACGAGAATATCCGTATCCGGGAGAGGTGAGAAATCGTCCTGGAGGATGTCCTTAAGCGAATTAGAATCGCCGTCGGAGAATGGCGCGTCGAGAGAAAGGTGAGTGTTGGAAATCTGAAGCGTATCGGCAACCTCGTCGGTATCCATGTTGAGCTTTTTCGCGATTTCGCTTGTGCTGGGCGAACGACCGAGATCCTGTTCGAGATTGGAATGGGCTTTGCCGATTTTATGAAGGGTTCCCACTCGATTCAATGGCAGGCGAACGATTCTGGATTGTTCGGCCAGAGCCTGAAGGATAGACTGTCTTATCCACCAAACGGCGTATGAAATGAATTTGAATCCACGTTTTTCATCGAAACGTTTCGCGGCTTTGATTAGGCCTATATTGCCCTCGTTGATCAGGTCTGCAAGCGATAACCCCTGGTTCTGGTATTGTTTTGCGACGCTGACCACAAACCTTAAATTGGCCTGAACAAGGTCACCTAACGCCTTCTGGTCGCCTTTATGAATCTTTTTAGCTAATTCAACTTCTTGCTCGGCGGTAATTAGCGGAGTTTTTCCGATTTCTTTGAGGTAGAGGTCGAGAGAACGATCGACGTCCCTTCTACTGCGCTTTTTCGTTCTGGCCATTTTGCTCCTTCTCTTGCTTGATAAGAAATGAAACTATGTTGTTTTTTTGTGCGACCGAGTATTAATTATTCTAATTATAGGGATTTTTTCGGCTATGTCAACCCCGGTTATTAGACCCTTAAACCGCTTATGGGACGGCATTTGCGCCGTCCCATAAGCGGAAAAATAAAGCTACCTGTGCAAGACCACTGTCCCGTTGCAGATTATCTCGTCGTCCTTTTCTATTACGAAAAGATAGAGGCCCGGGCGGACTTTATTGCCCTGTTCATCGACGCCCGTCCATAAGCGGTTGTTGAAATTCCCCATCTCGCTTACCGGGCCGATTTTTGATTTGTAAACGAGCTGGTTACGGATG
>CAZSHG010000038.1:0-25345 GCA_964606695.1 uncultured bacterium
TGCCCGACGCGGCAATCTTTCCGATGACAATGAGATTGCCGCGCTCCCTGCGGTCGCTCGCAATGACGGTGTTTCGGAATTCATCTGGCGTCCCGCCGCATGTCGGCGATTTCGTCAGCGGCTGGAAATTATGCACACGACGCGGAGCGTCGGAAGAACGTTCCTACGGAGGACCGTAGGAACGAGGAGAACGAGGAGATAACTGGATTCCCGTTTGCACAGGAATGACAAATTTGCACGGGAATGACAAACGAGTGAAATTATATCTGAAATTAAGGAGGTAATTATGGTATTTCACGGAAGATATAAGTCGCGGGAGGCGAAAAAGGCCGCCGAGAAGGCTCGAAAGGAGAAGCGCAAGAAGTTGCGGGCGGAGGCGCGTAAGAAGCGTGAATTGAAAGCGCAGTCTCTTATCGGCAATTTGCGAGCGGTTATGGGCAACGCCGGGCTGAAACAGATCGAGATATCTGATTTTTCAGGGGTCAGCGCAGGGACTCTGGTGCGGATCGAGAAGAAGCGGCATATCAGTATACAGTTGTCCACCTTTGTCGCGATTGCGAATGCGTGCGGGTATGATGTCCAACTAGTCGAAAAGGACGACAAAACCGATGAGTTCAGCGAATACCGAACGTTTCGGCGTGGCGATATCGAGTGAGAATCGCCGTAAAAATCCCCTGCGAGGGTCTTTTTTATTCAAGGGATAATAAATAATATTCAAGAAATGATAACTATTTTTTAAGGAATAATAATCTATGTTTTGAGGATAATAATTAATGTTTATGATAATATAATTAATTTTCAAAAGATAATTATAATATTTCAGGGGATTATTATTGGAATTTAAGGGAATTTATTCTTTATTTCAGGGATGATTATTTAGCTTTAAGGGATAGTATTTCAAGTTCAAGAGATGATAATCCATTCCGGGGAGAAGGTGTTCACGAAGCGCGAAAAATCTATGCCGGAGAGTGAAAATACGTTCCCGCAGGACGAGAAAGTATTGCAGTTGGGCGGGTAATCGTTAATCAAGTTTGTGAAGTAGGTCGAAGCCGGTGGGACAGTTTTCATCCCGCCGCTTTCAATGTCCCGCGACGTCGCGCTTTGCCATCGCGCAGGTTGGATATCGTGAATATCGCCAACGCTACCCATATAAGGCCAAAGGCTACAGCATGCGTCGCGCCGAAGGGTTCATTATACAGAAAAACGCCCACCAGCAACTGCCCGGTCGGCGCGATATATTGCACGAAACCCAGTGTCGAGTAGTCGATTTGTCTCGCGCCATAAGCGAAGAGCAACAGCGGCACCGCGGTTACAAGCCCGGCTCCCGCCAACAGCAGTGTCGTCGTCAAATCGCCGGTCGCAAAGTGGCCGCCGCCAATAGTGACCATCCCGACAATGTAGCCCAAAAAGAAGGGTGTCAGTATGGACATGTCGTAAAACAGTCCCGTCGATGAGCCTGCCGGCGAAATTTTGCGTAGAAGCCCATAAGTGCAGAAAAAGGCCGCCAGCCCCAGGGCTATCCAGGGCGGCCTGCCATAGCTAAGCCCCAACACCACAACCCCCGCCAAAGCCAGCACAAAGGAAACTATCTGCACGCGTTTGAGTTTCTCTTTCAGGAATATCACGCCCATCAGGACGTTCACCAGCGGGTTGATGAAAAACCCCAAACTCGTCTCCACGATATGTTCCGTGTTTACCGCCCAGACATATAGTAGCCAGTTGCCGCCTATAAGCACCGCCGACGCCAGAAAAACGAACGCCGCCGGGAATCTGAACACGCGGCGGACATCACCCCACCTCCCCCGCACAAAGATGAAAACCACGACCACCACAAGCGACCAGACTATCCTGTGCGCCAGAATCTCCAGCGCCGGGATGTCGCGTAACATCTTCCAGTAAATCGGCAGAATCGCCCATAACAGGAAGGAAACAACTGCCGCTAATGTGCCTTTGGTCGAGTCGGTCATGGTAGAACGGTGATATTAAGGATAAGGGCGGCTGGCGCGATACGTGCTTTACAATGGAAAGCCGCAAATAGTCTATGAGCGTAGCACGTAGCGTGACAGCCGCCCGTCTTCGGCTGGCGCGGTTCTTGCCTGATGGAAGTTATGGAAAATGCCTTAAGAAGAATAGCAAGAACCGTGACAGCCGTTTCGCAGTGGCCAACGCCGAATTAATTACCGGTGACCGACAGCGAGTCCACTCGTATGTATGGCGCGTGGAAACTGCCGTAAACGGTCTCCTGCTCGTCGCCCACCGCGGATATCTTTTTCAAATCCTGGTAGATATTGCCGGAGATGGTGCCGTCTTTGACTCGTCCAACAAGCTCGCCGTTCTCGATCTTGAAAACCGCGGCGAAGGGGTTCGAGAAGGTGCCGGAGATGATATTCCCCTGCCCCATTCCGAGCACGCCATCGACCAGGATGCCATTGTCGATATCGGAGATCATGTCGGCCTTGCTGACCGCTCCTTTTTCAACGGACATATTGGAACCGCCCGGTGTCGGCGGCGAGAAGATGCCTCTATCCGCGCAACCGTTGGATTCCCTGCCGGATTTGGCGGCGGTAGTCCTGTCGAACAGGAAGTTCTTGAACACGCCCTTTTCCACGATGGGAATCCTGCGCTTCGGCGTGCCCTCGTCGTCGAAGGGCGCACTGCCTATACCGCCGGGAAGCGTGCCGTCGTCGATGACCGTCAGACTCTCGTCGAACAGTTTCTGGCCCTCTTTGCCCACCAACGGCGAGCTACCTGTATATACCGATCGCCCGTTGATAGCGGCGTTCAGTGGCAGGAGGATAACCAGCGTCCCGCGCGGGCTGAACAGCACGGGCATACTCCCGGTCTCGATATCGATTAGATTGTCTGCCAGCTCCATCTTCTGCGTGAAGGGGCCGGTAATCTTCTTAATCTCGGTTTCCATGTCGGGCATCGATGTCGAAGCTGAACCGTCCCACAGGATGAAGACGTCGTTCTGCTTGACTCGATTGAGCGAACCGCTCCAGCTCAGCGCCGTCCGGTTATACCCGGCGTCGATACCGGAGGTGTTCGCCAGCTTGACGTCCAGGATAGAGCGCGTCGCGTCGAAATTCAAATCCGCGATATCGCGAAACTGCTCGCTGTGTTCGATGAACATCTTGCCGAACTCGATTATTTCGGGGATCGAAAGTGCGTCCAGCTTATCATCGAAGAGTTGCATGTCCTCATATTTCGAAGGTTCGGGGAAGGAGAGATCCACCTGCTCGCCGAATTTTGCGGTGGCGACGGCGTGATCGATCATCTCGTCGACTCCATTGGGATCGGTGGTCGCGGAAAAGCCCACGCGGCCATTCACGATGACGCGAAGGCAGTATCCCTCCTTCTGCACCACGCTTGATTTCTTGAGCTTCCAGCCCTCAAAACCGATTTCGGTCTTATGGGACTTCATGTAGAACACCTCGGCGGCGTCCACACGGCCTTTGACTTTGCTTAATATATTCTGCATTACTGTTGCCCTCCTATCATAACATCTTTGATTCTGACATGTGGACTACCCATGCCAACGGGAGCCGCCTGACCGCCCTTGCCGCAGTTTCCTCCGCCGTTCGACCAGCGGAAATCATCACCGATAGCTTCTATGTTTTTTAACGTCTGGAATAGATTGCCCTGAAGCACGGCGTCGCGAACCATCTCCTCGATCTTGCCGTTGCGGATCATAAATGCGTGGCCGGAACTGAAACTGAAATTCTCCATCATAGTCTGGCCGCCGTAAGCGTCGATGCAGTAAATACCCTCGTCGATGTCCGCGATCATGTCGTCGAAAGAGATGTCGCCGGGGGCGATAGCCGTGTTGGTCATGCGGATAATCGGCATATGCGAATAGCTCTGCGCGCGACTGTTGCCGGTGAGCGGTTCGTCCATCATGCCGGCGGTCTCGCGGTTATGTAGCCTGCCGACCAGCACGCCTTCCTTCACCAGATAATTCTTCCGCGCCGGAACGCCCTCGTCGTCGATCATAATCGTGCCGCGAATGTCTGGTTTGACAGTCCCGTCCTCGTAGATATTCAATTCATCTGGACCGAAACGCCTGCCCAGCTTCATCATTTCCCGCGCCTGCGGGTTTTCCACGATATGATCGGACTCCGAAAGATGCCCGAACGCCTCGTGAATGAAAACGCCCGCCAGTAGCGGATCGAGAACCACGGTGTATTTCCCGGCCTTGACCTGATCGGCCTCCAGAAGATCGGTGGCCAGTTGTGCCACACGTTTCACCTTGTCGTCTTTACCGACCGCGACGCCGAATCCCTGCCGGCTCGACCACGAATCGTGCGCCGACTGGACATTATCGCCGTCCTTGCCCATAGCTCGCGCGACCAGAACGACGTCCATCCGCTCGCGAAGGAAATACGTCCCCTCGGTGTTAATGTAATGCGTCGTCGAAAAACCGTCGGAATACATGACGCTGTTGTCTATTATGCGATTATCGTGCGATCGAATCAGCGAATCGTAGCCCTTCACCAGCTCGACCTTCTCCTCCAGCGAATGTTCTCGTGGGTCATCCTCGATTTCCGCGCGGACGATCATCTCCACAGCTTCTACCGGCGCGAGTTTGATCTCCTCTTCCGGCTCGATAGCTTTACTGCTCGCCACCGCCTCACGGACTCTGTCGTTCAGGCCTTCGAGCGAATTAAAGGTCGCGAAACCCCATCCGCCGCCGGGCACCAGCGCTCGAACGCATCCGCCGACGTCGTTGGCGACGGTGATCTTGTCCGTCTCGCCGCGACGATAGACAAGGCTGGAAAACTCCTTGTCCTGCACTCGAATCTCGACATAGCCCTCGGCCGCTTTGAGCGCCTCGGCTAATCTGTCTTTCATTTTACCTCCATAGTTAGTTCTCATAATTTCATAATAAAATATAAATGTATATGACCGCGCGGTCAAGTCCTTAAATTAAAAAGGGCACTCTACTCAAATCGCCTTTTGTATTTATCATCCTCGACTCCAATTTGCAATACAGAAGGGCGACTTCCTAAGGCATCCATTTATTATCCTGTCATTTCGAGCGTAGCGAGAAATCTTCATGAAATTAATAGGTGCGGCGTCCCGCCGCACATCGAGCGAGACGTTCGATCTTTTAGTTTAAAATAGGAGATTTCTCTTCGCCCCACTCATCGAAATGACAATGTAATTCCCAAAAAAGGGCGGCTGAATCGCCGCCCTTTCGCGTTCAGTGTCGCGGAATCGTTTATTTGATGAGATATACCCGCGTGGTTTTAGTAAGCCCGTTGTGGCTTACTCTGGCCATGTAGGTTCCAGTAGGCATGTTCTCGCCGGATTCGTCCGTGCCGTCCCAGATGCCGGAGCCGTCCAGAATTCTGACGAGGCGACCGTTCATGTCGAGAATCTCTATTCCACCAGGAGCTTCGATTCGGCAGGATGCGTTGAATGGATTCGGCGAAACGTGAATCTCGAAATCGCCGGGTGTGGCGGTTTTTTCGTCCACGGCAGTCGCCGGTAGGTCGATATCGACGCCGGAATCGCTGACTCCCCCGCCGCCTACAATTATCATCGAGCCGAAAGCTCCCTCGGCGTATGCATAGGACTCGTCCGGGTCGAGAACGCCATCGGCGTCCAGGTCCTCGAAAGCCTGTATGCGTTTCGGGCCGGAGGGCAGGTCATTGAGCATATAGAGCGTATCGCCTATGTAGTGCGTCGATTCCAGCACGGGAATGGAGTCGGTGAACTCGGCGTAAACGTCCCACACGTTGATATAGATTGTCGAGGGATCGCCCGTGTAGTGAATCACGCCCGCGACGTCGGCGGCGGCTTCGAGAGTTATATCCGCACCTGTCGCCGAATCGCCGGAGAGAACCACCGGATCGGGATGCACGCCCGCGGGGCTTCCGCTGGACGGTATAGGCGGCACGCCGATGCCCATGAATGCCACGGCGTAGTAGTTCACGCCGTCCACCAGAGATGTGTCGTTGATTTCGTAGGGTCCGGGCGCGGACAACGAAGTTAGTGCCGTGAGTTCCTCCAGGACGATAGCTGTGTCACCCTCCGCAAGGCAGGCTACCAGAATCAGGCCGGTTTCGGATCCGGCGTAGGAAACCTCGCCACTCACAACCCCAGCGAAGGAATAGCACGCTAAAAGCATCGAGATGATTAGAATAGTTTTTGTTTTCATATTTCCTCCTTGTGTTTAGCGGAATTTAATCTTTATGCCGTTATCACGCAAGGACAAAATCGAAAATATCATATTACCCATATGATAAGTATTGATATTGATAATTCAAATCACTATGTTTATTTTATGTCGAGTGATAAGAAGGAAATATGGCGAGTGATAAAAGCCGTCATGATGGTGCTCGTTCTCGTCTGGTGGGGAGTTATGCTCTTTTTCCTGATCAAGCGCAACAAGGGTCCGGAACCTGTCGAGATACCCGATATCAACATCGTAGAAACCGGAGAGAGGTTATCCGAGGATTATTATTCGATAACATATCGCGGCGAGAAGATAGGTTTTTCCAGCAGGTCGAAGAGGAAATTGCCCTCGGGGAAGCTTATGTTTCAAGAATCGAGTTTCTATAGGTTGCCCGTGGGGGGGATCGACCATGAGGTTACGTCTCAGGCTATTCTGACCGTAGATGATTCCCTTCGCACGGAGCTTATCAGTTTCGATTTTTCCGCGGACAATTACGAGACTTCCGTAAACGCAATAGTCGATAGCAATTCGCTGAAAGTTACGATCGAGACGGAACAGGGCGTTTCCACGGAAGAATATTCTATCGACAGCCCGATTTATTCGTCGGTAGTGATACCGGATTTACTCGCAAAGAATAACTTCAAACCCGATAATTTCGAACTTCCGACTTTCGATCCGGTAACTTCTAAGAAACGTAATTATGAAATAAGCATCTTAGGCGAGGACAAACTGGACAGGTTTGGCGAACGAGAGGTCATGGTTGTAAGGATGGGTTATGGTCAGTTATATTCGAGATTATTTATCGAACCTAACGGGACTCTATTGATGGAGAATACCCCGGAAGGTTTTATGTCTGTTCGCGAGGAAAAGGAAATCGCGCTCAAACTCAATATTCGCGAAGGCGGCAGTAAAGACCTTCTCGAAGAATTCGCGTTGCCTCTTGGAATGGGGGTAATCGAACGACCGCGGGAAGCTGTCGAACTCGTTCTGTATATAGAAAACCTTTCTTCCGGGATCTTTAACCTCAACGATTTTAACCAGATATGGGATCCTGTCGAGAGGAAATTATACATCAACAGTTTTGGGTTCGATCAAGACACCATTGCCTTCCCTCCCGATTCTTCGGATACTATGGAAACTGCCTCGATCCAATGTAACGACCGTCGAATAATAAGCGCCGCCGAAAAGGTAACGAAGGTCGCGAATACCGATTTCGACAGGCTACTGGCAATCAATGAATACCTTTTCGAGAATATTAAGAAGGACTACACCGTTTCGATTCCCTCCGCTGTAGAAGTCTTACAGAAAATGCGAGGGGACTGCAACGAACACTCCATCCTCTTCGTAGCTATGGCGAGGGCGCTGGACATCCCGGCACGAACGAATGTCGGCATCATCTATCTCGATGGATACTTTTACTATCACGCCTGGCCTCAGGCTTTCGCGGATGGGAAATGGCGGACGTTCGATCCGACTCTCGGTCAATGTCCCGCGGACGCCGCCCATGTCAAACTGACATCGGGAAGCCTGGACGAATATCTCGCTCTCCTCCGAATGGGCGATGCCAGAATGAAACTCGTCTCGGTAACCTATTCGGACAGCGAGGTTTTTTCTCCCAAAACTAAAGCTAAAAAAAGAAAGCAATGATGACGAATGATAAATCAATAGTAATCCTGGATAACGTCTCTAAAAGATATATTCAAACACTCGCCGTGGATAGCCTCGACCTGACGGTCAAGCGTGGGGAATTTTTCGGCTTTCTGGGGCCTAACGGCGCGGGTAAAACCACGACTATTAAAATGATTACGGGCTTGATTAAACCGACCAAAGGGAAGGTTTATGTCGGCGAATACAATATCCAGGAACAGCCGGAAGAGGCCAAGAGCTTGCTCGGTTACATCCCCGACACTCCCTATATATACGACAGGCTTACTGCCCGTGAATTCCTGAATCTGGTCGGTGGGCTATACGATATGCCGCGCGAATCGGTCGAAAGCCGAATCGAATGGCTTTTCGAGCTTTTCGACGTCGGAACATGGGGGGACGATTTCGCCGGCGAGTATTCGCACGGTATGAGACAGAAGATAGTTATGGCAAGCGCCCTTCTTCACGACCCTGACCTCCTCATTATTGACGAACCAATGGTCGGACTCGATCCTCAATCGCAGAGACTGGTGAAGGATATCATGTTGGAACTGGTCAGCCGCGGGAAGACTATATTTATGAGCACCCATACACTTAGCGTGGCATCCGAACTGTGCACACGAATCGGGCTTATAGCGAAGGGGGAACTCATCGAGACTATCAACGCGACCACACTCGCTCACCTCGAAAAACGAATCCTCGAAATCACCGGCGGGGAAAGGAGAGTCTTCTTCCCTGAAGATGACATCGGATAATGGAAACTATCGAATTCAATATCGAAGGCGATTATATCGAGTTGAATAAACTCCTTAAAGCCTCCGGCGTTTGTTCCACTGGCGGAGAAGCCAAGATGCTGATCGAAATCGGCGAAGTCCGGGTAAACGACGAAGTCGAACAGAGAAAGCGAAGGAAAATCAACAGCGGCGATGTAGTCTCGCTTTTCGATTACAACATCACGGTATACTAAATCACGACAATTAATCCGTCGCAGGCTTTTATTATATTCTCGTCTGCCGGTAGTTCGCCCTCTTTTTCCGGCGGGATGTGAGTGAGGATAACTTTCGAGAAATTGTGTTTTTTCAGAATCGCTTTAACGTTTTCGATTTCGATATGGGCGATCTCCGTTGCGAGGAGGTTCCCTCCGCCGTAGGCCAGCGCAACAAGGTCAGCGTAATCGAGAATATCGGATGTGTAAACCATCCTCGTGCCACGACATCGAATATCGAGGCTGAAGGATTCGCCGAGCAGATTCCTGTGGTCAGGCATAACTTCCGAGTGAATGGTCAAATGGCGGTTGGGTCTGGCGTGTATGCTGACATCCCCCATAAGAAAACTCTCGCCAGAAGGAATAGGCGATATCCGCAGATTGAAACCAAGCGTTTCCTTGAAAAGATAATGGTGGTTAAGACTATGTGGAATAAACCGCAGTGTCTCCGATGGAACATAGAGGAAAAAATCTCTTTTCCTCTCCATAAGATGAAGTGTCTGGATGAAAAACATCAGCCCGCTGGAATGATCGGGATGCATGTGGGTAATCACAGTGGCGTCGAGACTATTCGGGTCGATATCGTTCTGAATAAGGCTCCTCGTAGCGCCGTCTCCACAGTCCAGAAGTATATTCATGTCGTCAGCGGAATAGACAAGACAACTGGGGTTTCTATTCGAACTAACGTAACCTGAACTCGTTCCTACAAATATTAACGACGGCATAACCTGCTCCTTCTTGTAATAAGATTATAGAGACGTTTCTCCTTTAGTCAAATACGTTATTTTCTTTTTTCAGAAAGCATTTTCCGTATTTAATAATAAAAGGGTTTCCGCTTTTTCAATTCTATCGCTAAAAAGGAAAATCTATCCCGCGAATTTTCAAAACATCCCCGACCTTGCAGAAAACCTTCCCCCGCCACAATATTCCTGTCCTTCAATAAAAAAGTAGATTTTTTCTCAAAGACTACTTGACTAATCGACGAATATATATTTCATTATTATTCGAAAGGGATATAATCCGATATTTCGTGCGAGAAGGTCGGTATCGATTATGAAAAAGAATCCACGGAAAAATAGCGCAGGCGAAGGCAATTCTATTCTTAGGATCGCAGGAGCCGTAGCTATAGTCCTCAGCGCAATACTGGCGATTGGAATAGTGAATATCGTATTCACAGGCGGCCCGGGTAATATCTGGGCGATGGCTATTAGCTGGGCGTTATTTTTCGGTTTGGGGATTGCCGCCGGCGAATTAGTGATTAATCGCGCAAAGCAGATTCAGAAAGAGTGGAGTGAAAAAACAAGCGAGCTTGAAAATTCCAGAGACGTCTATAGAAATATTTCCGAAACCGTCCCCTATCCTCTCGCGGTAATAAACGAAGGCGGGAATCTCGTTTTCTATAACCGGGCTTTTGAAAATATTTTCAAAATAGAGGCGGACGATATCCGCGATATCGACATCGTGGAATTTATCCACGAGGAAGACGGAGAGGGATTCCACAAGGTTGTAAACGATTGTATCTGGAACAAGAGTAATCTCGAAAGAACCGAAATCAGTATCGAGCGAAATAACAAGAAGCGTTCATTTGAAGTCATAGCCAAACCCATCGAGGTCAAGATAGAAAACATGGCTTGCTGTGAAATCCTGTTCAGAGATTTGACATTGAGACAGGGATTCATTAAGAAGATAGAGGGGCTGGAAACCCTCAGCAACGAGATTATATATCAATCACCTATCGGGATAATGATAATCGACCATGAGGGCGCGATCGAATCGATCAATAAGGCTTCCCTGCGGATCTTCGGGCTCGATTATGAAGAGTTAATGGACAGGAACATATTCGAAGATTCGATTCCAATCCTGGCACAATTTGAAATCCAGAAGGCCTTCGACAATAAAGGACCTTTTCAGGAATTGAAAGAGGTGAGGGCCGGCAGGTATCTCAACAGAGAGATTCACGTCTCATACAGCGTTTTCCCTGTTTCCGACGGCGAGGGGGAATTGGTCAGCGTCATTTTCATGGTTCAGGATATCACAGATTTGATTCGCGCCAGGACAGAACTGGATTCACATCGTAAGAGATTGAGCATCATCTTCGATAACGCCGCCGACGGGATATTTATTTCAAAACCTTCCGGCGAAATAACGATGGCCAATCCCTCCGCAGTGGAATTGTCGGGTTATGATATCGATGAATTAATCGGGATGAATTTCAGCGATCTATTCACTGCCGAGGGACGCGAGATCGCAATGCGTCAGAACGCCTGGCTCGAACGTAAGAAGAGGGTGCATTATGAATCATCCCTTCTGAAAGCCGACGGCAAAACAGTTAACGTGGATATTTCGGCCAACAAAATAGACAGCCTTGAGGGTAGTATCATTCTGAACGTTGTTCGCGATGTTACCGAGAGGAAGAATTTTATCAACCGGTTGTCCAGAACGCAGAAGATGGAATCTATAGGCGGGATGGCCAAGGGAATAGCATTGGATTTCAATAACGTTTTAGAGGCTATAACCGGCGCGGCTGAACTCGCTAAAAAGAACTGTGCCGAGGACGACGATACCTCTACTTATCTCGAAGTTATCCTCGATTCCGCTAAACGCGGCGCAAACCTGACGAGACATTTATTGAATTACGCCGGCCAGGATCTGGTAGAGAGCGAATTACTGGACATGAACGATATTGTCCGGGAGGCTTCGTCCTTCCTCGAACAATCTTTAGAGAAGAACATACTTCTTAAGACCGATTTCGATCCCAATATAGGGCCGATTAGCGGAGATAAATCTATGCTCTTACAGGCGTTAATAAATTTGGCCTTGAATTCCAGAGAAGCCATGCCGGAAGGCGGCGAGATTACGGTATCTACGACCCGATTTAACGCTAACGAGGATTTCGCGCGTAAACATCCCGGTATCGCGCCGGGACCTTATGTCGAATTACGCGTGCAGGATACGGGTATCGGTATCCACGAAGAGGAACTGCCGAAGGTATTCGATCCTTTTTACACAACAAAATCCGATTCGGGTTGCGCGGGATTGGGATTGCCCATGGTATATAACATCGCCAAAACCCACGGTGGAAGTATCGATATAAAAAGCGTTCCCTTCGGCGGAACGGAAGTTAGGCTCTTTTTCCCCTCCCCCATCATACCCGACGATCTTGAACCCAAAATCCTCCCTCAAAGAGCCGGCGATCTTGAAACTAAAATTATGGTTGTGGACGACGAGGACGTAATTCAAACCGTAGTCGAGGGGATACTCAAGCAGTTGGGATATCAGGTTGTCCGCGCACAATCGGGTAAGGAGGCGCTCGAGTATCTGACCGACAATGACGGTGCAATCGACCTGATATTGTTGGATATGATAATGCCCGGATTGTCCGGGTGGGACGTTTTTCGCCGGCTTAAACAATTCTGGCCTGATATACCGGTTATAGTGGTTACCGGTTACGCTCAGGAAGAGCATCTGCAATATATGATCGAAGAGGGACTCGAGGGGTTGATTCATAAACCCTTCAAAGCTTCCCTGCTTTCGGAGAAAATCGAGGAAGTTCTCTCGGAGGGCGATTAGCGATACAGCCTATCCGGCTCGTTCCAATAAAACCGATATAACCCTAGATCGGTGGACATCCAGAGATAATCCCCGTGCAGAAACACACGGTAAACCTCGAAATCGGGGAAGTAATAATCTTCATCCAGAAGCGTAGCGAACTTCTGAAAGCGATGGTAAACGAATAGTCCATGAGTAGTTGCTACCCAGAGGTATTTTCTGCTGGACTCGACGTCGTTGATCTCGGCGCCGTGGAAATAGACACTACTTGGAATAAATTTTCTCGTCCCGGCTTTTTCCAGGACGACGACCGCATTCTGAGTGGCGAATAGGGCTTCTCCATCTTCGCCGGGCTTAACCGACCGGACATTCAAATCGAGATGGCCGTCGGGCGGTTTTATTGGGATCAATTGTGAATCTACGAATTGATACGCGCCCAGATCTCCGACTGCTATGATCTTGCCCATTGCTACTGATATATCTGCAAAACGGTTTAATCCAACCGGGGATCGCAGTGTTAACTGTCGCGATTCGAGATTCATGGAGTAAATACCGTCGGCGGACGATATGTAAAGCGTGTCTCTGAATATTGCAAGACCGTTCGCCTGATATAACGGCACCGAACCTTTAGCCGTTGGTCTTAGCCATTGGCGACGATCGAGATCATATAGACCGAGTCCTCTCGGCGTCGCTATGTAGATTTCATTGCCGTATTTCTCGAAATCGAGGACGGGCCCGTAATCTGGAACCGACACGGACCGTTCGCCGGCAATCCATTCATAATCCGATATATCGTCGGTAACCATCGCAAAAGCGCAGAATTCGATATCCGAACATCCGCCGAAGAAAGCCGTATCGCCGGAGAAATAGACGGCATCCGAATAATCGCAACACGGGCCGAACCAAAGCGGTTCGGCCACCTTATTTCTTAAATCCGCGCGGAAAACACCGAGGCCGTCGGTCGAAAAATACATATAATAACTGCCGTCTGTAATACAATCCGTCACCCTGTAGAAAAACATGTCCGGCCCCAGGATGGAGTCCGATCCTTCCCAAAATAGCCCAAAGGGTAAGGTTACTCCGTATTCATAGGGATCGCATATTCCAATATCCGGCGGAAGACGCATATCGGAACTTACCGCTTTGAACTCGACATCGAATATATCCCGCTCCCTGCGGGAAAAAATACCCGCAGTTGTTTTAACGTAAATCGTGTCCTGTATTTGTGTTATCCGCAGGACTTCGCCGGGCACGTAAAAACTCTCCCAACGGGACATATCCACATAATCCTCGAAACGGTAAAATCTCAGGACGCCGTCGTCCATGCCCGCATAAAGGCATTCTTCCGTGATCTCCAGTGCGTTTACATTTCGGAGGGACCGAACCGGCTGGATATCCTCGGGCTCGATTAACCGTCGCGCGAAGATCGTAGATAAAATCAAAAACGGGAATATTAAAGATTTATATCTCATTTCTTTCACTGGCGAAGTCTCTCGATAACCTCTTTCATATCGTCGGGAAGTGGGGCCTCTACGGAAACGGTTTCGGCGGTCATCGGATGCTTGAAAGTCAGCCGTCTTGCGTGAAGGGCCTGCCTATTGATTAATTCAAGCAGTTCTCCGGCCAGTGGCCTTTTTTCCGCAACCACGCCGCCGAGACGGCTTTCTCTACCGCCGTAATCCGGATCGCCGAAAACAGGATGACCTATATATTGTGCATGCACCCTTATCTGATGTGTTCTGCCGGTATGCAATCGAAAAGTTACCAGCGATAGAAGACCGTAATCGATTTCGACCGAATAATCCGTGCGGGCGGGTTTGCCGG
Source organism: uncultured bacterium (assembly GCA_964606695.1). Lineage (GTDB taxonomy): Bacteria > UBP14 > UBA6098 > UBA6098 > UBA6098 > CAZSHG01. The sequence continues at coordinate 14,184 of CAZSHG010000038.1, forward strand.
ATTCGACGACGGCCATTTTACGGTGGTTTTTCGGATTATGGCCGATGTTCCTCTCTATGCTTCCGGATTCATCGGGCATGTGCCCCCAGACCAGCGCGGTGTATTCCCGTTTGATCTTTCTGTTCGATAACTCCCGTGCCAGCCTCGAATGGGCGATATCTCTCTTCGCGACAATCAACAAGCCGCTTGTGTCCTTATCGAGGCGATGTATAATTCCGGGGCGGGTTTGGCCGCCTATCGCCGATAAATCCGCGGTGTGCGACAACAGCGCGTGAACGAGGGTGCCGCTGAAATGTCCTCTGGCGGGATGGACGACCATGCCGGGCGGTTTGTTGACCACCAGCAAGTCTTCATCTTCATAGGGAATATCCAGGGGAATATCTTCGGGTTTAAGGTGCAGAGGTTCTTTCTCAGGGATTCTAACGGTTATTTCCTCGCCACCGTAGAGGATGAATGCGGGTTTAACGCCTTTGCCGGGTATTTCGATATTCTTATCGCGAATCAGTTTCTGAATCTGGCTCCGGTTCAAACCCAGCCCCGTCGTAACCAGAAACACGTCCAATCTGGTCGGTTCTACCGCCCTGGGGACTTTTATTTTCTCGATTCTCTCGTTCACTTTTCGAACCCGCGATGATTAATATTACAAGACCCACGACGATTGCCGAATCGGCAATATTGAAGGTCGGCCACCTCGTCGATCCGATACCCACGTTGATCCAGTCGATCACCTCTCCGAAACGGACTCTATCGATGAGATTGCCTACCGCGCCGGATAGAATGGCAAAAAGGGACAACTGCATGGCATAATTCCGTTCCTTCGAGAATATAATATAAAAAATAACCAATCCTGCCGCAATAGAAGCCACAACGATATAGAACGTCGCCCCGCCGAAATTAGTGCTGAAAGCTCCCCCCGGATTCCGCACATAGGCGATTCTCAGGAAATTCCCCAGCACGGGGATTCCCTCGTAAAGCCTAAGATTCTGCATTATCAGGTATTTGGAAATCTGGTCGAGGGCCACCAGGATAATAAGCAGGGGAAAGCCCAGAATTGGAATCCGCGCCTTTTTCTTCATGACGCCTCGCGTGCATCGTTTACGAAAGTCAGTTTCGGTTCGCCCCTCGATGTTATCACATCGGCGTCTATCAGGCATTTTACGAGTCCTTCATGCGAGGGAATGTCGAACATTATCCGTGTCATCGCGCCTTCGAAAATATTACGCAATGCGCGCGCGCCGGTTTTCCTGGTGTTCGCTTCCCTGACGATAGCGTCCAGCGCCTCGTCGGTGAAGTCCAGTTCCACGCCGTCCAGCTCGAATAGCTTGATATACTGCTTAACAAGAGCGTTTTTAGGTTCCGTAATTATCCGGCGCATCTCCGAGGGATTAAGTTCATCCAGAGAAACGGTTATAGGCAATCTCCCTACCAATTCCGGAATAAGGCCGTATTGAACGAGGTCTCCCGGCGTAACGTGGGATAGCAATTCGCCGATGGGCATCTTGCTCGCGTCCGTGATTTCGGCATCGAAGCCGATTACTTTCTCGTCGATCCTACGGGCAATTATCTTATCGAGATTATTGAACGCGCCGCCGCAGATAAACAGAATATCCGAAGTATCTACTTTCACCATGCGTTGCTCAGGATGTTTACGTCCTCCCTGAGGTGGGACGCTGGACACCGTGCCCTCGAGTATCTTCAAAAGAGCCTGCTGAACGCCCTCGCCGGAAACATCCCGTGTGATGCTCGGATTTCCCCCCTCCTTGCGCCCGATTTTGTCTATCTCATCGACATACACGATACCGACCCGAGCCTTAGCTACATTGTAATCCGCGGCTTGCAGGAGTTGCACGATGATATTCTCTACATCCTCTCCGACATAACCCGCTTCCGTCAGGACTGTAGCGTCGGCGATGGCAAAGGGGACGGAAAGCATCCGAGCAAGAGTCCTCGCCAAAAGCGTTTTTCCGGTTCCGGTCGGGCCTAAAAGCAATATGTTCGATTTCTCCAGCTCGACGTCATCCTCGCTCCCGGCGCTTTTCGCCCGGTGAAGAATCCGCTTGTAATGATTATATACCGCGACGGAAATCGATATCTTGGCTCGCTCCTGACCTATCACGTATTGATCTAAAAAGGCCTTAATCTCCTTCGGCGAAGGGAAATTATCCTCCGACCACGGCATCATATCCGATTCGGTTTCTCTTCGTAGCATGATATTAGCGGCCTCGATACATCGGTCGCAGATATAAGCGTCGCCGCCACCCTTCACCAGATGCTCGGTTTCCTGTTCGTTCCTGCCGCAGAAATCGCAGTATTTATGATCTTCCGGCATTATGCCTTATCGTCCTCGTCCTGGGAACCCTTATCGCGCGAAAAAACCCTGTCGATAATACCGTAATCCAGTGCTTCTTTCGCTGACATGAAATAGTTGCGGTCGGTGTCTTTGGCGATTCTCTGTTTTGTTTTACCGGTATGAAGATGAAGAATCTCGATTAGTTTCTTTTTGGCTTTACGAAGCTCTTCGGTCTGGATTTCAATATCTGTAACCTGCCCCTGCACGCCTCCCCAGGGTTGATGTATCATTACTCTACAATTCGGCAGGGCGCTTCGTTTCCCCGTTTCTCCGCCTGCGAGAAGTATCGCCGCCATACTGGCCGCCTGGCCGATAACGGTAGTAGCCACCGGCGATTTAATGAACTGCATCGTATCGTAGATCGCCAGCCCGCTTGTAACTAAACCCCCCGGACTATTGATATACAGGTTAATGTCTTTTTCCTTGTCCTCGGCGTCGAGGAATAGAAGCTGAGCGATTATGAGGTTAGCGATACCGTCCTCGATAGGCGTGCCGAGAAATACGATTCTATCCTTGAGCAAACGGCTGAAAATATCATACGCTCTCTCGCCGCGCCCGGTCTGTTCCACAACGAAAGGAACCAGTTGATCGAACTCTTTATGTCCCGCCATTCTTTTCTCCTATTCTTCGATGATGTTTGCGTTTTCAATTACGATATCCATAGCCTTTTTCGCACGGATGTCGCCCTCAATGGAATCGATATTGCCCTCTTTGCGAAGGTATCTATAATAGGCATCCGGGTCGATATTATTCGCGACCGCCAGCTCCGCAATACGACCTTTTATCTCATCGCGCGTAACTTCGATATCCTCTTCGACTGCTATCTCCTCCAGGATGTATCCTATCGAGAAATCTTTGACTACGCCCGGCTCGATATCCTCGCGAATCGTCCGCATTTTCTCCTCGTCCAATTTGGATATATCCCAATAACGCCGAATTGTATCCTCCACCGCCGTTTTAATCACGAAAGGCGAATGTTCGATTGGATTTTTCTGGATTAGCAAATCCCGCGCACGATCGCGCATTTCCCTCTCAGCCTGATTTTCCTTGCTTTCCCGAAGCTCGTTGCGGATCTTGCCCCGCAAATCGCCCTCTGTTTTTACATCTTCACCGAACTGGTTGAGGAACTCCTCGTCGATGTCCGCCGGGATAAGCTCCTTAAGCTCGACAATCTCGACCTCGGCATCATAGATATTCCCAGCCAATTCGCCGTCGGGGAAATCCTCCGGGAATTCAAAATGCCCCTCGAATTTATCACCGACATTCTTCCCTATAATCGTAACCGTAGTCGAACCGTCCAATTCAAACACGCGCTTCGTCGGTTCCTCCTCACCGGTCGGCTTGAAATCGACAAGCACAATATCCCCCTCCTTCGCAGATCTGTCCTCTATAGGTTTAAGAATCCCCGACCGCCTGCGAAGTTCCTCTATCGTTTCGTCTATTTCCAAATCCGCCACGGGCACGGCCTTTTTCCTCAATTCAAAGCCCTTATATTCCTTTAGCTCGACTTCCGGCTTAACCTCGACCTTCAAAGTTACCGAATATTCGCTGGCCGGATCGAAATTCGTCTCCCCCTCAAGCCGCGGCATCAAAAGCGGTTTTATATCATGTTCCTTGACAGCCCGGGCATACCCCTGTTTGATAAGCTCCTCCTCGAGGTCCGCCACGATAGCGTCTCCGTAATTTTTTATAATAATCGCCTTCGGCACCTTGCCCTTGCGAAACCCGTCGATATGCGCCTGCGACGCGATCTCCTTCACCAGAGTCGAATACTTCTCATCGACTTCCTCCGCGGAATAGGTGATCTTTATCTCGCGCGAATATGTTTTGGGCGCGTTGACTTCGATATCCATAATAACTCCTGTCATCAGCCGGAATGCCGGCACGAATTTCATTTAGTGAAAATACGAATTGTAGGCCGTGGGTCAAGGTTAATTTACATCGAGGTCGGTATTGTAAAAATGCGAGCGGGGGGATTCGAACCCCCACGGAGTTAACCACTGGATCCTAAGTCCAGCGCGTCTGCCAGTTCCGCCACGCTCGCAGGGCAACCACATAACTACATTCCGCGCCGAAATAACTCTCGACTCCACCGATGAAATTAAATATCCCCCACTCCAAAGTCAAGATATAAAATGACCTGGCTACAATAGACTACACCTTCCCTCGCTAAATCGGCTGGCACGCCTCGCGCTACCTCGGCGTCCTGCCTTCGATCGAATGGACCTTCATGATCTCATCGGCGTTGTCCGAACGCGCGATAATCGACTTGAGAAGATCCTTCACCTTGTAATAATGCTTCCGGCACTCCTCCTGCTTCTCACGGAAATCCGCGAAGGCTATATGTTTTTCAGCCGTCTCTATCCTGGCGTTTTCCTTAATATTGTCCCATTCCTCTGATGAATTTCTCGCCCAATCGAGAAGTTCGCCTTCAACTCCAAAATCCGCGGCTACTGAGTCTATACCCGCTACCACAGCCATTAACCTCGTGCTCCTATCCACATCGTCTTCATTGTGAAAGTTGTTATGCTTGAATACCATCTTTGCCCCTTTGCTCCATTCCACCAATCGTTCACGATTTTCTTTTGACCGATTACAATAATTTTTTCATTTATTTCGATTGATTTTAGATCGATTATGAATAAATTTCGATTGATATCGATATTATTTTCACCGTTTACAATAATTTTTTTTATAAGGGATGGAGGGAAATCACCGACAGACGCAACTATAGAGGTGTTTCGCCCCTATTTCACCATTACGATCTTGACGTTCGATGTCAGGTCGCCGATTTTCAGTAGGGCGAGGTAGTTGCCGGAGGGGGCGGGCGCGTCGGTGATCGTTCTGCCGTCCCAGGTGAAGCTGTTCATGCCGGATTTCAGTTCGCCGTCGTGGAGACGGGCGATCAGGCGTCCGGCGGAGTCGAAGATCTTTAGCTCGCCGGATGTGTCCCTCGTGATATCGAAGGAAATCGTAACGCGGTCGTTGAATGGGTTCGGATGCGCGGATAATTTCGGCTTCATCGGTTTTTCGACCACGACTTCCTCGGAGACGATCGTCAGACTATCGACCTGGAAATCCCAGATTCCACGTCCGTAGGTGCCGAATCTCGCGGTCGAGATCGTGGGGACATAATCGACAGTCCAGTAAATCTGATCCGGGGCGGAGAGGCCGGACATGTCGAACCAGCGTCCCTCGTCGAAGATGAAGACGTATGGCCCGACCTCGGTGGCCGCGAAGAGCATGTCCTCGTCCGGCGTGATCGCCATCTCGTAAACGAGTGTGTTCGGCATGCCGTCGTCCATCGCCGAGAAGGTCAGGCCGTGGTCTGTCGAGCGATATACTGGTGGGTTGGAATATCCGCTTCCGGCGATATAGACGGTGCCGAGGTTTGTATTGGAGGCGATTATCGACGAACCGTAGAAATAGTGGCTGTGCGGCCCCTCGAAGGCCGGGGTATGTGTCCACGTCGCGCCGCCGTCGGTGGAGAGGAAGAAATTGCCGACGCTGGACATGACGTAGCGGTAATGCGGGTCGATTGGTGAGTATTCCATCGCCGCCACGCGGACATAGTCCTCACCGAGGCTAAAATTGTAGGGGTGTTCCTCCGCGGAGACCCATAGAGCGCGTGCGTGTAGATGCCAGATATGTGCGCCGCCGTCGGTGCCTCCGCCGCCGAGGTAGGCGTGATCGACCGCCTCGGGATCCTCCATGATAGGCGGCATCCAGAGGTAATTCGAGCCTTCGAAGTCCCAGGTTACTTTCCATTCGGTGTAGGCGGCGTTCGGGTAATACATGGCGAATCCGGGGTAGTCCGTCCATACGCTTGAACCGCCGTCGCTTGAGACGATGTGTCCGTAGTCGCCGCTGATGAGCTGGTCGAAATCGAGCATGCCGCCGGAATCGGACTGGCATCGCTGGTAGCCCTGATCCTGGCTCCCGACGTAGATGATCCTCGGATCGAAACGGCATGTGTAGGTCGAGTAGTATTGACTCACCGCGAGGCCGGATAGGGAGAGGTTATCGACGGTCAGGAGTGAGTCGTTCGAGATGTATAGGCCGCCGTCGGTTGAGATGAGCAGGAACTCGTCGCCGGCGGGTGTGAGGATTGCGTCGATGCCGGGGATGTCGGCGTGGAGCATAGTGTCCTCGTTGTCGTAGTATTCCCACCAGTGGTTTCGCAGAGTCCATCGGATGCCGCCGTCGTGGCTTCGGTAGGCTTGCACCGCGCCGAAGAAGAGCGCGTTCGGGTTGACGTTACTACACGTGAAGTTGTTGCCGCTATTCAGGAAGGGGCGTTCCTCGATGTTTCCGCGATAGGCCCATGTCGCGCCGCCATCGGTGGAGGCGTGGACGTCGGTGTGGCCTTCATTGTATGCGTGGGCGGAATAGAGATAGACCTCGCCGTCGTGGACACATCCGGTCAGGTTGACATTGCTGACATCCGAGATGCCGCCTGTAACGGAGAAGGACGCGATGGTATCGAGGTTGTCGTCACGGTCGAAGGCGGTGATCGTCTCGCGGATGAACATGTAGCACGAGGATGTGTCGTAGCGGGAAGTCCAGAGGTCGAAGAGACCGGAGCTTAGACCGTAATCGTAGATTTTATAGAAACTCTCGCCGTGATCGACGGATTTGTAAACCACGGTGCGCTGCGTCCAGAGGTCGTAGTCCCATTCCGCGCCGAGGAGGTAGATCGTCCGCGCGCTGTCGTTGACGACCTGACCCGACCGGAACCATCCCCAGCTCGCGATGTCGTCCAGGCCGATGGCGGTGTTCCATGTCGCGCCCTCGTCGTCGGTGTAATAAACCGCGGGCGGCGAACTTCCCGCTACGACCAGCCGTTTGTCGCCGTGATGATTGAAAATACGCACCATTTTGATGTCGCCGATTTGCATTGCGTTGTTGAGGCACGTCCAACCCTCGCCGTCCAGGTTCGCGCGCCAGATATTCCCGCCTGAGGAGCCGTTGTATATATAGCCGTGCTCGAAATCGACATCCGCGGTGTGCATGCGCCCGGCGAGGTTGTTGCTTCCGCGTTCGCGCCATGTGCCGTAGAGGTGCCCCTCCGCGACCGGCTCGCTGGCAACCGACATCGATGAGGTGCCTTTCGCGAGGCGGCTTGCGTTCTTCGCACTGCGGGTTTCGCGGTCGATCACCCGATAATCGACTCCCGGCGCGGTGCGGTGCATCTCCTCGATCCACTCTTTGCGATGTTTCTTGAATTCTTTGCGTGCGAGTTTCTGAACCATGAAATCGGTGGGCGCGGGTCTGCGTTCGCATCCTGAAAAAATTAGGGCGATGGTTGTTAAAAGGGCTATAGTGGCGTGTTTATTCATTATTCTCTCCGAGATTATCAAAAGTGCATTTAATAATACGGCAATCCAATTAAATACGCAAGCTAAATGATGTATGGAAACATCTTGAGGAAGCCATACTTCATGTTGAGCAAGCCGGAAATCATGTCGAGGAGGTGCCACTTCATATTGAGCAGACCTTGAGCCACAATGACGGACGCGAAATTACCCTATAGAAAGAACAGATAGAAAAGTTCTAAGTGAGATTACCTAAATTAATCGAATATTGGAGGATAAATTAGCCCAAATCGACTTCGGTTTACTTCTTTTAACCTTGCCAGCGTTCCACGCGGTTTCGACCGGCTCCTTTGGCTCGATACAGTGCCTCGTCCGCCCTGAGGATACAAACGTCCATATCTTCGATTTCGGCGTTACTCGCTATTCCGAACGACATTGTAATACTCAGGATTTCTCCCTCATAAACCTGCTTTTCGTCGGCGATTTTTTTGCGTGCTTTCTCGGCTAATTCGACGGCGTTTTCTATATTAAAATCGGGAAGCAGGATCAAAAATTCCTCGCCACCCCATCTGCCGATATACCCGCTTTTGCCAATTACGTCCCGCAGTTTGGACGCGACGCCTTTGAGGACGAAATCACCGCAATCGTGGCCGTATTCGTCGTTGAACCGTTTAAAAAAGTCGATATCTGAGATAATTATCGAAAAACATCCCCCGGATTCCATGGAGTTCTTCGAAGTCTCGTTTATCTTATCCATAATTCCAGGTCGATTAAGAAGCCCCGTAAGCGCGTCCGTGATCGAAGCCTTACGGTAAACTTCGGCTTCACGTTCTTTCTTTTCGATGATGTATTTCGCTTCGAGCCGTTCTATCTGTCGGCTTTTATCTAAATCGAAAATATGATCGCTGATTTCTTTCTGTAGTTTGAAATATTTCAATGCTTCCTGAAGATTTCCAAGCTTTTCATGAGCATGCGAAAGAGTAGCGTAAGCCGATCTCATAATGTTTTGAGCGCCTATTTCCCTCGCCTTAATTAAAGCTTTCTCGGCGTAAGACATGGCTTCTTCAAGGTCTTTGGTTGTAAATGCTAAAGTCGCTAAATTTGCGAGCAACGCCGCTACTCCCCATTTGTCGCCAATTTCTTCCATGGTCTGCATAGCTTCTTTTAAAATCCGCTTAGCCCCATCGTAATCCTCCTTGTATTTCCTGATAAGCCCTATATTCGCTAACACTGTTGCTATACCCGCCACATTGCCCGCCTTTCCAAACAAATCGAGCGCTTTTTTATATGTTTCCTCCGCCTTATCGAATTCATCACAAGCCTGATAAGCGCTGGCAAGGCCGTTAAACGATCCCGCAAGACCGCTTTCATCTCCGAGTTCTTCCTTCAATTCAATAGACTTCCGATAATACTCTATTGCCTTCTGATAGGCTCTTTCTCGAAAATAGACATCCGCGAGATTATTAAAATTCGTAGCTATCAGTTGCTTATTGCCCAATTCCTCGTTCAATTTGAGAGCTTTCCTGAAGGCTAAAGCGGATCTTTCATAATCACCCATCTGAATATAAACAATGCCTTTATCATTGTAACATCTGGCAATAACTTCACTGTTGTTTATTCTATATCCTATCTTATTCATTCCATTCAGGGCTTCAAAAGATTCGGCATAATTCCCCGCACAACTATTTGATATTCCAAGCGAAGAATAGCATTTCGCCAGTAAAAAGAGATCGTCTGTCTTTTGAGCTTCCTCGATTCCAAGTTTGGCGAACTCGATCGATTTATCCGCGGAAATTACCACGCAAGAATTAGCAAGAGACACATATAACTGCGCCCTTTGAGCTGGATCTTTTGTTTTTTCCAGCTCGCTTTTCAATTCTTCGATTATCTTATGGACATCCGCTTTGGTATTCATTTCAACCTCCAGAATTCAACATCTACCGGTTAAATGCAAAATAAAAGTGCACCGGATTATATTTTAGGTTTTGGTGATCTTGAGTTAATTCTAAAGCGCTTTCTTTCGATATGGTCTATCTCGTAGATTCCCCAATTATCGAAGTCGTAGAAATCGGCACCATCATGTAAATAGATTAAATCACCTTTTATTTGAAGATTTGCGAAACCATTGAACATTACGGTATGTTCATCCGTTATCCAGTCTGGGCATTCGCCAATAAGAGTAAGTGATGCGAATACAAGAATTATTATGGAGGAGAAAACCGTTTTCATTTCTCTCACCTCCAAATCCTGTATGCGAATATTGTCTCGTTTCTCACAGCAATAAGGTATTTGCCGTCTCCTGTGAATTTGTAGCTCTCGAATTTATTCTCATAATGGTTCATAGCTTTAGGAAGCCCAAAAAGTAAAACTCCATTCATATCGGTTACAATTATTTCTCTGCCATTTCCTAATTCTTTGATGCATGATATAGCAATGGCCTTTCCATCACCCAAATAGAATCCTATAGAACTTTCTATCGAGACTTCTCTTAATCTTTTGAGTGAATCATATTCGTGAGAAATGGGAATCTCGAATCCTATAATTTCCACGCCATCAACAGTAGAATAAATGAGGCATGAATCGGCCTGTTCTCGAGAAACGGTCGCCCATAAATAATCTCCCTCATCAGAGATACCACAGGATAGACTTTGGACGTTCTCGAAATCCAAACTTAAACTCCGTATTTGGTTTCCTAAAGTGTCGTAAGAAATTACTAATAATGTATTAATAGGCCTTCCGATAGGAGCGATTCTCCAGTAATGCTCGTTATTATCTACTTTATTAATGAAGTAATTCCATTCAATAACGCCCTCCGGTTTTATTCCGCCCCAAAAATCCGGCACTTCTGCCAAGACGTTTTTTTCATCGTCGTAAATCCAAAGAGTATCTATTCCTATTTTCCAGATTTTCGTGAAATTCTCTGATAAAGATGATTCATATATTTTAGATTCAACCGAAAATCCCTCTCTAATGTAAAAATACAATATTCGGTTAGATAATGTATCTATTATCATTATGCTATGAACGTCCCATTCCGTTGGCTCAAGTACATTATTAATAGTAGGTCTCCCCAATTTTTCCCCGTCTTTTGAAAATTTACAGTAAATGCAATATGGGGTTTCGAAAAGTAAATTGCTTTCCTTATTATAAAGCCTCTGGCAGACGTATGGATTATCCACACCTCCATTTAAAGAATCTGAGCAAAGACATTCCATTAGAAAAACCAGATTGCCGTTCGGAGAAATGTCGAATGATCGTCCGCCATAAGCATTCGGGAAGGAATCGATGACAGTGCCAGTAGTATCGTAAATGCGAATCACACCGTCGTTCATTCCGCCAAATGTAAAACTCACCGGGAAACGCCCGTCCTCGGTCGGCTCACCGAGCGCAACCGTATCGCCCGCCGGTATGGGAATCGAGAAAAGCAAGGTCGGCTCAATTGTTATCTCCTCACCTTCCGGCACTATCACCTCCGCGCTGTCTTCGGCTGTGTAGGT
>CAZSHG010000039.1:0-24300 GCA_964606695.1 uncultured bacterium
CAGCGACAACCTATGTGCTCGGCTACGATGTCATAGACTTCATCTGGCCGCCGAGTTTCTTTGTTGCAGGTATGCCCGCGCCGTTGATTAACGGAACGGTTCAGGACGTCTGGATCGAAGGGCTTTTACCCGGGACGGAGTATTGGGCGGCTATGGTCACCCAGGACGAGGTCCCGAACGAATCCGGGGTATCGAATATGGTTAACTTCACGACCCCGGAGATGCCGGATACCATTCCGCCGGCGGCATTCGAAATCGATACGATGGAAGCGCGCGAGGTTTCCTGGAATAGCTTTACAATATACTGGGATTCCCCGGGCGACGACGGCAACGTAGGAACCGCCGATCATTACGAATTCCGCTGGTCGGCTTTGGCTTTCACCGAGGCAGAATTCGGCGCTCAGGCGTTGATTACAGAGGGTGTTCCCGACCCGTTGGTTGCCGGAACGCCACAGACTCTTACCGTCGATGGTTTAACTCCAGAAACGGACTATTGGATTGCCGGCAAAGCCTGGGATGACGAAGGTCTGGACGGCCCGGTATCGAATATACTACACATTACAACGCACGAATTCGAGGACGATATTCCGCCGAATGTAATCCTCGACCTTACATGCGGAGACCTGGACGCGCACGCCATCGAACTGGTATTTACTGCACCCGGCGACGACGGCGGAACCGGCGAAGTCGGAGTTGGATATGAAATCAGATATAAGCCGGATACGGATTTCGATCCTATTGATTATATTTTCGTTCCGGTGTATGATACGATTGCTCCTCAACCCGCCGGAACCGAGATCCACACTTATATCAGTGGACTGGATAGTGGCAGGGAGTATTTCTTCACGGTCAGACCCCTCGATGACGACGGCCCCAATGGCGATCCGTCTCCAACTGCCGGTTGCTGGACTCTCGGTGTCATTAACGAAATCCCCGACCTCACCATGTTCGAGGATGATCCAGATACGGCTTTACCCGATCTTTCCAGCGTCTTCAATCCGCCTTCAGGATTGACCTATGATGTCGAATCGACCGAGGATGGAATAATCGCGACTCTGGTCGATTCGGAATACGTCAACATCAGCCTGCAGGAAAATTACCACGGGGAGGGCTGGGTTATTATCTCGGCAACCGACGGCGAGGACGTGCTTGTGGATTCCGTTTACGTTACTGTGATTTCCGTGAACGATCCTCCCGAGTTCATTACTTTCCCGGACGACACTCTAATCCTCGACGGTTTCCCGTGGAATTACATGGCGGTTGCCGAAGACGCCGACGGCGACGTCGTATATTATGAACTTCATAGTGGCCCAATCGGCATGGGGGTCGATATCAGCGGGTATGCATCATGGTTACCGATCGATATCGAAGGAACTTATATCGTCCAGATCGCGGCTTATGACGAGATGGATACGACCCTTCAGGTTTTCAACGTTGTGGTAATCAAAACCACACATCCGGTATTCGTTCCCCAGAACCTGGTCGCACTCGATGGTTTCCTCGGATGTATTCCTCTGATGTGGGAAGCTCCACCTTCAGTGATGACTGGACTCCCGGTGAACCTCTCGCATTACGCGGTTTACAGAAGCGAATTCTTCGATGTCGGTTATGAGGTTATCGCCGATTCAGTGCCGTATAATAGTTACGCCGATAATCTCGTTGAACCGGGAAGATTGTATTTCTACAAGGTTCAGGCTGTTTATAAGGATCCCGATTTCAATAGCGGCTTCTCCAATATTGACGGCGGGGCCTCGTTAGCTGGTAATCTATTATACAGTAATTACTTCACCGGTGATGTTCCCGTTCTCGATGGCAACGTGAATGAGACGGTCTGGTTCCAGTCGATTCGAGCGGAACTGGCGGCGGATGCCCAGATTCTCCTGATGAACAACCTGAACACTCTTTATATCGGCATAGACGCACTGATGACCCTGTATGAAGGCTATACCTTCCGTTTCTTCTTTGACGACGATTATTCCAGAACCTGGGACGACGCCGATAGCTCGACGGAGGGATATTACGAAGTTTCCTATGATCCGGGAGGGATATCCGACGTCTGGTTCTATCCTATTGGCGAAGATTCTGCGGAAGCGGAACGTGTTTCCATTGGCTGTGTGGCGGACTTTGAACCGATTGCCCCGGGCTATTTCAGTATCGAAATGTTCGTCGATATGACTGTTCCCGAGGAATTCCTCGCCCTTCCATCGGATACTATCGGGGTTGGATATCAGATTCTCAATGAGGTCGGCGATACCGTTTTCGAATGGCCTATCGGGGCAGATCTGTTAGAACCCGATGAATTTGGAACCATGCTTCTCGGCGCACCGGGCGGTATCCCCGAACTGACAATATCGCCTCCAATTTTATCCGTAGAACTCGAAGAGGCCTGGGAAACCGAAGCCAATGTGAATATTCAAAACCACGGCACCGGAACCGCGGTGTGGTATCTTACCGAAGAAGCCGATTGGCTTGAAATGTCAGATGATTGGGGAATTGTTCCGCCGGGAGCAACGCGGACAATAATCGCTTATTTCGAAGCCGGGACACTCGAAGTCGGAACTTACGAAACGGATATAGAATTCACGACTAACGACCCCGTTTCCCCTGACAGGACTCTTCCTGTGGAATTTGAGATTACCCCCGAAGTCCCAGCCCATTACCTGCACGTCTATCCGCCCGAGGAAACAATCGCCAATCCGGCTGAACTCATACAGGTGCCGATTTACCTCGGAAATACTTACACCAACGAGATTACAAACATAGATTTCACAGTGAAAGCTGACGACGATTTCCTCTCGCCGCTGAACGTTACCAGGGGCTCCGGTTTACCGACGGGATGGACGCTTATAATAAGGAATATCGCCCCGGATAGGGTGTTGGTTAGATTAGTGGGTGCGACGCCGTTAACGGGACCGTGCGAAATTATTAAGGTGCATTACGCGGTGAACGCCGAAGTATTGTTGGGTCGAAGCTGTCGAATAGAAGTGGACGAGTTGCTGTTCAATTACGGCATGGATTTCCTACCGATACCCGTTGCCGACGCCGGGCTATTTATTGTCGGCGGAGACCTGCGTTATTTCTGGTATGGAATGCTCCGTTACTATGATACAGGCTGGGTTAAACAGGACTCGTTGAGATTGGGCTTACTTGATGCCGCCACTGGCGACTACGACCGCGGCATCGATGTCCTTGATACGCCGCCCTGGTTTGGGTATTCGGATGCCTGGTTCCTCAGCGATGATTGGAAGAAACTTGGGACGGACATCCGGCCGACCGGTTCTCTGGTTCAATGGTATGCATACTTTGCAAGCGACGGCTACCTTAAATGGAATCCCCGGCAAATGTGGAAGGGATTCATGATAAACGACTGGATCGATATGACCGTCGATTCGATGGTCGAGATTCCGCCGGACGGGCCTATCAAGATTACCTTCGACGGCAGACCGGGCATGTATGAATGGGAAATCGACCTGGCTCGCGGATGGAATCTACTCAGCGCGCCGGTTACTATGCCCTCAATGTCGGTCTCGTCCCTGTTCCCGGAGGCGATAAGCGTTTGGGGATGGAATAATTCCCTTCAGGAATATCAGATGATAACCGAAGTCCAATCCGGGAAAGCCTTCTGGGTTCTGTCTTTCATAGATACAAGCTATGTAAGGTTCGGCAATCCGCTTTACAATTTCGACCGAAGTCTACCCGTTGGTTGGATAATGATGGGAAGTCCGGCACACAGGACATACCTGTCGGATCAGACGATAACTCCGGCGGATGCATTCATGCTTGGGACTTTCTTCTATTACGAAACGGAGGGAATCGCCCGCTATGAAGCTACGGATGAGTTCGTTCCCGGGCGTGGTCAATGGATATTCAACGAAAGACCGTCCAACGCGAGGATTACGAGTATATATCTGCCCAAAGAAGCGATCGGCGATGAAATCGAGCCGGTTGTTTCGGGTTGTCTATTCTTTGCGGACGAAACGGGGAACAGGGTCGAATTCGATATGATCGAAAACCCGCTTAGCAAACCGATGCCTCCTGTAATACCAGGCACAATGGACAGGATATATCTGGACGGCGATATGCCGCTCCTCGATAGTGAAATCGAACCGGCAAAATTCGGCGAATGGACGGGCGTTATCTCGATTACAAAAGCCAGAAGTATCGAGTGGACAACCGAGGGTAAAGGAATATTCGAGTTAACAATCGACAAGAATATATACGATATGTCGGAAAGCGAAGGATTCGAGTTGCAACCCGGAACGTATTCCTTCAAGGTTACGGTCGATAGGAACTTGCCTGACAAGCTAACTCTCTACTCCAACGCGCCGAACCCGTTTAATGCCGCTACTGAAATCAGATTCTCAATCCCCGAAGATAGCGATATTTCTCTCGATATATACGATATTACCGGAAGAAGCGTCTGCAATCTCTTCAACGATAAGGCTATGGCGGGTTATCATAGCGTCGTCTGGAACGGCCGATCCGATAACGATCGCGAATTGCCCAGCGGTGTTTATTTCGCCGTGTTGAAATCCGGTAGAACAAGCGCCAAGCAGAAGCTACTGATGATCAAGTAGCTTTGATGACACACATCCCGAACAAACGCCCCCGCCGAAATGGGGGCGTTTTTTAAACATGAAGACGGCTTATCTTACGATCCTGTTGACTTTTTTCGTGGCTTTCGCCATGACTCCGGTTCAGATTATCGAACCTGGACCGTTGGGTGAAAAAAATATCCGGGAGATCGCAGAAAACACTCCCCTCGAACTAATCGCCGATTCGATTTCCGTGTTTTATAAAAGAAACGGTTATCCCATTGCCGACGTGAAGGTCGGTATCGACAGCCTTTCGGAAAGCGACATTACAGCGAAGATACGAGTAAATTCCGGCCCGATTAGTTCGGTTGAGGAATATCATATTATGGGATTTCCGCTCGATTTACCACGATTGGAAATAGCTGTGGATAAGCCCTTTACGGAATGGAAACTCGCAAGGGATATGGAAAAATTAGTCCAAAAGCTCGAGGACGGCGGGTTTCCTTTTGCGTCGGTGAATATTGAATCGCTGGCCATAGGTCCAGTTCAGACGGATGAAGTTCCGGTAAGGGTAGAATTAAAAGTGGATGCGGGCGAATCCGTTCAGATAAATCAGGTTGTTATCCCGGAAAAATCCAAAACCAAACCTTATGTTGTTGAAAGGTTGATGTTGCTCGATCTGCCGGAAGAATATTCTCAAACACGTATAAATAAGGGCGTCGATAGGATAGAGGATACCGGTTGGCTTTCCACGTCGGGCGAACCGCGATTGTTACTCGATGAGACGGGATTCTGGTTGTTAAAGGTGCCGGTTGTCGAAGGTCGGTCGGTCACGATGAACGGAGTCCTTGGCTATACACCCTCCGGCGATGGAAAAGGCGTAACAGGGCATTTCGATGCGGAATTCAACAATATCCGGGGGACTGCAAGGTCGCTATCATTTGCCTGGGATCAGGTGGCATCGGAAAAAATGGAAATCGAAGCGTCATACACCGAACCGTGGCTTTTAAACGGCCCGGGCGACGTAATCCTATCCGGAAGATATTACGCGGTCGATTCCACATATACGGAACGGGAATCAGGCCTCGATTATTCTCTGCCGATAAGTTTTAAACTGAGCATCACAAACGGCATATCCATACGCGCGGTGGATCCCGACTCGATTGGACAAAACGTCCTGAATATACCTACTTCGAGGGAATATTCGTTAAAAACCGCCGCGAAATGGAAAGGTTTACGCCCGAGGTTAAATCCTCGTGAAGGCTACCATGCAAAGCTCGAATTGAAAGGGTCGTATATCGAAAGAAGCGGCCCTGCAGACCTGTTTGAAACCCTCGACCAATACGAACCTATTTTTAGAACCGAAATAGATTTCGAGACGGCGAGGGAAATTCTCAAACGGCAGGTAATTGACGTCTCGGTTTCCGGCAGAAGCGCTTTATCCAACGGGCCGTTGCCGCTGTCGGATCGATACTATTTGGGCGGTTTGGGGAGTTTACGTGGCTATCGTGAAGAACAATTCTCAGCCGAACATATCGGATGGGCAAACGTAGAGTGGCGCGCATTACTTAGTTCAGAAGCACATGCCTATCTATTTTTTGACACAGGATTAATACGACCGTCTGGCGAAAACGAGGAAATTAAATTCGGCTATGGAATCGGATTGCGATTGAATACCGCTATCGGTATGTGGGATGTATCATACGGATTGGGGGAGGGAGACGCGTTGACGGGCGGATATATCCACGTGGGACTCAAAACCGGTTTTGAATGATTAATTCAGCTCGATCGATTCGCCTTCCTGGGGAACGGTAACTTCTAAGGCGGGATTCATCTTGCGGACCGCGTTGGCAAAGACTAAAGATTGCTCCTCCTCGCCGTGAACGATAAATACTCTTTTTAGATTGGGGCCGCATCCTCTGATGTATTCGAGAAGTTCATCCCTGTCGGCATGGGCGCTGAAAGCGTCAATAGCGACCACGTCGGCTTCGAGATTGTATTCCTCGCCGAAAACTTTGACGCGCTTCTCGCGTTCGACGATTCGCCTGCCCAATGTGTTCTCCGCCATGTAACCGACTACAAGAATGGTGTTGCGGTTGTCCTCGATGTTGTTTTTAAGGTGATGAAGAATGCGTCCCGCCTCGCACATCCCGGAGGCGGAGATGATTATCATGGAATTGTCCATGTAGTTCAATTGTTTGGAATCCTCCACACTTCGAACATACTGCACCCGCCCAAAACCGAAAGGATCTTCATATTTGCGGATCATAACCTGAGCTTCGTCATCTAGATATTGAAGGTTGCGCCTGAATACCTGAGTTACATTGATAGCCAGTGGTGAGTCGATGAAGATAGGTATATTGGGAATACGTTTCTCATTGTGTAGTTCGTGCAGGTGGTAAATTATCTCCTGTGTTCGTTCCATAGCGAAACTCGGGACTATTATTTTGCCGCCGCGTTCGACCGTTTTATTGATAGCTTTCTCTAAATCGCCTTTCGCGTTTTCGATTGGATCGTGTTTCCTGTTACCATAAGTTGATTCGATTATCAAGGTATCGCAACCGGTAATCTGTTTTGGATCGAGAAGAAGGGGGAGGTTTTTTCGTCCGAGATCGACTGCGTAACAAACTCTGTGTTTCGCTCCTTTTTCAGAAATTTCTAATTCGGTTATAGCACTTCCGAGGATATGCCCGGCGTCTCGGAATATCGCCTTGATATTTTTCGTAACGCCGAACCAATGAGAATAGGGACGCGGAACGAACCGATGTATCGTGTCCAGGGCATCGGCCATAGTATAAGTGGCCTCGATTAAATCCAACCCTTTCTTTTCACGCCTTCGGTTCAAGTATTCTACGTCTTTTTCCTGAATATACGCGGAATCCGCGAGCATATACGCGCAGAGATCATCCGTGGGTTTTGTCGTGTAAATCGGCCCCTCATAGCCGTTTCTGACAAGGCTGGGCAAATTGCCGGAATGGTCTATATGTGCGTGCCCGAGGATTACCGAGTCGATTCCGACGGGATCAAATGGTAGTTTGCGGTTCTTCCGGTTGGCCTCTTCGCGGTGTCCCTGAAAAAGCCCGCAGTCCAGTAGAAGTCTTTCGCTGTTGGTTTCGATGATATGTTTGGAGCCTGTAACCTGTCTTGTTCCGCCGTGAAATGTGATGCGCATTTGCCGAAATTTCCTTCCTATTTGAGATAGACTATTCTCTCCGTAGATGTCAGATCCCCAAGAGAGGCTTTCACAAGATAAACACCCGACGGAAGCTCATTATGGGGACGCCACAACAGAGATCGACCCTTCGCGGGATATTCAAGGCGATTGTTCTTGCTCAGGCACCGGCCTTCGATGGAGAAAATATCGATCTGCAACCTTTCAATATCTGGAATATCTACACCGTCTATATGTATTACAATTGACGAGTTAAATGGATTGGGATATGTCGAAATATCGAGATGAATCGGCTTTGTTACGTTTCCTTCACGGGCATATAACGGCGTAGTGTCGGGGTAATATATCGCGATATTATCTATATACCAACCAACCTGCACGTTTACGCTGGAGGAACCGAAATCCCAGGTCAAATCGATCGTTTCGCCCGCCCAGGTAGTTAAATCGACTCGCACTTCGTGCCACCATTTTCGCTGATTCAAACCGCTGAAAGCATTTTCACCGGGGATAAGGTTGTTCCATGAACTCATAGGATGATTGTAACCTGGTGTCGGGGATAGTATTTCGCTCACCGATGGGGAAGTCCATACCTTCAAATTGCCGCCGTCGTGGTATTCACCGCTGGATATATCCTGGAAACTAAACCACTGCATATACGAAAGAGTTAGACTATCGACGTCTGGCAAAGAAATATCGGTCAATCTCAGCCGACTTGTGCTCGTATTATGATATTCGTCGTCGAGAATTGTCCCCCAAACGTTAGTGCCGGAATAAGGTTCGATTATTCCCTGTCCGGGCGTGCCGTATTCCCAATCCTCGTAGGATGATAGGTCGTCTTGAGTTAGTCCTCCGTCGTCCGACTCGAAATCGGTTTGATAAATATAGATAGGATTCATCGGGACGAGTTGGATGTCCATTCGAGCCAGGCCGGAGTCGGGAACGGTAACAGATAGGGTTTTGTCGTAATATCCGGGACAGGTGAACGTCAAATCGTAATCGCCCGAAAGTAAAATTCGATGATAGTAGCCGTTATTCGGCGAAGAATAAGCGTTCTGTTCGAGACCGTCTATATCCACAATTGCGCCGAGTGAATCGCCGGTAATACTATCGGTAACTATCCCGTGAACGCCGTGGTTGAGCGTTACTTCGATAGCCGCGCAAAAGGCATCGTAGTTATCATCCCATAAATCGTCAAGGATGCTAAATGATGGACATTTTGTATCGTATAGTTCGACCGTTATATGTAAATCGCCGCGCGTCCAGATAGTCCAATCCTGCAGAGAACCATCGACTTCATACCAGTCGTAACCGTTTGTAATACCTTGTGGAAAGCTACCGTAATACATCGGGAGATTTCGAGTCGAATAATTTAAAGCCAGGAATTGATATAGATCGTCATCCGTGCTACGGAGGGATGTGTGATCCCAGGGATAATTAGCTACGAGAGCGCCCGTGTGGAAATTGATAGTATAGCTAATGAATCTGTCCATATACCAGTCTATAGTAGCCCCGGTTTCAGCGTATGCCGAAAATGTTCCATCGTTGCCATCGACACCGTCTGGCACGGGGAAGTTGCGATTCATATCGACGCCGTTGTTAAGATAACGACGTGGACTATGGCTACCATAATCATAACCGTCTGGATTGAGCAGAGGATTGATGTATATCTCGCAAGAATCCACTAATCTGGTTATCCGGGGATCATACCCATAATTATCTGTGAGTGAATCGATGAACCACATCAGAAATATCATGCCCGGTGGTTCATCGCCGTGCATTGTGCTAATATAGCAGAATTCCGGTTCAGTCTCATCCCAGCCGACGCGATTTGAGATTTTCAACATTAACAGCGGCCTGCCGCCTTGAGACCACCCGAAAGTATCCAACGATGCAATTACCGGGTGATCCGTAACAACACCGGTCATGAAGTTTTTATATTCCGTCATTGTAGGATAACCGGAAGGTTCGCGGCGTTGTTTCGCCAGGACGCGTGCGTCCCTTTCCGGCAGGATTTCGACTGGATAACCGAGAGAACGCAGGGCGGGAAGGTCGGTTTCAAATATAACCCCCCGGAGTTCGCCGGTTCGCGAATCGTAATTATCTATCATTAAACCTGCGTTTTGAGCATCACGAACGGCTTCCCTATTTTGGACATAAAGGCTAACTTCTAAATCCGCCGGTAATGCGTAAACCAGGGTGATTATCAGGCAGAACGGCAGGATAAATCTGTTCATAGAGTCTCCTGCGGTAGGTTATTTTAATAGCGTAACTTTCTTGATTTCATAGCCGTTTGCGGTGTCTGTCCTTACGAGATAAACTCCCGCCGGTAAAGATTGTCCTCGCTCATCCGCTCCATGCCATTGGACTCGATCGGAAGTTCCCGGATCGAGTGTCTTTACGAGTCGTCCGTTGATATCGTATATTTCGACCTCGCCGGGGGCCGTAATTTTGCAAGCCGCGTTGAAGGGATTCGGGAAAATAGAAAGACCAGTTTCCTTTGGTAGTCCCCTTTCCGCGACGTTTAAATAATCTACAGCGGCGTAAGCATCGACCAGACCGTAAGCCGTTTCGCCGTCCCAACCCAGGGCCATAACGTCTATGGCTGTTTCGTGCAGTATCGTGCGGACGTCTTCATTATCGAGAGTCGGGTCTATCGATAGTATCAATCCGCAAATCCCTGCAACCTGGGGGCAAGCCATACTCGTCCCTTCGGCGTGGTTATACGAATGATCCGCCGGGGACAGAGTCGAACTCGTGTCGGCCTCCGCGACGGAAACTACCCACGTTGACCATATCGTTTCCGAATCGTAAACGCCGCCCGGAGCAACGACGTCGAGCATGCCGCCATATTGGCTGTAGCTGGCGCGATTTCCATCTGAGCCGCAACTTCCTACGGCGATAGTTTTAGTCGCACTTGCGGGATAACCCACGGAATCGTTGCCGAAAAATGGCATACCGGCGAAATTGCCTGACGCACAGACAATAGTAACTCCGGCGGCCCATGCGAAATCTATGGCCAGTGATTCTGCCGGTTCAGGTTCAGAGGCGGTGCTTCCAAGACTCATTGAGATAACATTTGCGTATGCGCCAATAACTGCATATTCCATGCCTGCGGCAATGTCGGTGGCCGTCATACTGCCTTCAGGATTTCCGACTCGGACGGGGACTATTTTGCAACCGCCGCCGGCGACGCCGGCAAACATAGTGTCATTGTCCATCACCGCGCCAGCGATTCCAGCGGTGTGTGTGCCGTGAGCGACGCCTTGATCGGCTGGCATGAAAAAAGATCCTTCGCCGTCGCCGGCGCTGGGGTCGGGTTCGCCCCAACCGTCGTCGCCCATATGATGGATGTCGGGATTCCAATCCTCCTGGTCGGGAGGTGCTGTTTCGTGTCCGGTGACACCACCGCAGAAGTCGTATCCGAAAAGGTCGTCAACGTAACCGTTGCCGTCGTTGTCCAGGCCGTCGAGATCGTCCAAATCATACAGGACGCCATCACCATCGGTATCTTCGCCGGGGTTTACCCATATATTATTCCATAAGTCCGGATGGTCCACGTCGGTTCCGGAGTCGATAATAGCGAGGATGACGCTCGGATCACCTCGTTCGATATCCCACGCTTCAGGGCAATTCATCAGAGCTTTATCGAATTGGTCGGGGCCGCTGGCTGAGGTATGTTCGCCATCGTCGGGGAACCATGGGTCGTTGGGGATGTAAGTAGAATAGTGAAGCCTGTTTGGCGATGCCCATTTGGTATATCCAGATTTATTTAGGATATCGGCAAACTTCTGGACCTCGTTTTCTCCCTCTTCGTAGATTTTGAAATACGTATCGAGATCGCCGTTGCGTTTTGCCGCTTCGATTGCTGTATTATCGATATCCGGTGTCCATGTCATCAGCCAGATATTCAGATGGCGAGTGACTTTGTGAATTTCGCCTCCGCGGTTTTCCGCAATGTCCCGGATTTCCTCGATAGCACTTTCATCCTTCGGCTCGAACGCGGCCTGCCCAAGAGCGAATTCCCTGGCATACCGCGGGTGAACTCCGTTCACGACGGCCATAGAGCAAAATGCGATTAGCAACGATAATGTGATTATTGTTCTACGAATTATCATCTGACCTCCATTAAAAAAGCCGTAACCGGGGGTTACGGCAAAAAATCCGTTTTCCCTCGGGTTTCATTATACTTGCCAAACATATAGCTTATATTTCATTTAATCACCTTTAATCCAATAATTATACATATAAAAGCAGATATTTCAACAACGAGCTGTGCGGATTTATCACTCGACTCGTATTTTCACTCCGCCCACTATGGATGCGAAAAGGTCGTATAACAGTGCGAATATCGCCGCGCCGATTCCCCCTGAAAGCCCTACGAACAGGCCGTAAAGAATACCGATCATCAATCCACCGATGAAACCGCCGCCTGCGCCGAGCAGAGCGCTGAATGCACTATTCTGTTCGATTCCTAAAGCGGTGCCGCCCGCTAAACCGAAAATAATCCCCATTAAAAGCCCGAATATCAATCCTATCACCAGATAGGCGAATACCGCAAGTTTGAAAACCGTCCAGGCGTTAATGGATTTGATTTCGAGAATTCGAGTGTCTTCCATTATTATTCCTTATTTCATTGTTAAAGGCTCGATAGCCCTGATTTCGTAAATATACTCCCGTGGGATGGTAATATGTATTACCGGTGTGCCGGATTTAGTCTTGCGAACTCGGATAACCTCAGCGTTGGTAACGAACTTGCCCTTTCGATTCAATGCGCGGACGACCTGGCCTTTCTCCGGCAGAGGAGTGAATTCGTGGGGGATGTGGATTAACGCCTGATCATCGTCGCCCCAGGTCTCATCGATTACGAAGATGGCCAGGCCCGGACATAGCGCGATGCAGTTGCCGCAACCGTTGCACGTTTCCTGGTCGAGTTCCGGCAGGTCGTTGATGTCCTCCATGTGCGCGATACATCCGAAGGGGCATGACGCCACGCAGGGATCGCACGGGATAAGTTGCCAGCACTCGATGACGGCGTATGGGCCGGCTTTTCGGCGTTCTTCCGATGGGAAAGTTTCATCGATAAGTTCAATATCGGGTATCCCGGATTTCTCGATTTCAGTAGCCATCAGTTATCTCCCGCCTTGCATTCGAGTTTACATTGGTTGAGACCGCAACGGATATGTTCGCCTACCGGCCCCGATCGCAATCTTCCGAGTTCGTCTTGCAGTTCACATAGTTTAGCTTTGAAGGCTTCGATTTTTTTATTGAGTGATTTCGCCGCGGAGAGTCCCGCGATTGCGCCTTCTATCATCGCCGACGACGCTTCCTCGATTCCGCCGACGTCCCCCGCGACGTATAATCCCTCGACCGATGTCATCATATTCGTATCCCGATACGGCACTTCGCCACCGAGTTTGTGGACATAAACCATATCGCATTTCGCGAGCCGGAAGAAGTCTGCGAGAGGAAGCAAGCCGACCGCCAGACAAATGAAATCGCATTCCATCTCGCGTTCGGTGCCCTCGATGGGATTCCAGTTATCGTCGATTGCCGTTATTATTGCGCCCGTAACATTGTCCCGACCTATAGCTTCGACGATGGTGTGGCGGGTTAGTATAGGAATCCCCAGCCGTGCTATTTTGCTGGCATGCACCCAGTAACCGCCCACTCTTTCCATTGCTTCGACGACCGCGGCAACGTCAATCCCGGCTTGCTTAAGTTGATAACTGACAATCAAACCGATGTTACCCGCGCCGACCATCAAGCCGCGCTTGCCGGGAGCCACGCCGTAAACGTTCATAAGCGTCTGAACCGCTCCCGCGCCGTAAACCCCCGGCAGGTCGTTATTCGGGAAGGGAATAGTCTTCTCCTGCGCGCCCGTAGCAACGATTATTTTTTTCGGTTGAAATTTTATTACTTTCTTATCCTCAACAACCGCCGTAACCACGCCGTCTTCGTAATATCCGGTAGCGGTCGTGCGGGTTCTAAATTCGAAATTTGGCGAGTTCTTTACTTCCTCCAGAAGTTTTTCCGCAATCCATATTCCGCGCACGCCCGCGTATTCCATCTCCGAACCGAAGAACTTGTGCGTTTGTTTGACCAATTGCCCGCCCAATTCGAGGGCATCGTCGATTAAGACGGTATCGCAACCCGCGCGAACAGCCTCCCGTGCCGCGGCCAATCCCGCCGGCCCACCGCCGATAATCAGAACCTCAGGACGAATCATGACAATTCCCCCTTTCCTCGCTGGAGTCGGACGACCATACCCTCCTTCAAAGGTTCGACACAAACCCGCACGTTCGGCCTGCCATCGACTTCCATTAAACAACTGCTACAGTGGCCTATCGCGCAGAAAAAACCCCGAGGACGATTATGTCGTAGCGAGTATTTGAGAACGTGAACGCCGTGGTCATGCAACGCGGCCGCGATAGGTTCACCTTCGTATCCGGTTAGCTCCGTGCCTTCGAAAATGAACTTAATCTCCCTGCCACGCTTAAATTCCAATATCGGGTGTTTTTCTATTCTCAATTGAGCCTCCTAAAGTTCGACTTTCATGCCCGGTTTAACGTCGCGTTTCACAAACCAACCGCGGTTGACCTCCACGGTGTATTTTATCGGCTTCGACGGGTAATAACTGTTTGTATCCTGCGGTTTCATCCACTTAATATCTGTGATGATCGAATCCTTGTCGATAAAAGCTATGGCCAGCGGTATGAATGTATTTTTCATCCAGAAGGGATGGAGATCGACTTCATCGAAAATGAAGAGCATACCAACCGTATCGGGAAGATAATTTCGGAACATCAACCCGCGTTGCCTTTCGTGTTGCTCGTCGGCGACTTCGACTCTCAATTTATGTCCGGCGATATGAATTATCCTGGTGGGCAAAATGGGTTTGTAGATATTCTCGTCGGAAGTCGGTGGCTTTTCAGGGACATCATCGCGTGTGGTCTCGATTGTTTTGTTATCGGACTTGCACGCCAGCAGGGCGAGCATAGAGAGTATGATTATAAATATCCAACTTCTCATAAGATATAATTCTAAATCGTAAAGGCCGCGATGTCAAGTTATTAACTGCTAAAACCCGAGCTATTTCCTGCTTTAGATAAAACAAATCATTTGTGTCTTGACGGCTTTCATACCGCGTTTTATTTTAACTAACTATATAAGGTTTCTTGTCATTTGAAAAGGCTGGAGTAACGATGTCCTTTGAAGATTTAGATCTCGCTCAAAAATCGATAAACACAATACGCTTTCTTTCCGCGGATAGCATCCAGAGAGCTAAGTCCGGGCACCCGGGATTGCCACTGGGTTCGGCGCCGATGACTTATGTTCTCTGGGCGAACCATCTTAAATTCGATCCCTCCGATCCAGATTGGATCGACCGCGACAGGTTCGTCCTCTCCGCGGGACACGGTTCGGCGCTATTGTATTCGATGTTGCACCTGACCGGCTACAACCTATCCCTCGACGACCTCAAGAACTTCCGCCAGATAGGCAGTAACACCCCCGGCCACCCCGAAAACTTCCTGACGCACGGAGTCGAGGCCACGACCGGCCCCCTCGGCCAGGGAATATCGAACGCTGTGGGAATGGCCATCGCGGAAGCCCACCTGGCCGCCGTTTACAACCGACCGGAGCATAAATTAATCAACCACTATACCTACGTCCTCGCCAGCGACGGCGACCTGATGGAGGGGATCTCCTACGAAATAACCTCCCTCGCCGGGCACCTTAAGCTGGGAAAATTAATCGTCCTCTACGACGATAACGACATTTGCCTGGCCGGCTCGACCTCGATGACCTTCACCGAAGATATTACGGGACGATTCGAGTGCGCGGGATGGCAGGTTCTGGAAGTCCACGATGGCAACGATATCGACCTTATCGACGATGCCATAAACACCGCAAAAGCCGAATCCGATAAGCCCAAGCTTATTCGAGTTAAAACCGTCATCGGTTACGGCTCGCCCAACAAGGCTGGCAGTTACAAATCCCACGGCGCGCCCCTCGGCGAAGATGAACTTACGGCCACGAAAAAAGCCCTCGGCTGGAAATACGACGAACCCTTTTTCATCCCAAAAGACGTCCGCGACCACATGCTCGAATCCGCAAACCGCGGAATCAAAGCGCACACACGCTGGGAGGAGACGTTCCGCTCCTACAACGACAAATTCCCCGAAAAAACAGCCGAATTTACAAGGCGAATCGAAGGCGACATCCCCGGCGACCTCTTCGACGACATCGACCTCTTCGTCCCGGAAGACGGCCCCCTGGCCACGCGTGTCGCATCCGAAACCGTCATGAAATATCTCGCCGGTAAACTCCCCGAGCTCATGGGCGGTTGCGCGGATTTGACCCCTTCGACCTTCGCCAGACTGAAAGGGATGGGCGATTTCCAACCGGCGGGCACCAAACCGGATTGCGTTCAGGGAACCGTCGGAGGAAACTGGGACTACACCGGGCGCAACATCCACTTCGGTGTCCGTGAACACGCCATGGGTGCGATCGCGGTCGGCATGGCACTCCACGGCGGCATAATCCCATTCACCGGGACTTTCTTCATCTTCAGCGATTACATGCGCCCCCCGATAAGACTCTCCGCGCTATCGAAATTGCGGACGATATTCATCTTCAGCCACGACAGCATAGGCGTCGGCGAGGACGGCCCCACGCACCAGCCCATCGAACAACTGATGAGCCTCCGCGCCGTCCCCAATCTCAACGTCATCCGGCCGGCGGACGCCAACGAAGTTATCGAGGCGTGGAAAGTCGCACTGCACGACCGCCACACACCCTCGGCGCTAATATTCTCGCGCCAGAAACTCCCCATCCTCGATCGAGAAAAATACCTCACCGCCGAAGGCCTATCCCGAGGAGCATACATCTTATGGCAGTCCGGCGACGGCACGCCCGACATAATCCTGATCGCGACCGGCTCCGAGGTGCACATCGCCCTGAAAGCCGCCCAAAAAGCCGCGGGCGACGGCATCAACGTCCGCGTCGTCTCCATGCCGTGCTGGAAAATCTTCAACCGGCAGGACGAAAAATACCGCGAGGGCCTCCTCCCGGAAGAAGTCCGTAATCGAATCGCAATCGAGGCTGGAACCCGTTCGGGATGGGAACGCTACGTCGGCACCGGCGGCGTCGTAATTGGAACGGACGATTTCGGCGTAAGCGCCCCCGGAAACGAAGTCTTCGAAAAATATGGAATTACGTCTGCGCATGTTTATAATATAATAGAAGGCATGATAGAAAAAGGAGTTTAAATGGCGAAACTCTCGAAACTAAACAAACTCGGACAATCCGTATGGCTTGATTTCATCAGCAGGGAGATCATCGAGAACGGCGAACTCGAGAAGTTCATCGCACGTGGAATCACCGGCGTAACCTCCAACCCGACCATATTCGATAAGGCGATCAGCGGCAGTTCGCTTTACGACGAGGAAATCGTCGCCCTCGCCGACTCGGGCGAAACGGCACTCGACATCTACGAACGCCTCGCCGTCAAAGACATTATCGCCGCCGCGGACGCCCTGCGGCCAATCTACGAAGCCACCGACGGCGTGGACGGATACGTCAGCCTCGAAGCCAACCCGCACCTCGCGCACGACACCGCTGGAACAATCGCCGAAATCAGGAAATTGCGCAAGATGATCGACCGGCCAAACGTCATGTTCAAGGTGCCCGGCACGAAAGAGGGAATCCCCGCAATCGAGGAGCTAATCGCAGACGGCGTCAACGTCAACGTGACACTCATTTTCTCCGTGAATTACTACAACCACATCGCGGAGGCCTACATCAAAGGACTCGAACAACTGGAGGCCTCCGGCGGGGACGTCTCAAAAGTCGCATCCGTCGCGTCGTTTTTCGTCAGCAGGATGGACGTCATGGTCGATGGAATCCTGCGGAACATGGGCGTTTCCAGTCTGCTGGGAAAAACCGCCGTCGCCAACGCAAAAACCGCATATTCAAAATTCGTGAGAATCTTTAGGGGGGATCGATGGAAGAAACTCACCGGCAAAGGCGCACGAGTTCAGCGCGTCCTGTGGGCGAGCACAAGCACGAAAAACGCCGATTACTCCGACACCCTCTACGTCGATAACCTCATCGGCGCGCAAACCGTCAACACAATGCCGCCCGCCACAATCGAGGCCTTCGAGGATCACGGCGCCGCCAAACTAACGGTCGATAAAGGTCTGGAGAGCGAACTAAGCAGGCTCGACAAGCTCGAAGAGTTCGGAGTCGATCTGAAAGCCGTCACAGAAAAGCTCCTGGACGAGGGCGTCGAAAAATTTATCGTATCATTCGATTCCCTGATAAAGAGCATCGAGAAGAAAATCGAGTAAATAACCCGGATATTCTTAGCAGGAATGATCCCGCTATCCATGTTGGAATACTCGCCAATCAACGGTAAGGAAAACCACTGGTCGGGGTCGGTGGAAATAGAAATGGCGTGCCAGCGATTTTACCCCAGGGTGCCGCGTTAGCATTGACAACGTGTGAGTTGCTATTCGAGGTTGTATTCGAGAAGGCGGTCTTTATCCATCTGCTGGCCGTTGTTGTAGTAGCTATCCATGCCCACCGGGCCGATATCGGGCACCATGTAGTTGCGATTAGTATCGACTTCGCTCATGGAGAATAAGGTGTCGTCGCTTGCCGTATCCACCGCGCTGAATTCTATTTCGATAATGTAATCGAGGCGAATCGCGTTGCTGAAACTTCCCGCGGGGGTATCGAAGGAGGTCTCGCCGATGACGATCCCCGACATGCTGAATCGATAGACTTGAAGGTAACCGCCTTCCGTCGAGCTGGAGTCCATCGGGTCCATTATTTGCCATGTTGTTCCGTCGGTGTAGGGGATAGGCGCCATTTTGATTTCCATGCTATCGGAGGGCATGGTTGTGTCCTGCATGATGGCGTAGTAGCCGTCCGATGCCTTGCGGTAGTAGGCGGTGTCGATGTCGTCGGTGGAATCGATGGCGACGTAGTATGTGTTTCCGCCGATGTCCTGTGTCCGGATGATTGTGACCCTGCTTGTATCGACCGAGGTCGTGTCGCCGAGGCTGTCGAAATCGATCATACGAGTTACCCAGTAATTGCCGACAGCCATAGGAATGAGATCGCCGCTGTTGCCATTCGGGCCGGTGCCGTTGTCGTCGTCGTCGCTACATGAGACCACGAATCCGGCGATGATAATCATGCACATTATGAAAAGAATAGTATTCTTCATTTTTATTTCCTCCTTCGGTTGTTAATGAAATATTAAGATAAAAGATAATTGCTGATGGCGCAAGGGATTATTCGGAACCGAGCTTGAATTGCCTTATTATCTGGCTTATAATCATAAAGCCGAGATTAAGACCTCCCACCAGTAGCCAGCCGTTTTTACCCGGATCCACCAGATGAAGGATTTTTGCGAGGAAGGGAACATAAACCGCCGCCAGAATCAGCGAAAAACATAGGATGATTGCGCCCCATATCCATCGGTTGCGCGTGATTTCGTTAAACAGAATATTCGAACCGGGGCGGCGCATATTGAAAACGAACAGCAATTGCG
Source organism: uncultured bacterium (assembly GCA_964606695.1). Classification (GTDB taxonomy): domain Bacteria; phylum UBP14; class UBA6098; order UBA6098; family UBA6098; genus CAZSHG01. The sequence goes on from CAZSHG010000039.1 coordinate 19,268, forward strand.
CAAAACCCAACGTCAAGAATGAGATTGTAACTGCGCGATCCTGCTGGATACCCATCGAATTAAGAGCGATAATTAGCGCCGCCATGACCGGAATTGCCATAAGCGCACCAAAACCGGCTATTGAGAGCCAGTGTTTGCCGGTTAATATCGGTTCGTCCGAGTCTCGAGGTGGATTGTCCATAACTTCACGTTCACCCTCGCCAACTCCTAATGCCAGCGCGGGGAAGACATCTGTTATGATATTAAGATAGAGGATTTGAAGGGGGAGGATTGGCAGTGGCAATGATGATATTATCGACGGTATTCCCACGGCGAGGATTTCGCTGACGTGTATTGTCATCAGGTAAACTACGAATTTACGGATATTGCCGAAGATTGCTCGTCCCTGCCGGATAGCCGCGACTATCGTGGAGAAGGCGTCGTCCAGCAGAACCATATCGGCGGCCTCTCGAGCGACCTGCGTGCCGCGTTTTCCCATCGCGATTCCGATGTCAGCTTTTTTAAGCGCGGGCGCATCGTTGACGCCATCGCCTGTCATGCACACTATCGCACCATCATGCTGATAGTAGGATATTAGATCGAGTTTGTGTCCGGGATTGACTCTCGCGAAAATTGGTGTTTCGAGTATTTCGCGTTTGTGTTTATCCGAAATTTCATCCGGCTGTGCGAGTTCATTTCCTTTCATGACTCGCACTTTGGGGTCGTCCACCTGTCCTGTTGCAAGGCCGATCTTACGTGCGGTAGAGGGATGGTCGCCGGTTATCATAATAACTCGGATACCGGCGGCCTGGCAGGCATCCACGGATTCACGGACGTTTTCTCTCGGTGGATCGAGCATTCCGATAAGACCATAGAAATTGAGGTTAGCGTATGGGTCGTCGTTGATATCGTCCGTTCGTTTACCCGCGATGCCCAGGATTCTCAGTCCTTCCTCGGCCATTTCTTCGTTGGCATCGAGCCAGTTTTGTTTTTCCTTATCGGTGAATTCGTGGGCGTTTTTCTCCAAATCGATTTTATCGCAAATTTCGATTATCACCTCGGGCGCACCTTTGACAGATACCACATATTCGCCGTTGATTTTGTTGAAAACCGCCATCCGTTTCCTGTCGGGATCGAAAGCTTCTTCGCGTTCCTCAGGCATCTCATCGATCATTTCAGATCTGGAAAATCCCATACATTGGGCCGCCGCCAACAATGCGATTTCCAGAGGATCGCCCGTAGAATCGCCATCTGGATTATACGATGCGTTGTTACAAAACGCGGAAGCCTGGATGGCTCTCTTAAGAAGCTTATCTTCGCCGGGGGAGGGGCAGGTTTTTTCCGATTCCGGCGTGAATTCCTTTTCGCCGAAACTGTATTTACGTTCCGGCAAACGGACTTCGCGAACTGTAAGGCGGTTCTCTGTAAGGGTGCCGGTCTTATCCGTGCATATAATATTGGTCGAACCGAGAGTTTCAACGGCGGCAAGATGTTTCATAAGTGCGTTGCGGTTTGCCATGCGCCACATACCACGTGCTAATGCTATTGTAGCTACGATAGGGAGACCTTCCGGGACGGTAGCCACAGCGAGTGCGATTGCGGTCTCGATAATCAAAAAAAGCTCCATACCGGAGATAATTCCCGATATCGCGATAATGGCGGAAATTCCCAGAGTGACCCATACAAGTTTATGACCTAATTTAAAAAGTCTTTTTTCCAGTGGAGTCTGTTCGCCCTCGGCGGTTTCTACCAATAGAGAAATCTGCCCCAGTTCGGTTTCCATGCCGGTTGATAGGACTATTGCTTTGCCTGATCCTTTAGTTATGGATGTGCCTTTGTAGAGTACGTTTTCCCGGTCGGTCAATTCGACATCGTTCGGTAATTTTCGCATGGATTTGTTTACCGGAAGTGATTCACCGGTGAGTGCAGATTCATTAGCTTGAAGTCTTGAAGCTTCAATTATCCTCATGTCCGCGGTTATTATGTCTCCGGCTTCGATAATAACGATATCGCCGGGGACGATTTTTTCGGCGTCAATCTCTATAATTTCGGAGTCACGCCGAACTTTAACCTTGTTTTCACCTAATTTCATTAATGCCGCCATCGACTTGACAGCTTGCATTTCCATCCCAAATCCGATTCCGGTGGTGATGCCGATTGCTACTAATATTGCAATTCCTTCGGTGGTTTGTTCCAAAGCGAATGCGGCTATTGCGGCAGAAGCCAAAAGTCCTATTATGATGTTCTTGAATTGGTCGAACAGAATTGCCCATGGACTACGGGTTTTATGTTCTCGAAGTCGATTCGGACCAAATTTATCGAGTCGGTTTTGGGCTTCTTCCTCTTTCAAGCCGATCTGTGGATCAACATCCAGTTCCCGCAGAATTTCCTCTGGATTTCTCGACCACGGCTTTTCTATCGATATGTTATCTATGGAATGATTTTCGTTAGTCATAAGACATCATATAATAATAGTTTACAGTTTATTGATAGGAATATCAAGATGAATGAAAAAAGGGCGCCGGTTAGCGCCCTTTCCTTAACATAATGTCGTTCGGCCTATTTCACCAGCAGCAATTTCCGACTGACCTGCGTGTCCGGCGTGGTAAGGACTGCGAAATAGGTCCCGCTGGGGGTATCTGACGGACGCCAGCGGAAATTGTATTCACCCTGTGGCAGTCGGTCGGAAACCAGCGTGACCTGACGATGACCGGTGATGTCGTAGATGCTCAGATCCGCCTGAATCTGTTCGGGAAGGCTGAAGGAGATCGTAACTTCCGCGTTGAACGGGTTAGGGAAGGAGGTCGAAATCTCCGGTTCTGTTGGAATTTCCGGTTTGGCTTCTTTGGCCAACGCTATCTGGTCGCGGGTTACACCATAAACGTGGACACCGTGGTATTGGTCGAGTCCGACGAGTAAGCCGTCATCGACATAGACGTGGTTCCAATAGCCGTTATCTGGCAATTCCGCGACCAGTTCGGTTTTAGGGAGAGCCGAAATATCGTAAACCTTGAGTGCGCCCTGGCCGTCGGACATGAAAGCGAAATCGCCATCGACCGCGATGTCCGTGCCCCATGTCGAGCCGAAAGATGCCTGATGTCTCGGCGCTTCCGGAATGTCCCACTCGATTACCGCGAGGCCGTTCGGGCCGTCCGCCGCAAGGATATGGCCATCGACATATGCGATGCCGTTGCCGCCGTTAGTGCTGGTTTTGACGTATGAAACCTTGCGCGGCATGCCGGTCAAATCGAAGGCGTGATATCCGCCCCAATAGTCGCTGGCGTAGAGGGCGTCGTTCTCGATAACAAGGTCGCAGAACTGAACGTCCGGTGGATCGATATCGAAGCCGTCGGATAGAATCGCGCCGCTTTCGACATCGCGAATGGCGATGCCTTCCGAACCCAGGCTGATGGCAATGATATCATCGCCAAAGACCATCTCTCCGATAGCATCCAGTTTATCGACATGAGTGATCGGATATTCCGCCACCCAATCGCCGTTAGAACGATAACGCTCCACGAAGATATTCTCGATGTTGCTCTCGCGTGCGCCCAGGACGTATATTTCATCGTTGAATAGCTCGACGTCCCAGACGGTTTTTACACGATCGACCTCGATGTCTTCGATACGAATTGGGTATTCTGGAACGGAAATGTCGTAGTGCAGGATTCCTGAAGCACCTGCCGCGACGTAGAGATGCCCGTCCTTCAACGCCGCGCGGCGCGGAGTGTCGTGGGTTTCAAGTCGGCCAATTTCAACAGGTTGTCGTGGATCCAGGACATTAAATGCCGACAGCCCCCTGTATGAATTCGCCAGATAAAGGACGTCGTCGCGAAGGACACAATCCAGCGTCGGCATTCCGCCAAGTTTCCAGATTGGCTCCGGCTCGTGGGAACCCTCGGGCAGGCGGTAAATAGCGAAATGCTCCAGCCCGCCCGCATAAACCACGCCGTCGTGAACATCCACCACGGTGGGCGACGGAAAGGGGAAGCTGAAGAGGTGTTCGCCGAACATGCCTGGATCGTCGGGGTCGCGCGGGTCGAGGCGACCGTAAAGGATTATGTCCTCGTATGCTTTTATCGCCGTGTAAACACCGCGTTGTGCGCCATTGAAGTAGAATTGTTCCGGGTCGGGGACGAACATCCTGCCCAGCCCGAGATTCCCCGCGGCGATGTATAGCTTGCCCTGATGATAATCGATCTTCAAAGCCGCGCCGTTCATGCCGGCATAGGTGATCTGCGAGGGGTAGTAGGATTCCGTGACATCAACCGAGGCGATGAAATCCGCCCCGCCGATGTAAAGGACTTCGCCGTCGAGATCCATGTCCATGAAAGCCTTATAATCCGGGCTTTCGACGCCGGGGAACTCGCCGAGAAGGGTTGGCGTGTAATAGTCCGAGATGTCGAAAATCTCCAGCCCCTCGCGTTCCCAGAGGACATAGAGCCTGTTTCCCTCGACTATGATCTTCTGGATATTGCTGTGGTGGCCCTCGATGGTGCCGACAAGCTGGGGAAAATCGCGCTGATAGATATTGTAGATATTCAGCGCACCGCCAACTCCGGCGTAAACCACCTGGCCGTCCGAAGCGATAGCGCGGGTGGGGTTGACATCGATACGAGCGGCTTTTTCGAGCGCAATCTCTGCGGCGGCGGAACTCAAAACCGCAAGGGCGATCGCCATACAAATAACAGCTACTCGTCTCATTTTGGTCTCCCTTTTTTGAAATGATCAATTCGTCTCATTCGCCCAATAATATAAGAAACCCGCGCTCTTTTTTCAAGTTTTGAATTGAATAAATAGCGATTAAAAAAGGGCGACATCTCTGCCGCCCCCATTTGTCATTCCCGCGAAAGCGGGAATCCAGTCTTTTGCCTCCCTCAACAAGCGAGATGTCCGAAGGCCGGAGGGTTCTAATATAATAGGTTTATGAAATTAATAGGTGCGGCGTCTCGCCGCACATCGAGCGAGACGCTCGATCTTTTAATGTTAAAATATAACATCGCAATGACGAGGTATAAAAAAGGGCGGCCACCTCAAGCCGCCCTAAAATATTC
>CAZSHG010000040.1:0-22317 GCA_964606695.1 uncultured bacterium
GTGCACTGAACCTAATCGATATGCTGTCTATCGGGATCTCGTCGATAAACTGGTCGGCGGAGATAGCCGAGGCGGACGAGCGCGAGGCCGCGGGCGAAGAGCCGAAAAAATCCGCGACCTGGCCGTCGTTACTTATAGGCCTTGTGGTCGGAGTAGGATTATTCGTCCTGTTGCCCATGTTGATTTCCAAACTTTTCGGTTTCGAGAAAGAAGCCTTTCTATTCAATCTGATTGCCGGGCTATTCCGTCTTCTGATTTTCTTCGCCTACTTGATAGGGATAAGTTTCCTGCCGGATATCAAGCGCCTGTTCCAATACCACGGCGCTGAGCATAAGACGATTTTCGCGTTTGAGAAAGGCGTGGATGTTACCGTCGAAAACACGCGCGGGTTTACGACGCATCATCCGCGATGCGGGACGAGTTTTATAATTATCGTGGCGGGATTGTCGATATTGTTTTTCGCCATAGCGGATTCGCTTATTGCGTCGATTTTCAATTATATTCCGCCTATTTTCATTCGTTTTGCAATACATCTTGCGCTCTGGCCTTTGCTTGTGGGGATCTGCTACGAAGCGCTCAAATTTTCCGCGAAAATATCGTTAAAATACGATTGGGCGCGGTTCCTGGTTTGGCCGGGATTATGGGTGCAAGAAATCACTACTTCCGAACCAACCGACGATATGATCGAAGTAGCAATAGCATCGCTAAAAGCGGCGGTCGGAAACGAATCTGACCAGATAACTGAAATCCCTGGTGATGTTCATGTTACTTGATAAATTAAATACGTTGCGAAATCGTTACAAAGAACTGGTAGTTGAGTTATCGAAACCGGAGGTTCTTTCCGATCAACAGACGGCCTCCAGGCTTGGACGCGAACTTCGAAATATCGAAAATATTCTTCCGCTAATGGATGAATATGAAGAGTCTCTTAAATCTATCGAAGAGGCCAGGTCCATAATTGAAAAAAGCCCGGATGCAGATTTCGTGGAACTCGCGCGTGAAGAGCTTTCCGAGCTGGAAGGGCGTGTCGAGGAACTGGAGCATAAGCTGACAATCGCGCTTATCCCGCCCGACCCTGACGAAGGCAAAGACGTTATCGTGGAAATCCGCGCGGGAACGGGAGGTGAGGAGGCCGCCCTGTTTGCCGCGGAGTTATACCGTATGTATCTGAGATTCGCGGAACGAAATAAGCTTAAGGTAAGCGGGTTAAGCTCGAATCCCACCGGTCTCGGCGGTTTCAAAGAAGTAACTTTCGAACTTTCGGGGGACGACGCATATTCGCTTATGAAATTCGAGTCGGGGGTGCATCGCGTGCAACGCGTCCCGGAGACGGAATCCGGCGGGCGAATTCACACCAGCGCGGCGTCGGTGGCGGTTCTCCCGGCGGCTGAGGACGTCGATATCGAAATCAACGAAGAGGACTTACGCATCGACACATTCCGGGCTTCCGGGGCGGGAGGCCAGCATGTCAACAAGACGGAAAGCGCTATCCGAATAACGCATATTCCCACCGGGATCGTTGTCAGTTGTCAGGATGAAAAATCACAACATAAAAACAAGGCGAAGGCCCTGAAGGTGCTTCGTTCACGAATCTACGCCGCGGAGCAGGAAAAGGTCACGGAGGAAAGGGCGAAAACAAGGCGCTTGCAGGTGGGTTCCGGCGACAGATCGGATAAGATAAGGACATACAATTATCCGCAAAATCGAGTTACCGACCATCGAATAGGTTATACCGCATATAATCTGCCGGAGGTTCTCGACGGCGATTTGTCTGATTTAATCGAGGCGCTTAAACGCGCCGATATCGAGGACGCTCTCAAGGAAATAGATTAATCAATCTCGATTTTCCAGCGCGACTCGCACTAATTCACTGAAAAGCGGTTCCGGCATTTCCAGCCGACTTAGTAATTCCGGATGATACTGTGTCCCGAAGAAGAATGGGTGGTCGGGCAGTTCCATTATCTGCATGATATCGCCCTCCGGTGTGGTTCCGGAAAATACAAGCCCTTTTTCTTCGAGCTCGTTGGCGAAAACCGGGTTGACTTCGTAGCGGTGGCGGAATCTTTCGCGAATTTCAGACTTACCGTATATTTTGCGCGTTCGTGTCTCTTTTTTAACATGAACATTCTGGCCGCCAAGGCGCATGGTTCCGCCTTTTCGAGTGATGTTTTGCTGGGAGGGCAGGATACAAATTACACTATTTTCGACCTCGCCGCCGTCCTCGGAGATTTCGGTTGTGTTTGCGCCTTTAATCTCGCATACGTTCCTAGCGTATTCAACCACGGCGAGTTGCATACCGTAACAGATTCCCAGAAATGGGATTCCCTTTTCGCGGCAATATCGAATGACTTCGATTTTGCCTTCGATACCGCGCGTGCCGAAACCTCCCGGAACGATAACGCCGTCCACGCCTTCAAGTGCCTCTTCAGCGTTTGATTTACCGTTCTCGATTCGAGTGGTTTCCAGCCAGTTTATTTTGACCTTGCAGTCGTTGTGCGCACCGGCGTGAGTCAGGGCTTCGATTATGGAGGCGTAGCTGTCGTGCAGGCGTGTGTATTTGCCACAGATTGCGATATTTACTGAATGATTCGGTTTTAGAATCTTATCGACGAGCTTTCGCCATGTGTTATGATGCGGTGGAGAGTAAATATTTAGTTTCTTGTGGAGGATTTCGGTCAGGCCGTCGTCGTCGTAGCGGAGTGGAACCTCGTAAACCGTGCGGACGTCCTCGCCGGAGATTACAGCTTCAATCGGGACATTGCAAAATTTAGCTATTTTTTCCTTTATCTGCTGTTCCAGCGGTTTTTTCGACCGGCCTATTATCACATCCGGGAAGATGCCGCGTTCGTTAAGCAGTTTAACGGATTGTTGGGTTGGTTTCGATTTCTGTTCGCCCACGTTGGTGGGAAACGGAACATAGGTTAAATGGATGAAAACGACGTTATCTTTGCCTTCCTCCTGGGCGAGTTGTCGGACTGCCTCGATATAAAGCTCGTTTTCGATATCGCCCACCGTGCCGCCTATTTCGATCATGCAGATGTCTGACCCTTCGTCCTCGGCTATCGCACGAAACCAGGATTTGATTTCGTCCGTAACGTGCGGGATGAGCTGGACGGTTTTACCGAGATAATCTCCACGCCTTTCCTTATATAGTATAGACTGATAAACCTTGCCCATCGTAAGGTTCCAGTCGAATTTACAGGTTACTCCCAGAAACCGTTCGTAGTGGCCGAAATCCATATCGACCTCGCCGCCGTCGTCCAGGACGAAGACCTCGCCGTGTTCGATGGGATTCATCGTGCCGGGGTCGGTATTCAGGTAACCGTCACATTTTATCGGAATAATACGCAGTTTCGATCCGAGCAGATGTCCAATGGAGGCGGTCGCGATTCCTTTGCCCAGGCCGCTTAGAACTCCCCCTGTAATAACGATATATTTCGTTTTCCTTGCCATTTCGACCTCTGGTTTTTCGGTTTTTTTAAAGATAATGAATACAAGCCGATATTAAAAGAAAGAAAAAAAATCCTCGATAATCTTGAAATTCCAATCTTTAAAAATTCGGTTACAAGGGTTTTTCTAATCTCTCTAAATTGTTACCAAGAAATTAGATACAGGACTTTGTTCCCCAATGCCAATCCTGAATATCCGGCGACTCATTGCTTTTATCCGGCTAAGTCAGCGCTTGACAATGAAAAAATATGGCGTTTATTGTATATTGATAGTTGACCCCAATGATCGAGGAGAGACAATGAAAAAAGAGACATTCGATATATTGATGTTACACGGACGCCCCGCCTCGGGAAAATCGGAGATAATTGATTATCTTAAAAATACTCCAGCGCCGAAAAGAACGCACCGCTTTCATATAGATAGGTTCGAGGAAATCGACGATTTTCCGATGCTCTGGACGTGGTTCGAGGAGGACGATATTCTCGAAAAAATGGGTAAACCGCGCCTGCATACGACATCGGACGGATTTTTCAAAGAGCTGTATATGTGGGACCTGCTGATTGAACGAATTAATATTGAATATTCAAAAAGGATCCGGGACGAGAAAGACTACCATGATTTCTATACTACTATTATAGAGTTTTCGCGGGGCACAGAGCACGGCGGTTATACTTACGCCTACAAACACCTTTCCGAGGAAATTCTTAAACGCGCCGCAATATTATTCATCGACGTCAGCTTCGAGGAATCGCTCAGGAAAAACCGGAAGAGATTCAATCCTGATAGACCCGATAGTATTCTGGAACACGGTCTCGATGACGATAAACTCGAAGCAATGTATAAAGAAGTCGATTGGGAAGAATTCACATCTGGAGATCCCGATTATATCGAAGTTAGAGGAATTCGTATGCCCTATGTTACTTTTCCCAACGACGACGACGTTACAACGCCACGCGACGAAGCACTCGGCAAGAGGCTCGAAGAATATCTCGGCAGACTCTGGGAGAACTATAGGAAGAGATGAGGTTTGATATGAATCTGGAAACGGTAAAACTCGAATTCCCGGAAGGGACGAATATTATCCTCGGGCAATCGCATTTCATCAAGACCGTCGAGGATTTATACGAGGCGATGATGAATTCCGCGCCTAATCCGAAATTTGGTTTAGCGTTCTCGGAAGCTTCTGGCGCTAAACTTGTGCGCCACATTGGCACCGACCCTGAACTGGAGGAACTCGCCTCGAAAAATCTATTTCGCGTTTCCGCAGGCCACTGTTTTCTGATTATAATGCGCGATATTTTCCCGATAAACGTGCTTAACGCAATTCAAGCGGTGCCCGAAGTCTGCAATATTTTCTGCGCGACGGCCAATCCTGTGGAGGTTGTTGTGGCAAGGCAAGAAACCGCCGGCGCTATACTTGGAGTATTCGACGGGCAGTCGCCTGTAGGAATCGAGGACGACGAGGGCATCGCCTGGCGAACGGAAATAGTCCGCCGTTTTGGATACAAAACCGCTGGCTGACAGTCGCGGGGCAACTCGAAAATGACGAAAACATGAAATCTCCGTGGACTAAAAAGGGGGAAATCGCGGCGGTTCTGCTTCTACTCGTCATATCCTTCGCGCTTTATAAACCCCTTTTTTTCATCGGTGAGGATATATCGCTGATAACGACTTCGGAAGATCTCGACAATTTCGAGGTTTTTCGACGAATTTGGGGACAAAGCCTTATAGGCGAAAGTGGCTCGGGAGGATTATATCGGCCTCTGGCACTCCTGAGTTATCATATAGAGAGAACTGTTTGGGGATTGAAACCCGGGGGATATTATTTTGTAAATATATTCCTGAACACCATTTGTGTGTTATTTCTCTTTTACATCGCCCTCGAATTATTTAAAGAACCGATTTATGCGTTGTTGACGGCATTGCTTTTTTTGTTTCATCCCGCACATCCCGCGACCATTTACTGGATAAGCGCCCGCGCGGATTTGCTCTGCACAGCGTTTTATCTTGCGGGACTGTTTCTTTCCATTCGATATGTTCTCAAGCCAGAAAACTCGTATTTAGTGTTTGGGGGAATATCATTCTTAATCGCGATTTTCAGCAAGGAGATGGCGATTTCCGCGCCGGTGGTCGCACCGATAATCGCCTATGCGATTGCAGATAAAAGGGAAAAGAAACCGCTTATTGCCGTTTTCCTGGTTTCATTTGTTCCTATCTTAATCTATGTAGCCATTCGTATTTCGGTTCTTGGACCGCAATTGGCAACGGACGAATCGTATTACCTGCCATCGTTCGGATATTTTTTCATAAATATAGCGAAAGCGGTCGGATTCCTCCTGGTTCCCTTTGGACACAGCGCGGCCGAACGATTTCTTTTCGCCAATAAGTCGATTTTTCTCGCGATAACAGTGCTGGTAGTCGCTTTTTTCATCGGGGGATTATTCTTATTATCGAAAAGGGATAGACGTATTCCGCTACTGTTAATCGCGCCCGCGATCTCGATTATACCGGTCATCGGAATGACGATGCGGTGGCAAATATATCTACCATCATCGTTAATGGTGCTTTTCATCGTTTATTTGCTTTCCCGGATAATGAAACGACCACATACCATAGCCGTCTATTCCATTTTTCTGCTACTTTTCGGCGCCGGTTTTTTCGCGCTTCGCTGGAGAATGGTCAAAAGTTCCCGTTTAGCGAGGGAACTTGTCGATAAGGGAAAGGCAGTCCTCGAAGAAAACAATGACGCTGGGAGTTTCGTTTTCTTTCTGCTTCCATCGAAGATTTATCGTAGCGCGACATACACGAACGGATTCGTGCCTACATTGCAGAGAATTGCTGGCGACGACCGATTTATACTCGAGATGTTGCCGTCGGTTCATTACGGCGATTATCACAGTTGCAAATACGAAATGGACGGCGAGTTTTTAATAGCAAGTTTCGATTCGTCGGATGATTATATCGCCCCGCGTGTCAGGAGTTATCTTATAGGCGAGGAAAAATTTTCGCCCGAGGAGAAAATAACGACCCAGGACGGCCTGGAATTAGAAATCCGGGCTATGAACGAGTTAGGCAGGATATCGAAGGCAACGTTAGATTTACGACAGGAAATTTTCCCTGAAGATTCGCGGGCGTTTATTTTCGCGGATAAAGAATGGAAGCGGTTGCATTTTCCCGACAAATCTGAGAATGAGTAATTTTATTTAACGGCAAACATTTGTTTGCTTTTTCCCTTGTGTTTTCCCTTATTAGAGATTATTATATTTAATTATGAATCCGCTTGGTGAAAAAGAAATTATCGCTCTTGATTTTGAGACTACCGGCCTCGATCCTAGTTTCGCGGGTATAATTGAGATCGGGGCGCATCTTTATATCGATGGCGAGATTGCAGATAGTCTGGAAAAGCTGGTAAACCCGGGCATGTCAATTCCCTACAATATTCAACGGTTGACCGGTATCGACGAAACCATGATTCGTGGCGCTATCGATGAGAAATCGGCTTTAGAGGAACTTGTAGATTTCGTTGGCGGTCGTCCTATACTGGGGCAGAATATCAATTTCGATATCGACTTCTTCACCACGCGGTGCGTCAAACACGACTTGCCGGTATGGTCAGAAAAGCGAATCGACACGAAACCCGTCGCTAACCTTCTGTATCCTCGAATCAGGGGTTACGGCCTATCCAGCCTTGCCAGGCTTTTCAATATCAATATGGACTCGCCGCACCGTGCCGGTTGCGACGCTGAGACGTCTTTCGAGGTCGCGGTGAGATTGTGGCAGAAATTACTGTCGCTGGACGACTCATTCTTCCAGCTAATTTACCAGATTGGACGTTCGAGCGGCGATATGCTACTTGTGAACTGGTTGTCCGCGGCGAAAGAATCCGGCAATATAGGTAAAATGGTCGCCCCCGAAATAAGTGATTCGATGGTCAGCCGTTTCGACAACGTGATCGGCAATCCTGCGGAACCTACTGAATGCACGATGACCGAAGACGACGTTATAGGATTTCTCGGCCCCGAATCGCCTCTCAGGGACATTATTGAAGGATTCGCGGTGCGCGACGTCCAGATTGAAATGGGACAGGCAGTTCTGGATAGTCTTGAATATGACCTTACATTGGTAGCCGAGGCAGGCACAGGCACCGGTAAATCTTTCGCCTATTTACTGCCGTCCATTGTTTTCGCAGGAAAAAAGGGAACTAAGGTAGTCGTATCGACCAGAACGAAGAACCTTCAGGAACAGTTATTCTATAAAGATTTACCGTCGCTGAGGGAAGCTCTGGATTTCGAGTTTCGAAGCGTGCTTTTGAAAGGCCGGGGGAATTATCTTTGTCTTCAGCGGTTTCATCGGCTTGTTTCCGATTACACCTCCTTGCGTTATGACGAACGAGTAATGCTTGCTCGATTGGTAGTATGGGCAGGGGAAACCGAATCCGGGGACGTTTCGGAAGCTAATTCCTTTTATCTGAGAAATTATTTATCGCTTTGGGCGAAGGTTCGAAGCGAGGGGCCAACCTGTCTGGGCAATAGGTGTCCCCACCGGAAAAAATGTTTCGTGCAGAAAGCGCGATCGGCGGTGGTAGATGCTCAGGTTGTTGTCGTCAATCATTCCCTATTATTCGCTGAGATGGCTGATTCCTCGGTGCTGGGCGAATACGATCACGTTATCATCGACGAGGCGCACGATCTTGAAGAAGTCGCCGCCGAACATTTTGGAGACAGGATAACGACCTGGAATTTCACGATCCCGTTAGCGGAATTACAACAGGACAGCGTCGTTACCAGAGGACATCTGCCGGATTTGTTACAAAGGTTCGGTGCAAATTTCGAGATTCCAGAAGAATTCCAGACGACCTATACTATAGTAACATCCGGAGTCACAACTCTTCGCGGTCTTGTCGAAAATTTATTTACCGAAATCACCAACAAACTCGACCTTCATTATGAATGGAGAAACTCCCATTATAGCCTCAATCAAAGGTTTTTTTCCGGAGAAGACGTTTTCGAATCCTGTAAAAATTCCGTTAAACGAGTTATCGACGCCACTGCGCGTTTTTGCGATGATCTGGGGATGCTTTTATCGTTCCTTCCAATTGAGGATGATGAGGAGTTAGACAGGTTTTCTCGTGAAATAGCCGGGCAGATGGTTAAATTAGCGGAAGCCAATGAAGCACTGAAATTTATGATTAATCCCACCGATCCCGACGCGGTTTATTGGTGGGAATCTCCTAACAGACAGGATTCCGTGGATTCGGTGATGTGTTGGGCACCTCTGGATGTAGCCGAGCGGATGTTTGAAGTTCTCCATTCGCAAAAACGATCCTGCGTGCTGACCAGCGCAACCATGTCCGTAGCGAACGATTTCGAATATATCAAACACAGACTCGGTCTCGACTTGATAGACCCGGATCGTGTAATCACACTGCAATTAGGAAGTCCATACGATTTTCAATCTCAGCTTCTCGTTTTATTTCCGGATTTCATTCCCGATCCAAACGACAATCGCTATATACCGATTCTATCGGATTTGATAGCCAGAACCAGTTCAGAAACACACGCGGGAAGTCTGGCTCTTTTTACGAGTTATCGAATGCTCAAACAGGTCTATTCGAACCTCGAACCTACTCTCGCCGAGGAGGGTATCCTGGTTCTGGCTCAGGGGATCAGCGGCGGAAGAAGCCAATTAACCCAACAGTTCACGGACGATAGAGAATCGGTTTTGCTTGGGACGGCATCGTTCTGGCAAGGCGTGGATGTCCGCGGGGAATCATTGCAACTTCTCTATTTGACTAAACTGCCTTTTTCGGTGCCAACCGATCCATATTTCGCCGCACAATCCGAACGAATACAACGGGGCGGGGGCGATCCATTCCGGGAATACGCCGTCCCGCTTGCAGTTATCAAGTTCCGACAGGGCATCGGCAGGCTTATCCGCGGCGAAGAAGACGTTGGAGTGCTCATTCTATGCGATAGGCGAGTTGGCACCCGATTCTACGGTCGCGCTTTCACGGATTCTCTTCCGGGGGATTTCGAACGGGTGGCTACTCTTCAAGAACTTATTTCTAAAATTATCAGATTTATTTAATTAATTCCCGCTAATATCGCGGCGCAAATCCTGTTATCAACTATATCAGATAACATATTCAGGAAAAAACAGTTTTTTCTAAATTATTGCTTGACAGGTTGGCGAATATCACTATAATGAATGGCTTTTGGAATGTATAGCATTAATTAGCCGGTTAGAAATAGGATTATCGAATGTCAGTTTTACTTTCAGGCAAAGAAATCGCAAATACAATCAAAGAAAAGTTAAAGGGCAAAATAGTCGAATCGAACGGAATACCGGTCCTTGCCGATGTAATATTTGGCGAAGACGAGGGTAGTTTGATGTATGCTAAATACAAAGCCAAAACCGCTTCTAAACTGGGTATCGAAGTCGAGATAATCCACCACCCGGAAGTAAACGCGACCGGGGAAGCTTTAAGCAAGTTAGAGGATATTTCATCGGATACACATTTTCATGGAATAATTCTCGAAGAGCCTTTACCCGACGGTTTGAATCCATTTCCGTTGCGACAGGCGATACCTCCCGAAAAAGACGTCGATTGCACTACCGCCGCTAATCTCGGTAGAATTATCAGCGGTAAACCTCTGTTTTATCCGGCTACCCCGAAAGCTGTTACCGAAGTTCTCAGATATTACGATATTGAAACTGCCGGAAAACACGTCGTAATCCTGGGAAGAAGCCGGACGGTCGGACTGCCGTTGGCGAACATGTTACTCCGAAAAGAACCCGGCGCCAATGCTACGGTAACGGTTTGCCACAGCAGGACAGAGAACCTCGCGTCATTTACAAAGCGGGCGGATATTCTAATCGTAGCCGTTGGAGTTCCGGAATTTATCAAGAAAGAGCATGTGTCCGATAATACGGTGGTTATCGACGTAGGGACGAATTATATCGGCGGCAAGTTATACGGAGACATAGATTTTACCAGCGTTGAACCTATCGTTAAGTCGATTACTCCCGTGCCCGGCGGAGTTGGGCCGGTAACGGTAGCTTCTCTTTTGTCAAACGTTTACGATGCATTCTTAAGACTTCGCTAAAACTTCAGGAAGGAGTCCTCACAATGAAGATGAGTAAAGAACGAAAAATCGCCAGATTCGATGAGAAATATAAGGATAAAGGCGGTTTCAAGAAGTTCGAAGAGATGGTGAAAGACCTTTGCACTCTTGAAGAAATAGGGAGGCATTTCGGTTTCAGCCGTCAAAATACTGCCGGGTTATACCGAAGTTTCTTCGGAGAGCCTTACAGTAAAATCCAGGCCAAGAGAAAGGAAAAGCGGGCTAAGGAAATCAAGAAACGGAGCACAGATTTGGGAGCTCGTCTGAAAGAATACAGAAAACTGGGCAAGGATAGGAGCGCTAAGAAGACCTACTATACCAAGATAATCAAGGAGAAGGCAGAGGAACTTGGTATGGAAACCGAACTAATCGCGCACAGAAACAGTGCCGTAAAGATGAAGGTGAATGGGTATAGCGTGAATATCTCCGGAACGAATACGGAAACGATTTATCATATTCCTCGCAAGCGCAGACCGAGTATATATTACCGTTTCGCGATAACGAGTAAACCCGTCGATTTCTGTATTTTCGTTCTCGATTTGGGTGAAGAGGAAGGTGACGAGCGATACACATGTTACATTATTCCTTTCAATATGATTAAACACCTTACCCTGATTACGCTTAAGGACAGATATTCCGATTACCGCAGGAAGAAGAACGGCGACCCGCCGAGTAAATATGCAAAATTCCGTAACGCCTGGCACCAACTTGAAAACCCGAAATAGTTAATGAACAGCTCGGTTTCTATTATCAGGACGGAGGGCTATCAGGCTCTCCGTTCTTATATTGGTGAGCTTATCGATAATCTCGGCGGATGGGGAAAATATATCCGTCCCGGCGAGAGTGTTTTACTTAAGGTCAATCTTCTTTCCGCAAGACAACCGGAACGGGGGGTTACGACCCATCCCGAAGTCGTGAAGGCCGTTGCGCAAAACCTTATAGATTACGGCGTAACTGTAGCTATAGGCGATTCTCCCGGTGGCGCGGATAAGGGAGTCGAACGGGTTTTCCGTAACACGGGAATGATAACCGTCGCTGAGGAGTTAGGTATCCCCTGGGTGAAATTCGAGACCGGGGGGGCAAGACGGATTGACGTGGACGATAGGATAACGCTCTTTTTGACCGAGGCGGCATCCGATTTCGACCACATCATCAACATGCCGAAACTTAAAACCCATTCGCTGACTCTATTCACGGGCGCGGTAAAGAATCTCTTCGGTATGGTGCCGGGACTGCGGAAGGCAACATACCACAAGCTTTTCCCCCTTCCAGGTGAATTCGCACGGATGCTGGTCGCGATTTACGCCAATTCGCCGGTTACGCTTCATATCATGGACGGCATCGTGGGCATGGAGGGTAACGGTCCGGCCAGCGGGGAGTTGCGCGACGTCCATCTGCTTCTCGCCTCGACCGACGGCGTAGCTCTCGACGCCGTAGCGAGTTATATTATAGGGATAAAAGAAGGACGGGTGAAGACTACCGTAATCGCCGACAAACAGGGGCTTGGGAACGGAAGATTGAAGAATATAGAAATCGTAAACGGAGATATCGACGACTTCGTTCTGAAAACGCCTTTCAAGCTTCCACCTATGATGCCCGAAGCCGTCATTCCATCATGGTTGGCAAGGTTTATTGCGGGATTCGTTAAATATCGTCCGGTGCCGATAGACGAAAAATGCGTCCGATGCGGAGTATGCGCCAATCATTGCCCGGTGGATGCAATCACGATGCGTGGCGACGAACTGCCCGAATTCGATTACGATAAGTGTATCACCTGCCTATGCTGTCACGAGCTTTGCCCGGAAGAAGCTGTCAAGCTGGATTTGAACTGGCTGGCGAAGAGATTCGCCTGAGAAAACGATGGCCTAAATTGGCGGGATTTCGTGGTTGAAAGACTGGAATTCGAGTGTTCTACCATCTGGATCTTTCGCCCAGAAATGGTAGATTTCGTAATGTGGGTTATCTTTCGGCGGTTTATCAGCAATATCTTTCAGGCGTTCGTAGGCCGAATCGACTTCGCCTTTCGTTTGGTAGAAAATCGTAATACATCCTTCAGTTTCCGATTTATTCCTGTCACAGAAACCGAGAAGCAGATTGCCAGATTTGAAAATCGAACACCCTCCCTGATCCATCCACAATTCAAGGTCGAGTTTTTGGCTGTAGAATTCGACAATTCGGTCGTAATTCTTTGTTGCGAAAAAAATTATGCCTGCCATTGAAGCCTTCGGTTATGATTATTTCTCGATATTCCGTTCGATTAATTCGCATATAAAATGAAGCGTAACCCCGTGCGCGCTCTGGATTTGCGGGGTGTTATCGCCCATGACGTAGATTGCCATATCGGATTGGCGGGCGAGGTTACAATTGCGGTTTTTCCCTAAAAGGGATATCACTTTTATTCCGTTTGAGCGCGCGTATTTAGCGGCCTGCACGACATTCGCCGAATTTCCGCTGGTCGAAATAGCGATAAGAACGTCCCCGGGTTTTGCAATAGCTTCGAGCTGGCGTGAGAATATATATTCAAACCCGAAATCGTTTGCGATTGCCGTAAGGGCGCTGGTGTCAGTAGTCAGGGCGATTGCTCGGAGGGGCGGTCTTTCTATCCCAATACCCAATTTGCCCACCAGTTCCGCCGATGCGTGTTGGGCGTCGGCGGCGCTTCCACCGTTACCGATGAAGAAAACCGTGCCGTCCTTTTCGAGGGATTCGACTATCGCCCGTGATACCTCGAATATCTTCTCGCGGGATTTCCGCAGGGATTCTATAGCTTTGATAGCATCGTTTATCGTTCTGTTGAAATCGATATCGTGCATTTTATTCCGTTCCTATTATCAGGTCGAAGGTGTGGCGCGGGGGCAGTCCTTCGCGCTCCATTCGGAGAGAATACCCTAGCCCGAACTTCGCGAAACCCGCGTCGTAGCGATATCCCAGCCCGGCGGTGAAAAGCCCGTTATCCAATCCTATGGCGACTTCGCCGTTTTCGATTGGTTCCAGAGATAGGCCTATGCGATATTCCGGGTCGGCGTCCTCGTGATATCCGATTTCCGCTGTGATTTCGCTGGGAATGTCCTTAGGGACATATCCGGCACCGAACCGAAGATAACTCGCCAGCGGTTCGTCGCTGGTTGTTCCGTCGTCCGAGCCGTAAAGGCCTTTGGAATCCCACTGATATTGCATCGCTATGTTACTATAGGACGCGCCTATCAGGATTTGGTCTCGCAAGATTCGGAGATGCGCACCGATATCGAATCCGGCTATATAGGTCGTCAATTCGTGCAGTTTAGCCTGAACATATTTAGCGTTCGCGCCGATTGTAAATTCCCGCGTAACGACCTTTGAGAATGTCATGAAGATGGCGTCCTCGCCGTAGTTGAGCATCTCCGTGTGATTACCGCTTATATCACGCCCGTCGATATCGCCGGCATCGGCGTGCACCCAGGACAGCGCGACAGCCGCATCGTCGCGGAGATTACCGGCGGCGCTGGCGTAATAGAACCATCTATCCAGCGCGAGCATAGCGTAACCCGACGATCCGCCCCAGCCATCGTAAAGTTGTAGCGCCGCCGGATTGAACCACCCTGAGTTGGCCTCTCCCCCAACTGCTACACCGCATCCGCCCATCCCGGTCTGTTTCCATCCCACGGGCATGCGCAGGAAAACCGCGGTGTGGCCGGTTTCGGCGAAAAGGGTGAGAATTAATGTCGTAGATAATATTATTATAAATTGTAATTTCATCGCTATTTCACAATCATAAGTTTGCCCCAGGAATCGCCGTCCGGGGTCGTTATTCTGTAGAAATACAGGCCGTTTTCGAGATATGCGCCGTCCTCCAAGTAACCGTCCCATTGGATTCGGGTTTTCTGGTCTTCGCCGAACACGAGCTCCAGATCGTTTATGGAACCGGCGTCGAAGAAACCGATTGTGCCGACTTTCTGGATATCGTAATCGAATAATTCGATTTTAATCTCCCAGTCCGTTACCTTATAATAATCGCTCTGCGGTTCGAAAACGAAGAAGCAACTGCCGTGCTTTCGCGGCGAATAAGGATTCGGATATACGTAAACGAAATCGCGATCGGCTCCATAACCCGCCTGCTGAGAAGCTTCGGCAGGTTCAGGAAAGTGGGACAGAATGAACCAGGCCTCGTAATCAAGGGAATCGGGGGCGATAGCGAGACCTTCCGTGTAAGTCCCGACGAAGATGTCGCCGTCGCAATTTGTCACACTGACGACCTCGTCGAGAAGGATATCGACCGCCAGATTGGTCAACAGGTCGATGCCGTAAATATCGATAGTATCCGCGGTTTCATAACCGGGTGGAAAAAGCCTTGATAAACCGTGCGTGGATGCCGCCCAGACCGTATCTCCCGTGAATCCCATGTTCCATGTTACGTAGGATTCGCCGGTTTGTTCCCAGGTGGTGGCGTTATCGAAGGTATATGATATGGCGTCGTAGCCGCCGTCGCTACCGGTTGAGCGTGTGCATCCGAAAAAACCGGTGGAGGACGAGTCGTAGAGGAAATCTATTGAGATTATCCAATTTCCCGATATCGTGCCCTCGGCGTAGGGATCCGTGTTCCAGGTAACGATGTAATCGCTGGTCGAATCGACATAGAAGGAATCCACATCGACCCAAATTGTGTCATAGACGGCTACGGATTCGGGTAAAAAGTGGCCATTCACGTCTGACCACACCCAGGCAAAATCGTCGGGGCGACCGACGAACAGGCCTTTGGCGCTACCAGCCCAAATTAAAGGTGGTTCTTCACTAGTATCCGCGGCGATCGAGAAAAAGCGATGCCCCAGGTAGGTAAAATCGATTGAATCCTGACCGTCAACTACTAATTCTTCCCAGGTCGAACCGCCGTCAGGGGAATAGAGCAGGCCGCCGTAAAAACACGCGGCGTAGATACCAGTGTCTGAACCTTCCGGGACGATGATAATATCATAAGCGAGTTGCCCGATTCGGCTGGCGCGGCGGACGTCTTGATCTAAGAAGCTGTCGATGTGCGTGAATGTCTCGCCGTTGTCCCAGCTGGCATAGAAACCGTTGCCCGCGGGAAGACTACCGTTGGGGTCGGCCGGATCTTGGGCGTCGTAGCTTTCCGCGGCGAAAATCCAGTCGCCTAAAACGGCTAACGCCGAAAAGCCCTTGCCGTCGAGGAAAGATTCCCATGTCGTGCCGCTGTCGCGGGATACAGCTATACCGTTGCCGGTTGAAATCCATATATCGCCGTTGGCGGCATTGTATTCAATATCGCCTATTGCGTTGGACGGTGGCGAGTCCTCCCCTGCAGACAGCGCAATTGCAGGGGTGTTTGGGGTCGCGCCGTTCGGCAGTTCGATTAATATAGGCGTGGCAATTAGCGCACCGGCTATTAATATAAGGTAAAGAAGTATCTTCATAGACTACTCTCGAATCAATTTCAGCGTTTCGCGGACTATTTCGTCCAGCTTTTCTTTGGTCTCGGCTTCGGCGTTGAGACGAATTAGCGGCTCGGTGTTCGATGGACGCAGGTTGACCCACCACGTGTCGGCCTCGACAGTGATTCCGTCCAGATCGTCGATCTTGTGACCTTTTGACTCGAAGTATTTGCGGACTTTATCGATTGTCGCCTGACGGTCATCGACTTTAGAATTTATCTCGCCGCTACGGTAATAATGGTCTATCTCGGCAATAAGTTCGGAAATGGGTTTATCTGCATCGGAAAGCAGTTCCAGGGCGACCAGGAGGGCTATCAGACCGCTATCGGCGAAATAGTTATCACGGAGGTAGAAATGCCCGGAATGCTCGCCTCCGAATATGGCGTTTTCCTTTTTCATAAGCGGTTTTATTATCGCGTGCCCGACTTTACTACGAACGGCTTTGCCGCCCGTTTGTTCGATAAGTTCCGGCACGGCCCGGCTACATATCAGCGCATAAACAACCGTTTCTCCCGGATGCTTTTCGAGTAGGCGTTTGGCTACGAGAGCTGTCAGCATATCTCCACCGACCAGTTCGCCCTTTTCATCGACTATAAAGACGCGATCGGCGTCGCCGTCGAATGCCGCTCCCAGGTCTATAGAAGGATCGGAAGCTACTTTTTTACGAAGCTCCTCTGTGTTTTCCGGTTCGATTGGGCTTGCGAGGTGATTCGGGAACGTGCCGTCGAGCTCAAAGAACATCGGCTCGATTTTACATGGTAGGTGCTTGAACACTTTAGGCACCGTCTTGCCCGCCATTCCGTTACCGGCGTCTATAGCTATATGGAACGGCTTGATTTTCGAAACGTCGATGAATTTAATGCAATGCCGTGCATAATCTTCATCTATGTTCTTATTATGTATTTCGCCAGTCCTTTTGGAATCCGGCAGAACTCCGCGCTTCACGAATTCTTTTATCTGCGGTAATCCCTCAGTGCCGGAAAGGGGAATCGCGCCCTCTTTGCATATTTTGAAACCGCTGTATTCCGGGGGATTGTGGCTGGCGGTTATCATAACTCCAGCCTCTGCGCCGTAATTCCCGACAGCGAAATATATTCCGTCGGTTGAAACCATTCCGATATCCACGACATCCGCGCCGGCGAAAGTAATCCCTTTCGCTAGGGCGTCGAACATAGAATCGGCGGAAACTCGCATGTCCCGGCCGACATAAACCTCGTCGCATTTAAGATATTCGACCAGTCCTGCGCCCACAAACTCTGCGATATTTTCGTCCAACTGCCCGGGATATGTTCCTCGTATATCGTAGGCCTTGAAAATCGATTCGTCGAATTGCATTGTTCTCCTATTCCGTGTTCCAGATTGCGTCTTTAAGGCTTTTGCCGGGTGGTAGCGCCCATCCCAATTTGCGATGAAGGACGCTGTAGAAACTTCTCATATGATAATGGACGAAATGGGCCGAATAATCGGCTTTTTTTACAATTATCTCGCCATAATTTGGCATTTCCAGGCCGAGTTGCCCGTCCAGAGACACACGAGGACTCCATCGGCTGTCGCATGAATAGACGATCTTCACTGTCTCTTCCGCATCGATTATAACCGGGCGTATCGAGAGAGTGTATGGGCTTAGCGCGATTATCTGGAAAGCTTCCATGTCCGGAGACATGATCGCCCCGCCCGCGGACATGTTATAGGCGGTGCTTCCCGTCGGCGTCGAGACAATAAGGCCGTCGGCGGCAATTTGAGCTACGAGCTGACCGGAAACGTAGATTTCGTGATTGACGAAACGCGGACTTTGGCCGCGGTCGAGAACGAGTTCGTTCAACGCGCATTGTTTTTCGTGTTCACCGGATAATTGGACTTCGAGCATAATACGCGAATCCACCGCGTAGTTACCCTCGATTATTTCCGGCGCGGCGACCTCGATTTCGTCGGCATCGAGTTCCGTGAGAAATCCAAGTCGCCCGAGGTTTATCCCGAGTATAGGAATTTCCGCCTTACCCACAGATCTTGCCGCTGAGAGCATAGTGCCGTCCCCGCCCAAAACGAAGACAATATCGACGGGTGGTAAACTACATCGGTCAAAACCCTCAATACTAAGGAACTTAGCCGCGGAGGATTCGACGAACCATTTGACGTCGGAAGCATCCAGAATATCCACCAACCGATGGATATGTTCCTCGATGCCTTCCTTCTGGACGTTGCATATTATCGCCACGGATTTTATTTCACTGCCCGGTCGTTTCATACGTGCCTCCTAAAAGCAAAATATAGGCCAACCGTGTTCGTTAGGCAAAGGGAAATTTGGGTTAACATGCCCACTAATATTATTTCCTTGAAACTCCGGGGGCTTTTACCATATTATATAAAACGCTTCGCCTGGAGTTTTAATGAGATATTTCTATACTTTCCTTTTCATCCTCCTTATTACATCTGTATCCCTTGCGCTGGATTTCGGCGGTGCCATCGAACGGTTGATCAAGCGCGACGACGTCGATACTTCGCTTGTACGAATCGTTGGGTTTCCTCGTGAACTTCCTCAGGGATATATTATCGGAAGCTGGGTAACGCAACGAACAGGCGTGCCTCATATTGTCCCTGTAGATTGTTATTTCTTCCTTGTCGATGATTATCCTCTGGCTAACTGGGAACACCCCTGCCGATATTTCTACGTGAGTGAGGAAGGAATTGAGTTCACTCAGGAAAATTCACCGCCGGATTTAATAGACGGGATGATTGTTGTAGTCTCGAAAGAAATCGATCGCGACGACGTCGCGAGACGGTCTGTCGAATATGCCGCCCCGCGGGAACCTGCGGAGTTGGATCACTGCTGGGCGGTGCTTATTTCCGGAGGCGGTTCCCCCGGATCGAATTACCCTCGATACTGGAACGATATTCAGTTTATTTATCTAACGTTGATGAGCTATGGATATCACGACGATCATATTATCGTCCTCGTATCCGATGGAACGAATCCGGCGAACGACCGTAGCGACGGGTCGAATTCCGAACCAGACCTTGACGACGACGGAGACGACGATATCGGTTATTCGGCTACGATAGCCAATCTGGAGTTGGTTTTTGGAATGTTAGAGAGCACGCTTACACCTGCGGATCAACTTTTCATCTTCTCGACCGATCACGGCAGTCAGGTTTCTGGATGGACTGCGCAACTCGTTTTGTGGGACGAGAACATAGTTGACAGCTCTTTCGCCACCCTGCTGGAACCTTTAGAATGCCGGAATATGATAATCACAATGGAACAATGTTATTCTGGTGGATTCATCGACGACCTTGAGGATACGAACCGGGTAATAGCTACTGCCTGCAGATGGGATCAGGTATCATACGGCGGAACATACTACGACGAGTTCGTTTTCGACTGGATTTCGGCGGTCAATTGGGCGGATCCTTACGGCACTCCAGTGGATGCAGATATCGATATGGATATGCGTATCTCCATGGACGAGGCTTTTATTTATGCAGAAGCCAACGACGAGATGTCCGAGGATCCTCAATATAGCTCGATCCCCGGCGATTTTGGGACTTTCACTTTCATTGACGGTTTCGTGCCGGGGCAACCTTATCCCATATGGGACGGCACGACGTTCTCCGAAATTTCGGGCGACGGTGACGACGTTCTCGATTCGGGTGAGTTTATATCGATGTTCCCGCACATTCTCAACGTAGGGGATACGGCATACGGCGTGGATTTAAGATTGAGGTCTTCCGAGGGCGAAATCACTATAGTAGATTCCATAGTCGATATCGGCACGTTGTTCCCGCTGGATACAACATGGTGGGATACCGATCATTTCGATTTCGAGATTTCGGCGTCGGCTTCCCTGGGCGACAGCTTCCTGGTTACCGTTCATTTCGAAGACGATTCGAGCTATATCGAGGATTTCGATATATATCTGCATATTCCAGAACCCTCTCTGATTATATCCGATATCACGATAGACGACATAACCGGCGATATGGACGGTTATATCGACCCCGGGGAGACGGCGGATTTGTATATCACAATAGCAAATACAGGACAGCAGGAGGCTGAATCGGTTACCGGCGAGTTGGTCAGTTTCACACCATCAGCGACTGTGGGCGGGACATCGAATTACGGTGAAATCTCCGCCGGAGATAATTCCAGCGGAACGCCATTTACTTTGACCCTGTCGGGTTCGGCGGAACCGTATAGTATAATCGAGCTTGATCTAATCCTCAGCTATTCATCAAGTTACGTCGAAACGCTTTATGTCTCTTTTCAGGCCAGCGGTGCTTATACTTATCCGGCAACAGAAGATCCCTCACTCTGGGCGACTTCGGGGTGGACAATTACGGAACATCGTTCGTCGGAAAGCGAATCTTCATGGTATTCCGGCAGTAGCTACGATTTCACCTACCCGAATTCGTCTAACATCGTGCTGGAAACAAATTACCCGGTGGCGATACCCGATCCGGGCGTGCTATTTTATTCGGAATTCAGCGCAATGGAAGAACGATACGATTACGTGAACGTCGAATATTCTCCCGACGGAATTAGCTGGTCTGAACTCGCCGTATATTCGGATTACGACCCACCCTGGCGCGGGCGTGTTATCGATCTTGGAGAGATTTTCGAGAACGCCGCGTATTTCCGTTTCCGTCTGGACTCCGACGGCGGCGTGAACGCGGAAGGCTGGTATCTGGACGAAATTTCTATCGAACCGCGCCCGGCAACGAAACTATTTTGTGGTTATGTCATCGAACCGGTTATAATGGATGGAGTGCCCGCTCATTTCAGAATATGCTATTACAATCGTGACGGTCTGGTGCCCTCTTTGGCGCAGGTTGTCGTAGATGGATCCCCCTACGCGATGACGTCAATTTCCGGTTCATCGCAAACCGGCAGGATGCTCGGCGCGGAAATCGAATTACTTCCAGGCGAACATAACTTCTACTTCCTGGTCGATGACGTCCACTATCCCGAAGGGGGCGAAATTACCGGCCCGCGAGTTGTTTGTCCGACCGATACATTCGATATCGCTTCCAGCGACTACGGATTCACTCATAGCGGCACTGTGGACGACTGGTCGTGGGGGCTCCCCACCAGCGAGCCTTCCAGCGGAATGCCCTACTCCGGTTTCGTTTGGGCAACGAATCCCGGCGGCGACTATTCCTCGAACTCGGCCTGCCGGCTGGAATCGCCCTACATCGACCTATCGACATACGAACATCCCTACTTGTTAGTCAATCAATGGTATCGGTCGGACGTAGGTTTCTCGCCCCTCCACGGCGCGGGTAACGTCAAAATTTCCAACGGTTCCGACGAAATTGTCCTCGCCCCAATGGCCGGTTACGACGGCACGATCTCGTCCCACAACGTCTTCGTGCAGTGGGAACAAGGATTCGGATCGCAGGGCATAGGCGACCATTGGCATTGCGAGCTATTCGACCTGAACACCTCTTTAGGAGACAATATCAGCGTCCTATTCGACTGGGGCGACAGCGACAGCTATTCGTCCAATTTCGGATGGTATCTATCGAATATCTATGTGCTGGATAACGCTCCGTTGAGTATCGGCGAAGAAAAACTCCCCAACAAAATCGATCTTTACGCCTATCCAAACCCATTCAATTCAACCATGGTAATCGTAGCGCCGAAGGGAGCGAAAATAGAGATATTCGATATTTCGGGTAGATGTGTCAAAGCGGAACTCCTATCGGATCTATCGCCGTATATATGGCGCCCCGGAGAACTCCACGGTTCCGGTATCTATCTCGTCCGTGCGACTTCAGAGAATGAATCCCTTATGAAACGGGTCGTTTATTTGAAGTAATACCGTTATTAATATAATAGCGGCTGGCGCGACGTTTGCATCGATCGGAAAAGCTGAAAATAATAGCGTAATGTAGCAAACGGCGTGACAGCCGCGTTTTTCCGCTGGCGCAGTTCTTGCCTCTTGAAAATTATCGGGAATGTCAGGTGAAATATTAGCAAGAACTGTGACAGCGGTTGCGCGGGGAAATCTAATAAATTAAAAACCCGGACGTTTTTCGCGTAATTCGTTTATTCGATTTATTGCGCAACGATTTTTATCCAACCGCCATTTTTTGTTTGACATACGAGTTAATAACGATATATTACCGTGGCTCGCGAATAATCCCTGCGGGCGGGCGTCAATACGGAGCCACGCTTCGAGCCTCGGGTGCGAGAATCGCCCTCGCGAAAAACGGCGACCGAAATAGAAAGTAAACGCGACCTATACGAATAGGACGAGAAAATATTTGGGCGATTAGCTCAGTTGGTTAGAGTACTTGCTTGACATGCAAGAGGTCACTGG
>CAZSHG010000041.1:0-2325 GCA_964606695.1 uncultured bacterium
TTATCCCGACCAAAGGCTCACAGGCTTTCAACCTTGCCGACGTCCCAGAACCTATCGATTTCCGCGCCGCTAATTTCATCGGTGCGAGAAGAACGGAATAATGTTCAATGGAGGTGGTTGAATTGGTTGACGGATTGGGGAGAAAACCCCCGAAAAAAACATTAGTTCTTTCAAAATTAACTTAAACCCAAAAAAACGCGAAAACGCCCGCAAATAACTATGGTTGAGCATTTGGGAAAACTTTTTTTGCATCTGGGAAAACTATTTCTACAGCCGGGAGAATTAAAAGTGCTCGTGGGAAAACTCTTTCTAAATACGGGAAAACTATTTCTACATTTGGGAGAATTAAAAATGCTCTCGGATGAAATATTTGTTTATCCGGGGAAACTATAAATCCTTCGGGAAAATTATTTTCGCGTTCGGGAGAAATGAAAATACTCTCGGGAAAAATAAAAGTGCTTGCGGGTAATATCTGCGGGCTATCGGGAAAAGAATTTTTTCCAGTTTGCGTGCAAATTACTCAAAAAAACCTAAGTAGGAGGATAGAAAAATGGCTACATTATCCGTTGCCGACCTTATCACTCAAGGTTATAAAATTATCGACTCGAATACGATTTTCGCCGGGGAGCCGTGGGAAATCGTCGATCCGTTGCTCACGGAGTTCGACACGGCTTTCCACAATCTTCGCGACGCACAGAGTTTATGCCTAAATCTCCGTGTTGAAAAATCCGCCGCCGCTGACAAAAACAAAATAGCGAGGGACGAGGCAGACCACGCTATTAGCCGCCTAAAGCGTTTCATAAAATACATTGCGGACGAAGACACCGCCGATAATATGATTCGCGACTTGGCTATCGTGCAAGGTTTGCCAGCTGATAACGACGAAGCGGTTACGGTGTTGATGAGCAACGTCCTCCCGCACCTCGACGACTGGGACGGCACCCCGCATGAAATCTCCGCCGCGATTAAAACCGAGGTCAACGACGCCACGACCGCTTTCGCCGCCGCCGTCCTGGAAAGTTCTCAAAAACAGGATTTAAGCGAAGTCGCCACGCAGGACAGAGACCTCAAACGCGACGTTTTCGAGGACATTCTTTCGAGAATCCGCAGTTTCTTACATCTGATGCTCCCCCTGGAGCGCAAAGACGAGCGTCTCGAGCTTTACGGCTTCGATGTCTGGGGCAAGAGTTCCGGCGGCGGCGGCGGTGTGCCGACTGAGTTTACGGCTTCGGTTACGAAGATTGGCCCCGGTGTTTGGGATTTCTGGTGTTCCAAACCGGCGGATGTCGTGGACGCGAAAGTCGAAATGCAGGCGCTCCCCGACGGGCCTATCAAGATTGTTACCGAACATATGACTATCGAGGAAGGCGTGTTCGTGCCGTTCAGGGCTCGCGATTTGAAGCCGGGCGATTACAAGGCCTTCTTCACGGCCTACGATTCCGGCGGCGCGCAGTGGGGCGATGTCGTTGCTGTCGAATTCACGGTGGAACCGTATTAGTAATGTAGAATGAAGAATGAAGAATGTATAATGCGTTATTTTAAGGGCGGTGAGGAGGCCGCGCTTTTTCAATTACACCCCGGCCCTTTGGGGCACCCCTCTTTGGTAAAGAGGGGAATTCCCCTTCATGATTGAAGGGGTGGCGACGAAGTCGACGGGGTAGTTGAAAGACGATGAAACACCCCGGCCCTTTGGGGCACCCCTCTTTGGTAAAGAGGGGAATTCTCCTTCATGATTGAAGGGGTGGCGACGAAGTCGACGGGGTAGTTGAAAATGTGTGGTGATATATGAAATTTGAGGAAAAACGATTGAGATTACCGCGTAACCCAAAATTGAAACAACGCGCCCGCGAATTGCGAAAAGCCGGTGTATTATCCGAAGTCATTTTCTGGCAAGCGGTGAATAGAAAGCAATTTCTCGGTCTGGATTTTGACAGGCAGAAGATAATCGGCAATTATATAGTCGATTTTTATATCAAACGACTGGGAATTATTGTAGAAATCGACGGCAGTTCGCATGACAATAAAATCGAATACGATGAAGAGCGGGAGCTATTTTTAAAAGGTCTTGGATTAGATGTGATTCATTTTACAGATAAACAGATTAAAACGAATTTGGACGGGGTTGTTGAATATTTAAAGAATTATATCATTGAGAATTATTCAATTGGAGAGTGATGAGGTTATGGAATATAGTAAACACCCCGCCCCTTCGGGGCACCCCTCTTACAGAGGGGAATGAACACCCCGGCCTACGGGCACCCCTCTTTGGTAAAGAGGGGAATTCCCCTTCATGATTGAAGGGGTGGCGACGAAGTCGACGGGGTA
>CAZSHG010000041.1:2425-19320 GCA_964606695.1 uncultured bacterium
AAGGGGTGGCGACGAAGTCGACGGGGTAGTTGAAAGACGATGAAACACCCCGGCCTACGGGCACCCTTCTTTGGGAAAGAGGGGAATTCCCCTTCATGATTGAAGGGGTGGCGACGAAGTCGACGGGGTAGTTGAAAGACGATGAAACACCCCGGCCTACGGGCACCCTTCTTTGGGAAAGAGGGGAATTCCCCTTCATGATTGAAGGGGTGGCGACGAAGTCGACGGGGTAGTTGAAAAAAGGAGGACATGATGGAAATTAAAATAATCGATAAAAACGTCATTATCGAGCTAACCGAGCTGGAGTTCGCGGCGTTCGAGACGATGTTCAATAACCTGAATAACGACCATAATGTCTATGTTTCCGGCGCGGATTGGCCGGGTTGGTCTGTTTATAATGGGAGTTATTCGGATAAACTAAAGCCCATGCATCTTTGCCGGTGTATCGGAGAAGCATGCGCCGTGGAGCAAGCCGGGCCGTTGGATTTGCTGTCGCTTTATCCCTTCTGGAAATACGGTTTCTGTTTCGGCGATATCGGGCAGGTTCGGTTGAATTTCACCGAGATCGATCCTCACAAGAAGGCGAATCTGTCGGACGAGTTTGGAATGGGATTCTGCGCGTGGGCGATGGAGGAGATTTTCGATTGCGATAGTTGGTGCGACACCGCAGACGCTCTGGATGAAGGAACAGTGAAGGCCCTCGGGTTATCGAGACCGGATTTTGTCTGCACGTTCAAAGACGGCAGTCTTGGCTTTTTCGAGGCGAAAGGGACTACACGGGGGCGCGGAGCGGCTAACTCGCAGGCGAGGGATGGTAAAAAGCAAACAGCGCAGTTGGAGCCGATAGGCGGGGTTGTGAGTGTGCGATGTTGCACGGCGGTCAGTATTGAGGACGACGGGGCGTCTCGAAATACGAGAATTTTGTTGCAAGACCCGCCAGCTGATTGCGATTCGGTAAAAGTGCGAATCGATCCGGCAAGGATTCGAGAAGCGGCGAGGGCGAGGGGGTATCGCGAAAAACTATTCGGCGATATCACGACGCTGTTCAAATGTGGCGAGAAAAGGTTATCGCTGAAGAGAACCCCGTTCGTGCCGGAAAAACGGCATGGCTGGCTGGAAATAATGAAGTAATTTAGAATGCAGAATGCAGAATGGATTCTCGTTTTCGCGGGAATGACAAAGGGGCGGCTGGGGTGGCCGCCTTTTTTATATTAGAACCCTCCGGCATAAGGCCACCTCCCTTGCTAAGGGAGGCGGAAGAATGGATTCCCGATCGGGGTCGGGAATGACATAAAAGAACCGCACCCTTAAGGATGCGGTTCGATAATTGGACGTCTCTTCGACTTCGCTCAGGGGATTGTTTTTTTTCATTCCAAAGAATCACCCCTTTTCTCCGCGCCTATCGAATAGGCGGCGGGGAGGAAGAAGAGGGTCAGGAAGAGCGAATATAGCAGGCCGCCGATGACAGCGATTGCCATAGGTTTCAGCATGTCGCCGCCCTCGCCCAAATTCAGTGCCAGCGGGATGAGGCCGCATATCGTGGTGAGCTGGGTCATCAGGATGGGGCGGATTCTTATCGGCGCGGCGATTCTGATGGATTCGAGACGCGATTTGCCCATTTTGCGGAAATCCTCGGCGAGGGTCATCAGAACAACCCCCTGAGAGGTGATTCCGCCCATCATCACGACGAGGCCGATTTGCGCCGTTACTCCGAGAGGATCGCCGGACAGGAATAGGGCAAAGAATGCTCCGGTCAGGGCCAGCGGGACATTCAGGATGATGAGGAACGGCAGGGAGAAGGACTCGAATTTGATCGCCAGAATGACGAAGGCGAAGAGTATCGCGAAGGTGAGAATCAGTATCATGTTCTGCTGGTTCTCTTTCATCATCTCGGCCTGTCCGCCCATCTCGAAGCCGATTTCGGCGGGGCGTTCGAGGCTTTCGACCGCCGAACGCGCGCGGGCGACAGCCTCGCCGACGCTTATATTATCGGCGTCCGCGGCCACGATGACCTGTTTAATCTGGTCTTCGCGGACGATTTCGATGGGGCCTACCGAACGACGCACCTCCGCGACGTCGCGAAGATAGATGGGGCGCCCGTTTTCGTTGCGGAGGACGAGCCATTCGAGGTCCTCTTTGCCGGAAAACTCCTGTTCGGGGACCATCACGCGGATGTCGTAATACTCGTTGCCGTCGCGGAACTGGGTCGATACGACTCCGGTAATCAGTGCCCGGAGGGTTTTTGCGATTTGCCCGGTGGATAGCCCGAGGGCCGATGCGCGGGCGCGGTCTATGTGAACCCGGTATTCGGGCTTGTTCATGTCCATGGATATCTGGACGTTTTCGAGTCCCTCGGTGGTATTGAGAGCGCCTCTTACTTTCTGAGCGAAGGCGTAAATTCCTTCGATTTCCGGGCCCGAAACTTTTACCTCGACTTCTTGAGAGCCCATTCGCTTGATCCCCTTGACTTTCATCTGTGTGATGGGGATATTGGCTCCGGGAGCTTGAATTTTGCCGATAATGGGTTTAATCTTGTCGATGAATTCCACTGTCGAGATGTCCCTTTCGGATTTGGAAACCAGCTGGACATCGACCTCCCCCTCGCTGGCAATTTCGGCAGTGGCGAGTCCCCAGACTCTTCCGCCCGCGAGGGAGAACATGCTTTTGATTTCCGGTATTCCGTCGAGGGATTCCTCGATTTTCATAAGCAGGGAATCGACGACGCCGACAGCAGTTCCAGCGGGCATTTTGACCTTGACCATAATACGGCCGTCATCCGGCTGGGGCAGGAACTCCGTGCCGGTTTTGCCTACCAGGAATATCCCCACGCCGAAGAGGGCTAAGAACAGAATTATCACCAACATGCGCAATCGCAGAACCGGAGCGAGAATGCGCTGGTATGCCCGCGTTAGGGCTTTGACAATCCCATCGAAAGCCGCCGCGATGCCTTTTAGCTTGCCCTTTTTCTCTCGCTTCAGCAGGCCGGAAGTCAGCGCGGGGGTCAATGTCAGCGCGACTATGAGGCTTATGAGAACGATGGATGCAATCACGAGAACGAGTTCTCTGAAGAGGAGTGAGGTGAGGCCATGTATCAGCAGGAAGGGGAGGAATATTGCGAGGAAGGTCAGGGTCGCGGCGAAAATCGCGCCGGATACCTCGCTGGCGCCCTCGAAGGAGTAATCGTCCTTGTCCTCGGATTTCAGGCGGGTGATATTCTCCATCACCACAATGGAGTTATCGAGAATCACACCGAGGGAAACCACCAATCCTCCGAGGGAGAAGAGGTTGAGCGAAAACCCCGCGCTCTTCATGATAAAGAAATTCGCCAGCAGGGTTACGGGCAGGGCGACCAGCATCACCACAACCTGGCGCCATCTTCCGAGGAAGAGATAAACGACAAGAATGACCAGCAGGGCCGCGAAAATCGCCGAGGTCTGGACGCTGCTGATTGCTTGAGTTACATAAGTGCCCTGGTCTTCGACGTAATCGAATACGATATCGTCGGGGATTTGGGCTTCGAGTTCTGCCAATTTGACCTTTACGGCCTCCGATACTCGGACGGTGTTGGCGTCGGACTGTTTGAGGACGTTCAGTTTGACGCAAGGCTCGCTATTGAAACGGGTGTTGACGCGCATCTCCTCGTGGGAATCTTCGACCGAGGCGACATCGCGGAGGCGGACATCGCGGCCATCGACGCTGGCGACGACTATATCCTGTATTTCCTCGAGGCTCTCGAATTCGCCCATGGTTCGGGCGATTATCTCATGCCTGCCGGTGGTAACTCGTCCGGCGAACATCTCGACATTCTCCTCGAAAAGCTTTGAGGAAATCATCGCGGGGGTGAGGCCGTAAGCCTCCAATCTTCGGGGGTCGAGATGGACTCGAATTTCCCGGGATAGACCTCCGACTACCTCGACGCCGGCGGTGCCGTCCACGGCGTTGAGCCTGTCCGTGAGCCAATTCTCCGACCAGTCGCGAAGCCATACCAGATCGCGCCTGGGGGAGGTTACCGTAACCTGCATAACCGGCAACTGGGAGGGGTCGGCCTTGATTATCACCGGCGGATCCATATCGGGCGGGAAGGTTCGGGCGGCTCGGCCCATCGCCGTCGTTACATCCTGATAGGCCTCTTCGACACTTACCCCGTATTCGAAATTGACCAGAAGGGTATACATCCCCTCGATACTGGAAGAACTCATATAATCGAGATTATCCACCGTAGCTATGACGCGCTCGATAGGCTCGGCGACGTTGGTCTCGATTTCCTCGGGGGTGGCTCCGCGCCACCAGATGTGGATTTTTATCATCGGGTAGGTTATCGTCGGCAGATAATCGACCTCGAGATTTTGAAAACTGTATATTCCAACGGCGATTACGGCGATGGTGAGCACCGTAATCGCAACCGGTCTTAAAAGGGAGCTTCGTGTGATGTTCATTACTTCTCTCCCGTCTTTTTCTCTCCGCCCGCGGGGTTGCCCATGACTCTAACCTGCGCGCCGTTTTTGAGCTTTTCGTTGCCGGTCCGCACGACGGTTTCGCCGGGGGCAACGCCCTCTATAATCTCAGACTTCCCATCCGTTTCGATTCCGATTTCAACCTCGCTGGACTGGACTTTGCCGCCGTCCACTACGAATACCACCGGGTTCCCTTTTGCGGACAGGATGATTGCTTCGGTGGGCACGAGAACCGCGCTGTCCGATTTTTCGAGGATGAATGAAACCCGCGCGAACATGCCGGTTTTTAGGGATTCCCCAGCCGACGAGGGCAAACTGACCTCGACGGTTCCGGTGCGGGTTCTCATGTCGAGGGTCGGGTAAACGCGGGTTACTTTGCCCTCGAAAACCTTGCCGGGAAGGGCGTCCGGGCGGATTTCCGCCTCCATGCCTTTTTTAATTGAGGGCAGTTCGCGTTCCGGCACAGGGACTTCCACGTGGAGGTTCGACGAATTCTGTATCTCGACCATCTTCTGGCGCTGAGTGACGATATCGCCGGTCTCGACACTGCGCATGGCTATTACTCCGCTGATTGGCGCGATTACGGCGATTTCCTGATACTGCCGGGCCGCGAACTCGTAATTTTCCGAATCGCCCCCCTTCAGCCTCGCGGCGTTGAGGATATCCTCGCGGATGGTCGGGCTGATTTTCGCTATAATGGCGTTTTTCTGGACGTAATCCCCCTCGCGGTAGTTCAGCGATGTTATCCTGCCCTCCGACGGCGCGAGGACGTTCGCGGTGATATCCGGGCGGACGGAACCGGGAAGTTCCGCTTTGCGGGCGATTTGTCCCGTCTTCGCGATTGCGGTGCCGACCAGCGGCGGTTTCTTCTGAGGTGCCTGCGTGCTGTCGTCGTCTTTCGAGCAGGACAGGGAGACAAACCCGAAGGCGATTAACAATCCAGTGAGGATAATTATGCGTGATTTCATCTTATTCATGGTGTTGCCTTTCTATAGATTCCCGGCGAGGGCGTCGAGCCGCGCCTTTGCGATGTAATATTCTATTAAAATCGAATTAGCCGACAGCTGAGTTTGCAGAAGGCTGTTTTGCATATCGATGATGTCCATGTTGGAGCGCCGTCCCGCCTCGTATTCGACGAGTCCGAGCCGAAGATTTTCCTCCGCCTGTGCCGAGGCGTTTTCTTCAATCAAAAAGCGCTGGCGAAGCACTTCCAACTGCTCTGTGAAATTGCGAATGGCGGCGTCGGTTTCGCGCAGGGTTCTTTCGAGGTCGATTTGTGCGATGTCCGCCGAAACTCGGCTCGCATCGATTTTCTTGCGGGTCGTCATGCCGTCGAAGATTGGCACGCTGGCGAAAAGTCCGCCGAACCATCTTTCGTTTTCCGTCGGGGAAAATCCCGCATCGGCGAATTCCCAGCCATACCAGGCTCTCGCGGTTAACGAGGGCATCCGCGCGGTTTTTGACCTTCGAATATCGGCCTCGGCCTGCTCGATGAGCGCTGTTTGTTTGCCCACCACCGGCGCAGAGTCGGCAGATATAGTGGAAACATCATTTTCGGGCACTTGTTCGACCACATCGCCGGGGATGAAATAGACCGGCGTATTCAAGCCGATAAGCGTCCCGATTGTTCGGCTCATGGATTCGTAGGAATATTCCGCCTGCAACCGTTTGCCTTCGAGCTGGGACTTGGCTACCTCCCATCGCCCCCGGTCGGTTTCCGATGCCCGCCCGGCGTCGATGAGCAGATCGACGAACCGAATGCGTTCGTCGAGCATGGAGAGATTCTCGTCGATGACATCGATCCCCTTCTGAAGGCCGACCAGATTGTAGTATGCCTCCGCGATGCGCGCCTTGACGGCCTGTTCGAGGATTTCAAGATTCTGACGGGAAACCTCGCGTCCGGCGGACATGTAGTTCATCTCGGCGCGGGTGCGTCCGCCGTCCCAGATTTTCTGCGACACTCCGCCGGTCAGCAGAATATCCAGCGGGCCGTCGCCGATGAGTGCCTGCTTGGTGTTGGGCACCTGATCGAGAAGCGTCAAATCGGCGTTTGCGCTTATCTGCGGGAATAATCCTCCGCGCATGGAGAGTATCCGCAGGGAATCGGCTTCGAGCTTCAGCGCCATCGCCTCGAGGGATTCGTTATTCTCCTCAGCGCGCTGGAAAAGCCATTCGAGGCTGATCTCCTGCGTGTCGGGCGTCGCCGTCTGGCCGAAAGCCGAACTCAGTAGCCCCGATAATAGGGTGATAATCAGTAATTTTCGTTTCATATTGTGAATTCTCCTTGAGATTCGATGTCATCTTTAATTGGACGTGTTAAAACAAGAAAAGTTTAACGCAAATATGAATTTCTTTTTCCGATGGCAACTGTA
This sequence comes from uncultured bacterium, assembly GCA_964606695.1. Taxonomy (GTDB): domain Bacteria; phylum UBP14; class UBA6098; order UBA6098; family UBA6098; genus CAZSHG01. The sequence goes on from CAZSHG010000041.1 coordinate 9,252, forward strand.
TTTTGAGATTTAGCCAAATGACTAAAAAAAATAATTGATATCGAGTAGCCCCATATATCCAATACCTTCGAATTTCGGGGCGAATATTTGCGGATACTTTCCTTTCTCGTCCATGGTCAGAAGTTTCAATTATCAAGACACCTGTGATATTTCGCAACTATCGTGCCATTATTTGGTAAAATTACCAAATATCGAAATATAATCAAGACCTTTTTTCGATTTGTTAAAAAAACTTTTATTCCATAATTGCTCTCTGCATTTAGTAAGTGTTCCGAACTATCGGTAACTTCTAAAGATAGCAAAACCAATCAAATCAAAGCCCCCATTCGGGGAGAACGGGGGCTTTTTTCGCAGGGGATGCGGCGCGAATCGCCGCTATACGATCGACTCAATAGCTACCTCTGGCGTAGTTCTGTGGAAAGGGCGAGAGAAAGCCATTGGGAGGCGGATCGTATGGAGGAGGAAGTATGCCCGCGGCCACGAGGTTCTCCTCGGTGTCGTAATACATTGCCAGCATTTCCGCCGGCTGGTCGGATGCGCGTCTGAAACGGACGTGTCTGACCGGGTCTTCGACCGTCCTACCGGCCTCTGTGCCTGCGCGGGAGGATTTCCGCGCGGTCGGTGCGGCGCTTTCGGATTGCGCTCGAAGACGAGTGCCGTGCATGTCGCCGCTCTCTTCCATACGATAGACCGGCTGGGGCGGGGGTGGGATGTATTCCTGGAACACCGCCACGCCGATAACTCCCACGTTGCGCACGTTGCCGATGCGATTGGCCAGCGAGAATTGCGCCTCGTTGAAGGTGAAGCGTTCGGTGTATTGGAACTCGTCCTGCCTGCGGAATCCGGTGATCTCGACCCTGTCGTAGGGGTCGAGCACGTAGCCTGACCCGTTCCAGTTGCCCTTGCTTCGGTCGATGACGTTGAGGCCATCCACCGTGGTGACGGCGAGTATTCTTTTTCCGGTCAGGTTGCGAACTACTATGGAATATTCGCTCCCTATCGGCGCCGAGAAGAATACGTTGCCGTCCTTGTGCGCGACCTCGACGTTGCCGCGGTCTGCGACCACTGTGACGGATGCAAGTTGCCCTCTGTTCTGAGCCGTGTCGGCTCCAGCGCACCCCGCCAGCATGATCGCGATGATGATGATTGGAATTGCTTGTTTCATGATGTCTCCCTTTTACCCTATGGTTTAAAATCTATGTGATAGACCGAGTGATATTCTCGTGACGTCGTATTCCTCGTTCAGGCGCTCGCCATCGACGTCCCAGGTGGAATACTGAACTGCGGCGTCGAGTGTCATCAGTTCGCCCAGCAGGATTCCGAAGCCGCCTGTGTATGTGTTTCGCGTGCGATCTTCGCCGGATATAGTGTATGCCAGCGGTTCCTGGGCGAATCCTCCGCGCAATTTCAGCGATGCCACCGGAATAGTGAATTCGGTGCCGGCTCCCCATCGTAGTGTTGGGCGGAAGGAATCGTCCATCAGGCGGTTCTGGCTGAGCATGGCGGCCGGTTCGTCGTATTCGATTTGCCGCCAATCGACGAATTCGGCGTCGCTGGCAATGAGAAACCAGTCGGTTGGGCGAATTGCGATTCCGCCGCCAAATTTCCAGGGCAGAATGACCTGGACGGTGTTTACATACTGCCAGGTCTCCTCGTAAAATTCCCAGCCGGTGGTTAGTGAATCGAACCGCTGGAAGGCGTCTTCGTCGATGTTAAGCGCGGTTGGCGTCGCGATGTAAAGGGCGGTCTGAACGTATTTTGTCGGGACCAGTGTCATGGAAAATCGTGCACCGACGCCGGAATATTCGCTTCGAATGTCGTCGACGTAGGTCTTACGCTCGACGGTGTCCGGCCAGTCGGTGCCGCTGGGATTCTGGACATCGAGATACCAGTTGTATTTCTCGCCGCCGACGTATAGGTCGAGGCTCATGCCCAGAGCGGCTATAGGAGAAACCTGCACTCCGCCGCCTATGCAGAATTTCCCCAGGCCGCCTTTAACTGATTCGTCGGCGTCGTAGATCAGGCCGTCATCGCCGGTGCCGGAGAAGCGGATACGGCGGTCGAAGGTGTTTGTGCGAGTGAAACCCAATCCAAAAGCCAGCCCGCCGCGTGATGTCGGGACGGGGATAACCGCGCCGAAATTCTGCAGTTTGACGTAGCTGTCGGTGCCGTTGTCGGTGTTGCCCTCGAAATTGCTATTGTAGCTCAGATAATCGTAATGGAGTGCGCCGGAGAGCTCGAACCGATAGATATACGCCAGGTTCGCAGGATTGTAAAACAGCGCGGTGAAATCCTCCGACATCGCCACACCGGCGTTACCCATGGACGCCGACCTGACGCCGAAGGGGAGGTGTCTATCCGCGGAATATACCGGGTCGGCGTAGTCCTCGAAAGCCAATATCTGCGCGAATGCCGCGAGTGGTAAGATTAACGCTATTAGTAATGTTGCCTTTTTCATTATAATTCTCCTTTACATTCCGCGCCTGCGAGGCGGGGGGCTGTTGTTTTCCTGGGTATCATTCGAATCGCTCTCATCGCCGGAATCGCGGTCGATCTGCCGTGATTCGCTGCCTTCGGCGTCATCGTCGCCATGGCGGTCGCTTTCGTCGAGACCGTCGATTATTGCGTCCAACGCGTCCCCTAAACCGCGCCTTCGAGTCGATCTCTCGCGGCGATATTCGATTTCGTCGTCGGTCTCGTGTGAATGCTCTTCCCACCAGTAATTCTGATCCAGCCACCAGGGGTAATGGTAGTAATAATGCCAGTCGTCGCACCAGTAGCAGGGGCGATGATACCGGCGATAATACCGATTTCTTTCCTCCCACTCGGAGGCCGTTTTCGGCGTGGTTTTGGTCAATTTGATCTGCGTATAGCACCCTGAGATCATTATCCCCAGGATTGCTAACAGAATTAATATTGCGATTTGTTTTCTCATATTTACCGTCCTTTCACGGTTGTTAATGCACCGTCCGTGCCAAAAGCGTAATCGCTTGTTATACAACAATATAAGTCTTTTTCGCAATAAGTCAATATGCACAACGCCTGTTCGCTATGCACAAATCTTGTGCACTATTCCGACGCTGGGGCGGCGCGGCCTTCGGCCAAAAGGGTTCGCGATGTAAGGTATTGTTTTTACATTAACAATCTTCATCGCGAACCCTTTGCCTTCTCCTTCGGCGGATGTAAAGCCGAAAAGCTTTCCATCCGCCTGCCAGGAGAAGTCGCGCCGCCCCTTTTGTGAAATTCCACGTTAATTTGCACTTGACAATTTGAAATTGTGGATATAATTTCAATGCACTGCGGGCGTAACTCAGCTGGTAGAGTTCCAGCTTCCCAAGCTGGCTGTCGCGGGTTCGAGTCCCGTCGCCCGCTTTTTAATATGCCCCGGAAAGGGGCTTTTATTATGGTATTAATCGAGAAAATCCATCCCGATTCGCCCGCGAAAGATGCCGGTCTAAAGCCAGGAGATCAGCTTGTTGAGGCGAATGGCCATGTTCTCCACGACGCCCTGGACGTCGAATATTACATTCAGGGTGAGCCTGAGGTAGCACTTACTTATATTAGAGATGGCCAGACTAATCACACGATTCTGATAAACGCAGATAAAGAACCCAGCGGAATCGAACCGGAGCTGTTGAAACTGCGGCGATGTAATAACAGATGTATATTCTGCTTTATCGATCAGCAACCAAAAGAATTGCGGCCATCACTTCATGTCAAAGATGAGGATATTCGATATAGTTTCTTGTATGGCAACTATATAACTGCTACGAACATTCCCGATTGGGAATGGGAGAGGGTAATCGAGCAGAAAATAAGCCCGCTCTATTTCAGCGTCCATTCGACCGATGAAAATATCCGCGCGAAATTGCTTGGAATAAATGATCCGCCGCGAATAATGCCACTCTTGCGACGCCTGACCGAAGCCGGAATACAGATTCACTCACAAATCGTTCTGGTTCCGGGGTATAACGACGGCGAAGTCTTGCGTCATACCCTCTCAGACCTATATTCTCTGGGAGAGAATTCCGAATCCTGCGCGATTGTCCCCGTCGGCCTGACCAGATATAGAGAGAATTTGCCGGTTTTAGAGCCGGTAACTAAAATCAAGGCCCTGGAAGCCATCGATATAATCGTCCACCTACGCGCGGAAGTCAACAGGCCTGCTTTCTTGCAGGCCGCGGACGAATTATTCTATCTCGCCGAACTGCCGATACCCGAAACAGATTACTATGGCGACTTCCCACAACTGGATAACGGCGTGGGAATGGCAAGGCTATTTATAGACGATGCAATAAGATGCGCTATATCTTCTAAGAAGATACTTGATAGTAATCGAGAACTAACCGTCGAAATAATTACAGGCACTCGTTCAGCTCGCTTATTCGAAAAATATATCCCTGCTAATTTAGGCATAGAGGGCGTCTACGCAAAAATAATCCCGGTCGAAAACAGGTTCTGGGGGAATATGGTAACAGCCGCCAATCTTCTCACGGGGCAGGACATACTGAACGCGATCAAAGACTCCACGGCGGATACCGTATTCATACCTCCTAACTGCATAAATAACAACGGTTTATTTCTGGACGATATATCTATACATGATGTAGATAACACCATCACTGGGGAAATAGCTGTCGGAGTCCACTATCTTTCGGAAATGCAAGAGCTTATAATCGATTATTCAAGTCGCATATAAGGGCGAAATTAGAGCCTGAAAAATAGCTTAAAAGCCCTATTAACAACAAGATAACACAATCATCTGAAAAATAACTTCAAAAAGAGCTTGACTTATCTAACAGTTCTCCCTATATTCTAATCGGTTAGAGGCCTGGGGTAATCGAATACGATAAACAAAAGCTTCTAACTGTTTGTATAGATTGAAACTACGGAGGTGTCATTGGGGTTGCCTGTTGTAGCTATTCTGGGTCGCCCGAACGTAGGAAAATCGACCTTATTCAACAGACTCGCGGGCACCGGAAAGGCAGTAGTCGATGACACTCCGGGGGTCACGCGAGACCGAAATTACTCATTTGTCGAGACTTATGGGCGGGAATATGTGATTGTAGATACCGGAGGACTGGTTCTCCATTCCGATACGGAGATCGAACTGACAATCACGAAACAGGCGGAAATAGCCGCCCGCGAAGCCGACTTGATAATATTGCTCATTGAAAAGGTTATAACACCGGAAGATATCGAAATCGCCCGAAAGCTACGCAAGGAAGAGTTCCCCGTCCTGCTGGTCGTGAATAAAATCGACCGCGAACGCGACGAACTCGCTGTCCACGAGGCCTGGAACCTCGGCCTGGACGAACCGATACCAATATCGGCGAAAAACGGCCGCGGCATGGCCGACATGCTGTCCATTCTCGTCGAACGCCTGCCCGATGAGGGCAAAGGCGAGGAGCCGCACAGCGAAACACGCATAGCGGTGGTTGGCAAACCGAACGTCGGCAAATCCAGCTTCGTTAATCGCCTGCTGGGCGAGGAGAAACTGGTCGTCGATGAAACCCCCGGCACAACCCGCGACGCCATCGACACGCCCTTCGAATACAACGGCAAACAATGGCTCCTGACCGACACCGCCGGCCTGTTCCGCAAACGCCAGATGGGTATCGACTACTACAGCTCCCTGCGCACCGTCACCGCGATCAAACACAGCGACATCGCCTTCCAGCTAATCGACGCGTCTCAACCATTCACCACGCAGGACAAACGCATCGCCGGCATGGCCATGGATTTCTACAAAGGCATCGTCATCGGCGTCAACAAGTGGGATCTGGTGGATGCCGACGAAAAACGCGCCGCGCACGTCGAACGCGACATCAAGGAAGCCGATCCTTTCCTGAAATTCGTCCCCTTCATAACGATATCCGCGCTCACTGGCAAACGCGTCGCGAAAGTCCTCGACGTCCTCGAACAGGTGGTCATCGAACGAAAGAAACGCATCCCCACCAGCGAACTCAACGACCTCATCGAGTCCGAAGTCCTGCGCAATCCGCCTCCAATCGTCCGTGGCAAGCGAAGCGTGATACTCTACGTCACCCAGGAACAGGCCGATCCGCCCATATTCATCTTCTTTTGCAAAGGCGCGAAATTCGTCCCGAAACACTACAAACGCTTCCTGGCAAACGTCATACGCAGACAATACGGTTTCATCGGCGTGCCCTTTAAGATGATCTTCAAGGAGCGTAAGTGAAAATAGCCCTGGTCGTATTAGGTGCGTATCTACTCGGCTCGATCCCCACGGGCTGGCTGATATCGAAACTCAAGTTCGGCTCCGACGTCCGTGACGGCGGCAGTGGTGCGACCGGCGCAACAAACGTCGCACGCCAGTTCGGAGTAGGCTGGGCGATAGCAGTATCCGTGGTGGACATCGGCAAGGGCATAGCGGCGGTGCTACTGACAAAAGCCATTGCCCCGGAAATGCCATGGCTGTATGGCGTAGCCGGAATCGTCGCCATCATCGGGCACGTCTATCCCGTATGGATAGGCTTCCGCGGCGGTAAAGGAGTCAACACTGCGCTGGGCATCGCGGCGGTAATATCGCCGATAGCAATTATATTCGGCGCAATCGCATTCGCGGCCGCATTCATTATCTCGAAATTCGTCTCAGTCGGCTCGCTGTCGGCGGTCATCGTGTATTCGTTATCGATATTGATATTCGGCTCCAGCTTCGGCGCGACGGGGCAGGGGCAACTGATTTTCGCGGCGGCATTGCCAATTGTGATTATCTGGACACATCGCGCAAACATACGCAGATTAATAAAAGACGAGGAACTGAAACCGGTGCGTAACCGAAATAATTTTGAAGAAAATGATTAAGGAGTTTCATCGAATGGAGAGACCATTATGAAACCGACGAAAATGTATTACAGCATCACCGAGGTCGCGGAGCTAACCGGGCTGAAACCCCACATTCTCCGCTACTGGGAGACCGAATTCTCGATTTTGCACCCCAAGAAAAACCGTGCGGGCAACCGTGCCTATCGCAAAAAGGACATCGAGACGGTCAAGCTGATCAAACGATTGCTATACACCGAGGGCTACACCATCGAGGGCGCCAAACGCCAGATTCGCAAGCTCCGCAAAGAGGGCTATAAACCCGGCCAGCCTATCAAAGAAGTCGAAAAAATTCGACGCTTGATGACTAAACCAACCCAGAAAAAAGATGGTCTGTCCAAAGAGGCAATGGACACTCTAAAAGAAATCCGCACCGAACTGCGAGAAATCCTCTCCCTGCTCGGATAATAATAAACCTCCTTTTTTGGTTGTTCGCGAAAAGACCCGTCGTCGCGCGGGTTTTTTCTTTATTTCACTTGATTGAAATCCAAAATTACTTATTATTATTAAAAAAGGAGACCGAAAATGAACAAATTAGCGGTTTTTTTCTTTGTAATAGCTTGCACGACGTTCTCCGCCTCGATTGGCGGTTTGGTTACCGATTCTTACGGCATCCCCGAGAGCGGTTTTTCGCTGACATTGACCAACACCGGCACTTTCCCGCCACCGCCGCCGATGATCGAATACACTGGCGCGGACGGCACTTACATCTTCACAGGCCTCGACGCAAGCACCTACACGATAACCCCTTCCTCCCCGATTGGAGTAACCCCGCCGTCATATACCGGAATAACCGTTTCATCCGCCACCGATTCCCTCGCCGGCTACGATTTCCGCCTGAGTTTATCTACCACGGACGCTTTGATCGGAGGTGTCGTAACTTATTTAGGAGGATTGCCCGCGTCAGGAATCGATATCATGGGAATTAGCGGGATGTCGGTTTTTTCCGCGATAACCGACTCGGTCGGCTATTACGAAATCGCCGTTTCCAGCGAAGATTCCATTTACCTCATGTGCGCACCGCCCGATAGTTTTACGCCAGACCCCGCCATGTATACCATCAGCATTCTGCCCGGCGACACGATCCTGGATTACGATTTCGTCCTGTCGCCAATTGGATTCGACACATCATATTCGATTACCACAATGGTTTTCGACACCACCGGCATACCAGTCGATGACGTCCTTATCCAATGCCGCGAAATATCCGGGACATCTCCCTGGATGAGCGATTACACGTCTGACGGCGAAGTCACTTTCAGCCTGTCCGAGGCTGGCGATTACGTCGTCCAGCCACTGGCCGCGGGGTATTATTTCGATCCGGAAATCGATACAGTCGCGATAACGCCTTCTTCGCCCACGGCCTCGTTGTTATTCACTATGTATGATTCGTCCGCCATCTCGCCCTACTGGATTCACGCCGAAGTCACCGACACCACGGGAACACCTTTCGATTCCGTTTTCATCGAATGGAAACATATCGACGACATGACATGGAACCCCGGTTGGTCTTCGGGCGGTATATTCTCCGCACATGTTCCCGATTCCGGCATCTACGATATGCGCGCCAGCGTTGGCATCCCCGGCATGATAGTCCTTCCGGCGGAAACCACGCTCCACCTCACCGAATCCTCCCCGGAAGACACCGCCCACTTCACAGTCCGAGCCGATACCTCCGCCATCTCCGAAGACAAGGTGCTTCAGCCCTTTAATTTCGCCATCTACACCCACCCCAACCCGTTCAATTCATCAGTCACCATCTCGGTAGAACAGACATTCCTGTCTGTTCACGAAACCGGTGATGGCCAGACAGGAATGTCCGGCCTACCGATGCAAGTTGAAATTTACGACGTGGCGGGGCGGTTAGTCGCAGTCCTTGAGAATAAACACCAACCTGTCATTTCGAGGAGCGATAGCGACGAGAAATCTCGTGCGGTTCAGGAGGAGATTTCTCGGCAAGCTCGAAATGACAGATTAGGAAACGGTCGATATGACAGCCAAAACAAATTCATCTGGACACCCGCCCCCTCCCTGCCCTCCGGCGTTTATCTCGTCCGGGCGCGCTTCGACCCATCGGCAAGCTCAGGCCTCCGCATGCTCAGCGACCAGGGTGGTTGCGAACGGGTTGCGCGATTGGTATATTTGAAATGAAAGGAGATATTATGAAAACGAAAGCAATGTATTTGTTCGCCCTCTTTCTTCTCGCAGGATTTTGCGCGGGGGATTCGTTGAATGTCAGCCTCGCGGGATACCACAACACGCCGGGGTTTGCCTACGGTGTCGATGCGTATGAATCGTTCGCCTACGTCGTGAACTACGAGGACGGGATGAGCATTTTCGACGTATCAGATCCATCGTCCCCGATTCTCGCTGGATTTTACGACACCGGCGATTGGGCTCTCGGCGTCTGTGTGCATGACAGTTTTGCCTTTATAACCGATGGTTTCGACGGAGTTCGCATAATCGATGTCGCCGATCCCTCCACGCCGAGTCTGGCGGGTTTCTACGACACACCCGGCCATGCGAACTGTGTCTTCATTCGCGATTATTACGCCTACGTCGCCGACCGCGAAAACGGGTTGCAAATTATCAACGCGGTTGTTCCATCGACGGCTTACAGGGAGGGTTACTGTTTCACTCCGGGGATGTCCTGGGGGGTTTTCGTGCAGGACTCATTCGCATACATCGCGGACGGCAGTTACGGCCTTCGTGTAATAGATATCTCGATTCAATCCGCACCCTTCGAGGTGGGCTTTTTCAATACCGAGGGTTTCGCGTGGAAGGTCCATGTTTCAGGCGATTACGCTTATGTCGCCGACGACGATTACGGTCTTCGGATAATCGATATTGTCGATCCAACTTCGCCCGTAGAAGTTGGATTTTACGACACGCCGGGGACGTCGCGCGACGTCTATGTCTGCGATTCCTTCGCCTATATCGCGGACACCTATCAGGGACTGCGGGTAATCGATGTCTCCGACCCGACATCGCCCGCCGAGGTGGGTTTCTACGACACAGAGGGAGCGGCATACGGCGTGGATGTCCTGGGTCAATACGCCTATATCGCCGATTTCAACGACGGCCTCTATATCCTTGATATCTCATATTTCACGAGCATCGAAGAATCGCCGCAAACCGCCCTCCCGGAGGCATTCGAGATTTCCGCATACCCCAACCCGTTCAATTCATCAGTCACCATCTCGGTAGAACAGACATTCCTGTC
>CAZSHG010000042.1:0-19174 GCA_964606695.1 uncultured bacterium
GCCCCGGAATCGTCATCGTCGCAATCGGCGCCTTATTCCAAGACGTCCCGCCACCGCCCGAACCGCCGCTTGACGTCCCCCACGGCGACTCCTCCCACATCATATCTTGCGGGTCGGTATAAAGACCGCGATACCAGTTGAACATCCGCCGCTCTTCATGGTTGACAGCCTCGCGGGAAATTTCGAGCGCATTCTGAGCTATTTCTCTGTCGCGAACAGCCTCGGCATAAGCGTGACGCGAGTCTATCAGGTTCGTAATCAGACCGGCGATGGCGTCGAGTTTTCCCTGAACCGGCGCATATTCCGGTGGCATAGCCGGGTCGCAAAGGTCCGCCCAATGGTCTCTGCAAATCTCCGCCTGCACGATTAACTTATCGACGTCCATCTCGATATTGTCGTTGATTCCGAAATCAACGAGCATCGAATCGTCGTCGAACAGCGCGGGAAGAAGGCGGCGCAGACCAACCAGCGCATCGCGGAGCGGCGTTATAGCCTCGTCGTGATATACGTCGTTTGCATCGTCTTCTTTTTTCTGAGCTAAAGTATAGGCGGTGAATTTGACGTGATAGTCTTCTATTAGCGGTGGAATTAGGGCGTAATGAGGATAAAAATCGGGGTCGGAAGAATGGTCTTCGGCAAAAAGCGGCAACCCTTGAAGGAAATTGTCATAATCGTCAAAGGGCAACTCATAAGGCATGCGAGATTTCTTGTAAATCCATGGCATAATTACACTTCCTTTTGTTTAAGTAACAAAATGCTTTAAGTCTGGCAGAGCTTTTTACGAAAAAAAGGAGCTTTTTATGAAAAAAAAGGTCTTTTGTCAGGGAAAAAGGATCTTTTGTCACGAAAAAAGGGGCTTATTTAAGGCTGAAAAGCACTTTTGCATGACAAAATATGTCATTTATCAGCCCGCCCAAGCCTTTCGCCAGACAATTCAATGAACAACTAACAAAAACAAACTAAATTATTTGCAAATTTTGTCAATCCCAATTTACATTCCCGGCATTCAAACCTGCCAAATCACCGGTAAACCAAAAGAACCAAAGACCCACATAACCAACCCGCCACTCAAAACCTAAACTATAGCCCTCAACTAGTCAAGGACTATTTCTTGATGACCAGCAAAGTCGAGGATTCCACCCATTCCTCATTTCTTTGGACGGTGGAAAACTCCTTAGGCTTGGAGAAAGGAGCTATTTTGCGCTCAATCCTCTTCAAGCTTCTCTGTGCTTCTTTTAATTTTTTCGGGTCTATCGATATATTGTTCTTCTTTGCCATTTTAGTTCTCCTTGATGCCAACTGCAAATGAATATGATTCACTTTCAACACATTTAGCGACCGAGTCGCTTACGAATCTGTCCGTTCTTAGATGCAATTCATATACCAACTGCCAGAATTCAGATTGAAGCTCATTAACTTCGATATTCAAACAGCATTCATTAGCTTCCTCAGCGGAAATCGGCCTTCCATGTGCCATTGTATGCTCAGGAGTCAGAAAAATCCCGATCTTTTCCTCAATATCTTTTATTGAATCACCCTGTAGCATGCCAGAAGAAAGAGCCCTAATCGCTATATTATTCGCCAATTTAGAGGAAAGCCTGTGCTGTTCAATCTCCCGTTCGTCGTAGTTACTCAGTTGTTGTAAAAATGGTTCCAGATTCCCGCCCTTTAGCTTAACTGCCCTATCAAACAAGTTCTCGTAACTTTTAATCAGGGTATAAGCTGAGAACCACTTCGGCTCGTTACCGCTTCTAATTGGGATTTGAGGATCGATAGGTCCTAATTCAGAAGTTTTGCTCATTAAAATCTTCTCGGCCCCGAAACAAACCATTGTTGCGGCTGATTTAGCCTTGCCCGGAACGATAGCCCAGAATTTATCGTTCTCGCTATATGAGCGGCAAACATTTATCATTCTCTCAGCGGCGAGACCGCTACCACCCGGCGAACTGATGACAAGTGCTAAACCGTCCGAGAGGTCCATTGTTTGGAGCAATCCCTCAAGCATATCAGCGTCCTGATCCTCCATGCCAACCGGATACCGGAAGCTTGTATAGAATGATATAACCGGCCTTCCGAGCTTCTCTTGGATAGCACGAAACAAGTGTTGCCTTGTTTCATGCGTTTGGCCTTTCTCGGAAAGCAGTTTTGTAATTACTGGTTTGTTCTCATTGGCCATTTTGTCAACTCCTTGATTTTATCGCTAATCTAAATATAGCGCTTAAAACTGCAAAATCAAACGAATTATTTTCTATAGATTGCAAAGCCATTCAACAAGAGAGCTTAATTGGTCAGGGTCAGTTAAATTCCCGGCGTTTGTAAGAGCACCAGTTTCAAGTTGCGCCCATATTTCTCTTGCCATGCTGTCTTCTATTGCGGCGCCGACGAAAAATGTTGCCGGGGTGTGTCCGGTCTTTGAGAAAGCCTTTTTGATTCTTTCAAGGGAAGACCTTGCGGTTTTCCAATGTTCATCAGCACCAGCGGGGTCGATTCCGCCTTTCAACTCACCTAACGCCAAATAAATCCCTCCGTTATTCAATTCATCTATGCAATAATCATCTAACGAGCAATTCAGAAGGATTAAATCGATGTTCTTTCTGACAATCCTAATCGTCTTATTGAATAGTAAAATTCTTTCTTGCCCATCCGTTTCCCAAGACATTCCTGAAATATCTTTCTCAATATCTGCGTCCGGGGGGAGCGAATCGAGCCATTCTCCTGTTCTTCTATCCAACCATTTATAATCTGTTCCTGTCATGGAAAGATAACCTAACAAAGAACGAATGAGCTTATACTCGCCTAATTTGCCAGCAAGATTTCTCATTGAACCGCCAAGAGAATCGCCTCTGGTTAAGAGAAACCTGAAAACAAGTTCTTCGACGAATTTCTCTCCTGCGGGTTCTAAATGTTGTTCGATTAGGTTCTTAACGGCGTTTTCTAAATCTCTTTCGTTAAGGTGGTTCAGTGCTTTATCTGATATTCCAGCCGCCGTAATCAGAGCAGGCCAAATTTTGCTTATCTTCAAAAGCATCTTTGCGTTTTTCGCTTTTGACGCTAACTGTTTCAAAGCTCTTGCTTCTGCAACGTATGGGGTTGCAAGTCTGTTCTTCTCCAAAGCCAGTTCGACAAAAACCGCTCTTGTCTCCTCGTAGCTTGTTTTAAGGTCCTGATATTTTTTAAGATGTTCTTTGTATGGCTTCAAGGCTTCCTCCAAATATAAACGCATTTTCTTAATTCTGACCGCCCGTAGTTCCCCATCTGTTGGCTACTGTTTCCTTTGTTAGTAGGCAGTTTGAAGATGTTCTCTACTTCCAGACCAAAAGACTCCGCAAAACATGACAGAATTAAATCCACGGGAATTTCTTCTCCGCCATAACGGACATTATCATTCACCATAATGACATACCCACCGCTTTTTAAAACCCTTGCCATTTCAAAAATTGTGAAACACATCTCAAGGAAATAATTCCTTACCATTCTTGGAATATTCGAGTTGTTGAGCCTTTTTTCTGAAAGGAGTTTTTCTAAGACGGTATTCACTTCTGTCATTGCATCGCAGTTGTTATAGGCCTCTATTATCCGATTGAAAACAGTCTTATTGCCGTTGTCTGAATAAAGTCCTTCAATCCAATCGATCTTCTCCTTATTCTCGACGGTAGCACTTAAGAGTTCCTGCCTGAGACTTTTTACTTGTTCCTCATCGTAACCCAGAAAAACAAGCTCCAAAGCATATGTCCTTGTATAATCATATCTATTGCAGTAAGGAGGCGAAGTGAAAATACAGTCATATTTGCCCTCGTCCTGTTTGGGCATCAAATCAAAACAAGTGCCCTGGAGGATTTCCGGTTCCTTTCCGTTTTCACTAATTATAAACTCGTCGTGGAAAAGCTTCTTCTGCGAGCCGCCGTTTAGGTCTTGGACTATTTCTCCTAGCTTGCGTTTTATCGCTTCATCGAAGTCAAATATCCTACCCTTGTTGAATTTGCTCTTTATCTCTCTTTCTTCAGTCCGGTAATCCCATCTCAAATACTGCCCATCCTTCCGTGTGTAACTGATCTCTTCGAGGACGCAGAACGCGGCGAATTTGAGTATTTCCGATTCTGCTCGGTCTTCCAGGGAACTCACGTAACGTAAGTAGGTGTTCAATTGTCTTTCGTTCTTCTTTGGGAATGCACCTCTTGTAATATTGATATGATTGATTAAAGGGTCTCCAGAGTTCCCGTTTCCAAGTATCTTATCAATCAGCTTGATTTTCGCGTTGATTTTGTCTGCTTCAATTTCTTTTACCTTGTTTCGGACTTTCATAACGAAAGCCCCGACTGGTAATAGTTCTATCCCCACCGAATTCCAGCCTAGTTCGTTTGCCGCGAATAAAGTGGCTCCAACGCCAGCAAATGGGTCCAAAATCATCCCGGGTCTTTTGAAATATTTTCTGAGGTAATATTTTACCAAATTTGCCGAAAAGCCTTCCTTGTATTTGAACCACCTATATATCTGTTCGGTCTTGTTTGCCTGGAAGCTAACTAACTGGCGGTTTAGTTCATGGCTTGTCGTTATTAACGGTTCGTATTTATCGAATAATTCGTCTCGGTATTTTGTAATAGCGATGCTCATATGTCCTTTTGTTTAAAACTCATCTATTAACCAATTTAATACTATTCTTGGTAAAGTCAAGTATTAGCCTATCTCCAACCAGCCGTGGTGCTTGTCCTTTTTGTAGTCGTCGTGTATGAGGGCGATTTCGCGAGGAGTGCCCGTGGCACCCTCCGGCCCGCGAAAGATTGTCTCGGTTACCGTCGTTTCGATACGGCCTTCCGGCCTACTCAACGACCCATCCCTCTCCTCCGGTGGCTGAGTGCGGAGCGTATCGAAGCCACGTCCCCCCGATGCCCGCATCTTCCTCGCCGCGCGTTTTACGAGGTCGGCGGTCAGGTTCGTTTCGGCTCGCCTCGGCTCCGCTCGGCGGCCACCGCTCAACGACCTTTCGTCCCGTTCTCCGTTCGAGGGCCGGTCCCCGAGCGGAGTCGAGGGGGGCGGGTCGAGGAGAACTATTCGCGTGGTGTCGCTGCCGAGGGCGCATCCTACAACCACGCGCAGGGGGGGTTGGGTTACTTCAAATAGACTATACGCCGCGACATCTCGTAACCGCCCGGTCGCTGAGCTCCTGAGCCAGACGAAGGGCCGAAGTGCGCCCGGACGAGATAGACGCCGGAGGTGATTGACGGCGACGGTTGCCAGACGACTGTCCTGTCATTCCCGTGAAAACGGGAATCCAGGTCTTTCGCCGCCCTACTGGATTCCCGATCGGAGTCGGGAATGACAGAAATGCGTCGCCCATTCAGATCGAATATCTCTATTTCCGCGCCCGCCGGCGCGGTGATTGAGACGGCGGAGTTGAACGGGTTGGGGTAAGCGGAGATTTTGTGAATTAGGGGTTGCAACCCATTGTTGCGCTCCTCGATTGCCGTATAGCCAAGCGAGTCGGTTTTGATAAGATAGATCTCATGATTGTGATAGTCGTAGGGATTAGAATAGCCGCAGACAATGAATCCACCGTCGGAGGTCGGCGCAATCGAATGCGCCCACTCTACGCTGCTTCCGCCATATGTTCGCGTCCAGAGTGTGTCGCCAGAAGCATTTGTTCTAATAAGATAAACATCGGGTGAGGTATATATTTCGCACGCGCTCTCGACGAATGACGCGGAAGAACCGGCAATAATAAACCCGTCGTCGGGGGTTTGCAGGACGGAGTAACCTAAGTCTTCTTCAACACCGCCGTATGTGCGTGTCCATATCGTATCGCCGAGAGAGTCGGTTTTGATAAGCCAGATATCGAAAGCAGTCGAATCGAATAATTGTGTCCACCCACAAACTACATATCCGCCATCCGTCGTTTGCCTGACGGAGTAAGCCCTATCCTCGAAGTCGCCGCCGTAGGTTCGCGTCCACAGCGAATCGCCGTCGGCATCGGTCTTGATGAGATAGACGTCCCTGTTTGAGCCGCCGAGCGTTTGTATTGTTCCTGCGACTATGTATCCGCCGTCGATTGTCTGTCCAATCGACAAACCGTTGTCATGGAAACTTCCGCCGTAAGTGCGAGTCCATAGGGTATCGCCGAAAGCGTCGGTTCTTATAATGTAAACGTCGGCTCCTCCCTCGCCGAATGAATGCGTGCTTCCGGTAATAATATAACCGCCGTCCGGGGTTTGTAGCACCGACTTAGGCGTATCACTGCTACTTCCGCCGTAAGTGCGAGTCCATAGGGTATCGCCGAAAGCGTCGGTTTTAACCATATATATATCGAATATTCCGTATGGACTCGACCCAATCAGGTCGATTGTTCCGACAAATATATAACCGCCATCGCTTGTTTGCTGGACGTCGAAACCACAAGTCCAGTAACTCCCGCCGTAAGTGCGGGTCCAGAGTGTATCGCCGGAGGCGTCGGTCTTTATAAGATATGCCCGACCATTGTTGAAGTAATAATCCAAATCGTAAACACCGATAATTATGTAACCACCATCGGAGGTTTGGCGGGCTGAATAACCCCAATCGTCGGTGTCTCCGCCGTAATATCGCTCCCAACCGGCGAGGCATAGGCTCGATAGAAAGAAGATGGTTAATAAAAGAGTAATAATTGTTTTCATAATTTGTAGAGTGGGGCGGCAATCGAGCCGCCCCATTTGTTTAAATTTACTTTATTAGAATTATTTTCCGGGTTTTCACACTTGTATCAGTCTTCACCTTGACCAAATAGACACCGCTCGGTTGAGGAAGATTATGAGCATCCATTCCATTCCAAAGGTAAACGTTGCTACCTTTATGAGCATTTCCGTCATAAAGGGTAGTTATTTTTTTCCCGCCGAGAACACTTAACATTATCAAAGACCATCCACATAACCAACCCGCTACACAAAAGCTAAAATACGAACCGACATTTGTTAAGGGGTATTTTTACTATCCAAAAGCCATCTGAAACATCGTATAGATTCGATGCTGAATGTTATATCCTCGCTTAGATCGTCCACGACGTATAAACTTGAATTCCATATTATTCGGATCAAATGTAGCCAAACCTATATGCCAACGGTTCATCGTTTGGTTAAACCGTCTATAGTTAGTTTCTTGCCCCGGAGGAACAACGATAATTACCCTGTCAGCATAAGCTCGACATTGTTGCGCTTGAAATACAGCTCTCTTTGGATTATCTAATTTTAGCTCGAATGCCCAAAGCTCGGTTTTTAAATAATTGTAAGATTCTCCAAGCTTATATGAGCCTGTTTTAACAGTTTCAATATGGCCAGTATTTATAAGTTCTTTTAACGCTTGACGAATCGATTTTTCAGAAAACTCGGAATGTTCTAAAATGTAGCTTAAGGTTCGCGTCGCCTTCGGTTTCAACAAGCTTAGAATTGAAGGACCAACGAGACCGCTCGATTCGGGCGGAGTTAGAATACCCTTATTCTCCTTATTCCTCAGAGCAATAAAATCGGGGCGACCTTGTCGGCATGAGATTTCTCTATATATTCCATCGAAGGGCTCAATGCCAGAAAGGCCTCCAGGAGTATTTAAGGCGACTTCAAATGCATCGCCCATCTGCCTTTCGGTGTAGCCAAAACGAGATTCGGATATAGCCCTCATTTACAGCACCTGATTGCGGTTTATTAGACTCCTAAAATCCTGTAATGCTCTACGCCATTCTTGGATATGCCCTTGGTCAGTTTGGGGGTCAAAGTTTATTCCTTGATTTCTGAGTTGCTGATACAACGTAGCACTATTTTTGTGCAAACCTCGCCCCTCCGGCCCGAACAACCTCGCATTATCAAATAACAGGTTAACTAAACTACCACAAAAAAATTAATACCCTACCCGACTTTTGTCAAGGGGTATTTTCTGAACTCTTAATTTAGGTTATCTTGAAAATCTCTTCAAATATTTCGCCATAGCCACTGTGTCAGCGATTTCCATCGCTTTAACAGTAGCTACATTACACGAATCAAATTCCTCTTGCGTGTATCCTATTACTCGTCTTGTATCTAATTGATTTAGAACTTCGTCAGCCAAACCACCTGCACCTATGTATTGCCCAGGGAGTAAAACATAGACTATGTCTCTGAACCACGGATAAGTAGGGATATAGGTATCGAGCTCAAGGTTCGCTCCTCTACTAATATCAAGGACGATGACTCCGTCCACATTCAAAGCTTGAAAAGCTTCGGCTATCAATTGGTTATGTAATCCTTGAGTTAATTTAACCATTTCTTCATCTTCGCTAAAATAGGCTTTGGCATATCCAAACCTATCCCCATTCCGTATTAAATCTCGAATCTGACAACGTTTCCTATAACCAGCTTGTTGTTCTTTGGGGGCTTCTTCTCCCGGGTTTCCAGGACCCCAAATAAGGAACTTGAGGTTCTGACGACGTGCGAAATCTAAATGCTCTTGTGCTTCTTGATCGTAAGGGCTCATCTGATTAACCTTCTTCGCGAGCTTTACGTAAACCAATAACTAACTTTTCGCCCTTAGGCATAATTCTAATTGTAGTATCTTCAATTTTTACTAAATCCAGGCTACTAAGATCATCGATTGCGCTCATCAGGTCTCCAACGATCTTTAGTTCATCAATTATCTCGTCTTTTTTCGCTTTCTTCTTGTCCGCAAGCATCAGAAGTATAGGTAACGCAGGTTTATGATGAACCAGACAATGTGCTATTCTATATATTTCACGGGTATTCAGCAATCTCGGTCTGCTAATAATCTCCGAAGACTCCCCAGCGATAGATTGGCCTTCCTCGCAAGGTGTTGGGGCAAATGAAAGTTTTAAATCCTCTAATAGATTTATCGGTTCTAATCGAATTTTACCCACGTAAACATTCAGATGAGGTTGCTCGATTGGTTGGTTGTAGTGATTATAATCCTGGTTTGAGGTAATAGGTTGTAACCCTAAAGAATCGCTAATGGGGGTAGAGAAATGGCTTCCAATAATGCAATTATCCACAATAGATTCTAATTTATAAAGCTCGTCCACAGGTGTATTCAGGTCATTATGAAAACCATAAACGGGATTGAACCCTAAGGAATTGAAAAAATCTTCTTTTCTTTCGGATATCATTTACCAGACCAATAATCTTTCGCGGATTCGAGATCTTTAAGGGAAGCTTTTAAAGACTTAATAAGCAATTGTAAATCATCACACTCGAGTTGAAATTTAAATTCCCTGGGATCTCCAGAGCTTCTCCTTAGTTTCACCAGAACAACTGGCACAAAATCAATACATTCTGGTTTGTAACTCTCAATATCTTCATTCGGTTTATCCGATCCGTAGGGATTCTTTATAACGGCTCTGAGATCAACCGTAGTTGTTATACCAATGTAATTAGGTAGCATTGATCCTGCGTATATTTTTCTTAGCCGCCTATCATTGTCTTTCTGGATCTCTGTGAAGAAATCTAATAAAAAATCGCTTGCTTCATCAATCTCACTGCTTGGTAGAAGCTGTAATTCTATAAGGTCTTTAAGGAATTCAGCGGGTTCATCCTTTATCGGATTCCACGCGCTGTAGATAAATAACAGAAGCTTCAAAGCACGAAGTAAATTCGGTGCATTTCCCTCTATTTCAAAAACAGCTTTTTCAAGTAATTCTTGGTGTTCTCCTGAAATATCTGTTTTATAAATCTCAACGACCTTTGATATGAGCTTATTTCGTTTTTCAGAAGGTAAATCCCATAATATCTGGAAATCCTCTCGGAATTCTTTTGGCATGTTCGCGAAATTATTGAATATAGAAGTTCTCATTAGTTAACCTCGTTTTTTCGGTAATCTGTAGTGTTTAGTTTCATATTTGGATTCATTCTTCTTATCCAATTAAATATTGAATTAATTAATAATAATCTTTTCAATCTAAAAGTCAAGAACTAATTTCCAACCAGCCGTGGCCTTTGTCGCCTTTGTATTCCTCGCGTTTGAGGGCGAGTTCGGCGGTGGGGGAGCGGAATACGGTTTCCAGCGTCTGGGTCTGCGTGCGCATCCCTTTCGCCGCGCGTTTTACGAGGTCGGCGGTTAGGTTGGTCCTAATATTTCCGGTCCCTGAGCCTGCCATAGGGTCGGGCGGGTCGAGTAATATCACGCGGGCGGTGTCGCCGCCTATTATTCCCGCAACCCAATCATGGCCATAAAGGGCGCAAATCGTTGCGCAAGATAGCCCGGCAAGTCCGATAACAAGACCGGAGATAACTCCAAGTTTTTCATTGCGAATATTCGATTCAATTACTTTCGACTCGATTTCGATTCTGTGGTCTTCCTGTTTTTCAGCCATTGTGATTATTCTATCGGCTGAACCGGGGACTATTTCATTGAATTCACGAAGGATTTGCGGGGATGGAAGCGGACCTGCCTAAAAGTGTTGGGATGTTGCTGATATTCCTAAAACGGGTTTAGCTCCAGAATTGGATTTGTCAATTTTGTCATTCTTCTTCATTTGAATGACCTTTTATCGAATGGGATAAATCTTGTCCAACATTCTCCCAGTCGCTTCTCAAGGCTTTAATATCTGCTTCGGATGCCGTTTTGGAAATATTGTAAGATGGTAAAGTTGCGCCAATATCAAGCGCTCTTGCGAGACCCGAAAGAAAAGATGGTTTGGCAACTAAAAAGTCTGTTTGCATAGCTCTTCTCCTTAAATAAGTTCTTAGTGTATGATACGGAGTTTCTTTTAAAATCAAGCTATTTATCGTCCTTAGTCCACTTCTCCGCCCCAGCGAAAACCCCAGCCAACGTCAGTTCCGCCGCCGTGAAGACTAAGCGCGAGATAATCGTGCCGACTATAACCGTCGGTTCCGGAATGAAGGCGGGGAGGACAAGTAACAAAACCCCCTCGCGGACGCCGATTCCGCTTGGTGCGAATATCGCCGCGATGCCGATAAGCGCCGCCGCCCAAAATGTTCCGGTTACCGCGAAAAAGTGCTCGATTCCTACCGGCGAGAGGGAATTGAGAACCAAAAAGAGGCTCAGGCCATAGAGCAAACCCACTATCACATACATTCCCACGAAACTCAGCATTTTCGAGTATGTGGGGAATTCGTCGATGGGGTCGCGTTTGATAAGCCGGAAAAACCTGTTCGACGACCATTTGAGGATGGGCGGGAACAGCATTGCGAGAAGGAGGACGAGAAGGCTCAGGGCAAGCCATCGGACATAGGGCGGGAGGGGGATGTCCATCAGAAGGGTGCCGATAAGGACCATCACGCATGCGCTGGTGAAGCTCGCGATATATTCGACTCCGGTGGCGAGGGCGACGGTTTTGCGCGAGTATCCTCGGTAGGCGTCGAGGCGGACGAGGACGAGACCGACCTTGCCGGGAATATATTTGCCAAGTTGGGAGAGGAAAAAGGCTTTTCCCGCGCGAATAGGCGGAGCATGAAGGCCGAAAGAACGGGTGAGGAACTGCCAGTTCAGCAACATCATCAAGAGGGCACTGACAGCCGCTATGAATCCGGCAAAGACAAAAATCCAATTAAAAAGGAAATCGTATTCCCTAATCTCAGCGATGTTTCGTTTAACATAGAATCCAATCGCGATGACGATAAGGGCAGTTAATACGTAGCTTACAATCGACTTTTTTGTTTTTTGAGAAAAGGGGTCCGGCATCAGTTCCCCTTCAGTTCCCTGTTTGATTTCATTACAACAAATCCTTGAATTGGTCTAACGTCAGCCCTGCATTTTTAATGATACCACCCATAGTAAATGCATTTATCGGATTTGCATTAGGGATTATGAGAATTCTCATTCCGTCAGTCATAACGATGTGCTTTTTCTGACGAAGGACTCTAAATCCAGCCTTCTCAAAGGCTTTCACTGCCCGTTGTGAAGATATACCAGGCAGTTTAGGCAAGTGCGACCTCGATTGTTTCGACTTCGTTGCCGGCTAATTCTCTTGCGGCTTCGAGATAAAGCTCAATGGCTTCCTTAATATTCTCTACTGCTTCCTCGCGGGTTGCGCCTTGAGACCAGCATCCCGGAAGGCCGGGAACCCATACAGAGTAGCCCTCTTCGGTTTTTTTCAGTGCGATGGAATATTCCATAGTTTCTCCTTATCTAATTCTCATTTGTGAAATCAGTTCCCCTTCAGTTCCCTATTGGCTTCCATGTCGAAGAGCATTGCAAATAAAATCGACTGCATTCCCATGAAGGTGCAGAATAAAATCGCCAGGGCGGTCATAGGCGGCGCGAAACCCTCGGTTATCCATAACACTATCAGCCGGACAATCAGCGGGATGTCCAGCAGGAGCAGAAAGCCTCCGAAGGCGTAGAAGAAAATCAGCGGGTGGAAATCGCGTATGATGTATTTCTGCACCATCCGCCGCACGAACAGGCGCTTGCCTTCGCCCGGGACTGGTTTTGGAGTCCAATCGGCCATTATCGTTCCCGGTTGTAGTCCATGTCCATCCAGATAGCGAACAGGACGGACTGGAAGGTCAACATCAACGTATAGACGAGTATGCTCAGCGTCGTCTTCGGCAACTCGTGATATTTCGAGTATGCCCAGAAAAATCGAACCGTGAACGGGAGCAGGATGAAAATCACGTTGAAAAACGAGAAGAGGTAGAACAGCACGAGCGGGTGGAAATCGAGGACGAGGTAGCGTTTCCATAGGCGGCGGAAAAACAGGCGCAGCAACAACATGCTCGTTTTGGGTATGTATTTCCAGAGCTTGATTTTGCTCTTCTCGCGGTCATAGACGGGGCGCACCTCGACGTCCTTCACGCGGGATTTCTTGATATTTAGCATATTGAGGATGTCGGCGTTGTAACCGTAGCCCTTTGTCATTTTATCGATTGGGATTCGCGCTAGGGCTTCATTCGAGATTGCCGTGTAGCCGCATTGCGGGTCCATCATCGAGTAATAGCCGGTGGCGAATTTCGTTAGAATCGTTAGAATCGCGTTGCCGAAAAAGCGGTATCGGGGCATTTTGTCGGAGTCGGCGTGCAGAAGCCTGTTGCCCTTGACGTAATCGTAGCCCTCGTCGATTATAATATCGAGTAGCTTGTGCAGGTCGTCGGGGTGCATCTGGTTATCGCCGGCCATCACCGCTGTGATTTCGACGTCGCTATCGAGGCTTGCCAGATAGCCGTCGATTAGCGACTGGCCGAGGCCCTTGTTGACCTCGTGGTCGATAGGGACGACTCGCGTGTCATTCTCGGCAAGTCCGTGAATTATTTCCCGCGTGCGGTCTTTACTGCAATCGTTGATAACGAAAATCTTATCGACGAACTCCGGCACGCCGGTAACGGCTTCCGCGATGAGGAGTTCTTCGTTGAACGCGGGCATCACGACGCCTATTTTTTTGCCTTTGAACATTTTATAATTCTCTTATAATTAATAGGAGTTCCGATTTAAGATTATCGAGATCGGACTCGATTACATTCCAAACTCTTTTAACATTAACTCCAAAATAATCGTGAATTAATACGTCTCTCATACCGGCCATTTGTCTCCATTTGACATTCGGGTATTTCATTTTCAGCTTTTGGTCGATTTTCTTAACGGCCTCGCCGATTATCTCCAATCGCCTGATAACCCCATCCTGTAAGAGTTTATCATTGAAAAAATCGTCAATACTCTTGAATCTTGTATAATCCTCGATGATTTCGATGCTCTCGATAATGTCCTTTAAAAATATTTCGTTTCTTTCTTTCACAGTATTCTTATCGAGTTATGTTCGATTTTTTCCTTCAACGCGGGTTTTATAGCGTCGTATTCGACGAGGTCGACTTTGCGTCCGAGCTTATCTTCCAGTTCGATTATTATTCCAATGTAGTCGAGTAGGCTAATTGAATCGTCGAGTTCGACAAGGATGTCGATATCGCTCCGGTCGTTGAAATCACCCGAAACAACCGAGCCGAAAAGCGCGGCACGATGAGCATGATTGCGTTCGAGAATCGGCACAATCGAGTCGATAATTTTATCAATCTTCATTGGCATTTTGCTGTTCCTCGTTGTTCGCCGGCATTACGACACCAATTTTTTTTTTGCCTTTGAACATTGCTAATCCGCTTTAGCTATTGCCCTGAAAGTAGTTTTTACCCCATTTGATTGTCTTCACAAGGCCTTTCTTGAAATCGGTAACAAAGTCCATGCCCAAATCGGTTTTTATCTTGGTGTTGTCGATGTCGAAGACTTTAATATCGCCGGGCATCCAGTCGTCGTAGATTATTTTTTGATTCTCGATTCCGAGGATTTCCGCGACCATATCGGCGAGTTCTTTGATAGTAACTTTGATTCCGGAGGCGCAATTATAGACCTTGCCGCTTGCGATAGGCATCGCGGCGGAGCGGATGTTCGCTTCGACGACGTCGTCCACGTAAGTGAAACTCCTTTGTTGTGTGCCGTCGCCGAAGATTACAATCGGCATTTCCTGAAGCATCAGGCGCGTGAAAATCGAGACGACGCCGCCGACCTCGCTGGATTCCTGCCGCGAGCCGTAAACGTGGAAATAGCGCAACACCGTGACGTCGAGGCCGTAGAGGTGCTCGAACACCTTGACATATTTTTCTCCGGCGAGTTTGCTCGTGCCGTAATAGGAGGTTGGCACGAGAGAGTGCTCCTCGTCCTGCGGAAAATACCTCGCCTCGCCGTAAACCGAGCCTGTCGAGGCGTGGACGAACTTTTTCACGCCGTGTTTCACGGCGAACTCGAGCATGTTGAATGTTCCACCCGCGTTTATTTCGAGGTCGCGGAGGGGATTATTCAGGCAAATTGTCTTTTTGGAAGCCGCTTGATGAAACACGACATCGACGCCCGGAAAATACTGTTCGAGGTTTTTACGGTCGGTGACATCGCACTCGATTTCGGTGAAATTAGGATATGATTTCAGGTGCGCGAGGTTTTCATGCTTACCCGCGAAATAGTCGTCGATAGAAATCGTCTCGACGCCCATTTTCACGAGCCTCTCGACGATATGGCTTCCTATAAAGCCTGCTCCGCCGGTAACCATAGCTTTTTTATAAGGAAAACTCATTTTCATTATTCCTTGCTAAATATCGACACTCAAGTTTTATAATATAGAGTTTTTCCCTATCTAAACAAGCCTTTTGTGATACCTCATCTTATTAAGAAAACAGGTGAAAGTAGATTCTATCAGCCTTTTGTCTCCCGGTTTGCCTCCATATCGAAGAGCATGGCAAACAGAATGAACAATAGACCGATGAAGGTGCAGAACAGAATCGCGAGAGCGGTCATCTGCGGTGCGTAACCCTGTATATACCCTCGCCGTCCAGCGCATATTCGATGCCGCATCGGGGGCATTTCACTTCGCTGTCGAATTTCGGAAGGATCTCGCCGCATTCGCATGCCCACCCGATTCGTTTCGCTGGAACGCCGGCCATGAGGGCGTAATCGGGGACATCCTTCGTAACGACGGCACCCGCCGCGATGAAGGCGTGCCTGCCGACCGTATTTCCGCACACGATAGTCGCGTTCGCGCCGATAGACGCGCCCTCTTTGACCCGCGTCTCGATATAGAACTCCGTGCCGCGCTGGGGGTATTTGCATCGGGGGTCTCGGATGTTGGTGAAAACCATCGACGGCCCGCAGAAGACGTAATCTTCGAGAATGACGCCCTCGTAAATTGAGACGTTGTTCTGAATTTTGCAGAACGACCCGATTTTCACGTTATTCTGGACGAAGACATTCTGGCCGAGGGTGCATTTCTCGCCGATTTCCGCGCCGGGCATTATATGGCTGAAATGCCATATCGAAGAGCCTTTGCCGATAACCACGCCGTCGTCGATGATTGATGATTCGTGTAGAAAGTAATCCGACATGTTAACCCCTTTCCACCGCAAACGGATGAGAATTCGTCGTGACGCCGATCGATTGCGCGACTCGAATATCGTGGACAAGCTCTATCGATGGTCGAACGTCATCGATACCAAATCCTTTACCGGATAGGGTTCTCTCGTAAAGTTGCGAATGCAAATCCGTAAAACCGTGCGTGAATTCCATTTTGTGTTGATTGATCTTTATCGAGCGAAAAGTGCAAGGCTCGCTTTTACCGTCGAAAAGCGGCGAATCCTCGCGGTCGATTGACAGAAACCATTTCACGCGAGCCTTCTCCAGCTCGATATAACCGGCCGCTCTGGTCGGTTCGGCGATATGAACCTCGCTTTTTTTAACGCCACCGAAAATCCACAGGAGCATATCGAAAAAATGGACGCCAATGTTGGTCGCGAGGCCGCCGGAACGTTCGAGATGGCCTTTCCACGAGCTGAGATACCACGGCCCGCGCGGCGTTACGTAGGTCAATTCGATATCGTATTTGCCGTCTGGGGTTTCGTTGTCGATTCGCTCCTTCAGGGCGATTATCGAGGGGTGAAGCCGCAGTTGGAGGACATTCCAGACGCGGCGTCCGGTTTCCTCTTCCAGTTCCTGCAGAGCGTCGAGGTTCCACGGATTCAGCACGATTGGTTTTTCGCAGATGGCGTCGGCATCGAGGCGGAAGGCCATGCGGATATGGGCGTCGTGCAGATAATTCGGCGAGCAGATACTGAACCAGTGCACGCGGAATTCATCCCCCTTGCGCCTGAGTTTCTCCAGATGCCGGTCGAAGCGTTCCGTCTCGGGGAAAAACCGCGCGGTGGGGGCGTAGCGGTCGATTATCCCCACCGAATCATGGGGGTCGAGGGCCGCGACAAGGTCGTTGCC
This sequence comes from uncultured bacterium, assembly GCA_964606695.1. Classification (GTDB taxonomy): domain Bacteria; phylum UBP14; class UBA6098; order UBA6098; family UBA6098; genus CAZSHG01. The sequence continues at coordinate 16,699 of CAZSHG010000042.1, forward strand.
CGTTTCGATTATCGCCTTCAGATGTCTCGGCGCGATGTAGCCTGCAAGTCCTGTTATCGCGAAGTTAGCCATAAATCTCCTAACATACCAAATCCTTTTAAGATAATGTTTCTATAGCAATCGGCAAGCCGAATTTTTAATTATTAACAGATGGATAAAACTTGCGGCAAAGGAGACTTTCCATATATTATTTATTCCTGGATTAAAATGAACTGAAATTTAATGGAGCGAAGATAATGGACATCGATAATAAGAAAGAGGTTGCAAACGCCGCCAGGCCTAATTGTTACGTCGTTCAATTCAAACGCGAACGGGTGGATTATTTCATCGACAGGAATCATCTGCCGCTCAAGAAAGATTCCTGGGTGATGGTTCAGGCCGAACGTGGACGCGATCTGGGTCGAGTCAAAATGCAAATCGACGAAAAACACATGCCACCGGCGCAACATAAATATCACCTGGAAATACTCCACGAGGCCAAACCCGAGGAGATGGAGATATTACAAACCAACCGCGAACGCGAGAAGAGAGCATTCCAGGCCTGCAAGGAGCTGATCGAGTTCCGCGGCCTCGAAATGAAACTCGTTGATTGCGAAATTCAGTTCGACGGCAACAAGATAACGTTCTATTTCACCGCCGAACACCGCGTAGATTTCCGCGAACTGGTCAAGGACCTGGCCTCGACGTATCGGACGCGTATAGAACTTCGCCAGATAGGCGTCCGCGACGAATCGAAGAAAATCGGCGGCCTGGGGCCATGCGGCCTGGAACTATGTTGCGCCAGATGGCTCGACGATTTCAAGCCCATATCGACACAGTTCGCACGCGACCAGAACCTGGCGGTTAATCCGAACAAGCTTTCCGGCATCTGCGGCAGGCTCTTCTGTTGCCTGGAATACGAGCAGGAATTCTACGAGGAAACGCGCAAGGATTATCCCACCGAAGAAGCGGTTTATACCGAGGGCGATTCGAAATTCATCGTAATCAAAATGGATTTCTTCAAGGGCGAAATACAGATGAAGGAACTGGAAACCGAGTCGATCAAGAATATATCCATAGATGAATTTCGGCGCAAGTTTTGCAAGCGTAATAAAGATTGGTTAGAACGATGGTTACCAAAGGCGGATAAAAAATGAAAAAGACAATCACAATCATAACGATAATCCTTATCGCGCTGACGGCATCGGCGCAGAAGATACTGATTCCCATGGACCTGGAACAGACCGACCATCTGAAGGCATACGGTGTGGTTTATGGCCTGATCGACCAGGGGATAAACATCGAGTGGCTACTGAACTATCGCGGCGGGAGTTTTCTCCTGCCGTCCAGCCAGAAGGCGGCGGATTTGTGCCGTATTCGCGGTGTCAAGTTCGGCGAGATCAGTGGAGCACAAGCGGCGGGGATATACGCCGAAATCGAGGAGAACAACATGGAGGTAGTGCTCCTCGAAAAGGCGCCGAAGATCGCAATCTATACGCCTTCCAACAGGGAACCCTGGGACGACGCCGTGACACTGGCTCTGACATACGCGGAAGTCCCTTACGAGACTATATGGGACAGGGAAGTCCTGGGCGGCAAACTTCAGGAGTTCGATTGGATTCACCTGCATCACGAGGACTTCACTGGCCAATATGGCAAATTCTACGCCAGCTACCGAAACGCGCTATGGTATCAGCAGGATGTTGCGATGAACCAGGAGGCGGCGCGCGAGTTGGGATTCGCCAAGGTCAGCGAACTGAAACTGGCTGTGGGGCTCAAGCTACGCGAATATGTCGCGGGCGGAGGCTTTCTTTTCGCGATGTGTAGCGCGACCGACACGTGGGAAATCGCCCTTTCAGCGCGCAACGTCGATATCGTCCCTGCGGAATACGACGGCGACCCCATCGACCCCGACGCGCAACTCAAGCTTAATTTCGACGAGACGCTATGTTTCGAGAATTTCCAGCTGGAGACGAATCCGCTGGTGTATGAACACTCGACCATCGATGTCAAACCCGACCAGACCAGCCGACGCATGGGCGCGGAAACCAACTATTTCACCCTCTTTGAATTCTCCGCGAAATACGACCCCGTCGCGACTATGCTCACCCAGAACCACGCGGACGTAATCCCGGATTTTCTGGGGCAGAACTCGGCATACAACGCCGCGACAGTGAAGCAAAGCGTAGTTGTGCTGGGCACCTACGAGGGCAAGGCAGTGCACAAGTATCTCCACGGCAACTACGGCGACGGCTTCTGGACTTTCCTCGGAGGCCACGACCCGGAAGACTACATGCACTTCATCGGCGACCCACCCACCGACCTCAACATGCACCCTAATTCCCCCGGCTACCGCCTGATATTGAACAACATCCTCTTCCCCGCCGCGCAAAAGCAGGAGCACAAGACGTGAGGAATAACTTTTAATTTTAGGAGAACAAAATGAAAACCACAATTCTAATTATCGCCCTCTTAGCTGGCGCGTGCCTCGCGCAAA
>CAZSHG010000043.1:0-14326 GCA_964606695.1 uncultured bacterium
ATTTATATTAGAACCCTCCGGCCTTCGGCCACCTTCCTTGTTGAGGGAGGCGAAAATACGGGGCGGTGTGGTGGGGGCGCACGTCATGACCTTCGTGCTGGAATTCGCTCTGCCCGCGCTATTCTGCGTCGGCCTTTTCGCGATAATCCTCTGGAATATTCGGCGTAGGTGGATAATGTGAATCGGCTCCATTTTCAGGCCGATTCCTGTTTTAAGGAAAAATAGAGTTTCGCGAAATGCCTATTCCGGCTTCTCGGATTTGATCTCGCCGTCGCCGCCGCCATTCATGTTAAAATAGTAATGCAGTCCGCCCTGCACCATTATCGAGGCGCGATCGTTGTCGCGGTAATACATGATGGTCTCGGCGGTTACGGATATTCGGTCGAAGAAGATGGCCTCCATGCCAAATCCGACGCCCGTAGTCCAGATTTCCGTAGTAGAAAGTGACTCCGCGGAACACCAGTCCTCGCCGTCGCATTCATACCAGTAGTAGTATTGGTCGCGGATGTATTCGTAGCTTAACCCGGTGGACAGGTAGAATGAGGTGTTCTTGTATCGGGAGAGGTGATATTGGAGTTCGAGGCCGGGCAGTGCCCATCGGTAGCCCTCCTCCTCAGCGTAGTATCCAATAGTGAGTTGTGCGCCGAATTTTTCTTTGTAGATTGCTTTGTAGGACATCCCTACTCCGGCGTAATGTCCGGCGGCCATGCCCAGACCCTGCAGGAAGTTAGGGAATTCGTAAGTCGATTCATTTTCCGCGTGGATAGACGCTGTTGCAATAATTATAATTAAAACAACCAGAGCTACTTTTCTCATTTTGCTCCTCATGTTATTGTTAATCGGTGCGGTTTAAGCCGCTTTTGGTTTATTTTAGCAGGAGAATTGCCATAATTGAATCCCATCCCGAATTTCCGGAAGTATTTCTTTATCTTCGAAAAGATTTGACTTCTCGACGGCGGGTGACTATTTTCTATTTGCATGTTTGAGTTAAACTCGGTTTCGGTTCGATGGTAGATATGAAAAGGACAATATTAATCCTTCAACTGGGCGTTTTTCTGACGCTGTTGCTCTTTTTCGCGCCCTTCACGCCGGACGACGCCTATATCTATTTCACCGGTGCGCGTCAACTGGCGGAGGGGAATTTGCCAACGACCTCCGCGGATATCCCCACGAACGCCTTTTCGAGTTATCTCTGGCTGATACTGCTGACTCCCTCGTTCTGGCTGAATATCCCGCCGGCGGTCTGGGCGAAGATATTCGGCGTGGTTTTCCTCCTGTTATCAGCATTGATGATGAAGAGAATCCTCGTTAAGCTAAGATTCGAGGGGGAGGAGAGGACAGCTTCGATTTGCGGGGCGAGCATTCTCGTTTTCCCGCCCTTCGTGGCCAACGCGGTCAACGGGTTGGAAACAACCATGGCTATGTTCGCGCTGTTGCTCATGCTTTATCTCATCGTCCGCGATTACAAATCGAAAAGGCTGAGTTTCGGGACGGGATTGGCCTTCTCGTTTTATTTCATTTCCAGGCCGGATAGCGTCGCCAACATTTTACCCGCGGTGTTCTTTTTGATATTCATCTTCGCGACGAATCGAGTCGATAAATCCGGCTGGTGGAAATTTATGATGGGACTTATCCCGGCGATAGCGGTTGTAGTTTGTCTCTACTCGATTTACGGGAATGTCCTGCCCACCAGCGCGTCGGCGAAGACCGATTTCTGGGGATCGCTATTAGATCCGGGATTTTACAAAGTAGTGATGATGCGCTTTGGACGGGCATTCGCGCCCGACCCATTGCTTTACCTCGTCCTTTTCTCGACGGTCTATATGCTCGCTATTAATCGCAGGGAGCCCCTCTATTATCTATTAACGGCATTTTCTTTTTCATTGGTCGTAGTGCGGCTTACGGTAATTGAATGGATGGGGATTCACCGGCTATACGCGCCGTCGATTGCGGTTGCGTTGGTTGTGTTTTATATTTTCCTGAAGGAATTCCTGGACAGGCGTGGGATGTTGATTTCCTGCGCCTTGATTTCATTGGGGTTATTATCAGGCGCTTCTTATTGGCACGATAATGTTTCGTTGAATTATGCCGGCCCGAATTGGCCGCCGAAGGAATTAGGGAGGATCATCGCAGATCACAAAAAACCGGATTCATGGCTGATTCAAGCGGATATGGGAGCCGTCCCCTATTTCGCAGAAATCCCCGCTATCGACGGCCATGACAGGCCGATTTGCAACAGTTGGCTCGCCAAACATCCCGGAGACATGGATTACGTGCTCGATAGACATCTCGATTTCGTCATCCTCGCGAAAAGCGATATCGTGGGGAGAAGCCGGGATCAGTTCGAGATGATGCGCAAGATCGACGAAAGCGATTGGTTCGAGCTAAAATATCGCAAGGTCGCCGTAGCGCGATGGCGTCCCGAAATACATGTCAACAGACCTTACGCAAACGACGTTATCCCCGGCAGGTATCTACATCTTTACGTCTCCGATCGAATCGAGACATTGCCCGACAGCGCGGTTTTGATTTTAAGATAACAACGGTATTTCTCCTTAGAAAAAACGTTCTTCTCCGCAATCCTCCAAAGCGGGGACGCCGCTACTATTAAGATGTTGGGATACGCTTGCTCTCTACCTAATAGCCAGGGCGTCCCGGCCGGTAATCAACGTTATGTTCGGCGAGACGCCGAAACTATTAGTTTTGGGAACAATTCGATCAGAGCTAATAGCCAGGGCGTCCCGCCCGTTTATTCAACGTGACAATGAAACCAAATTGAGGAGATTATATTGATTTGCAATCTGGATTTGATTATATTCAATAAAACTTAACCTGAGGGAGGCGATTATGGGAAGAGTTTCATGGGAAGTATTAGTGATTATTCTGGTTGCAGTGTCGGCCTACGCTGGGGTGATGGATATTTATGTCGATTGCGAGGCGAAAACAAGCTGGACATCGTGTTTGTGATCGACACGAGCGGGAGTATGAGTTCAACGGTAAGTGATATCAAGGTTTTCGCGTCAGTTCTCGATTCTACTCTTTCCGAGGCTAATGTGAATTGGGGCGCGATTACCTTTGTCGATTCAATGATGGAGCAATATGATTTCGATACAACAACACCAGGGCTCGACCTCACGGCTGATTTCGAGGCTTTTGAAGATAGGATGAGATATATCGGCGTTAGCGGAAGAACTGAACCTATGTCGGACACTCCGGAAGAAGCACTCGACGCTCTTTGGGTTACAGCTCATTGCATCAATTGGCGTCCCGATGCCGCGCATATCGTTTTCCTTTTTACCGACGCTGTTTTCTGCGAGATAGGCGATTTGTGCGCGAATTGCCACGGTAATCTCACGAAAGAGGAATGCCTCGACACTTTGATGAACCACGATATAACCCTATTTTCGATCATTCGCTATCCGCTTTACTATAGCAGTTGTGTTCCGGCTCCTCCTTATCATACGGATTTCTGGGAAATGGCTACTGTAGCGACAGGCGGAGATTATTTCAACCTTCTCGATGATTGGCAGGCGCACCTATTGTTATGGATGAGTTATTATAACGAAAGCTCGCAAATATCGATTATCCTGGAAAACGACCTTGGCGTTTCGGCGGAAGCGGTTGTCAAAATGGAGAACATTTGCGGGACGGAGTTTGAGGATACGCTTTTCGACCTTGGGACACTATCTGCAGGTGGCAGTGATTCTTTTCTTGTCAATTTCACGACCGACGACACCGCGACCAAACCCGCCTTCCACGTCATCGGGGATTTCGACGGCGGGGCTTATGTCGAGACTCTGCTTGTAACGCTGGATTCCTGCGGGTGCCACGAGGCGGTGGTGGAGCTTGAGCGCGGGTGGAACGCGGTGTCTCTGCCCTCGGATTATGCCTTCGTGCCGATTTCGCGTTTCGAGACGGCTATCGGGGACGCTTTCCTCTATGACGCCGCGGTCGGCGATTACGAGGCGACGGGCATTCTCGCACCGGGGATGGGTTACTGGATACTCAGCGAAGATAGCGCGAGAATCATGTTCGCAGGCGAGCCGATAGACGGTTTCTGGATGCCGACCTTCCGAGGATGGAATCTGCTTGGCGGGGGAAGTCTGCCATTTTACGCGACTGAGGCCGAGAGCCTGGGCGCGCCAATCTGGCCGATGTTCGAGTTCCTCGACGGCGAATACGAGCCGGCGGACGTAATCGAAATCGGGAAGGGGTATTGGTTACTGGAGAACGCGCCGGGACGGTGGGAAGCGCCGTGAGGGGGGGGAATTTTTCTTGATTTTCATCTGAAATGAGCTATCATATAGAAGAAATGAGTTTAACTACCGGAGGAAAAATGGTCAAACTAAAAGAGAAAAAGCTTATTACAGAAGACGGACGCGAGATCGCGGTTCAGATCGATATGGAGAGCTATCGCGAGCTGGAGGAATATATCGAGGACCTGGAGGATTCAATCATCCTCGCCGAGGCTATTAAGAAGGCTAAAGGTTTCCGGCTATGGGAGGATTTCGTCGCGGAGTTGAATGGACTGAGAGAATAACTCGATATGGATTAAATTAGGATTATACCAACTACAATTGGAGTTAACATGAATTTTAAAATAGTTGTCCACAAGGAACCAGATGGTGGTTATTGGGCGGAGGTTCCGTCGATAGTCGGATGCGCTTCGCAGGGCGACTCGATGGAGGAGCTTCTTGTCAATATCCGCGAGGCTATTCAGGGATGTTTAGAAGCGGATGCGGATATTGTCGGGGCAGATGCCGAAATTCTGACCGTCGCGATATAATGACCGGCAATGAGCTAATCAAGCTTCTTAAAAGAACGGTTGGTTTGTCGCGCGGATTAAGGGAAGTCATTATATCATGAAGAAACAGGGCGAACGTGCGACATTGTCAATTCCCGTTCATGCGGGAATAGATATCAAGCCGGGGTTGTTAAATTTTATCTTGAAAACGGCAAATCTTAAGTTATAGATAAAAAACAAGGAGACATTATGAAACGTGCGTTATTGATTTGTTTGTTCGCGATTGCCATCGCCCTTCTTTTCGCGGCCTGCGATAAGTGGCCGGAACTGGAGGAAGAAAAAATTGTGAAGGTAATATACGCGCGGGGTGAGCATGTGCATGCCGGCGACGAGATCACATTCTACTACCGCCCGAGAAACAATCCGCCCCACGCATTGCAAATGGATGTAACCTATCAAGACTTTTCGAACGAGGAACTATGCCTCGATTTCGAGGTCAGGGACGGCATCTACAAAAGTTCCTTCGTCACGCCGGATTCGGTGATGTCGCTAAACATTTACCCCATGGGGGATGGAACACAGCCGAGACCAATAGCTTTCGTAGTTCACGACGAGGACGAACGTCCGGTTCGGGGTGCGCGAGGAGTGTTGGCCGGCGCGTGGTGGATCGGTGGATCGGCATATGGCGATTCGATTTTTGCCGAAGAGCTAAAGGAAAATCCCGATATGGTCGTGTTTTACCGCAACCGCTGGTTTCGATACTCTTTCCGAGACGAAACTCGGCCAATCATCGAACAGGAGGTGGATTCCCTCAGAGCCCATGCAGAGGAGAATCATCACATCTATGGCGCTGTTGTTTCGGGTTATGCGATGCTGGGCGAACTGGACAGCGCGCTGGTGTCAATGCGCAAATATCTCGAATATGACGACCTCCAAGCGGAAATAGCCTCGCGTGCGGCAATGGATCTGGACTCCTACAGCAGGAGATCAGGCAGGGAAGATTGTTCCGAGGAATCGGAAATCAAACAGCGAATGGCGTTGCGTTTCCCGATAAAATATATCGGCGAGGATTACGTCAAAACGATGCTCTGGGATAAACAAAATCGTGGCAAACCGGATTCCATTGCTGAACGAATTATCGAGGCGCGCATCGAGCTTAACCCTGAGTCATATTTCTTTAAAAGCGTTTATTTAGACCAAGTTGGCGATAGTATCGGGGCTGTTGCGGCGGCAGAAGGTTATGTGACAGCTCTCGAAGGTGGTAGAATCCCAAAATGTGGGTGGTATGTTTCAAACTACGCACCGCAAATGTTTCGACGTCTGGCGGACTATAATTACGGCGAAGGCAATTATCAAACTGCCTTAACACAGGCTCAGAAGGCCATCGAATACGATGATATGGATGATCGAATCGGAAGGCAATATGTCCTGGCGGCGAAATGCAACATCGCGATGGACGAGACGGCTTCGGCCAAGGCGGACATCATTCAGGCGGTGGTTTTCGGCGCTGTCGAGGAGGTCAAAGCGCTTCTGCCGGACATCTACTCGAACCTTCAGCCGGAGGAGGCTTTGAAAGCGGTTTTCGCGGAGGCTTCCGAACTTGCCCCGAAAGCTCCGGAGTTCATCGTCGTAACCGAAGATGGCGACACCATTTCCCCCGGCGACGCCATACTCTGCATGGATTTCTGGAATCCCGGTTGCGGGCCGTGTGTGGCGGAGATGCCTCTGCTGTCGAAGTTCGCGGGGAATCGTGCGAATTCGCGGATACGCTTTCTGTCCATCACCGCCGCGCCGTCGGAGCATTTCGAGACGACGGAATATCCTCTGGACAACTGGACGCTGTGCCCCTCGAACAGGGAAGTTTTCATGGACATGAAGGTCGGCGCGATTCCCCATTTCTATCTGGTGGACGTCCGCGGTCATGTCCGTTTCAATCAGATAGGCGCGCCTCTGGACACGGCATCGGTGGGGCTTTTGCTCGATATGCTCCTCGCAGAAGGGGAAATCGCGAAGGGGGAGGAGGAACAGGGAGATTAATCGTCAAAACGAAAATCGCGAAAAAATCCGTTGACTGATGGCATCTCCCGAATTATATTTCGAATGATAGTCAACGCCTTTCGCTCCGGCGAAGGGCACAAACGAGGTGATTGAAGGTGAATAAAAAATCCGACCGCCGTTTCGCATATCTGATGCTTCTCCCCGCCGCGCTGATTGTGGTCGCGGTGGTGCTGTATCCCTTTATATACAACTTCATCATCTCCCTGTCGAATATGTCGATGCGTAATTTCCACGACTGGAATATCATCGGGCTGGGTCAATACGCCAAGGTCTTCGGCGAAAAGCTCTTCTACTCGGTCTTCGCGAAAACGGTCATCTGGACGGTTGTCAACGTCTTTTTCCATGTTACATTAGGCGTTCTGCTGGCGATGCTCCTCAATCGGACGCTTCCGGGCAAAGGAATCTTCCGCACATTGCTAATAATCCCATGGGCGATGCCGCAATACATCGCCGCGCTGACATGGCGGGGGATGTTCAATTATCAATACGGCGCGATTAATTTAATAATCACCCGCTATTTATCCATGACCCCCGTGGAATGGCTAAAATCCCCCTTTGAGGCTTTTACCGCATGCATTTTGACCAACATATGGTTCGGCTTTCCGTTTATGATGATCATCGCTCTCGGAGGTTTACAATCCATCGATAAGTCATTATACGAAGCCGCTGAGGTCGATGGCGCACCGAGATGGCGTCAGTTCTGGAGTATCACGGTGCCCCTTCTGCGGCCGGTGATGGTGCCCGCGATAGTTCTCGGCACAATATGGACGTTTAATAATTTAAACGTCATGTGGCTCGTATCCAACGGCGGGGAGCCGGCGGATTCGACACATATTCTCGTGAGTTATGTATATAAAGCCGCGTTCAACCTCTACCGCTACGGCTACGCCGCGGCGTTCAGCGTTGTAATATTCGTGATATTACTCGTTTTTTCAATCTTCTTCGTGCGAAAAACACGGGGGACGGAAGCGGCGTATTGACCCGCGTCGTCATTGTGAGGCGTTGTCCTGAGCATGTCGATGGGAATGAAACGACGAAGCAATCTTTTCGTTAACACGTCATTGCGCGGGACGAAGAAATCTCGCCCTCTCCACTATCCACGCTCAACTCTCCCCTCCCGCCGTCATTGCGAGGCACGAAGCAATCTCTTTCCAAATTCATATAGAGGTTACCCGTGGCGTAGATTATATTTTACACCGATGAAATATACTGCGGCAAAAGCTTATGAATAGTGAGTTATGGGAATAATTGAGGATAGATTACGATCAAGACGGAATGCTAATGCAAATCTTATCATAATAATCCACAAGATAGCAAAATGCAAGCTAAAAATGAGGGCATTTTGGAATAGACAAGGCAGATACGCTCGCCGATTCTACGGAAATACTTTATTTAAAGTAATTACAGGCCAATGAAGAGAAGCAAAAAAAATATTTGGGGGTTGTTTTTGGAAGACCGAAAAAGGCGGGAAAAGCCCCCCCCAAAAAAAATTTAAAAAAATATTGCGGAACTGATAATTTGGGATTATTTTTGAAACATGAACGAAGAAAACAAAAATAGTATCATCAGCCACCCGATAGGCGAAACGGCTTCGGGCAAACCGCCGCAACGAGCAGAGGATTACCCGCAACAGGGCAACAACCGCAACGCAGATCGCCAGAACCGGCGGGCAAAAGCCAGAACCGCAAACGAGACACCCGAACCCCAAACCAAAACTGGAGGCGCGAAATGAAACGTGATTGCGAAATAATTTTGGTTGTGGGGGTGCTGGTTTTGGCAAGTGGACTTTTTGCTGGCTGGCTTGATCCAATCCCTGTTCCATACGACAGTTTTGCACCCGGAAGTTATGCTCGCAATGTTACAACATTTGAATCTACTTATGGTGGACCCTTATTTTTATTCTACGATAAGTCCAGAGGCGAAACCCTAAGAGACGGTAGAGTTATTCTATGCGAATTAAGAGACAGTGCTTTTTACGGTCTGGATACAATTTATATTCCTTTAAGGCTTTCGGAAAACCTTAGGCTTTGTCTGAATAAGAAAATAAGACCTAATCCGGCATCGGACAGCTTATTGTTAGTTTTTGAAGAAAATGGCGTAATATTATTTAAATGGGTATTTAATAACCGCTTTTGCGGTTCGGATAGTTTAGAGTATTTTTCATATTTGACACCCGATGACTCGACATTTATCTGGCCTTGTGTTTGTGGTGTTATTTATTCTTTCGATAATGATGGAAGTTTATGGATTTCATATTCAACTATGGATTGGTTCATGACTACATATTATCTATGCACTTATAAATTTGATTCCCCTTATATCGAACCGGAATTTATCGATACTCAAAACGTTGGATATTCACCTGCATATTATTTCCTTGATATTTATCCCGGGCTTTCTGACACGCTAATCTCGATATATTATGGTGGCAGGAACTTTATGAGTGATTACCAAATCGATCCATGTTGCATATCTTATCTCAGCTCAGGTGAGTGTGTGATGACGAACTTCTGGGAAGGAGAACCAATTTCGCATAAAAGATGTCAATCTTTAAAGAGAAATGGTAATAGTTTAGTTATGGCAGGACGAACAGATTCCCCTATTGTCGGAGCAAATTATTGGGTTTCATGGAAAAAGCCGGGGTTTCCGTGGTCTGATTTTATTTCTACTCCAGTCGATAGTCCATGGGTATGCACTCAATTGTATAATGGTCTGGCTATGCTTAATGAGGACACATGTTTCTTGGCTTTTAGAAAATTTAACAATTATGCTACTATAGATTCAAAGCTCGTTCATCTTGGAGAACTCCCCCCTGAATTTACCGAAATACCTTATGAAATACCATTTAATAAAGGTCTTCAAGCTCTAGGGTTCTACGATTCGAAGCTCTATATTCAGTTTTGGAATGATTCTCATGAAACGTTCATTGGGATATTCGACCCCACAAGTCCGGGGATATCCGAAAAGTCACCTGAGAGACCAGATAAATTCGCCATTTCCGCCTACCCCAATCCCTTCAATTCCTCGGTAACCATCGCTTTCGACTGCGCGGGCGTAAGCGTCACGCCCCTACGGGTTGAAATTTATGATGTGAATGGGCGGCGTGTTTTTGTCATTCCCTACTCCGATCGGGAATCCAAAGGGGGGACGAGTAACCTAGATTCCCGTTTTCATGGGAATGACAAGGATGTCGTTTGGCGTCCCGACGCATCCATCGGTTCCGGGATCTACCTCGTGCGGGCGAGATATTTATCAAGATCAATAACGAAACCAATCATTTACCTTAAATAAGGAGCAAGAATGAAAAAGGAATGTGTGTTAGTTTTGTTAATCGTTCTACTATCATCCAGCGTGATATTTGGAAGGACGTGGGTCTCTTTGCGCGACACTACGGAAGGTAAAGCGCCGGATATCGAGATCGTAAAATCCAACGATGATACGACCGAAATAATCGTAAAAGTAAACGGTTTCTGGTATGACGATTCGACAAGGGGTAATGATATTTTTTCCCCTCGCTCCAACGCTCCCGCGTTGGAGCTATTAGTCGCGTAGCTCCTGCTACGCGACGGATGTGAGCGCGAAGTTTTACTTCGATTTAAAATAGAAGCGGAGCTTCTAAGACAAGGGCGTTACACAGCTGGAGCTGTGTAACGAGGGAAATAGTATTCCTTCCGAGGTTGCCGAAAACCGGACAAGGCGGTTTTCGGAATATAGTAAGGGCGGCTTGAGGTGGCCGCTCTTTGAAAATGTCAAAGCTCAAATGTCAAATTACAAATGAATGTCAAATTACTTAATGACAAATGACAATTGGGACTGTGGCGAGGCATCTGGCATTTAGACTTTATTTGATATTTGTAATTCAACTTTATTTCTCATTTGACATTTTTATATCCTCCCTTATATTGACCGGCACTGGAATCGGGGCTTTTCGTCCCGAAAGAGCGGCGGCGCGGGAATAAGCCCTCGCCTGAAAGCTCGCAGGAGGCATAACTATGGGATCGAGAGCGGGTCCACATACGCAATTCATCGAACCGTAAGAAATTACGGCCAATCAAAAACTGTCAAATAATAAACAAAACGGGGCAGTGCCCCGGAAATTAATTAGGAGAATAATGAGTTACGATATCGCTGATAAATCATTAGCCCCCAAAGGCTTAAAAAGAATCCTCTGGGCGGATAAAAACATGCCCGTCCTGCAGGTCATTCGCGACCGCTTCGAGAAAGAGAAACCCCTCGACGGCCTCGTTATGTCCGCATGCCTGCACGTTACCGCCGAAACCGCAAACCTCGCCCGCACCCTCGTCGCCGGTGGAGCGGATTTGATGCTCATCGCGTCGAACCCCCTCTCCACTCAGGACGACGTCGCGGCATCCCTCGTCGAGGATTTCGACATCAAGGTTCAGGCCATTCACGGCGAGGACAACGCGACCTATTACAAACACGTCCGCGCGGCATCCGAACGCGGCCCGGTAATCACCATGGACGACGGCGCAGACCTCGTGTCCGTCATCCACAAGGAGTTCCCCGAGGTCGGCGCGAAAATCCTCGGAAGCATGGAGGAAACCACTACTGGCGTCATCCGCCTGCGCGCGATGGCCAAAGACGGCGCCCTCAAATTCCCCGTCATCGCCGTCAACGACGCCAAGACCAAGCATTTCTTCGATAACCGCTACGGCACCGGCCAATCCACCCTCGACGGCATCATCCGCGCCACCGACACCCTTATCGCCGGCAAAAAGGTCGTGGTAGCAGGTTACGGCTGGTGCGGCAAAGGTTTTGCTATGCGCGCAAAAGGCCACGGCGCCCACGTCATCGTTACCGAAGTTGACCCAATCAAAGCCATCGAGGCCGCGATGGACGGTTTCGAGGTCATGCCTATGGCCGACGCCGCAATTATCGGCGACATATTCTGCACCCTCACCGGCGACATTCACGTCATCCGCCCGGAACATTTCGAGGCGATGAAAGACGGCGCAATCGTCGCGAACAGCGGCCACTTCGACGTCGAACTTGATCTGCCCGGCCTCGAAAAAATCGCTAAAGAAATTAATCGCGACGTGCGTATCGTTACGGACGAGTTCATTCTGCCATCGGGCAAGCGCGTGTTTGTCCTCGCAAACGGCAGACTGGTTAACCTCGCCGCCGCGGAAGGCCATCCCGCCGACGTCATGGACATGTCCTTCGCAGTGCAGGCGCTGGCAAGCGAGTGGGTCGTCAAGAATCAGGGCCTCGAAGTCGCTGTCCACGAGGTTCCGGAGGAAATCGACGACTGGGTTAGCCGTCTCAAACTCCAGACCATGGGCATCGAAATCGACACCCTCACCCCCGAGCAGGTCGAATACCTCGCCAGCTGGGAGATGGGCACGTAGAACCCTACAAATAAGCGTTCATGAAGGCGGACCACTGTGGCCCGCCTTTTTTTATACTTTTTGGATGTTGGCAAAAGACGGCTACACGCACCGGATTTGCCATGACAAACGCCTGTAGCCTGACTCGACGAAATTGCCACCGTGGAGGCCGCCACCACATGAACCCAAACTCCAAACCGGAAGAGGGCAGTTTAAGGAATTACGAAAAAGTTCTTGCTAGAAAGGACAACGCGCATTAAATTATATGATATCATGATCAACGTGACTCAACATATCACCCCTTCCAGAGCCGTTTCTAACGGCGTTTCCGACGTGCACCACTCCCTGTTCGCGCTGAATTGCGACATCGCCCTCGAACCGCCGACGAAAGGGATACTGCCCGAGGCGTCCTCTGCCGGACACTCCAACTCTCAACCCTACACCCTCAACTCTCACCTCGCCTCGTGCCTCCAATCCAAACCGGAGCTGTGAATATGACAGACCTCGTTCACATAACGGAAATCCAGAATCTGATTATAAAACTTCGCGGCGAAAAGGTCATGTTCGATTTCGACCTGGCGGAACTTTACGGCATCGAAACGAAATACCTCAAACGCGCGGTGCGGCGAAACCCTGACAGATTCCCAGCGGATTTCATGTTCGAGCTTACTCAAGAGGAGTTCGAAAACTTGAGGTCCCAAATTGGCACCTCAAGTCATGGCGGCACAAGATACCCCCCGATGGTGTTCACGGAACAGGGCGTGGCTATGTTATCCTCGGTGCTGAATAGCGAACGCGCGGTGAAAGTGAACGTCGAGATTATGCGGGCATTCGTGGCGATGCGTAAGATGATCGCGGAACACGCCGACCTGTTGCGCAAACTCGAAGCGATGGAGAAGAAATACGACGGCCAGTTCGCGGTTGTCTTTAAGGCGATAAAGGAGCTCATGACCCCGCCAACGAAAAAGAAACGCCCCATCGGATTCGAGGAGCAATGAGAATTTACCGCCATACCCGCACATTCCCATCCGTAGGGGAGCGCCCCAGTGCGCTCCCGACGCGTGAATTTACGACAGGCGATATTTCCACGAACGGGAAGGCACAGGGGCCTTCCCCTACGGGCAAACGCCCCGATTTGACGGCGCCGACAGCCAGCCCACGGCAGAAAGCCAAACGCATAACCAAACCCCAAACCAAACCGGAGCTGGGAATATGAGAGATTTTCGAAAAATTCCTTGCGAAAGAGGGCAACGAGCATTAAATTAAAATGTAATGATAAGCGCAACGCGAAATACCGCTCAAAACAAAGCCCATAGGCAGTTCCATAAACCGGAAGAGCTAATCGTCAATCCGGTGTTCCTGGAAATACCCTTGCACAGCACGCCCGCCGGAAGCCGCATTGTCGCCATGGACGAAAACGGCCGATATCTCCGCGAATGGAAAGCGCCCGCCGGAAAAACTTCCCTTAGTGTTAACATCTCGCAGTTCGCCAAGGGGATGTTATGCTTCATAAGGCCTGTGCGCGACAGCGACAATTTCCGACTTCAAGAACTCATATACTTCAAACGCGAGAACCCGCGCGCTCGCATGGGTAGCTCAGTTCCACCGGCGAAGGGAAGATATTACATAAATTTCTCGCCCGAAGATTTATTGCCCGAAAGGAGAATCAACAAAGCAAAGAACGCCTTGCTTAATAATACTTCGGCGGAATTCGATGGAAAGGAGGGGAGCAAATATAACTCGAATTCTGAAAAAACCTTTGCTATCCTCAGATCATTGGAAAACTGGAAAGGAACGCATAAAACCGGCCTCTGTTCATTAGGATGGGCTATTGCAATGCTAATAGCCTTCGCATTTGGAGCACCCAATACTGCAAGCGCTCAAACTATGTCACCTTTTTCGCTATCTAATCTGGATTCAGTTTTGGTGCAAGACAGACACAATGTTGAACTCGATTCTATGAGCAATATTATTGCTATGGACACAAGCAAAATAGGTTTCTTTTACACAACCCCTACTGGGGATACACTCCCCTTCTTAAACTCTGAAGAAGGAGACAGTATTTTTAACTTGATTACTACTGAAGGGGACACTATATTTTGTGGAAAAGTGGATACTGTATATGGTGAAGGAACATGGGATGATACTGCTTGGAGAGTAATTATGAATGGTGTAA
>CAZSHG010000044.1:0-10612 GCA_964606695.1 uncultured bacterium
TTGCCGATTACACAGTCGGCGTCATCGACATCGTCGTTTGCATTAACCCAAGCCTGCATATCGCTCCAATGTTGCCCATCGACCATATCGGCGTTAAGATTGGCAACCATGACCGCATTTCCTGCATCCAGAACGAAAGGTGCGCCGGTGTAGCCCGTCATGTCGAGTTGGCCGGTCATCGCGTCGCCGGTCTCATCGACCCAGTTGTCCGCGCCTGAATCCATAAAGCCTGTGATAATCGCGGATACATCGCCTCCACCGTCGGTTACGGTGAATGTGTTCGTGCCATCCGTCCACGTCGCGCCGGTGTTATATTCATTGCCGATTACACAGTCGGCGTCATCGACTAAAGATGCCAGATCGACTGTCTCGCCGGTGCCGTTCTCGATATCAATCGTTAAAATAGTGCCAGCAAGCCCGGAACCGCTGATATTCTGGTCGTCGGTGTTAACTTCGGAAATATCTATTGTATTTCCGTCCTCGATGGTTATCTCATCGGTAACACTATTATAGGAAAGGGTTTGGTCATCCGAACTGCTCGCCGCAGTGGCAAAATAGCTCGCGTCGTGGCCGTCGAGAAGGTCGGAGTTGAGTGCGTAAGGCACTGCCGCAAGCTTTTCGCGCGGGGTAAGAGATTCGCCCTCTATCGTAAGCTCCAGCCAGTATTGCTCATCGAAGAGAAGGGAGAGCGTTGTTATCGAGCCGAGTTTGACATCGAATAAACCCTTTGTTACCGTAACATCATTAACGCCAGTATGAGGTTCACTCCAGAGAGCAGTTCCGCCCGTTTCTACATCGTAAATATTGAATGTGATGTCGTAGTCCCCATTCAAAGCGACTCCGCTAGTGTTTGTCAACTTACCCTGGTAATCGATTAACCTCGGCACCTGCGCGGTTATCGTAATTACAAATATTAATAGCGCGACAATTAGAATTCTGAAAATTTTCGCTTCCATTTTTCCTCCCGATACTATATGTAGTTTTTTTATTTACTCGAATTTATTGACTCTGACATAAATCGCCAGATAATCTAAATAAATCCCCATTTGTCAAAAGAAGTGCTCGCAAATACTCGATAATTAATCCTCAATTCAGCTTTTCTTTCCGTATTTTTCCAAATCCTCTTTTGTCACCGGTTCAGCTTTCTCCCACAATGCCTCAAAAGCATGAATATGAAGCTTAACTACATCTTTACTAAAAGTAAAAACCGATTCCAGGTGAGAACCGTAATCCCCTCCTACTGACCTAATTGTAAGAAGAGAGGCATAATCATCATAAATTACCATCTTAGAAGGTAATGAAGATAAATGTCTTATATTAAAATTGGATTTTTCAAATGATTCAGAAACTCGTGATAGAAATTCTTCATTTTCAAGCATCTTTGTTTCGATAATTATGAAAATGTTTACCTGCGATTGTCTCCTTTTTCTGGGGGAACCATATTCAAACAATATAGGAAAACGAGAAAGGATTCTCATAGTCTCAGCTTTATGCGCAACTGACCACGTTAGTTTTCTCGTTAAATAAGGACCTTTTATCACTAAGAAGTCGCGATCTGAACTAAGATAAGTAGCGTTTTCTTTATAAACCGATTCTGCCTCATCTATAAAATCTACAATTGTCGTTTCCATTTGTTTAATACGTTGTCTCGTTACTTCTATTCTTTTTTTAAGAATTGGATAGAGAGTTTCTCGTGGAGGTAAAACTCTATATCGAAGAGGCTTTGATAACGAAACCTCTATTAAGCCCATTTCAGCTAAATCTTTCGCAACAGAATATGCAGTAGTCCTTTTTACATTGGCGATCTTAACGCACTCATCTATAGTAGCTTCTCCCAAAGCTAATAGAGTTAAATACATTTCGATTTCAAACTCGGTAAAATCGAAATGAGTAAGATTAATATCAGGCTTATTTATTTTTGTCGGCTCCACCATTCGACCCCCATGAATTATTCATTCAAATTGAATGAATAATCAATTCAACCATAATGACAATGTTAAATTAAGGAAAAAATTAATAATATGTCAAGTGCTTTTTTGCATTAAAGGCTTTTTTTTTCATAATAAACTATAGACGGCTTTTTAATAGAGTTAATGTGGATTATGAATCGTAGTTTTTCAGGCCGTTCTTTTTCGCACAAAAAAAACCGCGCCCTCGCGGACACGGTCTTTCGAAAAATATGTAGCTTTTTCCTACGGCAAATCCGTCCTTGCCCAGAGTTGCACGGTCATGGTCTGGTCGCCGTAGCCGGAATAGTAGCGCGGGACCGTGAACTTGAACCAGAGATTCTCGCTGTTCGCGCCGTCCACGCAGTAGGATACACCCTCGCCGCCGCCGAGTAGCGCGCCGTCAGCCCAGGTTATCGATGTCGATAAAAGGTCGTCGCTTCCGAAAGTGGGCGGGATCGTTTCGTCGTCGAAATGACCGTAAACCGTGGTCGTGTCCCATGCGACGTGGTCGGCTAAAATCCATCCCGGAGGAGGATCGCTCACCGCAAGCCCAAAATCGACCGGAACAGTGCCGGCGTTGGAAATCGTGATATAATCAAGGGCCGTCATCGTTACGGTCTCAAGCGGTGTCAGGCTATCGCCGCTCAAATCCCAGGTCGAACCCGCGAAAACGAGATTGATCTCATCCGGCAAGGCGTGCTTGACCCAACCGGTGGAAACGTCGCCGGAACCGTCGTTGAACGTCCAGCGATATTGAATCGTGTCCACCCATTCGCACCGATATTGCACGCTGTGTTCGAATGTCGAGCCGTCGTCGTAGATATGATCCGGCGTGCCCGGATAAACCGTCGTAACACTGCCGTTGTCGATTTCCAGCTGTGCGTCGGTGGGCAGATTATTGTCCGCGTCGTTGTAATCGCAGGACAAATCGACCCAGATTGTATCGCGGTTGAAACTGCTACTTATACCGTCGGCCACTGTAGGCGCGCTGTTCGTGCCTATCGTGTAATTCTCAGTGAAACAATACATCCCGGAAGCCTCGGTAACATCAGTTACTTGATAGGCAACAGAATCTTCACTGACCAACCAGACCGATACGGTGGCGCATCCCGTTCCTATTGCCTGGGAAGCGTTCGGCCAGCTTCCCCATTCGTCGGAAGTTAGAAGACTTATCGGAAAACGAATCGAGAACTCAGTCGCACCGTCAGGCCCAGCGGAGAAGGTCACAGGACCAAGTCTCTCATAGTTGTTCATGGGATCGTCGTCGCCGCCGGCGCTGGTGTCGGCCTCTTTCCAGAATTTGTATAAGCCATCATAAATAGTGATTACCAGTAAATTGATATCCCCAACAACAACCGCGAAGAAAACGCTGTCACGACTTTCGGCTTCGTTATTAAGGATAGGTATCGCCATCAAATGCCAGACATCCCACCATTCCGGCGGCCATACACTATGAACCTGATGATTATCATCCCAACCGCCGGTTAATTTTACGTGAAAAAAGAACTCGTCGGCATCGTAGCCGCCATAAAAATCCTTGATGTCGTATGTTGACCAGGTGTCCGTTCGCCCATGGTGGTCGAGGGTTAGATTGTCGAAATCGCCATAGCCCAGATAAGCGCGCCTGTTCGCCGCGAGAGGAAAACTCGTTGGCGAATTATTGGGACATTGCGTGGTGAGCGTCGATTCGGTCTCGCAGATGAAATAATACTCGACATTGCCGCTGGCCGCGTTCGTGCGGCTACATTCCCAGGTGTTCTCGTAGTTCGTTCCGCCAATATTCGACATAGCAATCGGCGACAGCCATGTGTTTCCACCGTCCGTCGATGCCACAACGTCCGCACCGTTTACAGGCAGTGGTTCATCGTTTAATGTGTCGATGAAGTCGGCGTTGAACCATGTCTGCCCGCTTGCGATAGCGGCGGAGTTGCACGGGTCGGACAATTCGCGCGGAAACGCGAGGCTGAACCCGAGGTCCATCTGCGCAAAAGCCGTCGTAATCATTATTAATGCGATAAAACACAGGATTGATTTTCTCATAATACCCCTAATTCAAATCTTCGAAAAACAACAATATCAATATAGTTGCTAATCGGCAATTATTCAAGTTTAAAATAGATCCCCTCATTTTTTATTCGATAGCAATCTCCCCGCTTCGGCTGTCATTGCGAGCGTTTACGTCCGTCTGGGCGACCGCAGTGAGCGCGGCAATCTCCCATATAACGAAAGGATTGCTTCGTCGAGAAACTCCTCGCAATGACGATGTAGTTCATTTGACATTTGCCATTTCTCCTAACTCCTTGATACTCAAGTCTTTGTCATGAGCAAAGCAACTTTTGTCATGGGCAAAATAGCTCTCGTCATGGGCAAAGTGGCTTATGTCATGGGGAAAAGTCATTTGTCATGGGCAAAAAATACCGGACGCCCCATCAAAAAAGCCGCCCGGATGTTTTTCGTTATGAATCGAAATTATTTTATTATCGATGCCAGCGCGATGCTGTCCAGTTTGACCTCGGCGGTATCGGATCGCGACAGGAGGACTATCGGGCAGGCCGCGCCCATCACCACGCCGGCTACTTTGGCGTCCGCGAGATAGATCATGCCCTTCACGAAGGCGTTGCACACTGCGATGTTGGGCACCAGCACGATGTCGGCGTCCAGAGTCATCTTCGATTCGATTCCTTTGGCTCTCGCGGCGTCGTGGGACAGCAGGACGTCGGTGGCAATCGGCCCCTCGACCTCGACATGACCGAGTTGTCCGCGATCCGCCATCTTCATGAGTTGCACGGCGTGGAGCGTTTCGGGTTGTTTGTCGGTTATTTTTTCGATAGCCGCCAGGCAGGCGACTTTCGGCGTGTCTATGTCGAATGCGCGCGCGACTTCTGCGGCGTTGGCGATAAGCGCTGTTTTTTCGCTCAGGTCTGGTTGGATTACTATTCCGCCGTCGGTCATCGTCATGAGCTTCGGATATTTTTCCAGCTCCATCACCGCGACGTGCGACAGCAATTTGCCCTTGCGCAAACCCTTCTGTTTATCGAGGACGGCTTTCATGAGAATCGGTGTTGAGAGTTTGCCTTTCATGAGCATGTCGCCCTCGCCCTCGCGGATCATCGAGACACATTTCCGCCCGATTTCCACGGGGTCTTTAACGTCGATAAGTCGCGCGCCTTTTAGCCCGATTTCATCAACCAGCGGCTGGATTTTGTCGGTGTCGCCCACCAGAATTGGTTCGATCATTCCCATCTCGGCGGCCTGTGTCAGCGCCTGAATGACGGATTTACCGGCGGCGTCGGCGACCACAAGACGGCTACGGTCGCCCTGCGCGGCTTTCTCTCTTATTTCTTTGAAACTCGATATCATGTTTTCTCCTTAAGAAACGGCTATTCCAAGCACAATGGATGCGAATTTAGTTGCGTCGCTGTCGGCTCTGCTGGTGAGGATCACCGGCGCGGAAGTTCCTACTACGATTGCACCGCAGTTGCAATTACCCAAATAGGCCAGAGATTTGTAGAACACGTTCGCGGTCTCGATTTCCGGGCAGAGGATAATGTCGGCATCGCCCGCAACCTCGCCTGAAATCTTCTTGAGTTTGGCGGCTTCCGGACTGACAGTGTTATCCAGTGCCAGCGGGCCGTCCACGATAGCTCCGCGAATTATACCTGTGCGGTTCATGCCCGCCAGGACAGCGGCGTCCTCGGTGCAGGGCATTTTACCCGGATTCACCTTCTCGACCGCGCATACACAGGCAACCTTTGGATTCTCGATTCCCAGTTTGTGATAGACCGAAACGGCGTTGTTAATAATCGTAACTTTCTCCTCCAGCGTGGGCGCGATGTTTATTGCGGCGTCGGTAATGCAGAGGAGTTTTGGGTAGGTCGGCACCTCGAAAATGGCAATATGGCTGAGGAGTTTGGCTGTGAGCATCCCGCCCTCGGTGCGGAAAATAGCTCTCATGAAATCGGCTGTAGATACAAGACCTTTCATCAAAGCGTCCGCTTTACCGGCTTTGATAACTTTCATCGCGGTAGCCGAGATTGCCTTTGCATTCGGTTCATCGATGATTTCGTAGTTATCGAGTGAGATATCGGCTTCCTTGGCTACCGATTCGATATCCTCCTTTTTTCCAATAAGAACCGAATCCGCTATGCCTTCCGACCGCGCTCTCTCGACTGCGAGCAGTGAATCGACTTCGTGAGCGCCAGCCAGGGCGATTTTTCTACCCGGTAAGGATTTCGCTCGATTAATAAGCTCTTGTATATTTTTCATAATACCCCTTTAATTTTTAAGACCAATATATTCTCTTGCAGTTTCTTCTCCTTTGAGGACTCGCAGTGCGCCGCCGGCGAGGGCATCCATTTCGGCTTCTCCGGGGACGACAATGACCCGCGCAATCCACTCGGTGCGGCGTTGAATCTCTCGAATGACGTAATCCGAATATGCGACTCCGCCGGAAAGGACTATTGCATCGACGTCGCCTTCGAGGGCTACGGCGAGCAGGCCGATTTCCTTCGCGATTTGATAGCACATGGCGTCCAGAACGAGCTTGGCTTCACTGTCACCCTCATCGATTTTCTTGAGAAGCTCGCGGACGTCGTTGGTGCCCATGTATGCAACAATACCGCCCTTGCCCTTTATCATCTTCTGGATTTCTTTCTCGGTGTATTTGCCGGAGAAGCAAAGTTTGACGAGATCGCCCGAAGGCAATCCGCCGGATCTTTCGGGTGTGAATGGGCCATCGCCGTTGAGCGCGTTGTTGACATCTACTACGCGGCCTTTTTTATGTGCGCCTATTGAAATCCCGCCGCCCATGTGCGCGACGATGAGATTGACATCGGCGTAACGTTTGCGCAGTTGTTCCGCGGCGACTCTGGCGCAGGCTTTATGGTTTAAAGCGTGGAAAATGCTTTTACGAGGAAGTTCTGGATGGCCCGAAAGGCGTGCGATGTCCTCCATTTCGTCCACGACCACCGGATCGACGATAAAAGCGGGGACGGCGATTTCGTCCGCAATCGCGGAGGCTATCAATCCGCCGAGATTGCTGGCGTGTTCGCCCATAACGCCGGCGTCGAGATGTTTTTTCATCAGGTCGTTGACCTTATATGTTCCGCCTTCCAGCGGATACAACAATCCCCCCCTACCGACTACGGCATGGATTGTATCAAGCGAGATGCCGTCTTTTTCGAGCATATCCAGGATTATTTTCTCACGAAATTCGTATTGGGAAGTGATGTTGGGGAATCCGGAAAGCTCGTCTTCGCTGTGTCTGATGGTTTCCGATAGGATCGATTCGGTATCGTCGAAAAGCGCGACCTTGGTGGACGTCGAACCGGGGTTGATTACGAGGACTCGGTAGTTATCGGCCATTTAGAACCTCCGTGAAATCGTTCAAATTCTTTAGTTTATCAATATAAACGGCTATTTTGCCCGCGTCAATACCGATTTGAACATATTACCCGCTTTTTTAATAATTTTCCCAAGAATTTTTACCTTCTTACGATTTCGCTTGTTTATTTTATATTTTTAATTTATCAATATAAAGTTGCGTAACAATAACAAGGGGAAGTTTTGACCCAAGATAACAAACCAACCGGGAGATTTTCATGCGCAAACTCATGATTTTTTTAGTTATTATCCTACTGGGAATATTGGCCTGCGAACAAAAGGAATCGGAATTCGAAATAGTAATATCCGAGGAGGAAGCGTCGATTATAACGCACAAAACGGAGGGCGTGATATCGGCCAACGACGTAATCACCGTGCGTTTCCTTGAAGACAGAGTGCTGGCCGGTCAGGTGGGCGTTCCGCTTAAGGAAAAGGTGTTCTTTTTCTCGCCCGAAATCGACGGAGTAGCGACCTGGCAGGATAGACAGACATTGCTTTTCAAGCCCAATCAACCTCTCGAAATGACACGGGTTTTTGAAGGTTATCTGGATTTAGAGAAACTATTTCCCGCGCAAAAATTACCTCGCGAAAGGATAGATTTCATTTTTCAGGTCGAGGGGCGGGCGATAACCGATTTCGAGAGTAAGCTCGAATTAGTCGATAAAAACGATCCCGTCCGGTTCAGGTTGATCGGGAAGGTAAAATTCAACACAGATACGGATATAGACGTCCTTCGCAGGGCTATTTCGATGACAATTAACGACACGAAATTGATCTTCGATATAGAAGCCGATTCCGCGGATGGTTTCGCATTCCAATCTGAGGTTTTTTCCCGGACAATGACCCGAAAAAAGATAATCGTAGATATCGATAAAGATCCGTTGGAGATGAGCAGGGACTTTCATCGCGAGTTAACATTACCTCCCCTGCGGGTTTTTGAACCGATCGAAGCAATAGATAGGACTTCGGGCGAAAAAGCCTACGTGGAACTGGTATTCTCGGACGATCTCGATCCCAAAGCTGATTACCGGGGATTTGTGAGTTGCGAACCGGGATTGGAGTTCGAGATTAAAGCAAGCGGAAAGAGTCTCTATCTGCGAGGGGCATTCGGGTTCGGCCAGGTTTATACGATATCGGTAGACCCCGGTATGCGCAGTCTCTGGGGAACTGCCACACTTAACAGAAAAAACCTCACCGTCGAATTCCCGCATATACTGCCGCAAATCGAGTTCACGTCGGAGGGTTATATCCTGCCGTCGGATAATAAAAAATCCCTGAATTTCCGGTCCGTCAACGTAGAGAAGGTGATGGTATCCATCAAAAAGGTCTATGAAAACAATCTCTGCTTTTTCCTCCAGGATAATTCGGTCGCTTCCGGCAAGAACCGTCGAGACGATTTCTGGAACGCGCATCGGGTTGGAATCGAGGTCGTTTCGGAATCTTTGTATATCGGCAAGGACACCAACCGCTGGTTTCAGTCTCAACTCGAACTCGGCGGTATTCTCGAAAAGTTCGATAAAGGCCTATACCTTTTAGAGCTGACTTTCGAGGAGGAAGATATCCTCGTTCCGTTGCCGGAAGATTGGCATTCGTGGCGCAGATGGGATTATATCTGGTCGGAGGGAAGACTGTATAAGTCGATAATCCTTACTGATGTGGCGCTTTCCGCTAAAAGCACGGATAACGGGTTGATTGTATTCGCCAACAATGTAATCTCTACCGATCCACTTGCTGGCGTCGAAATACGCTTGCGGTCTTATCAGAATCAGATAATAGGCCGCACGACGACGAATGCGGACGGTATTGCACGCCTCGACAGCAGTAAAGCCTATTTCATCGAAGCGGATTACCGCGGGAGCAGATCGATACTCGTCCTGGGCGAATCGAATTTGAACATGTCGCTATTCGACGTCGGCGGCGCTACGGATGTCGTCGATGAGATTCGAGCATTTTTCTATACGGAACGAGGGGTATATCGGCCCGGAGATACTATCAATTTAAGCATTATAGCGAGAAATCGGGATAACACTTTCGCGGACGACCGTCCGATAAACCTGAAAGTTTACAATCCGCGCAACCGGCTGGTTATCGAGGAAACGCAGAAGAAAGCGGTCGAAGGGTATTACAATTTCGAGATTTCTACCGAACCGAATGCGCCTACGGGAAATTGGCGCGCGGAGGTCGATATCGGCGGGAAAAAATTCACCCATCGATTGAAAATCGAGACCGTGGTGCCTTATAGAATAAAGGTAAACGTCGAGAGCGAAATCGAGAATATTACGGCAGGTAACGATGAATGGCCGATAAAAGTCGGTGCGAAATACCTTTTCGGTAATCCGGCAAAGAATCTGGATTGCGAGCTTATGTTCTCGGTGTATAAATCCCCCAGAAGTTACCCGAAATACGGTGGATTCGTTTTCGATCACGAGGGGATCGAGTTCAAGAGCATCGAAAGTCCCGAATATTCACTCTCTCTCGACGATGCCGGCGAGTTGAGTTACTCGTGGGATTTACCGGATATTGAACAGGCACCCTCGGCGTTGAAAGCCAACGTCGAGGCTACAGTTTTCGAAAAGGGGGGACGGCAGGTGCCTAATTCCGCGCGAGTCGATTTCGATCCCTATTCGGCTTACGTGGGTATTCATTTGCCGGAAAACAGATATTGGAGAGTGGGAATGGAATTGCCGGTTCAGATTTTACTGCTTGATACCGAGGGCAAACCGATTACCGACCGGACTCTGAATTATCGAGTATATAAAAACCGCAGTTACTGGTGGTATGACTACGATACCCGCGACGACTACCGTAAGCATTTCAAATCGGATTACGCGACGGAACTTATTGCCGAAGGAAAATTGGTTTCCGGTCTTAAACCGGCAAAGTTTGAGTTCATTCCCAAAGACCACGGCCAGCTTCTTATCGAGGTTCAGGACGGCGAAAACGGGCATACGGCGGGCGTTTTCATGTATGCACGCGATTGGGGCCGCCAACCTGTGAGCAGAGATGCCGATATGTTGCTTCTTAAGACGGACAAGGAGAAGTATAATTCGGGCGATATTGCTAAAGTCATCGCGGAAACGCCCTCGGAAGGGCGAGCTATGCTGTCCATCGAAAAGGCGGATCGTGTTGTCAGCACGC
The DNA here is from genome assembly GCA_964606695.1 of uncultured bacterium. GTDB lineage: Bacteria > UBP14 > UBA6098 > UBA6098 > UBA6098 > CAZSHG01. The sequence continues at coordinate 10,470 of CAZSHG010000044.1, forward strand.
GGTGGGTCGAACTTAAAGGCAACGAGACCGTTTTCGACGTGCATATAACCGACAATATGATCCCGAACGCGTATGCCGTCGTAACTGTAATCCAGCCTCATTCGCAGACGACTAACGACCGTCCGATGCGCATGTATGGCGCT
>CAZSHG010000045.1:0-9626 GCA_964606695.1 uncultured bacterium
ATATATCTGGACGCCCGACGAGTCCGTCGGTTCCGGTGTGTATCTCGTGCGGGCGCGCTTCGACCCTTCGGCAAGCTCAGGGCACCGCAAGCTCAGCGACCGGGATGGCGAGGCGGCGACGAAACGGGTGGTGTATTTGAAATGAGATTTTTCAAAATTCAAAATGGAGGAAATGATGAAAAGGTTCGGAATTGTTATTGCAGTTCTGGTTGTTGTGGTTTTCGCGGAGATTCCTAAGGTAATCTCCTATCAAGGCCGGTTGGTTGATGAAATCTCCGGCGAACCTATAGTTGATACGTGCGATTTCACATTCAGTTTGTATGACGTTTCCACGGGCGGAATCTCGCTCTGGTCAGAGACACAGACTTTAGTGGTAGATTCGTCCGGCTTATATTCTGCCAGGTTAGGTTCTATAGAGTCTTTTCCGGAGACGCTCGATTTCAGTCAGCAATATTGGCTCGGTATTTTAATCGACGGCACGACTGAATTAACTCCCCGATATCAGCTTACGGCGAGTCCATACGGTTTAAGATCAATCGAATCCAGCTACGCCGACTCTTCGCAGGTAGCCAATGTTGCAATGGTCGCGGAATACGCTCATGAAGCTGACAGCTCGAATTTCGCCAATGTTGCGTTATATGCGACTGATGCCGAACATGCGACGGTATCCGATACCGCATATTCAGTTGAATGGGACTTAATAACAGATATGCCTGCCGGTTTCGCCGACGGCGTGGATGATGTTTCCGGAACCAGCGGTTCTTTGAACGACCTGATAGACGTCGATGCGAGTTCGCCGGAAAACGGTCAGGTAATAAAATGGGATGACTCCGATTCGCTCTGGAAAAACGCAAATTCGGGGGATAACGATTGGTCGTATTCCAGTTCAACGCAGATGTTCGCGTCCGATACTTCCGATTATGTGGGAATAGGCACCAGTAATCCTTTAGCCAAACTAGAAATCGTCGGCACCGCGGACGATTGGGTTCAAATCCTATCTGATTCTTTGGGGATAGGGCTTAGAGTGACGAATACGGTTAGAGGCGCTGTGATAGAAAATCCCACATTAGAAGGATTATCAATTGAATTCCCCGGCGGCGACGGGATTAGAATAATAAATCCTGCCGGGATGGGTCTGGAAATCTACCAGCCGGAAGACGATGGAATCGATATAATCGAGCCGCAAGGAGACGGCATTTATATTGAAGACGCGGAAAACTGGGGGATATTTGTTGATAGTGCCGGCTACGACGGTATAGCTATTGTTAACCCGGGATATCACGGTATCGGGATATATTCCCCGTCGAGAAAGGGGATAGAGATAGAAGGCGCCGGGGAAATTGGAATTAGTATAGATACGTCCGGCGGTCATGGTATATACATTTCAGCCGCGGGGTCTGTAGGTGTCTATATAGACTCGACTCACAGTTACGGAATTTATGTCGCAGATGCATGTAGTTCAGGATTATTCATCAATAAGACGAGAAACGGTAGCGGAATCAAGATCGAGAAATCAGATCTGGAAGGAATACATATTAGTGAACCGGGAAGTGCAGGTATCGCCATTCATGAGCCATACACGAACGGTATAGAAATCTACTCTCCGGGGAATAATGGTATTTCTATTAGTATTCCTGACTCAAATGGCATAGATATATGGGATCCAGGTTATAACGGCTTGAATATCTACGCTCCGATGAATGACGGCATACAAATCTATGGATTTGATAACACTGTAAGAGGCATTTACATTCGTAACTTGCTTCCAACAGACAATAAACCGGATACCGCTATTGTAATTCGCAATCCAGGCAATGGAATACAAATCGAATCAACGGAAAATAACGGTATAAATATAGTAAAAGCCGGTGGTCAAGGCTTAAACATTGATTCTACGGGAAATAATGGAATATTTATTAGAAAGACCTCGAACTCTGCGATTAAGATCGAATCGACGCTTGGTGAAATGGTCAATGGTATAAGCATGCTGGATATAAGCGGTCACGGAATTTCTATATATAATACAGGAGGTAGCGGCATTGAAATCGATACGACACTCGGCCGTGGTATATATATAGGTCGTTCTGGCGAAGAAGCGATTTACATATACAATCCGCGTGATAACGGTATAGAAATATGGGCACCAGAGCAAAACGGGATATTAATAGAAAACCCGGATAGCAATGGAATACGGATTTTCGGCGGAGAAACTGGTTTAGAGGTCTTAAATCCCTTAGATTATGGTGTTAAGATTATAAATGCTGAAACCGGTTTATCTATTAAAGATCCAAGTTATGGTATAGAAGTCTTGAATGCTAATAATACGGGCATCCTAATCGATTCGGCCTTTGCTTATGGTATCAAGGTTACGAACCCAACCGGGACACCCGGCTTTGGTAACATAGGGATGCTTATTTCGAAAACATCCAATGGCATATCTATTGAGAACGTCAGCACGGATGGTATACGGATAAAATCGCCGGGAGAAAATGCTATCGAGATAAACAACGCCGAAGTTGGTATTATTATTGATACGACATCTGCCGATGGTATTTTCATCTACAAATCCGGTCAGGACGGCATAGACATTCGCGAATCGGGTATGTTTGGAGTGCATATCTGGGATGCCGCGAGTCATGGAATATACATGACAGGAATAATCGGCGGCGATGGAATTAATGTCAATTCCAGCGGCGGATACGGCGGTTATTTCTCAGGCAACTTATATGCCGATATTGCCAGCGCGAGTATTAAATCCTTCTTGATAGATCACCCGGGGGATCCCGAGCATAAAATGCTTCGACACTACAGCGTGGAGTCTCCTGAAGTTCTCGTCATTTATCGTGGCATTGCTGAACTGAACGAAACCGGAACGACAACAATATCTTTACCCGATTACTTCCCCGATCTCGTGGATATCGAGGACGTGACAGTCCAATTGACATCGGTCGGCAGGCCATTTCTCACTGGATACGACTGGGATGATCAGATAGCTGTCGTTACTGTTTATGGTGACCCGAATCGGAAAGTGTCCTATCAGGTTACGGCAGAGAGGGATGATCCGGCTAAGCGTTTGCTATATAAACCCGTAGTTCAAAATAAAGGCGTTTCTTACGAGTGCCCGGATGGCAAATTCCTTTTGCCCCAGGCACACGGTTACTCCGAAACAATGAAAAGAGGATACCGGGAGGAACAATAGAAACGATGGAAGAGATATGACATAGCTAATAATATCGATCAAGCCTGAAAACTGCACCTATGACTGGCTACTCACGAATCATTCGGTAGCGGCGTATATCTCGTCCGCGCGCGCTTCGCCCCTTCGCCCCAGACGGGCTTCCTTCGGTCGCGAGCACCCGCAATGACGGAGGCGAAAAAAACGAAAGATTTCTGTCAAATTATGTTTAACTTCTATAGCAAAAGAAAAGATATCTGTAAAATAAAGTATGATTTTTATGGTTGGGCGAGGGGTTCGGCTGTGTCGAGGATTGAAAAAGGGGAGTCTCCCTTAATCTAAATCGCCTTTCCCGGGTTGAGTATTCCGTTCGGGTCGAAGGCTGTTTTGATGCGTTGCATCAGGTCGAGTTCCGCCGTGCCGAGGCCTATCGGGAGGTATTGGCGTTTGAGTCGGCCTATTCCGTGTTCTGCGGTGATTGTCCCGCCCAGAGCGACTGTCAGCTCGAAAAGTTCCGGCACCCATTTTTCGATGGCTGAATTCCATTGGTCGTCGGGCATGTCGTATTTGAGGGCGTCGATGTGGAGGTTGCCGTCCCCGGCGTGTCCGAAGGAGAGGACTTTGATGCCATGTTTCTCGCCGAGTTCGCGGGCGCCGCGCCAGAGTTCGGGGACTTTTGAGCGTGGCACCGCGACATCCTCCGCAACGATGGTCGGGCTGACCGCGCGCAGAGCCTCGCGCATGGAGCGTCGCGTTTCCCATAGCCGATCCTGAAATGGGCGAGTGTCCGCGACGAGAACATCTATCGCGCCGAGTTCCATCGCAATCTCGCCGAGGGCAAAGTAGCGCTGTTCGAGACGTTCGGCGTCCTCGTCGTCGAGGGAGATGATGAGCTGGGCGCCGGCATCGCGCATGGGGACGTCCTTTTCGAGGACATCGCCGACGATGCGCAAGATATCGCCCTCCATGAACTCGATGGCGGTGGGGATGATTTTTCGCCGGATTATCTCGCTGACCGCTTTTGCCGCGTCATCGACCGTCTCGAACCCGACGAGCAAATCGACGCGGTGATGGGGCAGGGGGAGGAGGCGCAGGGTGATTTCCGTGATGATCGCCAGCGTGCCCTCGCTTCCGAGGATTGTGTGCAGGAGGTCGTAGCCCGCGACGTTTTTGACCAGCTTGCCGCCGTAACGGATGATTTCGCCAGATGGCAGAACCGCGCGGATGCCGGTAACGTAGTTACGCGTGATGCCGTATTTGACCGCGGTCATTCCGCCGGCGTTGGTGGCGACGTTCCCGCCGATGCTACAGCTGTCGCGACTTGCGGGATCGGGGGGGTAGAAGAGGCCCTGCGATTCCAGTTCCGCCTGCATGTCTCCGGTGATGACCGCCGGCTGAGTTACAACCATGAGGTTTTCCGAGTCTATCTCGAGGATTTTGTTCAGGCGTTCGAGGGAGAGGAGGACTGCGCCATCGAAGGGGATCGCGCCGCCCGCTACGCCGGTGCCGAGGCCGCGGGGCACGACGGCGATTCGTTCGCGGTTGCAGTAGGCCATGATTTGCGCGATTTGCGCTTCGTCCGCCGGTTTGAGGATGATCGAGGGGACAGCGGAGATGTCCGGGGATTCGTCGTGGCAGTAGTCCTCGGCGTCCTCGGCACAGCATGCGCATTTTTCGCCGACGATGGCCGTCAGCGCCTGCAGATCTTCGTATGTCGGTCTCTTCAAATCGCTCATAGCTGGTAGAAAATATGCACGCGCGGGGGAAAGTCAAGGCGAAATTCGGTCGAAATAGGCAGAGATTTGCCCTTGGCTATGGAATATTCAGTCTTCGAAGGGAAAAATGGGGCTGGAAAGTGGAATATTCGACCTACGAAGGCAAATATTTGCTCTGGAAAGGGGAATATTCGACCAGAAAACTCGAAGAATTGGCCTGGAAAGCCAAAAAATGGGTCTCCGATGTGGAATATGCGGCCTACGGGGATGAGAATGGGGCTGGGGAGGCGAGGATTTGACCTGAAAACTCGAAGATTTGGCCTGCGAACAGGAAGATTTGGGCTCCGAAATGGAATATGCGGCCTATGGGGATGAGAATGGGGCTGGGAAGGGGAAGATTGGTGCTGGAAAGTCGAAAATTTGGCATGGGGAGGGGAAGAACTGGTATAGCAGGCTCTTTCTTTTAGACAATTATCGCGACATTTCTTCTCGTCCTATAGCTCCAGTTATGCGATGGGATTGCCACAGAAGCTCCGCTTCGTTTCAACCACTCGAAGCGGAGCTTCGGAGGCAGGGATATAACACAGCTGGAGCTGTGTTACGAGGGAAAACAGCAAAGCGATTAGCAGAACCATTATGTTTCTCATAATTCTTCTCCTTATTTAGCGTAAAAGACTTTTCCGATATTCGACTGTGATTTGATTAAGTATATTCCCGTCGGAGTGTTTTGAGGATACCAAAAGAACCGACCAAAATTATTTGTCTTCCCCTTTGTCAAAAGTTTCCCGTCTATAGTATAAATCGCTATCTCGGTATCGGTATCGCCATAAATAGAACAAAAAGAGTTGAACGGGTTCGGAAATATTTTAAGTTGCATTAATTCAGGAGTATTAAGGTTTTCCTTAATGCTGGAAAGCGTGTCATAGGTCATTCCTTCCGCGCTGTGCTTAATACAGGTAAAATTTGCTCCGTAATCCTCAGATAGACAGATTTGTAACCATCCGAGGCCATAACTATAACCAAAGACTTGTCCCGAAAAATTCCCACCGACAATATCGTAAAAAGTCGGGCTGGTTTCATAACTAAAAGTGTCAATTTGAAAAGTATTTACTCCGACCAAAGTGGAGCAATGGTCACTTGAATAATAGAGTGAATCCGCCGCAAGGATGAAAACTTCTCCATCTTGTGTGCCCCTTCGTATTGAAACGAGATAATCGATGAAATATACGTTATTTACGACAGCATTAGTAAATCCATTATCTGAACTATAGTAAATATCTCTCGTATCTAATCTAATCCCATATAACTCTCCGTCCACATTACCAACACAAGGATGGTGATAAATAAAACTTGGTGTAAGAGTATCGAAGGTGACTCCGTAGTCTAAACTTCTTACTAAATGTCCTGTTACTTTTGTAAAAATTTCCCCCGGAAAACGTCCCGCAGATATACCAACATAAGTCGAAAAACCAGAATGCAACCAATCCCAAGAACTTCCATAGTCATCGCTATATCTGAGGTTTTCACGATAGATAGTATAGACACTGCCTAATGTAGAATCTGCTGTTATAGCGGTCGGTGCCCAAATAGGCGAGTCGGGAGTATATTTTACAATTAGAGTCGTCCCGGCATCGGTAGAGTAATAAATGAATGCCCCTTCCAAAGAGTCCGGGCTGATATCCGGGCCCACGATGTAAAGCCCGCCTGGCGTGCGGTCTTTGGCTATGCGGAACTCGGCATACACGCTTATGGCGAGTATTAACAAAAAGAAAATCGTTATTTTGCGCTGTGTCATTTCAATCTCCTTATTTAGCGTAAAAGACTTTTCCGATATTCGACTGTGATTTGATTAAGTATATTCCCGTCGGAGTGTTTTGAGGATACCAAAAGAACCGACCAAAATTATTTGTCTTCCCCTTTGTCAAAAGTTTCCCGTCTATAGTATAAATCGCTATCTCGGTATCGGTATCGCCATAAATAGAACAAAAAGAGTTGAACGGGTTCGGAAATATTTTAAGTTGCATTAATTCAGGAGTATTAAGGTTTTCCTTAATGCTGGAAAGCGTGTCATAGGTCATTCCTTCCGCGCTGTGCTTAATACAGGTAAAATTTGCTCCGTAATCCTCAGATAGACAGATTTGTAACCATCCGAGGCCATAACTATACCCAAAGACTTGTCCCGCGTAATTACCTCCAACGATGTCATAAAAGACAGGTGGTCCATCAATTAAAGATGTATCCAGTGGGAAGGTATTCATTCCAACGAAAGTCGAGCCGTAATCGGCGGAATAAAATATAGAATCGCTTGAGAGAACAAATAAATCGCCAGCTAAACAACCTTTTCGAATACAAATACAATTGTATCCAAATGTATAGATTGTTGTTTTAGATGATAAAGTATCGATACTATGGTATATAGTACCATTACTTCTTAACATCACAAATAATTCGCCTGAGTTCCACCCTAAACAACCGGCATTATAATCGCTTCCAACTGAAATCGAATCATAATCCTCACCGAAGTTAATCGATCTTACTAAATTAGCCCTGTTATTTGCATATACTTCACCGGATTCAAATCCTGATAACAGTAATTCGCCTGCGTAAGAGTTGCTTATTCTCCCAGACCACGTTTCACCTGAGTCAGCACTGTGCCACATATTTTCCCGATAGATTTTATAAAGATTCCCCGTCGAATAATCTGCTGTTATAGCGGTTGGTGCCCAAATAGGGGAATCTGGAGTATATTTTACTATAAGTGTAGTTCCGGCATCTGTAGAGTAATAAATGAACGCCCCATCCAAAGAGTCCGGGCTGATATCCGGGCCCACGATGTAAAGCCCGCCGGGCGTGCGGTCTTTGGATATACGGAACTCGGCAAAGATAGAACATATCACCGCGAGAAAAAGTAATAAGAAGTTTTTTTTCACGAATAAATCACCTTTCAAGCTTCAGATTGGCTCCTTGTTAAACCGACCGGTTTTTCAGGCTAATATCCTTCACTTCACCTCCACGACCCATATCTCCGAATATGCTCCGTAGCCAGCGCTGTTTTTGGCGCGGGCGCGGAAGGCGTAGGTTATGCCCTCTTGTAAGGGGCCGAGTTCGAAGAAGGGTTCGTCCGAGGTGGCGAAGATTTTCAATTTCTGCGGCTCCCACCCGTTCGACAGGCTCAGGGCAGGGTCGGGGGGCGCAGGCGGCATTGCGGTTGTCGCACGGTTGCGGGTAATCCTCTGCTCGTTGCGGCGGTTTGCCCGAAGCCGTTTCGCCTATCGGGTGGCTGGAGAGTTTATGTCGTATCATCTCTTTCATCAATATCAAGGTAATTATATTTAAATATCGAGTCAAGAAATATTTTCGGCAATGAAAAATATTTGCCCAGAAAACAGAAATGATCCTTATTACTCTTCGCTTTGGTGAAGATAAATTTGCAAAGTGTTTTGGGGAATTCGCTTTTCCCCTCGTTTCACAGCTCCATCTGTGAAATGCCCCTGCTCCCGAAGCTCTGCTTCGCTTAACCACGGCTGTGCCGTTTCCGATTTTCTAAAACCTGCGGGATTCGCTTTTGCCAACAGAAATCCTCTCACACCTTCACGCCGCGCTTCTAACGGCAAAGATAAATTCCTCTGGGAAGTGTAAGAATGGGGTTGGAAAGTGGAAGATTGGGGCTTTGGAAGGGGAAGATTTGGCTTCTGAGGGCAGGTATTGTGATCCGAAGGGCGGGTATTGCCCTGCAAAGTGCGAGATTGAGTGAGGCGTGGGAATGAGGAGGATTGGGCTTGACGTAGGAAAATCGAGATGTGTATTCAATGTAGAAACATTTGATTGGAGCGACGATTATGAAAGTGAAGATTAAAAAATGGGGGAACAGCCTTGCGATACGCATACCGCATGCGTTTGCTGTGGAAACCAACCTCCACGACAACTCGGTGGTGGAGTTTATTGCGCGCGACAACGAATTGGTAATTGTGCCCGTGAATGGGAACGAATTCACGCTGGAGGATTTGCTCGAAGGCGTGAAAGATGGCAATTTGCACGGCGAAATTGCTACCGGCGCACCGGTTGGAGCAGAGATATGGTGAAGAATTGGACGCCGCGCCGTGGGGACGTTGTTTGGCTGACGTTCTCGCCGGACGTAGCCTGCCGAACGGCAACCGCCGGGCACGAACGGGCGGGGCGAAGGCCGGCAGTGGTTATTTCGCCGGAGGCGTTCAACGCAAAGGTTCGACTGGCGCTGTTTTGCCCGATTACCTCGCAGGTGAAGGGATACCCGTTCGAGGTTGCATTGCCCGAAGACCGCGACGTGCGCGGGATGATACTCGCCGACCAGATAAAGAGACTCGACTACGTTGCGCGGAACGCCGAGCTTGTTTACCATTTGCCCGACGACGCCCTCGCGGAACTTCTCGGCAAGATAAGGACACTTACTGAGTGATTTTTGCCAGACTACTTATTACTAAAGAGGCTCTGAGATTTGGGGTATGGGGATGAGATTGGGGCTAAGTTGATTGCTGTTGTTCTGGGAAGAGTAAGATTGGGGCTGGAAAGTCGAAGATTTGAACTCGAAAATGTAAATTCGGCCTCCCCAAAAAAGGTTTTTGTTTATGAAGAGGCCGAACTAATTTGTGAGATTAAACTTATATTGCTCTACTCCTTGACCGCTCTCGCACCGATGAAATTAGCGGCGCGGAAATCTATAGGTTCTGGGACGTCGGCAAGGTTGAAAGCCTGTGAGC
>CAZSHG010000046.1:0-8917 GCA_964606695.1 uncultured bacterium
CGACGGCAGTTTCAGTGGGAAGACCCGTATCATCTGTGAGTTTCCCCTGGTAGGTTATTACTTCTCCAAAATCCCCAAACAATAACTGCGGGATTAAAAAGAGAACAATAATCAAGAAAAATCGCTTCGCGTTCGACATATTTCCTCCATGGAAATAATTATCTGAGACCGTAAATAAATTTGAATGACCGGTACAATATATTATGTAGATTGTTCGCATTACCGGTGCCATATCGTAACACATTGAATAACAGTAACTTAGAAATTAACATCGCTCCAATCGGGCAATAATCCCCATTTCTGATAAGTATCCTCCATTGAGTAATATTAAATTTCATAATACAAATATCAAATGATTATAATTACATAACCAAGTTACGTCAACTTTTGGTCCTACTTAGAAGATCGCCTTTGATCCCGATTTCTCGAAAAAAACAAATTGTATTAACGAGAAATTAAGTTATTTTGTTAAAGTATAAAGTATAATTTGGGAGGAATTGTGCGTAAGTTTATCTTTTTAATATCAATGTCGATTCCGATTCTTTGTTTCGCCGCGGATAGCTTAAATATGAGCAGGATCGGTTATTATGACACGGAGGGAATAGCGCGTAGCGTCGTCGTTAATTCGCCCTATTCTTACCTTGCCGACGCCTATAGCGGATTAGCGATAATCGATGTATCCAATCCGGCGACGCCAATTTACGCTAATGTCCATAACACTCCGGGCGAGGCGAATTCTATATTTATTTACGATACATTGCTTTATCTCGCGGATATGTCCGGCGGACTTAGGCTTTTCAATCTCGCCGATCCTCTCGATCCAATCCAGATAAGCCGGGACACTTTATATGGGACTTATACTTCCGTGGTAGCTCGTGACAGATATGCATTCTGCGGTCTTGGATGGTCCGGTTTCACGGTTATCGATTTCACCGACCTGAGCGATCCCGAAGAATATGGGCCTATAACTTCGCTGGGAGGATATGTCTATTCGATAGCGATGGATGGCGACCACGCCTATCTTGCCTGCGGCGACGGCGATTTGAAAATTGTCGATATCTCCGATCCCCTTTCCTGCAATGTCATCGGTTCGATGGCTCTATCCGGGTCCGCTCGCGATGTTTATGCACGGCGCGACACCGTATTCGTAGCCTCATACACAGAAGGCCTGCACGTCATCAACGCCTGCGATCCGGCCTCGCCAGTTTTAATCTCTTCTTTCGATAGCGACGGCTACGCATCGGGTGTCTGGGCGGGAGATACGTCGATTTTTCTCGCCGACTATAATTATGGCCTTCGCGCAATTAGTATTTATGACCCGGAACATCCTACCGAAAAGGGATACTATCGCTCCGTTCACAACTGCCTGAACGTCTCCGTTTCGGACGGTTACATTTACGCCTGTTTCGGGAACGACGGGCTGTATATCCTCGACGGCGGATTGCAACTCATCGCGCCTTCGGCTATAGACTCCGTCTGGATATGGGAAGATTGTTCTCCCGAACCGAGTTCCGTCCATGTGTGCTACGAACTTATCGATCCGGAGGGGGATGAATCGGACGTTTACGCGAGAATGAGTTCCGACGGCGGCGCGACCTGGGATGTGCCTTTTATTACGCTGTTCGATACCGAGGGCAATCTGGGCGAAGGCGTTTCGCCCGGCGTCAATTGCTTTGGATGGTCAATGGGAACCGATCTGCCCAATCGCGACGACGAGCTGTTTACTGTAGAAATTAGCACGTCAAGTCCGTCGATTAGAGAAATGACTGTCCCCGGCACAGCTTGCCCTTATTGGGCGGGTATGCCTTATGGCACTCAGATAACCGACTGGTGGGGTGGAGACACTATTCCCGCCGTTGCGCCAATTCGCATCGATATCGACGCGAGCGTGGATAGTATCGTGCTAACTGCCTCCGGTGCGGTGGCTTACGGCGATACCTATCCTTCTCATGATCCAAATGGTGGTTCCCCCACACCGACTATCCCGGAATACGGTGAGTTATCGGGAATAAGCTATTTCACCGATTGCCCTATTGCCGGTTTGATGGCAGTTTTTCTGGCTCCCGGTATTCCGGATTCGACAGCTACGCCACCGCAATTGAGCGCGTTCACATCGAATCCGATGTTGCAACAATCGGTTTATATCGGCTCGGGGCCGGTAAGACTGATTCCCCCGGAGGGCGCCAACCGCCTGTTCCTGGGAGTCAACGACCATTACCGATGGCAAGACAACACCGGCAGTTTCGACGTAACCGCGAAAATTTTCGATATTAATTCTTACAGCCATTTCCGTGCATCCGATTCTCTGGATTCCAAACCGCCGGAACTGGCAATCGATTGCCCGGAAGAAACGCTAATCGTAGGCACCTCTCGAGAAATAACATGGACGAAAAGCGACCGGTCGTCGATGAACGAACCCGCCGAACTCGCTTTCTCGAAATCGCCCTATCGTGAGACCTATTCTTCATCCGATAACAACTTTATGTGGAATGTCTCGTCGGATTTTGTCCCCGATTGCACTCTGACGGTCACTGTCCAGGATTCCTTCTGTAATGCAACCACCGACACCTGTCTTTTGGCCGTTGCAGAGGCCGCTCTCCCCTGCACAGCCTGGGTGGATTCGGTCTGGTTCACCGAAGAGACAGATTGCGACGAACGCAACGTCATCGAGCTATGCTACAATCTTTCAGCATCATGCCCCGATTCCGAATTCTACATCTCGATTCGCACCTCGAACGATTCGGGTTCGACATGGACAATCGAGATGGATTCCGTTTACGATGAAGATGGCGATATGGGACTTGTTTATCCGGGAACCCACTGTTTCAACTGGGAAGTCGGATACGATTATCCAGGAATTGAAGGTGGAGATTGGGCTTTCGAAATCGGTGTATCGGTCAATTACGATACTTTTCTGGTTATCGATTCTATCGATGTAAGTGAACATCCAAACTACGGACGTGGATTGGCCTACGGCGACGGTTATTATTTCATCTACGATTCCGACGTCGGTTGGATTTATCAGACAACATGCATCGAATGCCCTGCGGTCGATAGCTTCTGGGCAGGCACCGATAACAATTGCGACATCGATTACGAGGACGGTTACATTTACTACGCCGATTCGTCAGAAGGCGACTGCAAACGCATCCGTAGAATAAATACATCCACCGGTTCGAACCAGCGTATCACCGCGCTACCCGAATACGCCAGCGATATCGAGGGCGTGCAGGTAATCGGGGACAGCCTTATAGTAGCGTGGCTGGGCATACCGCCCGACGAACCGAACATGCTCTTATATCTCGACCTGACCGACCCTTTCCCCATCACATCCTGGGAAACCCTTTTTGTAAGTGATATCGGCGAGTGTAGCGACGCCGAGGGGATGACCTTCGCCCACGGTAGCGTATGGGCCTCCAATGACTCCGGACGTATAATCGAAATCGACCTGGACACGATGGCCTATGTAGGTTGTTACCCGGTGCCAAACGAGGACGAGGGCGCGGAAGGGCTCTGCTACGATGGCGAATACATGTGGTATCACAATTACCACGGCACCGGCACGATGCAGATTTACAAAATAAAGTTATGGGATTCCTTCGTGAATTCGACTGTAGGCTACGGCCCGGCGGACACCCGCCCACCGAGAATCGGAATCGATTGCCCGGATTCGATATTGGCAGGTGAATCTTATAATATCACTTGGTCGGTGGAAGATTTGTTTTACGCCGACAATCCCTGCTCGGTGCACGTGTTCGGTTGCGGCGACGAGCGGCATCACTATGTTACGGGTTCGTCGGTAAGCTGGATGAGTCCATGGGAATGCCCCGCATGCACGATTGTCGTGGCCACGCGGGATTCCTTCTGCAACTGGAGCTCCGACACATGCGTCACGCGCGTTTACGAGCCGGCTCCCCCCTGCTCCGTGTTCATAGATTCGGTCTGGTTCGCTCAGGAGATAAATTGCGACGGGCGAAATGTCGTCGAGATATGTTACGATTTCCACAGCGCCTGCCCGGATTCGGGTTATTTTGCGACCGTTCTCGGTTCGACAAACGGCGGCACTTCGTGGTCGGTGGAAGTCGATTCCATATTCGATGGCGAGGGCGATATCGGCTCGGGCACTATGCCCGGAGTCCATTGCTTTAACTGGGAAGCCGACTACGACTTCCCCGGCTGGGAGGGCGACGATTTCTCGATACGCATCGACGTCGCAGGGCATGGCTACAACGATTATTCGATAGCCACCGGCACCCTGGACACCGACGTCCCGGAAATCTCCATCGACTGCCCGGTGGACACGCTGGAAGTCGGCGTGCCCTATAATTTCACCTGGTCGATAGGCGACGATTACTACATGGGCAATCCCTGTTCCGTAACCGTGCAGGGTTGCGGCATCTGGGAGCGGCACGAAGTGGAGGGCGTCCTGTTCATGTGGACTGCTCCCTGGGCCTGCTCGACCTACTCGATAATCGTCGCGACGCGGGATTCTTTCTGCAACTGGGGCGCGGATACCTGCGAATTCACGGTTACCGGCGAAGAGATGCCGTGTTCAGCTTATGTCGATACATTATGGTTCGCACAGGAGACGGACTGCGATGACAGTTCTATCGTTCATATATGCTATAATCTCATATCTTCATGCCCTGAATCGACTTATGCGGTTACGGTAATCGGTAGCGAGGATGACGGGGAGATGTGGGACGTCGAACTCAGCACGTTATATGATTACGCCGGCGATATAGGCGATTCGATATTTACCGGAGAACACTGTTTTTATTGGAATGCTGGACGCGATTTGCCAGATTGGGAGGGCGATTTCGCAATCAAGCTTGAACTCCTCACCGACGATTTCGATTCGCTACTCGATCAGTGGTTTGCTAATAATTCCGTCGACACCGATCCCCCCACCATCACCCTCGCCTGCCCCGAAACGCCCATCTTCGCAGGGGATACGCTAATCTGGTCGTGGACTATCGACGATATGTTCCCCGTCGAGGATTATTTCGAGATTTATCTGAACTGGTGCGCGGGCGAGACGACCTTCGTGCTGGACAGCGCTGGATATCAATGGGTCGTCCCGCCGGAGGCCGAGGGTTGCAATGTCCAGTTCACCGTGGCCGGGCGCGATTCCTTCTGCAATTGGGAAGCGGACACCTGCTGGACACAGATCGACACGACTTCGCTACGATGCAAGGTGCTCATCTACTCCAACTCCACCAACGACGGCGCATACAACATTCGCGAATTCGATTCGCTTGTTTCAACGCTCGAAGCACAGGGCAACGAGGTCACAGCCTATGACGCGTCCGACGACATCACCATAACATCCGCTCTGCTGGCCAATTACAGCCAATTCTGGTTTATCGACTCGAAAAACTCGCTGGACACGACGCTGTCGTCATCCGAGGTTACAGCGATACGCAACTACATCGAAGGCGGCCGCGGAGTGGCAGTGCTGGCGGATCATCACCCATATTATACACGCGACGCCGATTATCTGCTATCCCACTTCGATATAGAAGTCGCCGGTTCGGAAAACCATCGCGCCGGCTCGCTATGCAACAGCGAAATTGATTTTTCGACGCATTACATAACCCGCGGTTTGTATCAACTGGCGTGTTTCACGTCCGAAGGCCGAATCGAATACACCGGCGACGGCGACTTCACGCCCATTGCAACCTACGGCGGCGATACCCTACAAGCCGCGCTAATCGACGGCGGCAGGCTCTTTGTCGATGCCAGCTTCTTCCGCTATCTCGATACCTACATCCCGCAATGCGACGGCATAACACTCGCCGAAAACATCGCATGCTGGATCGAGCCGAACGGTTGCGGTTGCGAAATAGAATCCTGCATGGTGGAAGTAACGGCCTCCGCGGAAGATTCTACTATCTGCCTGGACGAGAGCGCGGTTCTATCGACGTCGGTCAGCGGCGCGTCCGGGGCTGTCACATTCGACTGGTGGTCGTCGCCATCCGGTTATACTTCGACGTTGCAGAACCCCACTTTCGGGCCACTCAGCGAGGACACCTGGTTCTACGTTCGCGCCACCGACGAGGCCGAATGCGTCGATATCGACTCCATCTTCGTGGATGTGCTATTCGACGAGGTTCGCGACACCTTCATGTGCCTGGGCGACACCATGACATTCTGCGAAAGCCCGATATGCGACTCCGGCGGAATAACGCGAGGCGCTGTAACCGTAACTCATGAAGGCATGCCGGTTTACGGCTCCATCATCATGGATGAAGATTCATCATGCATGGACTTCATCCCCCTAAACGTGGGCGAATTTATCGTCTGCCATGAAAATTTTTATGACATAGAAAACGACTGCTGTTACGACGTCTGCTGGCACGTTACCGTCTGTTGCATGCCGCACGCAGAGCTAATGACAGAAGCAACCGGCGATTGCAGTTGGAGTTTTACCCTCGAAGACATCCCCGGCTCAGATTGCGTCTGGGATTCCGTCGCGTGGACTGTCGAATCGTTCTACGAACAACCGGTGGACACGTCGATATTCGAAAATTCCCTCGATTTAACTATTCACGGCACCGACTCGGTGGAATTATGCGCCACCGCAAGCACCGGTTGCGTCGATTCGTATTACTGCTCCTTCTCGATTTGCACCACGCTGACCTGCTTCAACGAATTGTGTTGCACGCTGGAAATCGAGACCGTGGACGATACGATATGTTACGGCGAGACGGCTTATCTGTGCGCAATTCTCCTGGGCGATGACTGCCCCGACATCGATACGTTGCCCTCCGAATGGACGGTCGATGGCAACATTGTCGGCACGGACTTCTGTGTCGAAGATACTCCCGAAAGCACCACAACCTATTGCTACAATTCCAGTTACGAGAATGAATTCGGCGACATCTGCGTCCTTTCCGACTGCAGAACGATCCATGTCGTCCCGCAACCGCCGGATATCTGGCCGGATGTCGAATACGTCCCGCTGGGCGAGGCTCTCGAACTGCCCATTCCGTGCGGCGAATTCGGCGACGGTTACATCCCGGACAGTATCGTCGTGCTCGAAGAAATAATCGGCGCGCCGGCGGAGACCGTGGGCGTCTATTCGCCCGGCGATTGGTGCGTTCTGCGCGAAACCTACACCGAGCCTGTAGCCACAGTGTTATGCTATGATTTCTTCGCCGAAGGTTGCGAATGGCTCAGCTTAGAATGTTGTTCGGTAATAACCTGCGACCTGCCGGAAGCGGAATTGACCATGCCCAACGGCGCGTGCCCCTCCGATGGCGAGGTCACGGTTTGCGTGCACAATCTGAACACGGAAATCAGCATCGACGATATCCTGTGGAGCAACGGCACGGAGACAATCTGCACAGATATCGACGTCGAACCAATTATGACGACCTCCGGTGAATTCAACAGCTTCGCTCCGGAAACAGTATCCGCGCGTATTTGCCACGAATGCGGCGGCACGATGTCCTGTATTACTGAGACCCTTATTGTCGAGCCGACATATAATTTCTTTATCGATATTCTTCCACCGGGCGTTACCCCTGGAGACTCGATAAACACACGCCCCCACATCGATCCGCCTCCGCCGACAACGGTGGACAGCTTCATCGACTGGTTCATCTTCGACGGCGATTCCATGTTACCATACGGCTCAACCCGCTACCCCGACGGCATCCGCGGCGCAACGAGCCTTTACGAAAAGACCATTTACTGTGCGAAATTCGACTACGATTACGGCGATTCGCGATGCGCAATAGTCGCCTGCGATAGCGTTTTCGTGCAGGATAGCCTGCTTACCGTCATCAAATCGCCCTGCGCGACGGAACCTGGAGCCGGCCCCGACCCCGACGGCTGGATGGAGGTCGATGGCTACCGCCGATACGCAACCTGCGAGTTCACATTCCCCGTGGATCGCGATTGCATGACCATCTGCGCCAGCGACACGGACTTTGTAATGCCGACGGCATACGTCTTCGACCACTGGGAAACGTCGGCGGGAATCTACAGCTACGCATCATGCACAACATACTGCCCAACATCGCCCTACGACACGGTTTACGCCGTTTACGACACGCTCGACATGTGCGTCTATTTCGGTTCCGGCACCGGCGAAATGGATATCTCCATAGAGGAGATTCTCGTAGCCGACGATTCGGTATTCTCAATGGACAATCTCATCGAGCCACGAAGCTTTGTCCTGCAAAACTGCGGTGAATGCTCGCTGGACATCGCGCTAAAATGGGTTGACGCGGAAAATATATCCGATTACGACTGCCCGCCGGTGGAAATTTCCAACTCGGCCATTCTCGATTACAACGAAATCGGCATTCGCGGGAGAATGACGCCGGATAGCCTACCGGAAGATTTCGCGATCATTCGAAGCGATTACACCAGCGTCATCGAACCGGCTGAAATACCCTTCGCGCCCGGAGATGAGATGCACCTGTTCATCGGCATCGCGTCTCCGCCGGATTATCACCCATGTTATCCCGGCGACTCCGAATTCCAATACCGAATCGCGCTCAAGTTGAGATGGGGTATATACCTGCCGTAGGGAAGGCCCCTGACCGTAGGAAACCCGTCTGGGCATGCCTCCAGCTTTGCGATTACCCGGTAATTGCGAGTTGCGAATAAATCACCTTTTATTTAATAGACACGATGTCTGCTTGCACCCCACGCAACCGCCGTGTGTCTTACAGAGGGAAATGGATTGCCTCATTGCCGTCAGTTTAAACTGACGATAATAAAAAAACAGCGAGACGCCGTTGAAGCCTCTTCCCACTCTCAACCCTCAACTCTCCCCTCCCATCGGTGGCTGAGCCTGCCGAAGCCCTATCTGGGTCGAAGGGTCGAAGGGTTTTTTCAAATCCCCGAAAAAAGGCTTGCACCCCGCAACCCCGCGAATTATATTGTCATTCGATGATCGATG
>CAZSHG010000047.1:0-7606 GCA_964606695.1 uncultured bacterium
CGAGATTCGCCCCTACGGTTCCGCATTCGACGCAGGGGCGCGGAGACCGCGCCCCTGCGAAACATTGCCCGCGCGGGATAACATGAATTAAATCTATGTAAAAGAACGAATCGACGCAAGGGAGGGCCTATGTGCCCTTCCGCTTTTTGTAAATTAACGAACGGGAGCACACGCAGGTGCTCCCCTACGGGATCCACCGCTCCCCCGCCCGAACGAAAATAATATTTAAAAAGAACAATGTATAACCTGTTCTTCATTTAAGGATTCTTTTGCAATCACCAACAAGTGCGACGAACCTCCGGTCTTTCTGGAGATGTTTAAAATCTACATCTCTGCAAATATACTTTCTATCGTATTTATATTCATTATCACCTTTCAATACTTCTTCCAAGTATTTAGTCCAATTATCATCATTCAACCGCGCACAAACACAAGCTAAATTATATACTACCTTGCCTTTTGAGATGTCATACGCCTTCAAGCAAACTTTTTTTGCTTCGAGCGCATAATTCCTTTTTTCTTCTTCCTCGTCCGATTCTCTTATAAGATATAAATACTGTAAACCTATTAAATCATATATTTCTGCCGGGAAATCAGGTGTCAATGATATAGCCTTTTCTAAATCGCAAATTGCGTCTTTATATCTCTCTTTAAAATGATGACAAACACCTCTTTTCCTGAAATTCTCGGCCCATTGCGGATTTAATGAAATAGCAATATTGAGAAATGGTATAGCCTTATCATATTCTCCCATGGACATAAATACTTTACCCAAATTATGGTAAATACCTCCTCTGTCTTCATCAGAACCTTCAAAGATAGAAAGGGCTTTATGTAAGTCTTTTATCGCGCCTTGATAATCTCCTAAACATTCTTTACCTAAAGCGCGATGAGTCAAAGCAACTGATATTTGATATTCATCTTCCGATGAATCTATTACCCTATTCGCATCTTCAATAGCTTCTTCGTATAATCCATTCAACACCCGTAGCGCTGCTCGGTTATTTAATGCTATATAATTAGTTGGATTAAGTTCCAATCCAATGTCTATATCAGAAAGAATATCTGTAAGAGGATAATCACCACTCATTCTTTTCGCATAAGCCCTATTTATAAAAGCTCTTGATTTTTTTTCTTGAACTACGTCCAACTCTATTGCTTTGGTAAATCTTTTTATTGCCCCTTTGAAATCTGATAATTTTAGTTCGGCGTTTCCTTTGTTATAATAAGCATCTGCATATGATTTATCAATTGATATTGCCTTATTAATGTCTTCTATTCCTTCTCTATAATTCCCGTCTTCTATTTTAGCCAAACCCCTGTTTGCATATGCAATCGCTTTTATATTATCATCGTTAAGATAGTTTATTGCCTTGCTAAAATCACCTATTGCCAAATCGTATTTTTTCTTCTTAATAAAAATATTTCCGCGATTGTTATATGGATGACCGAAATCGGTTTTAATCTCAATAGCTTTTGTATAATCGTTAAATGCTCCATCGAAATCTTCAATATTAAACCTTGCAAAACCTCTGTTATAATAAACTTCCGCCGTTTTTGGATGGTTTTCTTCAATATTGTTTATAATTGTTGTAAATTTAGCTAAAGCCTCCTTATTTCTCCCTTCTTCCGCATCTTTGAATGCCATTTCATATACTTCTTCTAAAACGAGTTTCTCATTTTTTCTCTTGTGCAATTTTTCTAAATCTTGCTTTGAAATCTTTATTTCAATTAATCCTATCTGTTTCGGAGGTCTTGTAGGTTCCTTTTCCTCTTTTATTTGAGGTGTAGTAGTTATATCATTACGCTTTAAGCCAAATTCAAAACCTTCTTTGCCAATTCTAGCGTGTGCAATTTTAGCATCGCTGAAAAAATCACGTATCTGCCTTTTGAATAATAGAAAAAAAACTAAGGCAATTATAGTAATATTAAATGGCCAAGTTTTAAATAGGCTAATAGAAGAAACAAATATTTCCTTGTAGCTCATATCCCCAGCTCCGGTTTGGTTTGGGGCGAATCGAGTTGAGAGTTGAGGGTGTGGAGTTGAGAGTTGGGGGTTATTTTAAGTTTGGTTGTCATAATTCAAGCTTCCTTTGGCCAGTGTCCTTTTGAATGCGTTTGGCTTTCTTGAGGGTGTCGGAGGTGTCCGGTAGGTCGGGGCGTTTGCCCGCGAAATAGTCCTCCACGGTGAAAATCTGGACCTTCGGGTAGGTTCTTCCGCCCGGCGAGAGCTGGAACCGTCCGGCAGAGGACGCCTCGGGCAGTATCCCTTTCGTCGGCGGTTCGAGGGCAACGTCGCAATTTACTGCGAACAGGCCGTGGCCCACGTCGGAAAAGCC
This sequence comes from uncultured bacterium, assembly GCA_964606695.1. Classification (GTDB taxonomy): domain Bacteria; phylum UBP14; class UBA6098; order UBA6098; family UBA6098; genus CAZSHG01. The sequence goes on from CAZSHG010000047.1 coordinate 2,340, forward strand.
GTTAGAAACGGTTCTTGAAGGGGTGATATGTAGCCTCAGTCTAATCATAGCGAGGGTAATTTACATGATAGTTTTCCGAAAAGCAAGGAAAATATTTGGCCGTAGGGGAGCACCTGTGTGTGCTCCAGTTCGCGGAATAATCGACCGTCCCATCTTCACGCGGCGGGAGGGCACATAGGCCCTCCCCTACGGGGGATTTGGAAATAACGACCGTTGCATCGTCGCGCAGCGGGAGGGTCTCAGACCCTCCCCTACGGGTTGTTTTGGTTCTTCCGGCCGCCGAGAGCTGGAACCGTCCGGCAGAGGACGCCTCGGGCAGAATCCCTTTCGTCGGCGGTTCGAGGGCATCGTCGCAATTTACCGCGAACAGACCGTGGCGCACGTCGGTAATGCCGTTTGAAACGGTTCTTGAAGGGGTGTTATGTTTCTTACCGTCTATCATCAAATGACAATATAATTCGCGGGGTTGCGGGGCGCAAGACTTTTTTCGGGGATTTGAAAAAAGTAGGGGAGCACCTATGTGTGCTCCCGTTTTCGCAATTACCGACCATCCTTAACATCGCGGAGCGGGAGGGCACATAGGCCTTACCCTAATGATTCGAGAGGAGTGCGGCTGTTTTGAGGAGAATTATCTCCGATTTGCTGGAAATTATTAACTATGTTTTCAAGATCGTAGGCATTCTCTTTTATATATGATATTCCAAAAATCTCGTCGATAGTTTTATTCCAACGGTATTTCTGAATGACATTAATACGCGCACTATTTTGCATAAGAACGTATTCGATAGGATCGTCGTTCATCATTTCGAGCACTCTGGAAACCTTCTCTGTCCAGTCGTTAAGGTCGTTTGCTTTCGCTACAAAACCAGTTTTACCGTCAATTATGACGCTTTTCGGCCCGCCAAAATCTGAAACCACCGCCGGTAATGCGCACGCTTGCGCCTCCAATACTACGAGGCCGAATGTATCTGAAACACTTGGGAAAACAAACAGGTCCGAGGCGGAATATATTTCGGGCAGTTCCTCGCGTTTAACACTTCCGATGATTATCACGCCTTCCTCGGAGGAGTGCTTTTCGGCGAACTCCTTTAAATATGGTCCATCTCCAACTACCACGAAACTGAGGTCAGTATATTTATTTACTAACTCTTTATATACATTCACCATGAAATCGAGTTTCTTTTCTTTGGATATTCGCCCGACATAAAGGAGTTTTCTGCCTTTGCGCCGGCCAATAATACTCTCATTCGGTTTTACTATTTTAGGGGCAAAGATTTTTGTGTCTATTCCCTTTGAGAGATATTTAATTTTTTTACTCTCAACTCCGTTGCTTACAAGAATATTGAAAAAATCTTCTGTGAATACCTTGACCTCGTCACAATTCTGGTAATACCATTTATTGAATATGTCTATCAGGTTCACGATGGCGGCGTCCGGGATGATATCCGCTACTTGAAGTTTATAATCTGTGTGATAGACTCCGATAGTCTTTACGTTCATTAACTTCCCGGCGAGCAATCCGAGTAATCCCATAGGTCCGGGGGTCGAGGTGTATATCTCGTCGGGGTTAAATTTATAGATTCTCTCCATACACGTGAGGATAGAGGGGACTTTAAGATTGTATGATTCATAGCCCGGCAGATCGAAAGCATACATGGCCGGAAGATTCATAATATTTTTCGGGATATCCTCGCTAACCTCGTCCGGCATCACCGAACAGGCAATTTCAAGGTCTAACTTTTTTTCTTCGGCTAACTTGCCGATCTTCTTCAATGTAACCGCTACGCCGTTTAGGTCGTCGATAGTATCGGTGAACCAGAGAATTCTTTTCCCGCCCGTTTCGCCGGGGACGTCGAATTGGTTTTTCAATTGGTTTAACAGTTCGTTGCCGCTATATAGGTGTTTGAGAGTCGTAAAAAACGGCAACGAAAGAAATATCCCCGGAACGGATGCAGATATATTTTTAATTACACTCAGGAAGTCACCTTTTTTAAGGTCTTCTTCGATCGACCTAAGAACCCCTCTGAATAACTCATCGGTTATTGAAGCTACATTTTCGTATAGTAAATCGAGTTTGTCCTCTATCGGAACGCCGGAGCTTTTTTCGAGAATATCCAGAAAATCGGCAAGCACTCGGGCTATTCTATCTCCTTTTTTTTCGGAAGAATAACGGAGTTTTTTTATTTTCAGCTTGTCGATAAGGCCTGTGTGATAATTATTGAATACCATCTCGTTGACCAGACTTAATACCGACTGCGGTAAATTGCCCCGGCTTTTATAGAAATCGTGAGCTATTTTATAAACCGTGAACGCGAGCCCCTTAAAATCATTGCTTCGCCCCATCCCGACAGTTCGCTTAGATTTCAGATTGAATAAGAACTCTTCTTTAGAATCGGCTTCGACCTCCGTCCATGTTCTCGCGATAAATATTCCGGCGTGGTCGTCTGAACCGCCGGTAAAGCCTTTTTGCCAAGCATTTTCGCTGAAAGGCTCGATGCCGTGTTTAATACGTAATCTCTCGATTATTTCAGGTGTCAAATTTCTAAGCAATCGTGTCCAGGTCATATTGTGTTGATAGTTGCGACCGCCGTTGACGCTTTCAAAATTATCGAACAACAATATCAGTTTTTCGAGGTTGTCGATAGTTAGACTTTGATTAACTGAATAAGTTGCGTGGGCAACGGAGTGAATAATATCGAGTTCTTTAATTATATCCCTGAAATCATATATATTATTCCTTGTGGCTTGTATTAGCTCAAAATCGCCGGCGGTTAGTCCATAAAGTAAAACATGAACCTTACACCCATCTTCGGGAAAATAGACAGTCGATTCCACACCGGGAAATGCATCGGGATATTTTTCAGATATAAGCAACGCACCTTCGATTTTGTTATGGTCCGTGATCGTCACGAAGTCCATACCGCGAGATTTTGCCGTATCGTAAATGAATTCAGGATCGGTGTAGCATTCGTTAGCCCCGATCCTCTTCAAAAACCACTCAGACGGATGGTTGGAAAGCTTAGAATGAACATGTAAATCTGCTTTTGCCACAATAACCTCCGATAGTTTTCAAATTAACTACTTGTAAGTATTTTACTTCTGGCTATTAAACTAATATGATCAAAGTGTTAATTGTTTGTAAAGATGTGTCCTTAATTTCAACTTCTCCCGGGATAGCTTCCACATTGGTGTTCGCGGTGGTCCGCTTTGTCGGGTAGAGTTTCTCATATTTAAAACACTCGAGCAACCAGATTGTCCATCCGACTGACCTTGCAGGTTATCATAGTCCTCGGATTAGATTCGAGGTGCTTCGGATGTCTTTATAAGACCCTCGGATACTGGATAAGTCCCCCCTGCTTACGGGCGTAGCACGCTAAGCCTCTATTTCAGGAGCATAACTTTGCGGGTCGCGGTTTCTTCGCCGAGGGTCATTCGCACGAAATAACTTCCTGAGGGAACGTTGCGCGATGGTATCCAAATCTTTTTGTTCGAATCGATTTTGCTGACAAGCCTTCCGCCAATGTCCATAATCTCGATTATTGCGCCCTCGGGAGCCTCGATACGGCAACTGCTGTTAAAGGGATTTGGGTAAATATTCAGGGAAAGGTCTTTGGCGAGATGCCTGTTTTCCCGTGTAAGAAGACCTTCGGCGTTCAAAACTATCGTAACTACAGACCTTGCAGGCAGGTCGAATTCGACGAGGTGATTGCCTCGGCCTTCGACATCGGCAATTTCGCCGCCATCGCACTCGTAAACAACCTCCGCGAGCATCTTTGCGTGCTTCCTGCAGTTGAAGAAGGATTCGTAATGGTTGTTGGAAATGGTGAAGATTGCCGAGGTTGTGTCCGGGCTGATGTAGTCGTCGATGTTTATTCGAAGGATGTCCCATGCGGTTTCTCTCTCGATGTCGCCGTCGCCGTCCTCGTCGCAGGTCAGTTTGGTTATCTCGCCGTCCTCGATACGGATGGTGCGCAAATCGTGGCGCGGGGTAAAAGTCTCGTTCTTCGCCACAGATGCGGTCTGAATGAAAAGTGGCCATTCGGCGGACTGCCAACTTCCCGACAAAAGCCTGTCGCCGTCGGAATCGAAGATTTTGTTGAAATGGGTGTGTCCGGAAAGGGTCAGTTTGACATTGTTCGCAACGCACAGGCTTACGAAAGTATCTCCGCCGTTGAGATTCGGGGTAAGCTCGTCGAAAACCGGGCCATGGAAGCCGATAATAGTGAATCGCGAATCGGAGTGGTCGGCGAGGTCGTTTTGAAGCCATGCCAAGTCATCGGAGCTGAAACCGTAGCATTGATAGAGTGGGAAGCCGTTGTCCTGTTTGGTGTCCATCATAACGAAATGATAATCGCCGTAATCGAAAGAAAAGCGAGTTATAGGCGAGAGCATGTCTTTGTAGCCGTCCACGCCGTCCCAATATTCGTAATCGTGGTTTCCGGGAACCGCAAAAAGGGGCACGTGCATTTTTTTCATGAGTTCGAAAATCTCGGCGTATTCCTCACGGTATCCGGCGTCGCAGATATCCCCTGTAATGAGTATGAAGGCGGGGTTGAGCATATCCGAGACATCGAGGCCGTGGATTAGATTATTCAGGTGATCCGCGGTGCTCCCGAGGTGGGTGTCGGTTATGTGGATAAACTCGAAAGGATCTTCGAACTCCTCGATTACATAAATCGAGTTGAATGCTGTATCTGCGAAGCCTTCGGAAGATTCGATGATGAAATCGTATCCTCCCGTCTCGGCCCAGCTGTTCGTCCAGCATCGAACGGAATAATGATTTGCGCTGTCCTCGACCGCAGTTTCGGAGAAGAGCCAATTCGTGTTGCCATTGAACTTGTTTTTGATGCTGTAACGATTTCCCGCGACAGCACGGTATGACTTGAACTGCACAGTGAAAGTATCCTCCGTGGTTACAATATGGGGCACCGCGATATTCGGACGCTGAATTTTGGGGCCGTTATGGAGGGTTATGCGGTCGATTATCTCGCCTGCGGGATTAATCGACTGAATGTCTAATCTTGGCCCCGCTACGGAAATCTTGCAGAACTGATGGCTTCGAAGGGCAATCGCGCTGGAAGGTCCGCCGGTAACGCTGTAAAGTGGCGCGCCACCTCCGCCGGTGATGATGTATGTTGTTCCGCCGATGGGATGCATTCTCTCGTAATGATGGTCGTGTCCGCAGAAGACAACATCGACACCGTATTGTTTGGAGAGAGGCACGAAAGCCTCTTTGGGCGCGGAGTTATCCCCATGGTTGCCGGATG
>CAZSHG010000048.1:0-7341 GCA_964606695.1 uncultured bacterium
ATATATCTGGACGCCCGACGAGTCCGTCGGTTCCGGTGTGTATCTCGTGCGGGCGACGGCGGGCTCTTCGGCAGGCTCAGTGACCGAGACCGTGACGAAGCGGGTGGTGTATCTGAAATGAGAACGCATTCGGCGAAAATGCGAGATCTCGTCCGTTTGATTACTCTACTGAGTTTCTTTCTCGCGTGTCTCGCCTTTGCGCGGTCGTCCTCCGAGTGGGGCGCGGGCAAGTTGCAGGACGAACAGAAGGGCTATCGACGCGTCCGCAACGCCCGGACAAATCGAGGAGCGGCTGTGGATTCAATCTTCGAGGCCAACGGTATCGAATACCCCGCAAAAACCATGATTCGAGTGTTTAAATTAGAGCGAATTCTGGAACTATGGGCGTTTTCGGAGAGGGATTCTAAGTTCGTCAAAATTAGAGCTTACCCCATGACCGCATTTAGCGGACATCTCGGCCCGAAACGCAGGCAGGGCGACCTGCAAATCCCGGAGGGCTTCTATTCGATAGTCCTGTTCAATCCGGTCAGCAGTTATCATCTATCGATGAAAATCGACTATCCGAACGCCTCCGACCGCATACTCGGCGACCCGAATCGCCCCGGCGGCGAGATTTTTATCCATGGTTCTAATGTGACAATCGGGTGTATTCCCATAGGTGACGACTCCATCGAGGAATTATATATAATCGCCCTTGACAGCAAATCCTCGGGTTACGAAATCCCTGTTCACATCTTTCCCTGTAATTTGGCGGATACATCGTGTGGTGAGATATTGCGTAATTTCGCAGAAAACGATACTACGTTATCGTCTTTCTGGGGAAACCTCGAAACCGGCCATGATATTTTTGACACAACCTGCGTCCCGGTTGAAATATCGGTAAACAATGGCGGCAAGTATCTATTCTCCGATTGACGTAATGAATAATAAGGCATAAAAAAACCGGAACGAAACCGCCCCGGTTTTTATATTGCTCTATTTAATAATCGTTATTTACTTGATTAACAACACCCTCTCGGTATTCAATTTCTCGCCGCGGTCATTGAGCTTGTCAAAGTGTGCTCGAACGAAATACACGCCCGAATTCACGCTCTCGCCAGGTTCCCATCGAGTAACGCCGTTCACGACATCCGGCAGTTCTGCAATGCGATGTCCGTTGATGTCGTAAACCTCGACCTCCGCGCCGTCGGGGGCTTGAATCGAAACAGCGCTATTGAATGGATTCGGGAAGGCCCGAATCGCAATGTCGTCGGGCGTCGCGATGTCCTCGTCGATGCCGGTAAAATCGTATTCCAGGAGATAACTGGCGGTCTTGTTTGAATCCGAAATCTCACCGCTCATGTAGTCGATTTCGTAATCCATGCCGTGGCTCATCGCCGGGCCGACGAACTGCGCATGCCATGTAGTATCGCGGTTCTGGACGCCGCCGCCCTCGGCTACAACCACGCCGCCGGAACTGACCTCATAATAGAACTCGGTCTCCGAAGCGAGCTTCAAACAGGATTCGAAACCACCTGCCGGCACGAAAACTTCTTCGCGGCCAATGACTTCCATATTGATCGTGATTTCCAGATTCATCGTGTAACCGGACATCACCATCGAAGTCTCGATATCGGCGGCTGTCCAGCTGTCTCCGACATTTACAACCGCTGGTGCAACCTGTATCGCACGACGGTCGCTACCGAGGGAATCAAAGAAAGACACAAGAAAGTAAACGCCGTCAGTGCGAATCTGCATGTAAGACGAATCGACACTGCCGTCGAAAGTTTCCTCGGTAATCCAAGTTTCGTAACCCATCATCATTTCAGTGCCGACTTGCTCGCTAAAAGTCGTATCAATACCCTCAGCGCCGGAATCCTGGTAAGTCCAGGTGTATCCTATGCCGGTGGGGAAATAATCCTCGCTGTCGTCCGCAAAGGCGACAAACACAAGAATTAGAGCCAAAACCACTGTTAACTTCTTCATTTCAACCTCCCTGGTCGAAAGTTCATATTTTTCAGTGTTAATATACGAAATAACGCGCTCTTTGACAAGCACAATTTGCAGACACATTTTCCCAATGTCATTTCGACAGAGGCCGCAGGCCAACGAGAAATCTCAAACTGTAGGGGACAAGATTTCTCTTTCCTACAGGCCTTAAGGCGAGCAAACGCGGTTCCTATCAGCCAAAGAAAAATATCTAACGAAACGTTTCATAACAACTCTCCGCGAACATTATACGCGAGAAATCGCCCCCGCGTAACAAATTTCGGATAAACCGATTCTCGTCGGCTTTATCGTAATTATAACTTGCCCCACGCCGGAAATCTGGTTAATTTGTAATCGGAGCACGATTGGAGCGATTATGAGAGATGTAACATCGATGATATTGGTTTTCTTTTCCGCGATTTGTTTCGCAGTGCCGGTGCCCTATTTCCACGCCGACGGCACGACGCACTGGTTCGAAGCGATCGAGATGTCCGCCGGAGTCGATTGGAGTATGGCGCAGGATTCCGCTTTTGCGATGGGCGGCTATCTGGCGACGATAACTTCCGTCGAGGAGAACGATTTCGTTTTCAGCCTGATCGATTCCGCTATCTACTGGCGCGACACGAGCGGGTTCGCTATCGGCCCGTGGATAGGCGGTGTGCAGGCCGACGGCGCTATCGAACCCGGCGGCGACTGGAGATGGATTTCAGGCGAGAGTTTCATTTACGATAAATGGTCGCCCGGCGAACCAGACGACGACGGCGGAGCCAATCGCATACATTTCGGCGGAACAGGATCGTCCCCGATATCCAGCTGGGACGACATGCATCGCGCGAGCACCGAACCGCAGGCCTTCATCGTGGAATTTTCGGAATCCTCGCGCACACTCGGGCTTTTCATCGACGATGAAGATTCCTACGATGGTTACACCCTTTTCGCGCCGATCGGCTATACCTCGGCTTATCTCATCGACAATCAGGGAAGACTGGTTCACTCATGGGATTGCGGCTACGAACCGGGGCAGTCCTGTTATTTGCTCGAAAACGGGCATCTGCTTTATTCGGCCAAACCCGAAATCTCGAATCCAGTTTTTTCCGGCGGCGGCGAGGGCGGGATGATAATCGAGTTCGACTGGGACGGCTCGGTCATCTGGCAACACAAAATCTCCGACTCGACCGAACTCCAGCATCACGATATCGAATTCATGCCCTCGGGCAACATCCTGGTTATAGCGTGGGAATATCGCGGTTACGCCGAATGCGTCGAGGCCGGACGCGACACCTCATTGCTGTCCTGGGGCGAACTCTGGCCTGACAAGATAATTGAGATTGAGCCGGTTTACCCCGATTCGGGACGTGTCGTATGGGAATGGCGCGCATGGGATCATCTCGTTCAGGATTACGATCCAACAAAAGAAAACTACGGCGTCGTCGGCGATCATCCCGAAAAAATTGACCTGAACTACTATGTCGGCGTGTCCGCCGGCAGGGACTGGCTTCATATCAACGCCGTCGATTACAATCCCGAATTCGATCAGATAGTGCTGTCGATACACAATTTGCACGAGCTCTGGGTGATCGACCACGGCACCGCGGATTACGACGATCCCGCGTCGGGAATCGCCGAGGCCGCCGGCCCCGCCGGCGATTTGCTCTATCGATGGGGCAATCCCGCCGCTTACGACCGGGGGTTCCCGCCTGACCGCGTCTTTTTCGGCCAGCACGACGCCCAATGGATCGAGCCGGGATTGTCGGGCGAGGGGGATTTCCTCGTGTTCAATAACGGCATAGGCGATTTCCCGCCGCCTTTTCATTCGTCAATAATCCAGATAACCCCGCCGGTCGATGCGCTGGGCAATTATAGTTACACGCCGGGCACAGCTTACGAACCATCCGCCGCCACGTGGACTTACACCGCCGTTCCCGATACGGCCTTCTTCTCACCAAATATCTCCGGATGCCAGAGGCTCCCCAACGGCAACACGCTCATCTGCGAGGGAGCCGTGGGTAGGTTTTTCGAGGTTACCGACGCGGGCGAAATCGTCTGGCAATACATCAACCCGGTGGACAGGGACGGAATCCACTATCAGGGCGAAGAGCTGGTGATGAACAACGTCTTCCGGTGCTACCGTTACGGCCCGGATTATTCGGCCTTCGACGGCAGAGACCTGACGCCAGGCAATCCTATAGAATTATATGAGGGAATGGCCGTCCCGGAAACCTCGCCTGCACCGCGCCCGAAGGCATTCGAGATTTCCGCCTGGCCGAATCCGTTCAATTCCGCGGTAACGATTTCCCTCGACGCATCCGTAGGGGGTTATTGCAATACGCCACTACGAATCGAGATATACGATGCAACGGGACGTCGCGTAGAGTCAATCCAGCCGCTCACTGAGCATGTCGAAGTGCGCGGCGGTTCACAAGAACCCCGCCCTTCGACAAGCTCAGGGCTCGATTACATCTGGCAACCGGACGAAAATATCGGTTCAGGGGTTTATCTCATCCGAGCATCATTCGGGGACGAATCGACAATGAAAAGAATCGTGTATTTGAAATAAAAAAGGAGAGTTTGAAATGGCGAATATCAACCGACATAAGGAGGCTCAGGCCAAGCATCGGAAGGAGGCTAAGAACGACGCGCAGAATATCGTGTCGAAAATCGTGCGGGAGATAAACGCCAGTATCTGGTCTCAGGTTAAGATCGCGGATTTATCGGGGCTTGCGCCGACCACGATTAACACGATGGTCAGGGGGAGGTCGAAATCGGCGAGTTTATCCACGATAACGGGGCTCGCACGCGCGATGGGGTATAAACTCGAGCTCGTGCCGTTGGATAAATCCGAGGATCCTTATTACGACGAGAGGTGGGTCAAGAAAGGATCTGCGGAGGATTAATCCTCAAAGAAAATTCGATAAAACGGATGAAAAGAGCGTTAAAATAGACGAGAAAAATTATATTTCATACGAAAAATATAGCAATTCATACGAAATAAATACTAGATCATACGTATTAAATAACTTATCATGCGAAATAAATGTTATTAAATACGAAAATTATGATATACTATACGTATTAAATATCGTTAAATACGAAATAAATGGTAATACATACGAAAAAAATAGCATTTCCGATTCCGGGAACGGTATTTCGCAGTAAAAAAGCGGCGGAAAGGTCATCGGAAATGAAAAAGGCGACCGTGTGGCCGCCCTTTTTAATCGAATATTCGAGTTCGAGTCAGTCTTTGGTTTTCTGGCCGAAGAAGACGTCGAGTTTGGCGAAAAAGCCGTCCATCTCGCCGACCTCGAAGGTGTTGCTTACCGTGTCGCCGTCGGATTCGATGAACCAGAATTCGCCTTCGGTTCCGGCAAGCGGCATGTGGTAGCCTGTGCCGACCTGCACGCCTATCGGGCCGAAGTCGTAGGACGCGGTAATTTGCGGGCGCATGAAAGCGTAGAAGAACATGTCGCCGTCGTTGTCGCCGTTGTCGTCGTTGACGAAGGTTATGATGGAGCCGCCTCCGAGCGCGAATCCTGCGGATGCTTCGATGGGGCCGAAGGGGACGTAAACTTCCGGCAGGAACGCGACTCTGGCGTCGCCGAAACCGACTCCGGATTCGTCCTCGCTCATTGTGGTCTCGTCGGGCTTGCCCTTGGCGTCAAAATAGCCGCCTGAGATGAGGCCGCCGAGGCGCATGAACCTGTTGAGGACGCTCCAGCCGTGGATGTCGAGCATTAGTTCCGGCGTGCTCTCGACTTCGGTATCCAGACCCATCGCGTTGGCGGTTGCGATTGCGGCGTCGGAGTTGCTGAACTGGTATCCGAACCCGACACTCGCGCCGCCGGTGCTTTCCTCGGCAAGCAGAGAGGCTACAAAGGCAACGACGATGAGGATGATAAGTGATTTTCTCATTTTCTACTCCTTTGAATAATTTAAAACATCTGATTTAATTTACGCATTAAAATGCCGTAATTCAAGTAGATTATTCTTTAGTTTTTGACTTGATTTCAATGAGCGGTATGCGTATTTTAGCGCGCCATGAGGTTCGTATGGATTAAAATAAAGCTTTTCGCGCTTCACATGCGGTTCGAGGAACTGCTGGCGCTGGTTTTCTTCTTCCCCTCGGCGGCGGTAACGCTGAGGGCGCATTCTTATTTTGCAGAGCAGGGAGATGTCCCAAAACATATCAGCGGGGATTTAGCGAGGATTTTCGCTGTCGTGGGGATGATCCTTCTGTTCATCGGCGTCCGGAAATGGAACCCGGGCGGGAAATTCTGGAAATTCATTCGGGAAGCCGCGCCGTTCGGGCTGGCAATCGCTATATACACGAACCTGCACGACACAATCCATTTCGTCAACCCGCACGATATCCATTGGACGCTGGTGGCAATCGACGACTGGATGTTCGGCGTCCAGCCGGTGATATGGGCGCAGAAGTTCTACCATCCGATACTCACGGAGTTCTTCAGCTTCGCCTATATGAATTATTTCGTGATTCCGCTGATAATACCGTTCTACCTTTATTTTAAGGGGAGATATTTCGCTTACCGCGAGACGTTGATGGGGATCGTATTGAGTTATTATTTCGGATATTTCCTCTACGTTCTCTTCCCCGCCGCGCCGCCCAGGCTGGTTCTGGCGGATCAGTTCACTCGGGATTTCACCGGCTTTTTCTTCAATAACGCCCAACATAACGTGATAATCTCCGCGGCGAGCAGTCGAGCGGCATTTCCGAGTTTGCATTGCGCAACGACTTTACTGGCGATGATCTACGCATATAAACACGCACGCACGATGTTCTGGGGATTCCTGCCGATAGCAGTGGGGCTGGTGCTGGGGACGGTCTATCTGAGGCATCATTATGTGATCGACATCATCGCGGGTTTCGCGTTGGCCATCTTCGTATATTTCGTATCGCCGAAAATCAATGAATGGTGGTGCAGGAAACGAATTCGCGCGGGGACTTCCGACGACGCCTGCAAATGGGTGAAATTGCCTGAGTGGTGTAATCGCACTTGATTATGCGCAAAATTTCCATATTTTGTTGTTCGATTTGACGACGAGGTTTAACGATTTGAAATGATGAAACGGACACCGTTAGACAGACTGAGAAATATCGGCATTATGGCGCATATCGACGCCGGCAAGACCACCACTACCGAGAGGATTCTATTCTACTCGAAGAAGATCCATCGGATGGGGGAGGTCGATGAGGGTAGCGCTACGATGGACTGGATGGAGCAGGAGCGCGAACGCGGAATTACTATTACCGACGCCGCGACTACTTGTTTCTGGCGCGACCATCAAATAAACATCATCGATACACCCGGGCATGTCGATTTCACTATCGAGGTTGAACGCGCACTTCGCGTCCTG
>CAZSHG010000049.1:0-7221 GCA_964606695.1 uncultured bacterium
CTAATCGGGACGGGGGACCCGTCCCCTACGGGAATGTCGAGGGCGATGGTTACCGAGGAATTGAAAGGGTTCGGATATGCGGAAATGGCGAACGCCTGCGGCGTGGGCGTTTCCGTTATGCCGGTAAAATCGAATTTAAAAGTGTCGCAGACGGGAAAATCCCATAGGACGGTTTCGCCGGTGGAGTCAGGGAGGAACATAAGACATACCTCGACCGTGTCGTAATCCGGGTGGTAAATCGGTGGATAGTCTATTTCGAGAACGTCCAGCGCAAGGGCGCGCGCACCAATTTCATAGCCGTCGAAAAACCGAGGTGTCCAGTGATGGAAAATGCGGAACCGCCATACGCTGGAATCGGGGTTGAAATCCGCGAAATCGCCGAAAATACGAAGCCTAAGCGTTGAATCTTCCTGCTCGATTGTCGCACTGTCGGCCCGGGTGTTGCAGGCGAACAACTGCCGCGCGAATTGAAGGTTGTCGAAAAGGGTGATAACGTCGGTTTGGTCGTATGGATAAGTAGAGAAAAGATTAATGTCCGCAACTACGGTTATTTCACCCTCGCGGTAATTACCCGCTAAGATCTGAACTGCAAACGAATCGTAAATGACAGTGTCTGCGCCATAAGGATGTCCGTAGCAATCTCTCCCGCCCCAACCGATGGCTCTAAGACAACCTTCTGTATCCACTCCTACCGAAACGCTTCCCATTGTTATCAATGTATCTATTCCGCTTACTCTTTCCCATCGAGAATCGAAGTCAGTGATGAAAGTCGACGATAAATATCCAAAATAGCTTATGAAGGTATCGGGAACAGAATCAAAGACATATTCGTTATAAGCTTTTGGCCTTCCGAGCTCCTCGAACCATGTTTCATACCCAAAAATTCGGTTGATAGCTTCAACAACGTCTCCGCGGCATTCGAGGACAAGGATTAAATTACCACCAGACTTAACAAACACCTCTAACTGAGCAATATTACTGTCTAGAAGATATTCATTGTCAGGTAAAATCCAGTATGAATCGAAACCTAAAGGGCTTACGAAGGTATCAACTACACCACTTCCAAAGATTCGATGACCGTCTCTCTGAAGTGTAACTTCAAAAGTAGGAAATTCTTCCGCAAATGGTCTAATTCTTGTTAAGACAATATCGCCGCAAAAGGTTGAAGAACAAATGATTAATAATAATAGTAGGATTTTTATTGAACTTATTGATTTTTTTTCTTGCATCTTTCTTCCTTTCGGCTATATTATAAGCGTAATTTTAGAAAAAGCAACTTCAAAACTGGGGGAAAGATGAGAAAACTGGGATTTGTTTTTCTGTTCTGTCTGGTAGTGGTCTGTTTCGGAAGAGGGCCTGATTCGACGGGTACGGGGGTCTTAATCTGGTGGTCTGTAGCCGATTCTGTTTGGGCGGATTCCTGTGGAAGCACCGAAGAATGCACTTATTTCCTTACAAGTTTTTATTGCAACATAGTCGATGCCTACTTAACATAAACCACAGGCTTAGTGTAAGTCCGCCCGTCCTGCTGGATGCGAATGAGATAGACGCCGGAACCGAGGGAGGGCGCGGGATGCCAGACGACCGCGTTTTCCGTAGGGGCGGGGCTTGTCCCCTCCCGTTCTTTGACACCGGAACCCACGTTACGGGAGGCCACAAGGGCCTCCCCTACGTCCGTTTTTATTTTCCTTCCCGCGACATCATATATTTCCACCCGTAGGGGCGTATTGCATACGCCCGCGCCGTCAATGGTGAAGGAGACGGCCGAATTGAACGGGTTGGGGTGGGCGGAGAGGGAGAAGTGGTCCGGAACGGTTGGCTCTTCGTCTATGTCGCTCCATCTTTCAGAAATTCTACTTCCCAATAGTGTATTTGATGAATCTGTCCAGAAAACCCATAAATGTGTCCAAAACCAAGGGCTCCAGGAGTCTGGAGTTAGCGTATCGGGAAGTGTGATACCGGCAACTCCGACATAAGTAGGATTAACATCCTCGAAAACATTCTCGAAGTATTCTGAGAAAGGATTTTCGGAATAAACTATAACATTTCCTTCAGAAGCATAAACCATAGCATCGAGGGGAACATCATCCGGGAACCATAAAAAATAGGAAAGCCATTTTTCCTCAATTGAATCCCTCGTAATATATCCTTCCGGCCACCACAATCCATCCCAGAGGACGAGGATGTCTGGCGAACTATCAGTATAAGCGACAGTCGAGCCACCATCTATCATAATTGGATACTTGCCGGAATAAGTCTCAAATGTAGGGGAAGCAATAACAACAAATTCAGGCGGAGAGAACGACGAGATGTAGGTAGCTGTCCCTCCGTATCCTATCTTAAGGTATCCCTCGGCAGGAGGAACTTCATCTGTAATCACTGAACCAGTAATTTCATATGTCGATCTATCGAAGTGACAACGCACAAAGTTGTTTCCGGAAGTTATACCGAAAAAATAAAGAGCATCAAGGTATATGTCGGTTTCATCGACTGCAATACATTGAAAACTATCTGGAATTGAATAGATGTCCGTTGAAGATGTAGAGCTATTATATTCTGCGATTTTATTCGCGCCAAATTCGCGCCAGGAAACCCTGTCACCCGCTGGAGTCGATAAACTCCACATCGTGTCGGCCACAGCTATTATATTCATGTTTTCGAGATTATGACCGCTAAGTTCAATAACAGCCGAACTGTCGCCAATTCTTGCCAGCATATATAAAGAATTTGGAAAGCCCTCAATCATCTGTTGTGGGATTTCATAAACATGAATGGAATCGGGAAAAATCTGTTCAGGCTCAGACCACATCGGTTGGGCGAAGACTTTCATGCAAAGCCCTAAAAGAATCATCAGCTTTAGAATTGTGGAATTGATGGTCATTTTTTCCCCTTAGCGAATAATGTTTATATAACCTCCACGACCCAAATCTCCGAATATCCCCCGTAGCCGGCGGAGTTTTTGGCGCGGGCGCGGAAGGCGTAGGTTAATCCTTCGGTTAAGGGGCCGAGTTCGTTATATCTTAAGGTAACGTTCAATTTCCATAGCTCCATGAAAAATCCCGAGGATATCAATATCCTCGTTCTCCTTTATTAAATATGCAATTCGATAATGACCCAAAAGAATGATTCTCACTTCCCTGTCCTGTATCGGCAGATAGCGTAAGCCGATGCCGGGGAAGTTTTCGAGTAACTGGACTTTTTCAAAAATCAACCTGAGAATATTCGCGGCGGCTGAGGGATCATCGGCGGCGATATAGTCATGAATCTCCAGCATCCAGTGCTCAGCTTCTCTTGTCCAGTTTATTTTGCCCATGAGTCTATTTTCTGCTTCATCGCGCTATTCGAGATTGTGTTTTCGGCGTCGGAATCGGCGATTCCCTTCTCAATCATTCGCGCAAATGCCAGCTCGCGCAGAATTTCGTCGAACGTGCTGTCGTCGGGTTGGCTCTCGATTATTCGAACCATAGAATCCTTTGTCGAATTCATTATCGTTCACCTCCATTAGTATCTATCGATTCAAATTGTTTCACTTCACCTCCACGATCCAAATTTCTGTGTATCCTCCGTAGCCTGCGGAGTTTTTGGCGCGGGCGCGGAAGGCGAAGGTCATGTTCTCCGTTAATGGGCCGAGTTCGAAGAACGGCTCGTCCGAGGTGGCGAAGACGTCCCAGGTTGCGGGAATCCAGCCTGCCGGCGCGGGCGATGGCGTTTTTGCGGCCTCGATAATGAACTCGTCCGCAAGAACGTCCTCTTCGAGCCGGAGCTTAACCATGTCCGTCGCGGGGTCGTATTCGTGACTGACGAACTTCTGGTCGTTGGGCTTGTGAGCGACGGGCATATCCCACGGCTCGAATCCCCACTCGATAAGCAGTTGGTCGCGCTTGCCGTCGGGCAGGACAGCGTAAAGGAACTCGCGGCACGCGCGCAGAGCCGGCATTCCCATGTCGATAATCGCTTTGCGGAGTTCCTGATAGGAGTCGTGCTTTTCGCCTCGGGCGATTTCGGTGGCTTCGAGATTTTCGTGCGTGCGGTCGAACAAATCCTCGATAGCGGTGCGCAAAGCAGGTGGGAGTTCGGCCGGAGTGCCGGCGTTGTCGTCGGATACGGTAATAATGTTGTGCAGGACAGCCGAGATGCGCGATTTTTTGCGCGGCTGGTTGTCGATGCCCGCTGTGCGCTCATAGACATTGCCTTCGCCGTGCCGCATCCGCCAGAACGAGCGCGCTCTGCCGATTAGGTCGAGGGCGTCTTTCTCCAGCGTAAGCCACTGCGCGGTCAGCTCGCCGTATTCGTCGGAGCGGGTTAGCCATTCGTCGTAGCGGGTTTGCACTTCGGCGAGGGCCGCCGTCAGAGCGTCCTTCTCTATAGTAAGGAAATTGAAATCCGCCGGAGTGCCGGGGTCGTCGTCCTTCCTGTTGCAAAGAGACAGCAACGCGAGGTGCTCGACCGGGCCTCTTGGGATACCTTGATTTTCCGCCATAATGACAACTCCTTTCTGGCCTTTAAAAAGTGGCCTGAACGCAAATTGTCTAAATAATAAAAGGCGTGGAGGGGAAATTGACAAGGAAAAAATGAATTTTTTTGAAAAAAATTAGGAAATTGTGAAAATTATCGTCGTAGATTCTACGTAACTTCCTGAAAATCCAGTAATTAGGGCATTCGATGTCCGGAGAAGACTTTTGAGAAAAAAAGCTGGTGCGCGGGTTTGAGAATGCCAAAATCCAAATGCCAAATGGCAAATAAACGTTATTCTGTTGGCCGGTCTTGTGCCTATTGCGAATTGGCGTAAGGGAGGGAAGCTCTGCCATGCCGTCATTTCAAATATACCACCCGCTTCGGCGACAGTGCCGCTTCCAACGTGCTCGATCCTTCCCGGACGGGCGCAAGCGCGGGACTCGCCTTATGCTGTATTGATTCTCATTTCAAATACACCACCCGCTTTGTTGCTGTCGTTTCGACTCCGCTCAAAGACCGGGTGTCGAAGCTCGCCCGGACGAGATAGACGCCGGAGGGGAGGGATGGCGCGGGACGCCAGATATAAGAACCCCCCTGACCCCCCTTGTGAAGGGGGGCAAATACGGGCGCTGAGCCTTGCTTAAAGACCGTCTGGGTCGAAGGGTGTTTTGCATTGAAATCGCTGGACAATGCAAACCCGCCGGGCACTTCGACAGGCTCAGTGACCGGCTGGTTTAGGACTTCCACGCGGCGCCCATTCACATCATAAATCTCCACGCTAAGCGGGACGGGGGACCCGTCCCCTACGGGGATGTCGAGGGCGATGGTTACAGCCGAATTGAAAGGGTTAGGATATGCGGAGATGGCGTAATCGTCGGGGGTTTCGATAACATCGTCCGTGCCCACCGAGGTGCCGCCTCCCGGCCAGAACATGTTTGGGATGGAGTCGTATTCCGTCAGCCAGATATCGTGGATTTCGCCCAGGGTGCGCCATCGGAGCCAGTCGGTCTTCTCGTATTCCTCAACCGCGTCGATTTGCCATTGGAAGGAGTCGGTTACGGCGGAATTTAGCCCGCCCTGTCCGACAAAAATCGCCGAGGTGTAGATTTTCGCCTCATCAAGATCGCCGGTGCGAGAAATGTTTAGCAGTTGCCAAACGCCGAACCAGTCGCTGGTGTAATTTCCTATATGCGGCAAGCGCGATTCGTCGTGCTCGAAGAAATGGTAGTTGTCGCGCGGTTTCCATACGCCGGATATATATAGCGTCTCATCATCGACATGCCCTCTGGTGGCGGCTCCCCACAGGATTTCCGGCGTCCATGAATATCCCGGGAAAGAGTCGGCGTCGATGGTGTCGAAGAATTGTTCCAGAATAGACATCGATTCCGGCCAGGCGACGAAGCCCCCAACGGTGCCTGTCGGCGTGACGCCCAGCTCCTCGATGAAATGCGCGACGTCGGCATAATTGTATATCGATTGGTGGGCGTGCGGGTCGATTTCGAAGCCCAGCGAATCGTGCATGAACTCCACGATGTTCAACCCGCCAGTGCCACTGCCGTCGTCGTGCATGGCGACTCCGCGGGCAAAATTCCATTCGCTCTGCCAGTTCAGGTCGATGCCCGCGCTGTCAAGCATAAAGGCGAATTCCAGCAGTGCGGCACGATTGATTTCGAAAAGGGTTGGATCATCGCCGTAATCGGGCGTGCCGGGCGGTTCCTCGCTGTGGCTGACCACACTGCAGTAAATCGGCGGGTAGTCCTCGCTCCGCCGCTGAAGGACGTAATCCAGATTCGGGTCGCGCCAGACGTCGTAATGTCGGCGGTCGGCCAGTTCCAGCACCGCGCAGGCCGTCGGCAGGCCGTGAGGGGCGTCTTCGGCGTAAGACCAGCCGTCAATTGTAAGCCAGTTCAAAGGCGCGCGGTTGGCGGGATTGTCCGGATAGAGCGGATCCGGCGTGAAGTAGGCGAAAGCGTAGCATTTGTCGGGATTTAGCCGCACCCACAGATTATTCCGCGAAAAGCCGTTGTATGCCTGCCGAATGTGCGTCTTGTCCCGTGTAACCTGCACGTGGTCGTCCAGCGTGAACGTCGGTATATAGGCGATTTCCGGGAAATGGGCGGCGACGTTCTCGAAATGGAAGACCATGGCGCGATAATACCAGAAACTCGCCGTGGAATCGGGGTGCGCGATGTCGTCCGGGTAGTCGGACGGGCCGAGGGCGGCATATAGCGCCTCCGCGACGGGGGTCGAGAAGTAGTATTTCCCATCGAGTTCCAGGCAATTGAATATGTAATCCTCGGTGGTGTCGATGACGCCGTTGCCGTCGATGTCCGGCGTCCACATGCTATCGACAAAAATCTCGTCGTAGAGGCCGTTGCCGTTGCCGTCAAGGAAAACCGCGCCGTCGTATATAGCGCCCAGGCCGGTGGTGATGGCGGTGCTGTCGTATGCGATGTGCGTATAATCCACCGGGCAGAAGGTGTCGCCGTATGCGATGTGCCATGGGTTCTTGTAATCGTCGCCGAAAAGGCCGTTGCCGTCGCCGTCGATGTCCAGGAACTGCTCGTGGACACCCAGGTCGGGGAGGCAGGTCTGCGGGGAGCTGGGGTTTTCCATCCCGACCAGCCAATGGACGCACCCTTCCAGTTCCGCGCCATGGATTCCGAGGGTCACGATGCCCAGATTGCCGCCGTTTGAGCCCATCAGCAGGCCGACGTTGCCCGTGTCGATGTCGAAGGCGAACAGGTCTCCGATGTAGTCGCCGCC
>CAZSHG010000050.1:0-6089 GCA_964606695.1 uncultured bacterium
ACGGGCGGGTCTGAGACCGCGCCCCTACGAAACGGCGTTTTCGTCTGGCAACCCGCGCCATCCATGCCTTCCGGGGTTTACCTCGTGCGGGCGAAGGCGGGGGGCGAGACCTCCACGAGAAGGGTGGTGTATCTGAAATGAGAGAATATGTTCTTGCGATAATAATCCTTGTGGCGGCGGTTTGCGGCACGGCTACCGGCGGCTCCTCCGGCAACGGCCACGGTGGCTGAGTGCGAAGCTTATCGAAGCCACATCCTCCGCCGACCGCGGCGGGGACGCCGCTACTATTAAACCAGCGGTAATATCCCCCACCTAAAAGCCAGGGCGTCCCGCCCGGTTATCATCGTTACCCCTTGACTTCGATAGTCCGCATAATTATTATTTTATTAATATTACAACTCGGGGAGGATTATGAATACTCGCGAAATCTTTTGGCAAACTGCAATTATTATCTGTTTACTGTTTTCCTCGATGGCCCTCGCGCAGACCTACGGCCACGACGGCACACTAACAAACGGCGCGGCATGGGGCGACGGCGTTATAGCTAACCCGATACCGGGAGCAACATGGACCACCGGCCCCCTGCCCACCCCGCCGGAGTTTGCTTACGACTACGACTGGGAAAACGACGCAACCTACGACCTGACCGACGCCGGCGACAGCGTGTGCCACACCTACACCCCCGGCGACTCGCTCTGGGCAATGGTGAAAACCACCACCGCCACCTACACAGCCGAAGACAGCGCGGAGGTGATAGTGCCGGAAGGTGAGGAGATAATAATTGAGCCGACCTTGCTTTTCTCGATTCCCATACCGGCGGGGGATACGGTTGCACTCGGCGAACCGACCGAGGACGGGCGTTTCCCGGTGAGTTTTACCTTTGGCGGAATGAACGACGGCGTTATTCGTATTTACGATACCACCGGCACTGTCGTGGATTCCTTCCCGAATGCGCATGGAAGGGATTTCGATATTTCACCGAACGGCAATCTTGTATTCGTTACTGGCAATATATGTTCGGACTCATTAAGCCATTTATTGAAGTATTACGAAATCATTGACCCGTGCAATAAATGCTTGAATAAGAACGGGGAAGTGTTATTTGAAACTGTGCATTGCCCTAATTGTAATTTCTCTGAAAATGCAGAATTACTTGGGCGAAAGTCATTTACTTCGTTAGGATATGAAACGGAGTATGACCTACGATTAATCGAAATAATGGATACTTTAGGAAATAGAATCTTCTCGAAAGGTATGGAAAATTACGATACGGACATGACGCCTGATTTTCAGTGGATTTGGAAAGCGGGCTTCGATACTCTGTGGCTCATCGATATTAACGGAAGTTTAATAAACCAAATACCGGATTATTGGGGCGAGTTAGGTTCATCAGAGTCGATCGATAGATATTATTCCGGAGGGTGGTATAATAGTAGAATAGATGAAAATTCTCTATTTTGGAGAATAGCTACTATAGACAGCCCGACAGCGCAAGTAATAGTAACAGCATATGATACTTCTGCAAATCAAGTGCGAAGTTTGAGCGTTGATATTAATGGATTATACAGGATTTACATCGGTGTCTCAGACTTGGGAGATTATTTGTGGATTTTAGAAACTTTGGGCGATGTGGATTCCTGTCGTGTTTACTCAACAGAAGATAGTTCGCTGATAAATGCCTTCACAATTCCAATTTCACACGACCGGGATTCAACCAAATACAACCTTCGTTATACCTCTATTGCGCAAACTCAGGTTTTTAAACTTCCAGATAATCAAGTGTTTGTAGCGAGTTATTTGGTTGGATTAGCCGGAATGGGTAGATTCTTAGTGTCGGATGGATTTGGCAACAGTCTGTTTGAGATACCTTCCGGCAATCGAGAGGATTATCAGATAACGGGAGATGGCAAATACCTTTTCACATTCCGTGATAACTCAATATACCTATATAGGATTTGGAGGTGAGCGAGATGAAAACGGCTATCATATTGGCTTCGGGGCTGGCGCCTGCTGTGACTTAAGCCGCACAGTAGGGCGACTTTCAGCCGCTGGCGCGGGACGTGCTTCCCAGAAGAAAATTATCAAACTAAAAGGAAATGTAGCACGTCGCGTGACAGCGGCGATACCCAGCTTGGCGCGGTTCTTGCCTCTCGGAAATCAGGGGAATGTCAACTCAATCGATAGCAAGAACCGTGACAAGCGGAATACGCGTGGCAAACCGAATTTCCCGGCGTATTTAAAGTAAATTCAAGACCTGTTCGATTTATATAATTGCGAGAAATAGCACGAAGAAGGCGAGGGTGATTATAATTAGCACCTTCAGCGCGATTATGAATTGCTTGATGTTCAGCGCGCGCACGAACTCGCCCCTGTCGAATTCCTTCGTATAAAAGGATTCGGCCACTATTAGCAGAATCGGCAACATTGTAGCGCCGAACACGGGAAACGCGCACAGCTTCTGTCTCTGCATCCAGAAAAAACCGATAACGACATAGGCTATCATGCAGAACACCGGCAGGGCTTTCGATGTTTCGCAACGGGCGTTTTCCGCGATTTTACGGAGTTTCGCCGCCTTTTCGCGTGCGGTGAGTTCGCGTTTTTTCGGTTTTTCGGTTTTGTCGGGGGAAGGCGAGGGGGCAGGCGCACTCGGGCGGGTCTTTTTATATAGGATACCCTTTAAAACGGAGGTCAGCTCCATCATCTTAATCGCGCGGACGACCTGCAGGGTTATCATATCTTCCGCGCAATGGTAGCCGCAGTATTCGCAAACCTTCTCGCCAGCTTTTGCTCTGAGAGAAGCTCCGCATCTCGGGCACTCGCTCATGAATTACTCCGGTTCGGTTTCGACGGGGAGGTCGCGCCCACATTTACGGCAGAACTTCGATTCGATAAGATTGGACGTGCCGCAATCGCAGACGATAATGTTTAATTTGCATCCGCAATGGTGGCAGAAATGGCTGTGTTCGACAATCTCCTCGCCGCATTCATGGCAAATAAGCGGTTCGACCTTTTCCCCGCAACTGGTGCAGAAGGCGGCGTCGCCGGGGATTTTTTCACCGCATTTGACGCAATGTTTGATATTGCCGGATTCGAGCGACATAACGGGCCGGGAGTTTTCGAGGGGGATGGATTCAGTATCGCCGCCGTTGTTCAGCGATTCGATGACGTTCTTCGCGCTGTTCAGGCCGATACCGAGTCCCATGCCCGCTACGAGGGAGGATTGACTGTCGATTTTTCCGGTCTCGGCGGCCTTTTCGAGGACGTCGAAACTGCGCATGGTGACGTATCTTTGGTCGCCGAGGACATCGAACTCCGCCTTGCGGTTGAGCGTGCTTTTTATCCCGTCGAGGTCCTCGTCCGGGATGTTTATCGATTCGATTAACAGGCCGGTCAGTTCGAGACCCATCTCGCGAAACTGCATCGCTGTGTAGCGTTTGCAGATTTCGGAGATCGCGGGAAGGTCGGATGTGATTTCCAGAATCGAACGGCCTTTGAGAATATACGATGCCACGATGCCTTTGACTGTCGAGACAACCACGCTTCGCAAATAAGATAGGAGTTTCTGATAATCGATGAACTGGCGGCCTTTCATGCTTCCAACGATATTGTGTAGCAGGGCATCGGGTTTTGTGACCTTAACCCCAAAATTTCCGTAAGACCGCACGCGAATGATGATGCCGAATTTCGGGTCGGTGGTCTGGAATGGCGTAAATGTGCCCCACTTGAGGTCGTTTTTCGATGTCATGTTTATGAAATAGGCCTCCGCCGGAAACGGTGTCTTGCCGCCGTAGGGCAGATTGACGAGTTTATTCAGCAGGGGCAGGTTATGGCTGACCAGGTCGTGGGTTCCGGGATCGAGAATATCCGCGACTTTGCCGAGTTTGACGAAAATCGCCTTTTGCGATTCGCTAACCACGAGTTTCGAACCGGTAGTGATTTTGTCCGAGGGGTATTTGTAAACAAGCCAGGGCTTATCGGTGAAAGGTTTGCCGCATATCGGGCACCTATTTTGTTTCTTCGCCGCGTCGATACCGCATACCGCGCATTCCAATCCCAGGCCGTCGAATTTAATTCTGTCCATAATCGCCCCGCTTTCGCTTTAATTGGACGAACTACCGTTATTATGCTATTTACCTGACAGATGAATTTATTCATCCATCATAATGAAAATACATATTTAGGGAGATAATGTCAAGATTACTCCACGCAAACGAGTTAACAAATAACGGCATCGACGAATCCCCGATCGCCAAATAGTCTATTCCGGCCGATGATTGAATTGTCCGGGGCACGATGACATTTCTCGCTAAAATTCGATTTCGATTCGCGCTTAACTATTGACCAACGACTAATTTCTTCCTATTTTGATAGAGACAGAATGAACCTCAAGCAAGGCGCAAGCGTTATGAAATACATAATTCTCATAATGACAGCGGTGGTTGTCCTGTTCGCAGATGTCGAATTTAGGGTAGAATTCGATAACGTCCCCGATCCGGTCGAAATCGTTTTCGTGATGGATAGCTCCGGGTCGATGGGTTCCGTGGTCGATGGCATGCGAGACGACCTCTATGCGTTCCTGGACACCCTCTATGCGCGCGATTTCAGTTTTAGGCTGGGCAATGTAACTTACGGCGATGGCACATCATTCTGGGATTTCGACGTGTCCTCGCCCGAACCGAACATGACGTCTTCGCGTGTGCATTTCCGTGCGATGCTGGACGGCATGGGCGTTTCCAGCGGCGGCGACTGGAACGAAACCAGTATCGACGCTATTTACGACGGAGCCGAATATTACGACTGGTCGCCAGATACGGTGCGCCTGATGATGATGTTCACCGACGCGCCCTTCCATTTTCCCGGAGACGGCACGTCATACTCGGACGTTACTCCCGAAACTACGTTGGACAAGCTTCTCGAAAAGGAAATTTGCCTCTACATAGCCGCTACGACTTCGTCGGATTACGCTAACAGCTGGTTCGATTCACTTTGCAGAACGACTGGCGGCGCGATTTTCCCGCTTCCCACTTTCCGCGATCCGCTTATTCCAGGCTGGCCGGATGTTTTCGGGGCGATGTTCGATTCGGTGCGAACCCGCAATGAGCGAAACGACATCCACGGATTGCCTACAACCGTTACCGGAATTACAGACATGGAACTCCAGGCTATCGAGATATACAACCTGCGCTCCGGATTACTTCGCGGCCCGGATTATATCGACCTCACAGGCACGGAATTCGACGACCTCGATTCCCTTCGTGTAATCTGGGAAATCAACGACCCGTTGCCGCTTCATATAGATTCGACCGCATATACCGTTACTCTGCACACGACGTCAGGCGATTTCTGGGAAAGCGGGGTAATATGGTTCGTATCGGATGTCGAGGAAAGACGCGATTTACCCGACAATTTGTCGATTTCCGCCTACCCCAACCCCTTCAATTCGTCGGTAACAATCTCGGTAGAACAGACATTCCTGTCTGTTCAGAACGACCCCAGCCAGACAGGAATGTCCGGCCTACCAATACAAATCGAGATTTACGATGTGAATGGGCGGAAAATCGCGGACTGCGAGAACATACGGTCGTTGAGCGGAGCCGAAACGACCTTCCCGCGAAACTCCCTTCGGCTTACTTCGGCTCAGCTCAGCAACCACCGCTCAGGGAGCGAATTTGTCTGGCAACCAGACGAAGCCCTCGGTTCCGGCGTATATCTCGTCCGGGCGAAGTGCCTGGGCAACAAGGGGGGTCAGCCACTTGTCCTCTCGAAACGCCTGGTATATTTGAAATAGCCCCATTCCCCCGCCCCAACCGCCACTAAACTTTTCCGCGGAAAAATTTACAGATTTTCATGTTATCCCCTTGACAAAACGCAAACCCTTTATTTAATTGCTCGCAGGCCAGATAAAACAATGGCCGGAAAGGAACAGGAAGATGACGAGAGAAAAAGGAACCCCAGGCGTAGCAACCGAGCAGTTAGATAAGCTCGCCGCTCGCGATTTATGGGATAACCTCTTTCGTTACGAGTTCCTGGCGGCCGCGCGCTACGACGAATTGCTCATAGGCTGGGGCTTCGAGCCTTACGAAATGCCC
>CAZSHG010000051.1:0-5883 GCA_964606695.1 uncultured bacterium
GCGAACAGGTCTCCGATGTAGTCGCCGCCGGTGTCGGGGATTCTGCCCGCGGCGAAGCGGATGACGTCTTTCATGACGTGCAAGCAGTTGGAGCCGCGAAGGTCGTATAATCCGCCGGTGGAGACGCCCTCCATGCTAACTCCCGGCAAAAGGAAGGTTACCTGCACGACCCCCTCTTCGACAAGGTCGATGGCCGGCGGTGAGAAGCCGGAGGCCGTCCATCCGCCCGGCACCTGAATACAAACCGGCGCGCCGCTGTCGTAGCGCGGTTCTCCGGGGATATCGTAAACCTTGACCCCGATTTCGGCGCCCAGCGAATCGCTCCATAGCTGAGTCGTAACGGGGAACGCATAAAGCGAAGCCGTTACGGCGATTAGCAAAAATAATGTCCTTTTCATAACGCTCTCCTATTTCCCGCCGCGGCCACGGCTCTCATTATTGCGACGATTCAATTGGCATAAGGTTTATTGTAAACTGTCCTCCGCCTTCTTCGCCTTTCCCCGCCTACCCCGGGACGCCGGCCATAACGACGCCGACGGCCAAAGCGGTAAGTGCAAGAAGAATAAGCGAGAAGTCCATATTAGTCCTTTCGGAATAGTTACGCGGTCGCACCGCTTGGAGTGCAATATATATCCCTGCGGCGGGATGTCAATTTGAAATGCGAAGATAAGCGTTGACATTCGAACTTATATCCTTATGCTTTATGTGAATAAACAACACCGGAAATAATGATTTGCTTAACTAATAATAATGCATCGAGAAAAGGCCTGTGGGCAATACGCGAGGTTTATTGCTTAATAGCTCCTGAAATATATGGGGGGGGGGGCGTCAACTATTCATATCTTTGACGGACAGGTTGAAGTTCATTTTTCTCTCCTGCGCGAGTTTTCGGACACGCGCAGGGAATCTCAAGACAAAATGAACTTTAACTAATTTCAAGGAGATTAAAAATGAGTAAAACATTAATATTTATGGTATTAACATTTGCCTTTATGGCAATAACCGCTGCGGGTGATACAACGTTTGTTTGTTCGCAGGTGGGCGACTGGGATCAGTGGAGCGTTCCTTATGCTGACCAAGTCGCTATGGTTCAAGATAGTATCGTCATGGAAATATATTACGACGACGAAGCCCCTGAACAAGAGTATGTTATTATAGCCTATGCAGGTAGCCCTAATAACCGTTTTAACGTTTGCAAAGGTAAAGATTGTGGCACACCATGCAAACCACCAGATTACCCGGACGATTGTCCATGTGCTTCTTGCACAACACCGGCCGACGGAACATCAGTAGGAGCCGTATGTAGTTATCTAGTGGCAATACAGTAAGAACAATTATCTTCCCTCATGTATTTCAAGGAGCTAAAATGAAAAAAAGAGCATTAATAATCCTATTCGTATACTTATTATCAACCTATCTTTTTGCCGGTTGGGAACATACTTATGGTGGAATTTACAAGGACGAAGGCCTTGATATCATTCCCTCGATAAGCGAGGGGTATATCCTAACCGGTTTAACAGAATCATATGGCGAAGGAGATGACGACTATCCTGACGTTTACCTCTTTAAAATCGATTCAAATGGAGATGTCGAATGGTTAAAAACTTATGGATATTCTGATGAAACAGAACAGGGAACAAGATTAATCCAATTGGAGGATAGCTACATACTCAGCGGCGAACTGTATTCACCCGAAAATGCCAGTATAGACCTCTTCTTGATGAAAATAAGCGAGTCGGGCGACTCATTATGGATAAAATACTATGGCGGAACGGATTCCGAAGAACTCGAGGATATTATCCAAACCGCCGATGGAGGTTTTTTATTACTCGGGCAAACATATTCTTTCGGGGCTGGCTCTTTCGGGGATGCCTATATAGTTAAAACAGATTCTCTTGGAAATGCACTCTGGATAAAACGCATAGGACAACCCGCCTGGTTAGAAAGCGCCTATTCAGCTGTTCAAACCCCCGACGGTGGTTTTATAATATCTATGGTAGATTGGGAATTAGGGATTGGTTACGAAGACTTAATTCTCCTTAAACTGGATAACTCCGGCGACTCACTTTGGGTGAAAAGATACGCAGGGCCTTATCATGACTGGGGCAACAAAATAATCGAAACGTCGGACGGGAATTACCTCCTTTCAGGGGCCTATGGAACCGCAACATATTTCTATGATTGGTGGTTATTGAAAATTAACAATTCCGGAGACACACTCTGGACAAAAACTCATAGCGGCTGGCAGAGAAGTCGAGGTGAGGATATTAAACTTCTTCCAGATGGAGGATTTATTGCGATAAATTCTGCTGAATCAGCAATTACTGCTGAATTCGATATTTGGGTCTCACGGCTAAATTGCGAAGGTGATACGCTTTGGAATTCTTATTTCGGGGGGGAAGAGCACGATTTAGGAGAATCGGTAATTACTACTCCGGATGGTGGTTTTATTATAGCCGGTGCAGTTTCCTCGTTTGGCGCAGGCGATTATGATTGTTTCGTCGCAAAATTGGATTCGCTTGGACATTCGGATGTCGAGGAAAAAAAAAGACTTCCGATAGAAAGTGAACTAATAGTTTCTCCCAATCCCTTCAATTCGAGTGTCGAGATACACGTTTCTCTGCCCGATAACGACCATGAAGTGGATATTACTATAATAGACATCAATGGTCGGGAGGTTAGGGAGTTACTATCGAAACCCGCCAATGGAAACGGAGATTACATTTTCCGTTGGGACGGAAAGGATAAGAACGGGCTTGAAAGCCCAACCGGTGTCTATTATTATAGAATGACCAGTGGAAACCAAAAAGCGACGGGAACGCTTTTACTCGCAAAGTAATAAAAATACCAGCCTTCGGCCCCTTTTGGGGGCCGAAGGCCCTTGAAAAGGAAAATATCATGAAACACTATATACTTGTTTTGCTAATAATCACTTCTTTCGCCTCCGCTTGGGAACGGACATACGACTTTGTGCGTGGGGAAAGCTTTTGCGATGTTGTCCAAATCTCGGACGGCGGTTTCATTTTAGCCGGCTTCTCGGGCACCTCGACGACTAATCGTAGCAATATTTTAACAATGCGAGTCGATGAGGATGGTAATCAAATCTGGCATAACCTATACGGCGAAGACGATTTACGGGATTACGCGAATGATATTCTCCTCATCGATGACACAACGTTTATAGTAACTGGCGTATCTCGATCCGCATTCCCCGAAGTTTACGGGAACTATTTATACCTCGCAAAAATGACTACGGACGGCGCCACGCTCTGGACGACGGTTTGTGACACTCTCTTCTACATTCAAGCAATAGATATAGCCGAGGACGGCAATCTTATCGTTCTGGATGGTAGCTGGCCAGCACTTGCTAAATACACGATGGATGGCGTCGGAGTATGGTCGAAACGTTTCTATCATTATCCGTATTCTTTCATCACATTTCTTTATGATATGAAAGCCTGCCGGCAAGAACCCTATGGATATATAACGGCTGGATATGGCTCCATAGTAGACGATGATTACGATGCCGTATTAGCTCGTTTTAATTTAGAGGGCGACACGACATGGGTGCGGCATTACGATACCGGCGAAGATGAATGCTTTTATGCGGTTTCAAAGATAACCAATCCCGCACCGGGATTTCCTATGGGCTATCTTGCTGTCGGTTGTAGTGGAGGTTGTGGGGGTGTTTATTACGCCGTTAGGACGGATTTAACCGGAGACACATTATGGACGCGCACCTATTCTCATCCTCTTGAAGACGGCGAGCAACGGGCAGTCGATGTTATTTGGGCGGGCAATGAACCATACCAAACGAAGTTCGCAATGGTCGGCTACACGGCTTTCCCCGAATCTTTAAGCACTTTGGGCGTTGCTACGTATGCGACATGGATGCTTGTCGTTTCCGACACTTTGCGCGGTGACACGCTTTGGACGAGGACTTTCAGCAACCACAACAAAGAGCAAATACCTTATGCGATTACACTATGTGACGACAATGGCTTCGCGATAGTAGGTAATGCAGAGGATTCACTGCTATTACCGGCCCCACATTTAATCAACGACTGCTGGATGGTGCGCATTGATTCTCTCGGTAACGACCTCCCCTCCGCCATTGCGGAAAATTCCGCGAAACCGGCGGCATTCGAAATCACCGCCTACCCGAACCCTTTCAACGGTAATTGCAGAATTATGATTGATGATTTGGGAATGGGGATAGACGGGATTGAGATATACGATATAAACGGGCGAATGGTGGACGTCGTTGCGAGGAGGGCTTCGCCCGACGAAGCAATCTCGCGGACAGCAGAAACAGATTGCCGCAGCCTTCGGCCTCGCAATGACGGTGTTTCGGAATTTATCTGGCAACCCGACGACGCCCTCGGTTCCGGTGTTTATCTCGTCCGGGCGCGGATTCCCGGCAACAAGGGGCAACAGCCCCTTGTTCAATCGAAACGTGTCGTGTATTTGAAATGAAAATCCTTCTTCACGGAAGCGAATCCGCCGGCGCTTGCGCCTATAGGGAGACGGTTGAGCACCTTCGGTTGCCGTAGGCCGAAACTCCCTTTTTTTCACTTTCAGGCGAAATCGGACTCAGTCTTCCACGGCCTTTTGCCCTAAGAATACATCCATCTTCACGAAAAAGCCGCTCATCTCGGAGACCTCGAACGAATTAGCGACAGTATCGCCATCGCTTTGGAGGAACCTGACTCCCGATTCGTCTTCGTCCATCGTTGCCTGATCCGGTTCGTCTTCGGGGTCGATGCCTTCAACTTGAGTATGCAGGAAAAAGGGGATTCCTTTGAAAATCCGCTCCTGATGGTCCTGAACGGGCGTGGTGAGGAGGTTGCGGAGGTAGGGTTTGTTATGATTAAGAGCCGTATTAAAAAAAGCGATTGATAATGAATCTTCAGGATAACGAAATCCGAACATACTGTTTTCAAAAATGATTACTTCGCCGTCACCATAGAACGAGCGTGCACCAATAACAAAAGGATAGGCCGGAAAAATACCGTTATATGTAGAAAGATTTCCGATTAATAAAGTCTCGGCAGGGAAAAAGAGACTTACAGATGGACCAGCACCTAGACAAAGACTGTCTATATCAATCGCTAAAGTTGAGTCAAGAGGGGGTGGGAAAGTAAATGAGCTTGAGTAATACGAACCAAAAAAAGTTAAACCTTTTAATGAATCAAATAGACAATCATTATTAGCTTCCATACCGAGCAACCACCCTTCATTAAGTAATAACAGGTTACATTTATGTTGCCATTGGTACCAGGTAGGATAATAAGAAAATTCTACCGGTACCAGCAATCTTCCACCTTCTGCAACAAACATTTGAAGTCCACTTCTATAGAACGCCAACCTCAACGAATCGATTCCAGGGCCTATACTTATTATAGCCACTTTCGTTGTAGGATATGAGTAATAACCAGAGACAACGCTATCAATTTCAATACCCCATCCCCATAAATCAGTTGAGTCTATCATCCAATCATATGTCGAACTCTGATCACCATAGGTGAACCTCTTATCAATTACAATGTCAGGTTGGTCAGCGATTAAACCTGTTGTTACCAGGAATATCAATAGAAACAATTTTCTCATCTCAAACCTCTTTATTAATAAAGCCGGGCGGATTAGCCCGGCCTTGATTTGTTGAGTTACTTCATTAGCACGAGACGTCCGGAACGAATTACATCGTCCATCTTTATTGTATAGTAATATACGCCTGATGGCAGGTGCTGTCCAGTTTCGTCCGTGCCATCCCAGGTGATGTTATTCGTGCCCCTGCAAAGAGGACTCGGATTAATCGTATTCACCAAACGCCCAAGAACGTCGTGAATGTCAATCTCGCAATGTCCTCCCGGGCTACTCACC
>CAZSHG010000052.1:0-5076 GCA_964606695.1 uncultured bacterium
AGAAGAAAAAAATGAAAAAAAGAGCTTGACAAACGGAAGTAGCGTATTTACAATGGAAGTAGAGAAACTTTTTGATCTGGAGGTCAGATTTGATACGTGAAGTGAAAAATTTTTGGAACAACATTGAGTCGGAAGCGATCTCGAACGACCCCTTCCGCTTTCGTTTTGACCTCGCCAACGGCAACCTCACCCGAATCCACAACACCGACGGCGGCGGCGAAGACATCAACATGGAATTCGACGCGCTGAACCGGCTAATGCGATATTATGACGCCACCGCAGGCGAGAAGGGCATTTTCTCATACAACTGCGCGGGCCTCCTCGCCGCGCGCGAGGTATTTTCAAAGGAATAAAAATGAAAATCAAACCATTCAATTTGCTGATCTTGTTTTTTATTATAGGGGCTATTTCACCAGCTTTTGCGGAAGAACGTTACCAGATTGAGGCCGAAATGGGTCTCATTGAAGTCCCACAGGAAGTTACCTTCAATAATCCAGAAGTTCGTATTGGCGGATTTGACCATTTCTGGAAGTTATCGATATTCGATCCGGATTCCGTATTCATCTTTGCCTTAGAACTTGGCAGAAAGAAACGTTCCAATTTGTTATTCTCTGCTGATCCTTTAGATAGTTGTTATTCTGTAATTTGGGAAATTATATCAGTAATAACAGAAGATACAAACGCCATTAATTGGGCGATTGGTTGCGAAGAACTTCGCGTTGAACGCACTGATTCAAGTCTATTATTCTCCGGTGAAATAACTTTCGAGAACGATATTGAAGGTTTGAAAGCTATGCCAATGACTGTCTGCGGAGCTTGCGATGTCCTATGGGACGGACTTGAAGCGCCGGAAAGTTCAAAAATAAACGTCGTTTTAGTAAAGCCGAATGTTGTCGTAACCGATAGCATTGGTGACGGTCCTGATCCCAAACACGATATCACATTCTTTCGCTGGAGTATAGAACCAAAATGAGCGTCCTGGACATGATAACCAAAGCCAACGGCGACGAACTCGGTTTCGATTTCGATATGCTTGGCCGCCTGCGCCGCTACGACACTGACACCCGCGAGAGCACCTTCAACTACGACGGCACCAAGCGTTTCGGCGATTTCGACGACGGCTGGAACGAGGGAAATACTTTTTTGATACTTTTTTCGGAAGGAGAGTGAGCATGAAGAAGACAATTATATATTCATTAATAATATTCGCAATATTGATTATAATAATACTTTTTTCTCTTTGGGGGCCATACTGGGTTCATCTCTACATTCCTTGTTTAAATATTGGAAATAGAGTTAGAGTTAGGGATTATAGTGGAAGGAATTCTGCGAGTATAAGGGCAAGATTCTTTTTAACAGACGCTTTATATGATGAAGAGTTCTATACGCTCTGGATTGGGTCACATGACAATGAAAAATATATAAAAAAATACCCTTACGGAACTGATGCAATCAAATTAAAATGGGCAGATTATGTTCATGATAATAATGTCCTATTCGTTTATTATCGTTTCAGCGCTAGATACTACACTGACACCCTAAAGGTCAATGACATCGCTAAATAAAAATAAAGACGGCGTTAGATTGATTCAAATTAATTTAAATATGCTTTACCGCCTGCGCCGCTACGACACCGACACCCGCGAGAGCACCTTCAACTACGACGGCACAAAGCGTTTTGGCGATTTCGACGACGGATGGAAACGTTACCACTGGTGCAAATCCCAGTTCCTCGGCTACGAGGACGACACGAACACCTACTACATCGTCCCGGACATTCACGGTAGCACGAAGGTCATCTTCACCCACGCCGGCACAATAGTGAACCGCCTCGACTACGACACCCTCGGCAAAATCCGCAACCAGGATGCAAGCCCGCAGGTGGAGTTGTTATGGAGGGGGATGTATTTTAACTCAGATTCACAACTTTATTTCGATTATGACTTCTGCAATATCATAGATCCTGATTTTGGCAAAAGATTTGGTGGAATCTCTTCTGGCGGTATAAATCCGCCATTTATTCCGTTACCCGACGAAAACGTGGGAGATAACCCTTTAAATACTGTATGGAATTATATTGTTGGTGGAGCTATAATCGGCGGTGTTATCATTGGGGGGTATTGGGTTTATCAGTGCGAAAACCTTCACCGTCGGAGAAGAACTTTAATAAATCAAATAAATACTATGAATGGTCTCAGCGACGCGGCATTACGAGAAGCACAAGCCGCGCTATATGATTTTTCTAGTTATAACGCCTGGGCAGATTGGGCTGATAACGAACGCGATGATATTAATAGAGGATTAGATGCTTATCATTGCTATGGCCCAAGAGTTGGTGGCGGTTCATTAACTGGAGGTGTTGGCGGTGGATCGTCGAGTGACTAATATATATTTTAAAGCAATGATTTCGTTATTAATTGCGATTATTTGGATAATGGCGACCTTTTATTTGCCAATATTCGGTTTAGTTGATTTTGTTTTTGCCTGGCCTTTAATTTTTTTGGGTATCATTCTCTTCTTAGAAAGAATTTCTTACAAAAACAAAAAAGTAGAAAAAGCTATAATAATAAAACTCCCAAAATATATAGAAAAAACCACTTTTTTTGTTCTTGGATTTATATTATTTAGCGTAGTTTATTTTCCCTGGGTGTTTATTATTATATCATCGATTATCAATAATGAATTCATTTTGTTTTGTAAATCAAGGATCGGATTAATAACTGCA
Organism: uncultured bacterium; assembly: GCA_964606695.1. Taxonomy (GTDB): domain Bacteria; phylum UBP14; class UBA6098; order UBA6098; family UBA6098; genus CAZSHG01. The sequence goes on from CAZSHG010000052.1 coordinate 2,726, forward strand.
ATTATTAATGGAGTATTTTATTTTATTTCATGTTATTATTTACTTTCACATTTATGGTTATTCAAGTCAAGACAGAATGAAAATGAAATTAGCGCAAATAAAAACTAATATAGTACAAGCCAACCACTGGTGCAAATCCCAGTTCCTCGGCTACGAGGACGACCCGAACACATATTACATCGTCCCGGACATTCACGGTAGCACGAAGGTCATCTTCACCCACGCCGGCACAATAGTGAACCGCCTCGACTACGACACCCTGGGCAAAATCCGAAATCAGGACGCGGCACCACAGGTGGAGTTGCTGTGGAATAATAAGTCCTTTAATACTTCGCTTGACCTTTATTTTTCAATAAACAATGAAATATACGATCCAATTTTAGGCTTTGCTTTTGATAATTCCAGAAATCTGGATGAAAAGTTTGTTAACGGAAAAGTAATACCTATACCTGGTTTCGATTATGATGGTTCCGGAGTTGGTTCTCTGGAAACTGTTCCTGAAGTAGTTATAATTACTATAGGAGCGGCGGCTATAGCATTCGGTGTTGCGTGTGGTATTTATCTATCGCGTCGGAGGATCTGCCTTAGAGAGGAACCAGTATGGGGTGAAAGACCGGATGGAAGCAGATATGTTATTCGTTGGGAATGTGTTGAATGGGGTTGGAGTGGACAAAATTCATGAGGGAATAATATGAAATTTAAACTACAAATGGTTAATGTTTCATCTACGCTATTCGCATTAGCGTGTTTAATAGCAATTATTTTTTTATTCTCCGATAGCTATCTATCAGTTTCTTTTCTTAGTTTACCTGTCCTTCTCATAATAAATTCCATTTCTTTCATTGTGCTTTCAATAGACAATCAAAAAACTAAAAAGACTTGGTTATACGTAATCTCATTAATCCTTATTATCCCTTTAATAATTTCACTTATTAAGCGTATTATTTCAGATTGTAATACGATAGAGATTTTACATACCACTAGTTATTTTCTTTTCTGGACAATCATCGCCTTCGGCATTAATATTCCAGTAAGCTATAAGAGGATTCTAATTGTATCAAGTATCTTATTATTGTTGTTGTTAACATCATATTTATCGGACTTTTTCGCATGGCGAATTATCATTGAATTTTTGGTTCTGGCTTACGTTACAAACCTAATCCATCACTTATATCTTAGAAGTAATAAACTATGTATTCATACCCAAGAATAAACTACGACGGCACCAGGCGTTTCGGCGATTTCGACGGCGGCTGGAAACGTCACCACTGGTGCAAATCCCAGTTCCTCGGCTACGAGGACGACCCGAACACATATTACATCGTCCCGGACATTCACGGTAGCACGAAGGTCATCTTCACCCACGCCGGCACAATAGTGAACCGCCTCGACTACGACACCCCTTGAAAATGCTTCGACACCACGGACACTGAGCCTGTCGAAGTGTCATTTTAGAAAAAAGCTCAACGAGAACAGGCTTCTACATACTCAGCCATCGGATAGGTCATTGAGCGGAGCCGAAACGCCATCCTCCCCCAACTCTCCACTCTACACTCTCAACTCTCAACTCCCAAACCCCTGCCCCAAGCTACCCCCAGGACTTTTTTCAAAAAATATAATTTTTCCCTTGACATTTTCTAATCCGGGCATTTTATTATTCACATGGCCTCATTAACCCAAAGGCCGGAAACGAAGGTTGTCCGATGTCACAAGAATTTGGAATCCCGACGACGCCGGTCGAGCACCTCGCACTGCTTGAACTCTGCAACAAGCGCGACGACGACCCATCTACGCCTCCCGAATACAAGTTCCTCGCCCCCGAGAAAACCGCTCTCACAGACGCTCTGGCTCTCGTTACCGCCAAATTCGAGGAATGGCACACCCGCTCCGACGAATACGGCGAAAACACCGCCAGATGGAAAGACCTCGAAAAGCAGGCCAAAGACCTCATTGGCAGGGCGCGAAACCTATGGAGCATGAGGTTCGACGAGGGCAACGTTTACGAACGCACCGCCGGCATCGACGACACCCCGCGCAAAAAGGAACGAATCTCGAAAGCCCTCGACCGCATCGTCCTCGTCTCGAACGACAACGCCGGAACCCTCGCGGAACTTCCCCCGGCCTTCATTACAGCCATGCAGAACCTCTACGCGCAGACATCCGACAACCTCCGCGACACCGAAATCGCCCTCGGCGAAAAACTCGACAGCTATCAGGAACTCAAGAAGGCGATACTCGACCACGGCGCTCCTGCCCTACGCGCGTGCAGGAAATATCTCTACGCCGTCCTCCCCGACGCGCGCTACGACGAATTGCTCATAGGCTGGGGCTTCGAGCCTTACGAAATGCCC
>CAZSHG010000053.1:0-4085 GCA_964606695.1 uncultured bacterium
CAGGTTGGTGGTTATTCTCAAGGACTGAGACCAACCGCCCCGCCACGTCGTAAATCTCCACGCTAATCGGGACGGGGGACCCGTCCCCTACGGGAATATCGAGGGCGATGGAGACGGCTGAATTGAACGGGTTGGGGTGGGCGGAAATCGTCATCGCAACGGGCCGGGAGGGCGGGCATTCGGGCACGCCCAGCGAATTATTATACACCTGAAATGTCAGGTCGCCGGTGGTGAACGTCGAATCGGGTTGGCCGCCGGTGGAATCTATGGGGCCGGCGAAGGACACCGCGTTGCCCAGTTCCGTGCAGAACCAGAGGAAACTCACGCGTCGCTCCTCTTTGTCGAACCCGAAGATCCAATCGTCCGACCAGGAATGCCGCCAATGCCGTTTCTTGATTCGGATCGCGTCGTAAGTGCCGGTGGGCAACACAATCGTGCCGTAACCATCGACGTTATACCAGTTGCTGTCCTCCAGCTCGTAATCGATGGTGATGGCATCCATGCCCATCTCGCCGTGCGCCGTTATAGCCTCTATCCAGCTATCGCCGTAGTTTATGGGGAATGTGTGCGCGTGGGTATATGTATCGTTGATCGTCCAGAGGAAATAGCTGGAGCCGCCGTCCACTTCCATCGTGCCATAGAGCCCTAAACCGTCCACGTAACCGGGATCGACGTAGGAGAAGCCCCAGCCCTCGATTTCGGAGGTATCGGTGAAGGCATGATAATACAGGATGTAGTTCGGCGTAACCGCGCATTCGTCGATATACGGGATTCCCGCGTCGTAGGCGACCGATGTGAAGCTGGAGGTATCGCCGCCGGTGTAGGTCGCGAAATCCCATGATCCCGCGCCCGCAGGCCCCGGATCGAAGCTGGCGTCCTCGATAACACGGTTGGTGAAGACGGTGCCCACCTCGTAGAGATCAGAATTATAATTCACGGTCGTCTGCGAGGAAAGTGTTGTTATCAATGCGATTGCGAGAAATATTATCGTTTTTTTCATAATATTCCTTATGTTTAAATAACACAGCTTTAACGTTAACAAGTTAAGTCATTTAGCCCCATAGCGCAAACAAAAATTGTCATATTAAAGGATAAGGAAACTCTTTTTCGGCCTGATAGCCGGCCCTGAGGTTACTCTTCAGAATTTGGCACATGCTCTCGCGAAAATAGCATGAAAACTATAGCCATCAGCGATGTCCCAAGCAACTCAGCGCCCTCCTCCAGACCCACCTGTGTCCTGTGTTTCATCGAGGTCGCCAGGAGCATCTCAGCTCCGTAGGCCAGACCCCAGATACCCATGGCGACGAGGAAAGCGACGAGCAATCGCCTTTTTCCTCGGAATCTTTTCCAGAAAAAGATCGCGAGATATATGACGACGGCTATAGCGAGGGGCGCGAGGAATATCGGCCACAGCGGGATGGTGCTGTCGCCGCCGGATTCTATCAGGCCGAGGGATTCGAGATAACGTGGAATGCCGTTGTGAAAACCGACCAGTTCGTCTATTGTCAGGCCCCAGAACAAGGCCAGGATTGGCAACCAGCCGAATTCGCTCTTTCCGGTATTTCGCTTTTCGGACAGGTAGATGGTGAATATCAGCATCCCATTGAAGAAAAGCAGAGCGGTGTGATAATATGTTGCGAGGTCCCTTTCGGAGTCCATATTCCAGAACGAGCTGTAATCGTATGCGATGAAATGGCCGATCTCGAATATGATGATTAGAACCAGGAGTGCTATCTCGAACGTCAACAGCCTGACCGACCTGGTTTTCCTGCGGAATGTATCCAGGGCAAGATGGTCGCGAGTGAAGAGGACGCCGATCATCAGGATCATGAACATATATGCGAAGGGATGGTTTGGCCGTTCGAGGATCAACGGCGCACCGAATATCTCGGTTCTGAAACCGCCGGTAATCCACACGGCGAGCCCCAGCAGGAGTAGCAATAATGCGATAGTCGCGATAATCGGATGGTTTTTCATAATCGACGGAACCTCTAAATCCAGGTTAAATCCAAACAGCTATTTCAAATATACCATTCGGGCAACACTTTCACAACCGCCGATTGACGCGCGGACGAGATAGACGCCTGAGGTTATGGCTTCGTCGGGCCGCCAGACGTATTCTACCAAATTGGCATTCCCGTGCCCTGACAGGTTCCCATTCGGGTAAAAACGGGAATTCAGGTTTTCCGCCACCCCTCTGGATTCCCGATCGGAGTCGGGAATGACATTGTTGTCTGCGATTTTCTCGACGCGTCGTCCGTTCATGTCGAATATCTCGATTTCCATTGGTAGGCCGGAGGTTCCCGTCTGGCCGGCGTTCTGAACAGACAGGAATGTCTGTTCTACCGAGATTTTGATTGATGAATTGAAGGGGTTGGGGTAGGTGGAAATCTCAAATGCCTCCGGCAGTCGCCTCTCCCCAACCGCCGTGCCGGAATCGAACTCGTAGGCCCCGATATCTAACGTATCGTCAACCGGGCGCGGTCTCGACATGCAATGCCGGATATATTCCATCTCCGGCGCATGAACCAGCGCGATTTCCGGCGCGAGTTCGCCACCTGCATCGATACAGGGCGACCCCGCCGCAAGCTCAAAATGCTGAGCTCCGAAATCGACGAAGCCGGGCGAAACCCCCTCTACGTTGCCGAAATCGTTCACCGTGCCGGTCAAGGGGCTATGGGCGTCAACCCATCCCGATGGCAGCCAGTTGTTGCGCAAATCGATCGTTCCCGCCTGGTTTAGAATCGCCATATACGCACCACCCGCCGTGTTGTATAAAATATTATTCCGCGCGTCGCAAGATTCGTCATTGGTCGAAAGCCGCACCAGGGTGGTATTGCTCGCACGTGTCGAAACTATAGTGTTATTATGGAGAAAGAGGGTTCCCTTGCGATATCGCGTCTCGTCGCCGGAATCGCCGCCGTAATGGATGATCTGGCTGTTGCCCTCGCCCTCCCCCTCGACAAGAATGTTGCCGTAAACGAAGGTTTTGCGATAAAGCGTGTCGTCGTAGAAATCCGCGTAATCGCTATCGACAAGGTCCAGCTGGCGGTTGCCGTCCTCGATCCAGTTATATCGCACGATCGTCCCCGCGGAACGGTCTTTCAGATTATTGCCGTCGCAACCGTCGCGCAAAGGCCCGAAATGATTGAACTGGAACAGAATCCCGAAGGCCTCGGTGTAGTTGTTATGCTCATAAAAATCGCCGACGATGCCATTGCCGTGGATGTGGCAATATTCGACCACCAGGTCCGTCGTCTGATGGGCGCAGAAAAGACCGTTGCCGCAATTGTAGAACTCGCACCCGCTAATAATCACGTGCGATCCACGTTCAACGTAAATCGCCGAGGCGTTATCGTCGTAATTGTGCGTCGATCCGCCGTCGTCGGTGAAGCTGTTCGACGGCAATGCGTTGCGAATCTCGAGATTTTCCACGACGATATACTCCGGCACGTCGGTATCCGGGTAACTCGCCCCGCCGATCTTGACCACGCCGCGAGTTTCGCCCCAGTAATCCAGCGCGATTCGCGTGGTAGCGTCTTCGCCGTCGATAATCGGCAGTTCCTCCGACGGCGACGGCACCCCACGCACTACGACCGGCGCGGTCGACGTCCCCGACCGGTTGATCACCCATTTTTCGCGGTAGGGCGTGCTCCGCCAATGGATGAGCACCGTATCCCCCGCGGACAGCGACTCCCAGGGCACATCACCGATATTCGAGTGAGCTTCCCCCGGCCCGACCGAATACACCGCGCCCACTCCGAACGAAACCGCAATCCCGATCAAACAAGCCGACAACCCAATTATCCTCATCATAAACCTCATCGATAAAACTGCACAACGACGTTTTTCATCTACAATATAACCTTTTTTGCCGATGCTGTCGAGTTATTTAGCAAAACAAAAGTGCACTCACCACAAGCCGCCCTATTATGGAAATACACCCCAAAGTATAATGTCCTTTTCTGTCATCCTCAATGCTTGTGAACGAAGGAAACCCGCCTGGGAATCCGTCAGGTCCCCAATCATGCCTACAGCTCGTAGAAAATCCAGTCTTTCGCCTCCCTCAACAAGGAAGGTGGCCG
>CAZSHG010000054.1:0-4044 GCA_964606695.1 uncultured bacterium
GATTCTTTTTTATCGATAATGCTCGTCCATGGCGTTCCGGCTTTCTCGATCATCCACTTTCACGGTAGCGGAAATACCGATTGATTGCGCACAAGATACGTCCGTTTTTGTAAAGCGCAAGTCTTTTTTTTATTTTTTTGAAAATAATCAAGTGTTTATGATTAGATGTTGTGCGTCGATCCGTGGGATATCCGGACGGACACCTTTCGGTCACAGAGCAGACGCTGTTGCTATCGAGGTTGGAACTCATTTCAGATACACCACGCGTTTAGATACCGACCCATCCCCGACGGTCGCGCGGATGAGGTAAACGCCGGAGCCGATTGATGGCGATGGTTGCCAGATGACCATTCTGTCATTCTCGTGAAAACGGGAATCCAGGTTTTTCGCCGCGCCTCTGGATTCCCGATCGGGGTCGGGAATGACATCGATGCGGCGCCCATTTATATCGAAAATCTCCACCTGAACCGGTAGGTCAGACATTCCTGTCTGACCGTTTTGAACAGAAAAGAATGTCTGTTCTACCGTTATCGTTACGGCGGAATTGAAAGGGTTCGGGTGGGTTTTTATCGATAAGTTTTCCGGCTTCGATGTTTCGGCTATTTCCACGGGAAGATCGATGGTCAAAGATATCGTATCCGATACGATACAACCCACGGAATTCGTTACCTCGACCCATATCTCGTAAACTCCCGGAGCATGAATCGTTCCGTCAACGAAGAGGGTTTCGGCTGTAGTGCCGTTTATCCAATAATAAGTTGTGTAGCCTGATCCGGCGTTCAGGACGAGAGAATCCTCGGTCGTAATAGTCGTGTCGCCGCCCAAATCTACCGAAAGCAAAGGTATTTCCGCTCGATACGCATTCATTTCGGGAGCATATGGCGCAAAGGTCGAACTGAATGAACCGCAGGATGTCGAGAAGAATTCGACCATATAACTATTCACCGAATCCATGTTTGCGATCCAGTTTCCGGAATCGGGGTCGGATTCCAAATGCCAGAAAAGAGCTATGCGAGAAGTGTCTCGGGAGAAACTGAAATCGTCGAAGTCGATTGTGCGGCGTTCCGAATTCAAACTCGTGAAAAAGTGGAGCTTTCTTTCGCAAGGTCGATAGACAATACTAACCGGCGTCGAACCGAAGATATACTCGGACAGGACATCGAATGTGTAATCCAGAATTCCCGGCGAAGGATCGAGGGTGTATTGTCGTATCATCTCGCAACTGTATGCGAACCGATATTGAGTGCTCGAAGACAGGGTTCCAGAATCGGTCGGAATCGGAAGAAGCCCGCCGAAGTTCATGAATTGGCTCATAAAACTGGTGTGTGAAAAATAGGTCGTGTTGCCGAGGGCGGTCATGTAAGTCGGGATATCGCCATTTGTATATACGCGCCTTTCGCAACCTCCGTAGCCGTCCCGCATATATTCTATTATTGCGACATCGCCGGTCGCGTCGCAAACGATGTAATGCATTATTCCGAAAATCCACGGAACAAGGCTGTAATCGTCCAACCCGGCGATAACTTCATCGACGGTAGCAAAATTATCCAGCTGATAGAGTAGCCATTGATGAGGCGTTATTCCGGGGATAGACCCGCCATAATTGAAACAAGCGGAATCCGTCGCAAGATGCTCCACGACGAGGCCTGCCTCGTTCATACCGCCTAAAGGAATATCGATATGATAACAGTTTATCGTCATACTTCCATAAATCGATTGCCATGTCAGAGAATCCCTCGATACGGCGTCGGGGATATAAGAGGAGCGGCAAATCCCGCGCCTATTCAGAACCCAGAATCCGTTTTCAAAGGGGCCGTCGAGATTGCGCCCGAATGCTATGCTGTCTGTTTCGGGAATGATAAGAGAATTACAGGCGTGGATTTCCATCGAAGAAAAAACCGCCAGAATAAAGATAGCTTGGACTAAAAGCACAATATTTTTCATAATATCTCCCTTTCGGTTACTTCAAATATACGACCCTGCGCGAGGTTTCGCAACCGCCGATTGAAGCGCGGATGAGGTAAACGCCGGAGGGGAGGGTGGGGGCGGGACGCCAGATGAATTCGCTCCCTGAGCGGAGCCGAAGGGAGTTTCGCGGGAAGGTCGTTTCGGCTCCGCTCAACGACCGGATGTCCTCGGATTGGGCAACTCTGCGCCCCGCCACATCATAAATCTCCACGTTAATCGGGACGGGGGACCCGTCCCCTACGGGAATGTCGAGGGCGATGGAGACGGCTGAGTTGAAGGGGTTGGGCCAAACTCGCAGTGATGTCTCATTCGGCAGTGCCCTCTCCCCTATGCCCTCCGGTTCGACTATTACGAACTCCGGCGATTCGAAAGAGGACTCGTTGCCGAAACTGTCCGAGATTGACAGTTCGAAATGGCCATGATAACCCGGCCAGGGGTTGGTGTTCCAGAAATAGGCGGTGTCTATCGACGAGAATTCGCCCAGTGTGTCCGGGCCGAGATATAGCATAGATCGGCCACCGGAGATGTTATCGTCCTCAACCGTCCAGGCGAGTTCGGTGGTGTCGATGGTCATGAACGTGTCCGAATAATCGGGTGCGCCGGGGTTGATCCATTCCACTCGCGGCGGGAGATTATCCAGCTTGAACGGTAGCGATTGATAAAGCTTTATCTGACTGTATAATAACAATTTATAGACATGACCTCGAGCATAATCTACCACCCAAAGATTCATGCCGTCCCATGCCGCGCCCTCCGCGCCGGTCTCCATAACAACCTCACCGGTGGGAATCGAATGAATAATCGAATCCATCTCGACGTCGATGCCGTAGGCCTTGTTGTCGTTGGAATAACACCACAGCAGGCCCAGCCCCCATGCCAGGCCATCCGCGGACGTCGATGGCGACGCCGTGCTAAAATTCTCGAAGAACATGGTATCGACAAGCGAGAAATCGGTGGTGTCCAGGCAGACGAATGCGCCCTCCGCGAAACATACCCACAGATTCTGGCCGTCGAAGGCCGCGCCCGCTATATGTGTGCTCGTGCGCGGCAAACCCCACCAATCTCCGCGGACGGTATGCGACGTTCCTGTGGCGAAATCGAACTCCTTGAGGAGCAAGCGCGTGTCCTCCACCCAGAAGAGCCGGTCGCCGGCAAAGGCCATGTCCGAAGGCCCCACGGTCACGGTGCCGACATGGATGCTGTCCCCCTCAACAAAATCCGGCAGGTCGTAGGGGCGAATCCAGCAGTCGTGCGAGATTTCGTTATGGTAGAGCACCCACAGCTGGCCGTGCTTGTATGTCAGGCCGAAGGCGCGGACTTCCGGGCGGAGCGAATCGCTGACCTTGAATGAATCAATGACGCCGAAACTGGACTGCAGGGAATCGAAGGTTACGATGCGCGCCAGGAAGCCGTTGTCCTCCACCGGGCCGAGGTCGGTGGTCATGTCCCACATGAAGCAATGTTCCATGCCGACCGAATCCGCACCGCACCGCCACCCGAAATTGGGTTTGGACGAGTAGGCCGACAGCGTGTCCCATAGCGTAACCACGGGGATATGCCAGTCGGTGGAATCCGCCCAGCGCGCCTGGACGTTGACCGCGAGCACCGAATCGGCGTCGTTGCGCGCGCGGAAACAGATTTTGACCAGCCCACTGCCGTCGGGCACCTGCGCGACATCGATGTCGTAAACCTCCGAATCGCAGAACACAGCGCCGATTAGCATAATCGAAAGAAGAAGCAATTTTGCGTATTTCATGATATAGTCCTGTATGATATGTTATCAGTATTGTTCATAGCCAAAATTCCTATGGTTTCAAAACCTAATAGTTGAGCGTACCGTTCGACATGCGGCGAGACGCCGCATCTATTATAATGTTTGATTCTCATTTCAGATACACCACCCGTTTCGTAATATTTTCGGTCCCTGAGCTCGTCGAAGGGCCGACTTTTGCGCGGATGAGGTAGATACCGGTGGTGGTGGATTCGTCGGGACGCCAGACGAATACGCTCCTTCTGTCATTTCGACCGTTTCCTAATCTGTCATTTCGAGCTTGCCGAGAAATCTCCTCCTGAACC
>CAZSHG010000055.1:0-3807 GCA_964606695.1 uncultured bacterium
TAAAAGTCTCCGATATTCTCGGGAAATCGGGAAGCCCCGGTATCGGATCCCCCGGCGTCCAGATTTCACTCGACGGCACGAAACCCAAATCTTTCAGACGCGGGTCGTCATCGCCCCAAATAAATTTGGCGATTGTGAAGATATAGCGAAGTTTCTCCGAATCCTCGGCAAAGTAGCTGTGCTGGGTGTTGAACGCGACATCCGACTCCCGCTTTTCGATCCCCGCCGTCTCCATAGAAACAAGAAAATTATCACGGTGAATCGTGAGCTGGTCAATAATCGCCTGCGCAATAACCCGCTCGTCCGCCGCCGCCGTTAGCTCGTCGTGGGTGTCAATCAGGTCGCCGATAACGACCGTGAGCGCGTGGTAGGTTTCCGGCGTGGGTTTGTCGATTCCGTAACTCGCCAGCAAATACTCGTCAGGCTTGAACATGGCGAGTTTTGCTTTGAGAATATCTTTTGCCGTTTGGTAAAAATCGTTGGCGAGGGCGAACTTGTCGTGGACAATTATCGTCGCGTCTTTCGACTCGCCATCCTCGTTTTGCGATGCGACAATCGCGGCGTAGAACCTGGCATAACAGCTCTGCGCCCACGTGAGCAACGAACCTGTTATTCCGAGTTCGACGGCGTAAGTGTCGATATTGTTTTGCATCCTGAGAAGCCGATGCAACCGCGTTTCAATAGAATCTCTTGCGATTCCATTGTCCTTTGGTTCTGCCATTTTTCCTCCTTTTGGTCATTTGATTCTCGATTTCAGCGGCTTGATCTTCTCGATTGGTCAGTTGACGATCCGGATTGGTCAATTGATGCGGTCGATCAGTCAATTGATGCAGGCGCGGCCTTTAATCGGGAGCGTCAAGAGCTTAATCGACTGCGTCAATCCATTGATCGGGAGCGTCAAGAGCTTAATCGACAGCGTCAATCCACTGATCGGGAGCGTCAATCCATTGATCGATAGGGTCAATAGCTTAATCGATAGTGTCAACTCATTGATTTTAAAGAACTTATGACTATTCAGGGCGTTTTCGCCCAAATACCGGTCGATTCTAATCGGGCGGAGCGATTTTTTTCGCCCCGCCCGATGTTTTTTGTTCTATTTCAGGTAAACAACTCGTTTGGTGATTGCTCTGTTGTTCGAGGTTAGCCTCGCGAAATAGGTGCCTGAGGGCAAATCGCCGCCCCAGGTGAGCTGATATTTGCCCGGAGCCATGACCTCGCCGCGAATAGGCGAATCGACGACTCTTCCGAGCATATCGTAGAACTCGAAGGTAACCGGCGCGCCGTCTTCCACCTCGAACTCGATTTTGCATGTCGGGTTGAACGGATTCGGCGATATGGAATTGATTCCAAACACGTATGGGCGCTTGGTTTCGTCGCCACTGTCGTCTAAATCCTCGTCGTTCTCGTCGATTTTGACAAGGCCGTTGACGCCGTAGAGATAGCCTGCGGAAACCTCGGCTGTTCCGCCGTTGGAGAATCCTATCGCCCCCTGGCCAATCGAGGCGTAAAGGGTGTCGCCCGACGCCGGGGAACGCATTCCGCCTCCGCCGTCGAACACCCACCAGTTGATTTCGGTCTGCGCGAACGCGACCGCTGCGAGGATGAGGGTTAGTATTATGATATATTTTTTCATGTTTCGCTCCTATTAGTTATTTTTGAGCGATTCGATTTCGTCTTTGAGCATTTCGATTTGTGATTCCAGAGTTTCGAGTCTGGCGTTCTGGCTATCAATGGTGCTCTGGTATTCGGTGTTCAGTTCGATGAGGCCCTGAAGGGTTAGAACCGAGATATAATCATAGTTAAGTCCGTAGTAGCCATATCCTTCCTCGATCTGGGCGGCATCCGGGAAAACAGCTTTGACGTCCTGCGCGATTAGACCGATAGACCGTCTGGTCGGATTTGCATTCTTCTTCCAATAGTAACTGACCGGTTCGAGCTGGATTATTTTATCTAAAACACCCTCGATAGGTTCGATGTCTCTTTTCAGTCTTCTATCGGAGGTATGCCAGGTTCCGTCGGTGTTGTCTATCCAGGCTGTTAAAGACCCGTTATATTCGAACCAAAGATTTTCCGTGCTGGCTATGCCGATATCCCAATAGTCAGAAGTTGCGTTTTCTTCTAATCTAATACCATCGGGATCTGATAGCTGTTTAATGTGAAGAGTCACATCCGAGCTGGGGCTGGTTTCATTAATTCCGACTCTTCCAGAGCTATCTATGATCATAGCCTCGGATGCATCGTCGCGGAAACGCAACCCTTCTGCGGCGTCCTGATATATATACCAGTCGTCGGTGCCGCGATTCAGATTCAATCCACCTGAAAGACCGATTAAGCTCGTGGATATAGTCAACATTGCGCTTGGAGATGTTGTGCCGATTCCCACGTAACCATTACCCTGGCTGATAGTGAGATATGGGTTGTAGTCCCCGTTGCGAATCTCGAAATCTTCTGTCGAACCTTCGAAAAGGAGATGCCATTTATCGTCGGAACCCTCGTGCAAACGAATACCAGCGTCTTCGCCAGTTCCGGTCTCGCAGATGATGAAGCTTCCCGGATATCCACTGCCAGTGAGATGCAAACCAGCTTCGGGATTGGTTTCACTGAGACCTACATAACCAGTTCCATGTTCCAATACTAATACGTTGCTTGGACCGCCCACGTTATGGAAATGAAGATTATTTAACACCGGATTAGTGATTCTCCATGTCTCGTCGTTATTTACAAGGTCTATTGAAGCGGCATCGGGGTCATATATCGTCAATTCGGAAGATGTTGCCGCCGCAGGCTGTCCGATACTTGTTTGATTTCCAATATAGGTTATATCGTTGAAGAAAGCAGAGTATTCAACAGTGCCGTATTTGTAACCGAGCGCGCCCCATACCGATCCATCGGTGTTCGCACCTAAAATCGAAGCGCTTGAATCTGATCCCAGGTTCGACCAGCCTGCTATTGCACATTGCCTTATGCCTGCATCATCGACATTTGCGCCTATTGCGGATTTCGTATATCCTTCCCTGTATGAGCCGGCGTCAAACCCGGTAGTGGTATTATCTACGAAGAGTCCATACCACTTTGAACTGCTGGTCATATCTATCTCGATATCTCTCGTTTCTCCAGCATCTCTTACGAATATGTTTGTGTTGTTATTCGGGTAGATATATGTTCCGCCATCGGTCCAGAGGCCGCCCCCACTACCGCCGGAAATCCAGTCGGTGCCTGTGGCGGTGCTGGAGAGGATTTGACCAGCTGTCCCGGCGTCGCCGTCGGAATCGTAATATCTTCCAGTTGTGTGAATGTCACCATCAGCATTGACATAAAACACATCATCGGCGCCACGCCTCAAGAGAATGAGATTTGAATTGTCATTCGAGCCATCGCCCAGGCCAAGGCTTAATACATTGCCACTTAAAGCCATATCTTCTTGAGTTCGGATTTTTACTAACTCTGTATTCCCAAAACCCGAACCATCGAAAACTGTATTCAATACGTTGAGGCTTGTCTGATTGTCCGTATCCGTTATTTGCACTTTGGCAAAAGGGCTTGCTGTTCCGATACCTATAAGACCATCAGGTATTGTATACATATCGTTTCCGTCGACTCTCCAGTCCTGGTCGCTCATGGCATATGGCGTCCCGGTGAGCTTATATCTTGGCGATAACTCCGCGCCGCCGCCGACAGCTATGCTTACCCAGTATTGCTCGGAAAAATCTACACCTTCCGATTCGAAGGTAGTAGCTCCACCAAGCTCGACGTTGAACAGGCCGCCTACGACCGACACGCCGAGGTGGGATTCCTCCCATAGGTGGA
>CAZSHG010000056.1:0-3631 GCA_964606695.1 uncultured bacterium
CAGCCTATCTGTATTTAATACTTCACATTGCATAGTAACCTCAATATTGTTTGCTACGTCAAATTTGTCAAGGGATAAAATGCTTTTTTTCGTGCCGCGCAAGAGATTGCTTCGTCGGGCATTCGCCCTCCCTTCGACATACTTCGACAGGCTCAGCACGAGTGCTCAGGACATCGCCTCGCAATGACGGGGTTGGCGAAAGCGGGAGGGCTTTGGACAGGCTCAAAGCTTCGACCCTTCGACAGGCTCAGCACGGGTGCTCAGGACATCGCAGGCTCAGCCGCCGTTTCAGCCATAAAAAAGGGCGACCGTATTCGGCCGCCCTTAAATATCGAGCAATTCTATTTTACGAAGCGAATCCGCCATATCTGCTTGCGAAATAAGGCTCAGCTATCAGGAATTTGCCGAAATCGGTCTCGAATGGCGGTTCGGGTTCTGTCCGTCCTAGAATAGATATTACATGTAATACAAATCCGCGCAATCCAACCGATTGCGCATCGATGTCTATGCCCCATTGATATTTTTTCCGTTCCATTTCTTTTGTTGTTGTATATAAGCTATCGCAGTATACCCAGCCGGTATTAGCATTTAAAGTAGGATGATCGACAATAGTAATGTAACCGGAACACCCTAAAACCTTTTGATAGGCGAACGTTCTTTCATTTTTGATTCGCGCCCAGCGGGCCTTTGGCCAATAGACGATACTGCTGTTTAGATAACTCGTTTTTACTGCGAAACCATATGGTGGCTCATCCGCAGGAAAGGTATACGTCCAGTCAGTTCTCGTATCGGACGTTTGAGTTACATTACTTTCGTCGATTGTATCGCAAACAGTGTTTTCATCTGAAAGGACTGCAATGTATTCAATTCCGTCCTTATTCCAGGGCATGTGAAACACCGCGCCCTCGACTGTTATTTGATCGGCTTTTCTTTCGATATGGTCGATTTCGTAGATTCCCCAGTTGTCGAAGTCGTAGAAGTCGTAATAATCTGGCGATCTGCATTCGGAGTTCCAATGGTCGGTGTAATTGTATGTCTCTTCGAGAGTCGAGTAGCCGCCGGTCTGGACTATGTAGGTGTAGTTGCCGCAGAGCTTTTGTCCGGGCTGTTCGTCGGAATCGAGAATTTCGCGAGTCCCAGGAAAACCATAAGTAGAACAGACTAATGCTTCCGCAAATATGTTACCATTATCGTAATCCTCTATATTGAAAGTGTGTTGATATACTGCATGTGGTTTGGGATCTCGAAATCTACGGTTAATATCTTCAGAAGGTGTATATATCGTGACAGGGCCTAAATCATCCTCGGCTTCGATAGAATCTTTTAGAATACCTCCCGAAACAGAAAGGAATACTTGACCATTATCTGCGTGATTAGACGCTTCTCCAAATAAATACGGTGCCGGGTCTAACGTGGTCTTCTGGTTATAGTTACTGTTGTCAACACGCCCTGAGAATATTTCGGTATGGACGTGTGGATTTACGTTATTTGTTTTAGCGGTGGTTGATCGACCGCTCATACCAGCATACCCTAAAACTTCACCGGGTTGAAATAAAGTATCTATTGCATATGAGTTCCAATTGTTTTCTAAATGCGCCAAGCGAATGCTTATATCCAGCTCTGGGATATAATAAATCATGTGATATCCATAACCTAACGTATCGCTCGTAGTGTCGCTTGTTGGATGTATTGTAAAATCCTCTTTCATCAATGTTAATATGCAGGTGTAACATGCTGTAATCTGTTCTCCTGTGGTTGTCACTAAATCATTACCATGGTGCGGTCGAAATACATATTCACCAGTATCTTCATCATATTTTCGTCTTCTACACGTTGGTTCGCCTACAGTATCCGAAGCTTCGTCGGCGAAACCCGGGGCACTACTTGAATCCGTCCAGTGATATGGTCGAGTAGAGGTTAATTCTTGACCGGGGAAATCGAAAAGACGATAACCAACTGTTCCTTCGACTAATACTTCATCGCAGGCTATCCACCCGGAGTCCGGTTTTGTAACCTCGATCATGTAACAGGACGTAGCGAAACCAGTTCCTACTAAAGACAATAAAACCAGATTAATTATAAATCTATGAAGTCTCATTTTTCTACCTCCATATCTCAAATACTTTTATTTCGTTGCTATCGTCCATTATCAAGTATTTGAAATCACGGCTCAGCCAATATCTCTTTACATTATCGAAAGTTAACAAGATCGCACCTTCAGGGTCGGTGATTATTGTCTTATTCTGCCCATGTAAGATGACAACATTAAAGAGAAGGAAGCCTGTTGTGCTATTTAAATAGTAGCATTCGATGCTACCCAGATTCTCAACAAATGATACGGGTCTTCCTCCGGGTAGCGTATCGATTTCGCTGGATAGTGTTATGGGCCATTCCGCAAGTAAATCGCCGTTTTCGGTGGAATATATCTTGCATATTCCGCCAGAAGTCGTGCGGTATCCATTCCAGATATAACCACCGTCAGAGCTTACCTTGCAATGGTCAAAGTTCCCTGGAATTGTAAATCCCCTGAGCCGATTAAAAAGCGTATCGTATGCCACGACCGCAAGACGGTTTGGCGATACTGAAAATGCGAGTCTCCAGAATATCTCATTATCGTCGATCATGCATGGGGTGCTATATGGGCCTAACGGATTCCAGTGACGGCTTGTATCCATGATACCCTCCCACATATCGGTAGCGACTATCACGGTATCGTTTCCGGATATACACTTAAGCGTTTCATGTTCCGCCGCCCAGAAACGGTTGAAATCTCTGGAGAGAATCCCGTCGTAAGTATGGTTCCAATCGTCTGTTGCTGTGCGATATACTTCCAGGAGGTTTCCGGTGGTATCTATAATTCCGGTGGTTCTATTACCGTATTCTATCGAACCCCAGAGATGAATGGTCGCATCGGTGGCTATTTTATTTCCATCCGAAGAAAAATAACCTCCGCCCCAAAACCTCCTTTCAAATAATACGTCCCCTTGTTTATTATAACACCTGCTACAATATAAAATTCCGTCTATTCTATATTCCATCGGAAGGAATAAGGAGTCAGGGCAATTTAATCCCGACACGAAAACAAGGTTACCTTTTGGAGATATATGAGGTATTCCATGCGCATTCGGAAAGGAGTCGATGATTGCGCCTGTAGTATCGTAGATACGAATAACACCATCTCCTGAATCACGATACCTTGTGCTTATTGGGAAACGACTCTCTTCAATTGGTTCACTACATACTATTGCTTCATTAGCCGGTATGGGAATCGAGAAAAGCAAGGTCGGCTCAATGGTTATCTCTTCCTCTTCCGGCACAATCACCTCTACGCTGTCTTCGGCTGTGTAGGTGGCGGTGGTGGCTTTCACTTTTGCCCAGAGGGAGTCGCCGGGGGGGTAGGTGTGGCAAACGCTGTCTCCGGCGTCCGTCAGGTCGTAGGTGGCGTCGTTTTCCCAGTCGTAGTCGTAGGAGAATTGCGGCGGGGTGGGCAGGGGGCCGGTGGTCCAGGTAGCTCCCGGTATCGGGTTCACTATCACGCCGTCGCCCCAAGCCGTGCCGTTTGTTAGTGTGCCGTTATGGCCGTTGCCGGAGGAGTCGCCGGTTGCCGTGCCGCTTCCCTCGTTCAGGTGCC
>CAZSHG010000057.1:0-3492 GCA_964606695.1 uncultured bacterium
TCCACGCTAATCGGGACGGGGGAACCGTTCCCTACGGGAATGTCGATGGCGATGGTTACCGCCGAATTGAACGGGTTGGGGTATGCGGAAATCTCGAAAGATTGGGGAGTTGGGGTTTCCGCGACGCCCACCGAGGAATCGCAGAGGTTATGCGAATCGAAGAAAGACCACAGTTCCATGCTGGCGTGGATATCCTCGTTGGTCTCGCCGCCTGTAGGTTCCCAGCTCTCGATTTCGACACCCGGCCAGGTGTGGCCACCGTTGTTTATCCGATATAAATGGACGTCCGAATTGCATTCGCAATCGGTGTATTCGAAGAAGGTGACTGTGGAATTGTCGGTGGTGTCGGTATTCGGTAGGTCATAGCCGGGGATCGCGGTCAGGCAGCCGTTGTTGTGTTTCCAGAACCATACCAGGGTATCGGTTGAGACTATCGGCGTGACGTCGCCGGACATCGGGCCGCCGTCGTAGGGCACGAAGGGATCGGCGGTGCCCATTATAAGGAGCATCGGGATGGCTCGCGACGGGTAACATTCATTGAAAAGAATTGTGTCCATAGTGGATCCCAGGCTTGCCATAGCCGCAAATTTATCGTTGTTTTCGCAAGCGATGCGCTGTGTCATGAACGCGCCGTTGGAGAAGCCGCATAGGTAGATTTTCGTCGAATCGACGTTGTAGTCAACACTAAGTGTATCTACCAGTTTAACCACGAAACCGACGTCGTCTATGCCCATGTCATCAGCGGAGGTGCCTCTGCCGTCCGCCCAGGTGTAACCGTCTGGGGAGGCCGACGCATAGCCCTGCGGATAGACCGCCAGGAAGCCGTAGTAGTTGGAGACCAGATTAAGCTGCGTGAATCCCTGTGCGGAGGACATATCGCCGCTGCCGCCGTGGAGCATTATAACTACGGGCGTGGCTTCGCCGCCGTCATAGCCGGGTGGAATGTGGACGGTGTATTGCCGCTGGTAGGTCTGGTGGACGATACTGTCTATAACGTTGGTCTGAGCGAAAGACAGACCGGTCATCAGCAGAATGAATATAATGACAGGTATTTTCATTTTAGATATACTACTCTCTTCGAAACGGTTTCCTCGCCTACCGTCGCCCGGACGAGATAAATCCCGGAGGGGAGGGATTCGTCGGGATGCCAGACGAATTCGCTCCCTGAGCGGATCCGAAGGGAGTTTCGCGGGAAGGTCGTTTCGGCTCCGCTCAACGACCGGATGTCCTCGGATTGGGCGATTTTCCGCCCATTCACATCATAAATCTCCACGCTAAGCGGGACGGGGGAACAGTCCCCTACGGGAATATCGAGGGCGATGGTTACAGCGGAGTTGAACGGGTTCGGATAGGCCATGATTGAGAGTTTGTCCGGCAAGCTCGAGATTTGCTCGTCGATTCCGAGAATGCCGCTGTCGCCGGCGAGCCAGCAATATGTCGGCAGTGCGGTTCGGTTTCCGACCGGATCGACGACGTCTATTGCCAGCACGACGTTCTCGCTGAGCGAATATCCGACTATTGCGATTTCCTCCCACATGCAATGCACGCGACCGTAATCGACTGTGTCCGTGAGTTCGCCGCCGCAAAGTCCGTGTGCGACGCGGGTTTTGACCAAATCCGGCTCGCGGCCCCATGTGTCGATTGAGATATTCAATATGAGGCTGTCGCTACGCCATCCCACGGCGACTTCCGGCTCCGGCGGCGGGACGTCATCTATAACCGGCGTTTTCCCCGGAATGTGCGGATTATAAATCGGGTCGCCGACGTGAATCCCCATCCATTTGAATACCGGCTGCGAAAGGTAGCTGGCCTCCGCGAAGTTGAAGCCGTTAATCATGTAATAAACGAAAATTTCCGGGCGCGCGTGGCCGGTCAGATACGGTTCCGCGATGCAACCGACCCCGCAGGTTAGCCCCAGCCGGAACGAGTTCGCTAAAAAGGTTGTTGTGCCGTTGCGGATGTTGTATGCGCTGTTCGAGTTCAAATCGCAGGCGAACGCGCCGACTTTCCACTCCCAGGCGTCGTGGTAGGTGTTGTAGTTATACCATCCGCCGTAGCCGATTGCCGAAGCCGCCCAGGTCGCGTCGGTGCCATCGAGGAACTCCGCACCCGTTTCGCCGATTTCCTTGTCGTAAGGCTCCTCGCGAAGCGGCCAGCCGGTGGCGAGTATGAACTCGGATGCTTTAGCCATACAACTATCCGCCTCGGCATAGGAATTATAGCTGAACGGATACGCGCTCAGGTCGGTGAACGGGCCGTAGCGATAATCGACGAACATAGTGCCGCCGTAGTAGCCGCTGTCCGGGTAGAAATACAGCTCGCCGTAGAGCGCCCGTTCGACGAGTTCCTTCGAGCGCTCGACGCTAATTCCGTCGAGCCGCGTAACGAGGAACATCCTGCCGCCGAGATAGGTCTCTGTGCCCGCGAAGTGCCCGACGTCGCTCCCGATTGTCGGCGAGCCTTCGAAATAAGTGTAATTGCTTATCCAATAACTCGGCCAATCGGTCGAATCGAGCGTCGTGAAGGCGTGAGGTATGCAGATTGCATTTTCGACCGCGCGATTGCCTCGCTCCAGACCCTCGCAGACGTATTTTTGCGGTATCCCGTAGGACAGTAAAATATAATAGATATTCGACTCGCCTAATGTGGCGAGTTTATCCAGAATCGGGATGAGCAGATTGTCGTGAAAATCGATTCTGCCGGTCTCGTGGTAGTAATACCACGAATTCGACGTGCTCACCGCGAGCATGTTCGATGTCGGCACACCGCGTTTGTCGGCGTAAAACCGTGCGGCTTCCTCGGAATCGCCGAGGCCATCGCCGTTGTAGTCGGGAAAGGCGGTGTTATAGACAACGAGGACTTTCGCCGGGTCGTCGTCGCCTATCACGGAAATCGCCACTATGAAAATAGACGTAAGTAAAATTAAAATACGCATTTCGAATCCTCTCAACGACATTTGTATTGATGCGACATAAAAAAAAACGAGCTCGACCGCAACACCGAGTTAGCCATTAT
Organism: uncultured bacterium; assembly: GCA_964606695.1. Taxonomy (GTDB): domain Bacteria; phylum UBP14; class UBA6098; order UBA6098; family UBA6098; genus CAZSHG01. The sequence goes on from CAZSHG010000057.1 coordinate 3,016, forward strand.
TCTTTATTTTAGAGAAAAGGGCTTGCATCATGCTTCCTTTTGGCTACTTCAAATATACCACCCTCCGCGAGGTTTCGCAACCGGCGATTGAAGCCCGGATGAGATAAACCCCGGAAGGCAGGGAGGGGGCGGGTGTCCAGACGAATTCGCTCCTTCTGTCATTTCGACCTCTTCCCCCATTGTCATTTCGAGCTTGCCGAGAAATCTCCTCCTGAACCGCACGAGATTTCTCGTCGCTATCGCTCCTCGAAATGACAGGTTGGTGGTTATTCTCAAGGACTGAGACCAACCGCCCCGCCACGTCGTAAATTTCAACTTGCAATGGTAGGCCGGACATTCCTGTCTGGCCGGCGGCGTCCTGAACAGACAGGAATGTCTGTTCTACCGCAATTGTGACTGCCGAATTGAACGGGTTGGGGTGGGCGGAAATTCCGAACGCCTGCGGGAGGGCGGTTTGCGGGGTGGGGTCGGAGATGG
>CAZSHG010000058.1:0-2663 GCA_964606695.1 uncultured bacterium
ACAACGCGCCAGTTTTATCCAATTTCCGCGAACAATTCGATGTAGCCGCAATTTCCGCATACGAAGGCGTTTATCGTGTCCTTTGTAACCTTGAGAAAACCCTCCTCCTGGAACTTGATATCCCAGTAAACGCCTTTAGGCAAAAGTTTTCCGGCTTTCCAATCGTTCGATCCACATTTTGGACAATCTTGTTTTTCCATAACTTCCTCCTATTTTAGATACACGATTCGTTTCGTAATCGATTCGCCCTCTCGGTTGCTGAGCATGCGGTGCCCTGAGCTTGCCGAAGGGCCGAAGCGCGCGCGGATTAGATACACGCCTGAGGGGAGGGAGGGGGCGGGATGCCAGACGAATTCGCCGTTTCGTAGGGGCGCGGTCTCAGACCCGCCCGTTTGTGCCATGAACGGCGAACGGGAGGGTCTCAGACCCTCCCCTACGGTTACGCCGTCGGGTAATTGGGCGATTTTCCGCCCATTCACATCGTAAATCTCCACGCTAACCGGGTCGGGGGAACCGTCCCCTACGGGAATGTCGATGGCGATGGTTACCGCCGAATTGAACGGGTTCGGATAAACCTCTATTTCGTGTTCGCGCGGTGTCCGGTTCTCCGAGATTACAGTTCCGCCGCCGACAAGACGAACAAACACCGGCAATATACCGATATCGAGAGCCAGCGAATCGCCCGGAGAAGAGACTATAGTCGAGTCGCCGAGATAGTTATATACAACAACCGTTCCTGCGCCGGCAGGTATCGGCAAGAATGTCGAAACCGTTTCGGTCGAATCGAGGCTGTCATTGAACGCGATTGCCAAATCCCAATCGCCCGAATCCGAATCGGTCGGCCTGAAAAAATACCTATCCTCGCCGCCGGTAAAATGCTCGTGATGGTCGAACACGCGGACATCGTAACCCGGAAGGAGCTTCGTTATCAAAAGCCATGAATACGCGGCCTCGCGGAGACTCAACCCGAGATTCGTGAGGCCCATAACGCAGCCGAGAGGCGTCCACGCGCCAGTCGATGAGAAGAAGGTAATCACCGCAAAACCTTCGATATATTGGAATATCATTTTTTTCGCGATACGGTTAGCCTCTTCGGTCTGCTGTTCCAAACCCGTATGGATAAAGCATCCCATTCCGCCGGCTTCGGTGGCGAAAAACGGTTTAATCTCGCCATAATGCGCCATCGCGAGACGCTCCTCGCGGGCAATAACGGGTATTGTCGCGTAATGGTTGTAGTTGTGGACTCCGCGCAAATCGTAAAGCGAATCGTGGGAGAAGCTATATTCGATAAACTCGAGCACGCGGGTCGGTCCCGGTTCTGTCCAGTAGCTTTCCAGTGCGGCGAGCGAATACCAAATCGTCAAGCCGGAATACCACTCGTATCCGCGATTGATAAAATCGAGTATCTCGTCTTCGGAATATGCAGGGCCGCTGTATGGGTGCGCCATCCGATAAGTGGCCCAGTTTATGCAGGTCTCGCCGAGGTTGCTTCCGCCGACGACTTTTGCGCGCGGGTTCGCGCTGTGAACGGCGTTGTAAAAGAACGGCATAAGCTCGTCCCAGTATTCCTCTTTCGTGCCATACCAATAGCCGTTGTTTGCCTCGGCTTGGGCCTCATAGTAGCGTATCTCCGGCAGCGAGTCGCCGAATTCGTTGACATGGGCGCCGTCGTAGCGCGAGGCGACCGTCCAGACAAAATTATACCAATCGTCGAGGTCGAGCGGCGGGCAGGACATATGATCGGTTTCTAATAGCGGGATACCGATATCCGGCTCGTAGGTCGTATCGACCCAGTCGCATGGGACGTGTGTCGGTCCGCCGGTGATGAGCGTCAGAAGGATGTTTGCGCCGACACTATCGAGCTCGATAATTTCGCGGTCGAGGTTTTCGAACTCGAAACTGTCGAGGGACGTCGGCTGGATTGTCCCCCACGCGCTGGTCGTGAAAAATATTCGCCCCCAACTGCAATTAAGGCTGTCTATCCAACGCTGACTCGTTCCGCATTCGAGGCCCCAGACACCTGTAGAATCGGGATTCCATGCGAGACAGGGAACGGAAATCAGGACAAGCAGAGAGATTATTTTAATAATATCGCTTTGACGGTAGCGCAATGGTTGTCTCCTTTTACACGAATAAGATACACGCCGGAACCGAGGGATGGGGCGGGTTGCCAGATGAATAATCCCCCTAAATCCCCCTTTGACGAGGGGGACTTCACGGTCACTGAGCTTGTCGAAGTGTCTTTGGCTAACCTGCCTACTGTCACTTCGACAGGCTCAGTGACCGTCTCCACCACCCGTCCATTCACATCGTAAATCTCCACGCTAATCGGGACGGGGGACCCGTCCCCTACGGGAATGTCGAGGGCGATGGTTACCGCGGAATTGAACGGGTTGGGGTAGGCCAGAATCTTGTTGTCCGCAGGCAGGGGGTGATTCTGCATTTCTTGAATGGAGAGTTCTATGAGGTTCCAAGTTAGGATACCTGGATAGGTCCATACTTCCCAGTATATCTCGGAGTCACCCGTATAATTAATTCCGCTAATACCTTCATCCCCCAAATCATGATAAGAAGTGTCGGCGTCCCACAAAACTAAAAAATCAAAGGTCCATTCTTCAGTAATTGTCCTAATCTTAGGTAAACCCTCTTGCATTACACCATTC
>CAZSHG010000059.1:0-2606 GCA_964606695.1 uncultured bacterium
GAGGGAGAAATCTTTCCCCTATCCGCAGGAGATTTCTCGTCGGGCAGGAAGCCCTTGCTCGAAATGACAGAAATGCGGCGTCCGTTCATATCAAATATCTCTATCTCCGCGCCCGCCGGTGCGGTGATTGTTACAGAAGCGTTGAATGGATTGGGAACGACTTTGATATCAAAAGCGGATGGAAGATTATCCTCCTCGATTCTATCATAAGCCGTAATATAGACATATTCAATAGGGTTCTGCGGATCGTCGGAGTAGATTCTTATCGTGTCGTGAACATAGGTCGTGCCGGTGTAGGACGCCCAGAACTGAAGCGAATCTCCCGGCGCGATTATCGCGTGTTTGGGATTTATAACGGCTTTCGAGGTCTGCAACCAGCCGACGTGAAGTGTCTCCGCGCCGGTTGAGTGCACAACAACACTCGACGAGTCGTCGGTTAGCAGGATTATTTCCTCGGGCGTAACTTCGATTGTCCCGCCGCCGTCATATTCCGTATTTCCCGGTGGGAGTTTGAGAGATTTTGGCGCAGGATTGCCGTCAATGCCGCCCGGCAGTTCCCATATATCGCTTGTCCAGACGCTGTCAGCAGAAATTACGAACCTGAGTTCGGAATCGAAATAACGTGATGTCGCCCGATAGGTCATCGTGTAGCTTTCGTAAAGTTCATCGATGTCGAACCAATACGCCGTGTCCGGCCAGGCTCGAACCGCGTAGCTGTCATCGACATATAGCGTCCCCACGCCGGAATGAAGAAAATGCCCTGCATAAGATATTGAGGAAGCGCTATCTCCGAGCCAATGCAGATCGAAACCGCGAGAGCCGCTACCGGTGGTGTCTGCGTATTCGTCGCCGGCCAGGGTGCTCCAAAGCAGGTTTCCTCGACGGCGGTATTCCCAATCGGGACGTTCCATTATCGGGAAATATTCCCACCAGCAACCACTTCCGTAACTGAAGTCGCTTGCTCTGTAGTGCTTGATTGCGCTGGACAGTAGCCAAATCGGTTTGCCGGTGCGGTTCTCGAATGTGTATGGTCGATTTTCGAAGCCGAGGATGACGGAATCTTCGGGACTTAGACCGAGGCTATCCGAACAGTCGTCCAGATGCATATAAACGAGTTCCTCGCCGAAGCCGTTGATTGTGAGATGATAGATTTCTTTTTGCAAAGCCATACCCAGTAGGGATTGCATAGGTTTGGGTTCCAGCCAGGAGGAGTGAAGCCGGTCGCTTTCGGATAGGAAGCGATACCAGTTGTAAGGGGTTTGCATTCGTCCCAAAGCGAGTGTCAGCAGGGCGGAATCCAGATCGCCCGATACAGGGCCGACGGAAAAATCGCCGTGGTTATTCAGCACGTAACGGAATGTGAAACTGTCCGGCAGGAAGTCTGTGAAAGGTTCGCCTAAATCCACGGCGCGACGTTCCCAGGCGTAGAGGGTGCCTATCCATGCGGGGATAAATTCCAGATCGTCAAAAAGGTCTTCGGGATCGATGCCCTCGACTTGAGTGTGAATGAAAAAGGGCACGCCCTTGAATATCCGCTCCTGATGGTCCTGAACGGGCGTGGTGAGGAGGTTGCGGAGGTAGGGTTTGTTGTAATGAAAAGTTAAAGCTACAGATAAAGTATCTCCAGAAAAAGAACCCGGACCACTAAACATGTTCTGTTCAAATGCTATAACCTCACCATTTCCAAAAAATGATCGAGGTCCTAAAACGCCTGGAAATCTGAAACAAAGGCCGTCTGGGGGCGACATATATGCAGTTGGATTACTTACCGTTAGTGTTTCAGATGGAAAAGCGGTTTCAAATGTTGGACCACGGTTTTGAAAAAGTGAATCAACACCCAGACTAAGAATACTGTCATTCGGCGGTCCGAAACGAAAAGCCGCAGCTAGATGTGTAGTGTCAACAATTAGACATGTTGAAGTATCTCCAATCTGGTCTCTCCGGGCTTTCATTCCAAGTCTCCACTCATAACCGAGTATTTGATTATTGCAGTCCTTCTGCCACGGGCCCCATAGCATACCGTTTTCTATTGCAACGAATAATCTCCCTCCATCAGCTACGAATTCATGAATATCGTCTCGGTAATAATTACATAAGAAAGAATCTATTCCGCTCCCGTAGGGTATTATCGCTACTTTGGTAGTAGGATAAGTGTAATAACCGTCGGACATCGTATCCACTTCTATTCCCCAACCCCAAACTTCAACGGAGTCTATTATCCAATCAAAATAACCGTGGTCATGGACAAATCTTCTATCAATTATCACATCTGGTTGGTCAGCGGCGAGAAAAACCGTGAGGAAAAGCAATATCGAAAACGCCCTTTTCATTTTGTCCTCCAAATCATTCGGGGCCGAACGAATGCGCCCGGCCCCGAAATAACGAGATTCTACTTCATTAACACCACACGGCCGGTTCTTTTCAAATCGCCCATCTTTACCGTATAATAATATACGCCTGAAGGCAGCTTTTGTCCAGTTGCATCCGTTCCGTCCCATGTGATATTGTTAGTTCCCCGACAAAGCGAGCCTTGTCTTATCGTATGAACTTTACGCCCAAGAACGTCGTGAATGTCAATCTCGCAATGTCCTCCCGGGCTACTCACC
>CAZSHG010000060.1:0-2324 GCA_964606695.1 uncultured bacterium
CCTGACGATGAACCAGCCAGGGAGCTTGACGTACAGCTCAACATCATCGCGGGCTTCGAGGTCTTGGACGAATTCCCGCTCAACATCAGAATCGACAACGACATTGTCGTAGATGCTGTTGGCAGCAGGGACGAGATAATCCTTCCAGCTCTCAATCAACTCCTCAAAGCCTTCACCACTCGCTTTCTCCATTTCGTACCATTCGCCCGTCTTTTCGTATTGGATGCCCTTCACAAGCTGTTCAGCAAGCGCTTCTTTGAGGAGTTTGGTTGCTTCGGTAGCGAACTCGTGGGGGTTATCCATAATAGCCGACTTATTGCTCGCGCGTTTGATGACCTCCAGCAATGTGCGGCGGGTCAATCGCACAGGCGGCGTGGTGTTTTCCAGCAGGTTTAGCATAATCTCAAGGAGATTCGGCAAAGGCCTCTTCTTGTTAAGGTACACGGCGGCATGCTCCGCCGTCATCTGCTGGGCCATGAACCCCTCACCTTCAGAATCGACGGATAACTGTGCTTTGGTAACCGTTACACGTGGTGGCTTGACTGAGATGGCGTCAATGCCAGGAAGAGCGTCCTGCAAAAGGCGCTCTGTGTCTATCGTAACACTGTAGCGGGTCTTATGCTTGATTCGAGCCCACAGCTCTTTGAACTCAGGTTTGAGGAGGCGCTTCTTGCGGAGCTTCGCCTTGCCGCGTTTGCGCTTGTTGGCGGGTGGCGGCGGAGCGCCGTCCTTGCCGTATTCGGCTTCTATCTCGCTCTGCAAGGTGGCGGCGTACCGCTCATAGCTCTCGTTGGCGACGACCGTCAGGACGTTAACCCGCTCGTCGTGGTTGCGTTCTCCGTCCTGGTCAACAGCCAACCGCACGCCACGCCCTACCTCTTGCCGTTTTTTCATCTCTGAAGAGCTTTGGTTGAGCGTGCAAATCTGAAACACGTTGGGGTTATCCCAGCCCTCGCGCAGGGCGGAGTGGCTGAAAACAAACGAAACAGGTTCGTCGAAACTGAGCAGGCGCTCCTTGTCCTTCATGATGAGGTCGTAGGCTTCCACATCCTTCTGAGCCGTTCCCGTCGAGCTGTCCTCCAGGGTCACCTCGCCCTTGCGGCTGCGCTTCTGCGCGAAGTAAGCCGCCTGTACCGCATCGGCATCCAAATCCTTCCAGTCGGGATAGCCAGCTTTGAGGTCATCGAACGCCTCATTGAAGAGGCGGCGAATGATGCCGTCCTCGTCGGCATAGTTGGCGACCTTGTCGATGAAGAAGAGGGAGAGAACCTTGATGCCGAAGTCTTTGAGCTTCTTCTGCCTGCGAATGTGTTCCTCGACGGTGCTGCGGATTTGCGCCTCGAAGATGGCGTCCTTATCCGCTCCGACCTCCTGACCGACCGCCAGCTCGACATCGTTGGCAAAACGCACCCACTCGTCGGCAACGCTGATTTCGTCCACCACATAGCCCGCGTATTCGGGGCGTCTGGTCTTCTTCTCCAGGTCATCCCCTGGCTTCACGGTCAGACTCTTTTCCTTCACCGTGCCGCTCTTCTGGAGGACATGGACGCGCATCTTCGTTTTGAGCGTCTTCTTGGCGCTCTCGACCTTCTCCAGACGGATATACGGGCGGTTCTCGTCGTCGGACTGCACGACTGCATCCACCTCGATGCGCTTGACCAGCCCCTGCCGATAGGCGTCGTAGGGGGTGAGGCGATAGACGAGGTTGTACGGGTTGCGGTGGGTGGCGCTGTAGCGGAGGGCGTAGAGCGGGCAGAGCCCAGCCAGGGCGGCGACGCTCTTCTCCGACTCCATGTTCTGCGGCTCGTCCAGGATGAGGATGGGGCGGGTTGCCTGGATGAGGTGAATCGGGGTCTCGCCCTGCAAACGGTCGGTCGATTGGCGGATAACGTTCAACTCCTTATTGAAGGAGTCGATGGTCATCACCATGAACTCGGTGCAGTCGGAGAGAGCGAACTGGCGCACCTGCGAGAGATTGGCGCTCTTGTACCCGTAGAACCGATAGGGCAGGTTGTCGTACAGCTCGGAAAAGTGGTTCTTCGTGATGGCGAAGGTCTTGAGCACGCCCTCGCGCACGGCGACGGACGGCACCACGACAATGAATTTCTTCATGCCGTAGCGCTTGGACAATTCCAAGGCGGTGCGGATGTAAACGTAGGTCTTGCCCGTGCCCGTCTCCATCTCGACGCTGAAATTCAAAAATGCGGATTCTGCCTCGCCATCCGCCGTGTAGACGGTCTCGGTGATGGTCTTCAGTTCCTCGTCGGTGGGGATGCCCTGGTCGCCCTGAACGCTCTGGAGATTTTCCAGAAGCGAGCCATCGT
>CAZSHG010000061.1:0-1511 GCA_964606695.1 uncultured bacterium
TTTTGTTTATAAACCATTAAAATCTGTCGCTTAAAAAAGTGCGAAAGTTAACTCTTAAAGATTTAAACCTTTAATTATATTCTGTCAGGTGAGGAAAAATGTGCCGAATCAAATTTGCTATTTTGTTTTTATTTTTGCTTAGTGGATGTCTTTTTGCGGAAAGCGAATTCGTAAAAATTCCGGGGACAAAGTATAAAATTCCCAGCCTTGTCAGCGACGAAGTTGAAATAACCGTATCTATAAGTTCCTTTCAAATCGGCAGGACCGAGGTTACTCAGCAGCGATACAAAAAGGTTATGGGCATCAATCCTTCACAATACAAAGACCCGAACAAGCCGGTTGAAAACGTAAACTGGTGGGATGTCATCAAGTACTGTAATTTACGAAGTAAGAAGGAAAATCTTGAAGCCTGCTATGACCTGTCCACCGGCAGATGTGATTTTACCAGGAACGGTTATCGTCTTCCAAGTGAGGCTGAATGGAATCTTGCAGCGGGTAAAAAGATATTTGCGAACATTAAACCAGAGGCTGCCAACATAGGTCTTGACAATACGCGCAATGTTAAAGAACTGATTGAATTGAGCAAAGAAAAGGGGACCAAATCCGTCGGCTCGTATCCGCCTAACGAAAACGGGCTGTACGACATGCTCGGCAACGTCTGGGAATGGTGCTGCGATAATTACAACTGTGAAATTCTGCCATCGCCATCTCTTTCGAATCCTTCGGGGCCACAATGGGGCCTGGAGAAGGTAATACGTGGCGGCTCGTTTGTTTCCACGCCCTACATAATAAAATCTGAAGGATACACCCGAGGCTCATTAAGGCCCAGTCACAAAAGTCGCTTTACGGGATTTCGTCTCGCAAGAACTATTACGCCCTCTTCGGCGCAAGGCAGAGAAAAAACCGATACGGATTTCTTCAAACCTTACTATCAACCTGCTGAGAAATTCCGAGGGCTGGGCAAATTGCCTTCCCTGCTTGTAGATGAAGACGGCAGCAAAATCACGAATTTAACTCAGTGGCGTGAGAAAAGAAAACGGATAAGGCGGCTCTGGGTTGACCGGCTTAAAATTCCGCCGAAACCCGAGGCGCCACCGGCGGTAAATATCGTTCACAGATTTGAGAGAGACCTTTATAGCGAGAGGCTGATGTATCTCGAAGGGAACAGGCAAGAGTGGATAAAGGCATTGCTTATGACCCCGAGAAAGCCGATAAGCAGACCCTGTCCAGCCGTTATCGTACCCTTTTATGACGTCGACACCCCGGTTGGGAAAAACCTGGGGGGGCACCATGGTGTGTCATCGCCGATGCTTAAGAGCTTTGCCCATATAGCTGCGCGGGAGGGTTTTATAGCAATAGCCGTCAGGTTCTGGGAACTCGATGCAGAATGTCTGGAAGAATCGATGATAAATCTTAAACGCCGGCATCCGGAGACAACGGGTATGGGAAAATCGATATGGGATATCAGCCGCACCGTTGATTATCTTTATACACTGGCGGAGGTTGACAAG